>JAJQFD010000045.1 GCA_021201335.1 Bacteroides sp. | reverse complement strand
ACATTCATATGATGTTCAATAAATCAACGGACAGTATGCGGATAATCATTAAAATAATAGGATAAGTCAGTAAATGGGAGTATTCTAACACAATTAAAACGGCAGAAAGAGCTGACGGAATAGAATTCATGAGAATAAAATTTCGTCCTGAAACCTTTTTTCTTCACCTATTTCGCGGCTCTTTTTCTTTTGATGCGAACGAGATAACAATTTGGTTAACAACTCTACTACTTTTGGTTAATAACTCTACTAAGTTTAGTAAATAAACAATTATAAATGTTAACCAAATCTGAAGGTTTTATTCGACAAGAAAACAGCTTTTGTTTTTTACTTCTGCCATTAACAGCTCATTTCTTTTCATTTTTCGACGCAAAATATATTTTCCGAAGAAGAAATTATCCTGCTCAGAAGCTATATAAACGACTTCACGTAAAAAACAGTAAAAGCCCGAAAACGTTTGAAGAGAAAACAAAAGATAGAATAATGCAGTATTTTCTATCATATTTCTTCAAAACGAGATTTTTTGAAAACAGCTCAAATATTTTATAAATACTTATTTTTGATTTCTATTTCCTTGAAATTTTCTCCTCGTGACTATATCAGGAATATATATGTGCCAATATTGAAATCATGAAAGCAAAAAAAGCCCAACCATACTTTCTTTAATTTGGTTGGGCTTATGATAACAATTTAATCTATGTTTCTACAACTTCTCAATTTTACCAATAAACAGAATTGTTCCGGTAGTTTTCTCTTGCATAACATACACAAAAGGACGATTTACTTTGAATTCCATAGGAGTAGGTGGTTCACCCCCTCCAGATCCTATCATTCCAGCAATAGTTGCTGCAGCTGCTTCCGTTCCTTTTTCATTCAAATCTATAAAGCTTTTCTGCTTTACCATTGAAATAAATGTTTTCTGAGAAGATAATGCACTGAAATTAGCAGAAGCCACATTAAAGGCTTCTTTTATGCCTATTGCCTGTAAATCATCATTCAGTGCTCTTTCATATTCGATCTTAAATTTAGGCAAAGAAATATGGACAAAATGTCCTCTTTTCAAATTTTCATTCCATTTGTTCCATTTCTCAGGTGTTAGATTATCAATAATTGTTTGGGGTGTATTATTTCCCTCTGGCAGTAAAATAACCATGCTAAAGGAAGCGGAAGTACCATAAAATAATTCCGTAAATCGTATATTATCTTCTTCCAGGTAATTAATAGAACGGGTTAAATTCATCATATTTACCTTTGATTGTGTGCCATCGAAGTTTTTGAAAATATCCTCTTTGGTTAATTCCTCAAAAAAACGTTCTTGCCACGGGGCATTGAAGTAAATTGTATTGAGTAAAAACAAGAGTTGGCTTTCATCAGTACTGTTAAGCATGTCTTTAATCCGGCCATTGGTTTTATCTTCGCACCATTGGTTAATAATATTTTTCGCATCCGGGTTTGAAAAATCGAGGTTGGCAACTTCTGCGTCCAGATATTTTTGATTGGTTTCCTTAAAAGATTCCAAGATAGGAAAGTGCTGATTTACCCAGATCGAATTTGCTACAGTGGTTATGATATCTTCGTCTGAATCGCGTAGTAATCTGATCATCTTCCTGTAATAAGTATTGGTTTCTTCCAGGGTAAATGATTTAAAACCCAAAGCATCCTGTAATTCTAATAAGGTTGTTCCGGCAGCTCCGTTGGTAACCATCGAAAGTGCCATAGAAGCACTGAGGGGAGAAATAAAGAGATTCTTATTGCCCTCATTTTTATTAATCTCCTTGAAAAGTCGAATGGAAAATTCATTACCTGATTTTACCATTTCTGTTTCAGTGCGGGTCAGATTAGTATCAATCCATTCTTCCGGTTCTTTTGGATTATTTTCTTTCGGCGTTTCAATTTCATTGTTATTTTCCGGTGTTTCGTTGATGGTTTCAGGATCTGACTGACAGGAAAATCCAATGAATAATAATAGTAAATAAATAGGCTTCTTCATATTCAGAAAATTTAGTAATACATATATTTATTATAAAATTAAAGATAAAATCTGAATTTACATGGATAAAATCAGATTTTTATTCTTCTGCTTCTGTTATCAGCTTACCATTTACTTTTACATTTTCCAACACCAGATTTTCCACATTCTTCATTTGAGTAGCTTTAGGGGCCTTTTTAACCTCTATATTTCGGAGTGTTATATTATAGAGTTTGGCTTCCGGAATACCGTTGGCCATTAAAGCTACACTATCGACCCGGTTACAAACAACATCTTCGATCGTAATGTTCCTGAATTTAGTAGGATAATTACCACCACGGTATCCATGATAGTCTGTTCGGAAGTTAATCATTCCCCACAAACAAATATCGGCAGTAATCCTGCGCATGTATAAGTTTTCGAAAAAGCCGCCTCTGTCCATATTGGATTTGAAGTAGATTCCGTTTCGGCAACTATCAATTTTACAGTCTTCAATAAAAATGTTTCGGACTCCTCCCGACATTTCACTACCTATTGTAATAGCCCATTGTGAAAAGTGACAATTACGGATAATTACGTTTTCAGTTGCCTGACCCACACGCCAGCCATCCTGATCACGGCCGGACTTGATAGCAATACCATCATCGCCTACATTGAAATGCACATTTTCAATTAATACATTGGTGGAAGATTCCGGATCACAACCATCATTGTTATAGTTTTGGCCGTCAATATAGACGTTACGTACGATCACATTATCACAATAGACAGGATGAATGATCCAGAAAGGGGAGTCGTAGATTTTCACTCCGTCAACCAGTACATTCTTACAACCGAAGAACTGAACCATGCAAGGGCGAAGATAATAACCTTCTCCGAATACTCGTTCGTAAACCGGTACACTGTCATTTCCCATCTGGCGGAGGCGATCCATAGCGGGTTTTTCCAGTTTCTTCCAGGTATTGAATACCACTGCCCCGTTTCCATCTATCTCACCCTCACCTGTGATAGCAACATTTACACACTGGTAACTATAAATGAAAGGTGAATAATTGTAACATTCTGTCCCTTCCCACTCAGTAAGCACCATCGGAAGATAATCAGTCGGTTCGGCAGAGAATTCCAGTCGGGCCCCTTTTTCTAAATGAAGATTGACGTGGCTTTTGAGAATCAGGGGACCCTTAACTAAGTATTGGCCGGCAGGAACAATCACTTTGCCTCCGCCTGCCAGATTACATTCATTGATGGCTTTTAATAGGGCCGGACGACTGTCATAAGTAACATCTGCTTTAGCACCGTAATCAAAGATATTGAATGACGAATCCGGAAAGACAGGTTCTTGAATGTTTTTAAGTATTTCAGGTACTTGATTCCAGCCAGTTAATGGCTCTTTACGAGTATCCGCAGGATGACTGCAGCCTAATAGACCGAGTAAAAATATGCTGCTGATTATTAAGTGTTTATTTTTCATTATCGTATTAAATATTAAAATATATACGGATACTATCTTTTGTATGGATACCAATTACTATCACCTTTAAATATATTCTCTACAGAATAATTCTTCATATCTTTATCCGTGAGTTGTTTACTCCAGCTCACCCTGGCTTTAGGATTGGCTCCCTCTCCTTTACTATTAAATTCTGCATAGCGAGCAGTCTTCTCATTTTCCGGATTTCTCCAATTGTCCCAACCTTCCGGGCGTATGTGGGCACCCATTTCACAATTAATAAAAACAGTAGCAGCATAAGGTCTCCAGGGCCGACCCAAATATACCTTGTCGATACCGGGAGCAGCAGTCAACTTGCAGATTCTGAATACATAACCATGTTCAACATTGGGTGGGGTTGAAGCAGCAGTGATGTAAGAATTGCGTTTGCTATGAATTGTGCATCGTTCGAATAAAGCGGTAGAAGGTCCGAAAATAAAATCGGTAGTACCTTCTATATAGCAGTCTGTGAATAACAGGTATGAACCTTCGCTGCCTGTAAATATAGTATCTTGATTCCCCAGAAAGCGGCACTTAAAAAACATCAGTCGGGTGCCTTCGGTATGTAAAGCTACAGCTTGTCCCAATTGGGGCGCATTGTTCTCAATCGTTAAATTTTTGAAGGTAATATCACTGCCCTCTACTTTTACAGTATACGTACGGAATGTTCCCATTTTATTGATATTAGCATGGTCATCATACGTAATAATCGTCTTATCTTCACTTTGACCTACAAGTATGACATTTTTAATCCAGGAAGGAATCACTAACTTTTCTTTATAAATACCATCTTTGATATAGACAACTACTGTATAATCCATAAAGGCACGGATAGATTCCACTGCATCCTGAATATTCCGGAATTGTCCGGTTCCATCGCGGGCTACTACGAGAGTGTCTTGTTGTGCAAAAGATAAATGACAACTACCAATAATCAATACAATAAGAGCTAGGGTTAATTTTTTCATAACTTATTTTTTAAGGATGTAAAACTTTTATTTAGGTAAATAACCGAATCGTTGCAGGCGTTCCCATTCCAGGCTTGCCATGATAAATGGTCCTACAGCTTTGGGATCATTGCTGCGTACCGGTTCGCTCAGGTAGTATTCATACGTACCGGAACGGTAATTCTTTTCTCCACCCACTCCGGCAACCGCACATCCCTGGGTAATTGAGATCACACCATTTTTATCCGTTTCAATCAGATTATCCAGTATTCCCTGATATCCTTTGAGTGCTACATTCAGAAAAGATTTATCAATATATTCATTCCGAACAGCTTTGAATAAAGCATAAATAAACATGCTCGAACAGGTTGATTCCACGTAATTTCCTTTCTCTCCGCTTTTATCCAGTACCTGATACCATAATCCGGTTTTTGAATCCTGGAGATGTTTTAATTGAATAGCTATATTATTTAAAATATAGAGCATAGAGTCTCTGCCTGTTTCGTGCTTGGGTATAAAATCGAGTGCATCTACAATCGCCATTGTATACCAACCCATTGCACGTCCCCAACTGTGAGCCGATTGCCCTGTTACCGGATCAGCCCATTTTTGTTGTTTACTGACATCTGCTGCATGCCGGTATAAACCATTGGTTGGATCATATGTATGCTTGGCTGCCAGCAGGAACTGACGGATAACATCCGCATAATCTTGCGGTTGCGAATTACGGTATGCATATTCTGCATAAAAAGGAGCTCCCATGTAAAGACCATCCAGCCACATTTGGTGTGGATATATTTTTTTGTGCCAGAATCCACCGTCTTCATTGCGTGGGTGGGTATCCAGTTGACTTCTCAGTAAATCGATTGCTTTTTTATATCTTTCTTCTTTCGTTTGGTCATAGATACGGAAAAGGTATTTCCCAGTATTTACGCGATCTATATTATAGTCTTCGAGTTTATAAGCAACTATACTACCATCCGGACGGATCATTGTATCGGCATAAGCAACAGCATATTCGAAAATGCGTGGATCATTATAGGTATCATAAACATCCAGGAAGGCTTGCAGCTCCAGGCCATGGCAATAATCCCACTTTAATGTAGGTTGAAAATCAAGTTGCCAGGCTTCGGGACAACGAAGCATTTCTGATTCAACCATACGTACTGACCAGGGAAGTTGATCGGATATTTTCTGAGCCATGAGTGAAGGTGAGCACAGTAAAAGTCCTCCTAAAAGCAATTTGCTTAACAATTTTTTCATACAATTTTTTATTAGGTAATAGATTCGGATACCGAACATCAAGTATTCTGAGATTACAAAGATATTCTGTCTTTTCTTTTTTCCAGTGTACTTTTTGTTTTTATAAGTGTATTTTTCATTTCTCGTGTACGTAAACAATCTGTTTTCTGCGTATTTTGCCGGTTTTTATGAAAAATACTATTAATAGGACAATTAATACAGTAAAATAAGCAATATTTCTCATTGTATATTTAATAATAATTGTATTTTTGAAGCCAGAAATAACAACTAATCATTTAAATCAATTATCATGAGTGCTTTAAAAACAGCTGGTGGGAAAATGACAAACTACAGATGGACGATCTGTGCTATGTTATTTTTCGCAACAACTATCAACTATCTGGACAGGCAGGTTCTCTCCTTAACATGGAAGGACTTTATTGCTCCTGAATTTCATTGGACAAACAATGACTATGGTAACATTACCGCTTTATTTTCCATTTTTTATGCAATAAGTATGCTGTTTGCCGGTCGTTTTGTGGACTGGATGGATACGAAAAAAGGATTTCTTTGGGCCATTGGAATATGGTCTTTAGGTGCATGTTTGCATGCATTTTGTGGTATAGCCACTTCAGGAATCGTTGCCGGTGAGTGGTTTGTGGGCTTTGAAGGTGCAAGGGAAGCTATTGCTAGAGTTGATGATGTGGCTATGGTGGTAAATGTCAGCGTAGTATTGTTCATATTTGCCCGCTTTGTTTTAGCCGTGGGTGAAGCTGGTAACTTTCCTGCTGCAATTAAAGCAACTGCTGAATATTTTCCGAAAAAAGACAGAGCTTTTTCAACCAGTATCTTTAATGCCGGTGCAACGGTGGGTGCCCTTGCAGCTCCCGTAACAATTCCTGTTATTGCGGCCCGTTGGGGATGGGAAATGGCGTTTATTATTATTGGTGCACTTGGTTTTCTCTGGATGGGTTTCTGGGTATTTATTTATAAGAAACCGGAAGTTAATCCAAAAGTAAACAAAGCTGAGCTGGCATATATTCAGCAAGACCAGGAATCGCAAAATCCTACAGAAGAGAATGGTGAAAAAGTACCGGAGAAAAAGATTTCTTTTGCTAATTGTTTCAAATATAAACAAACCTGGGCTTTTGCTTTCGGTAAATTTATGACTGACGGTGTATGGTGGTTCTATTTATTCTGGGCACCTGCTTATTTAAGTTCAGTATATGATATTAAATCTTCGGATCCGGCAGGGCAGTTAGCTATCTTTATTCTTTATTTAATTACTCTTCTTTCAATTGTTGGTGGTTGGCTACCTTCTTATTTTGTTGATAAGAAAGGCATGAACCCTTATGCCGGTCGTATGAAAGCAATGTTGATTTTTGCATTCTTCCCTTTACTGGCTCTTTTTGCACAACCATTGGGTAGTTACTCCTATTGGTTCCCAGTTATCATTATTGGTATTGCAGGTGCTGCGCATCAGGCATGGTCAGCTAATATTTTCTCTACTATTGGTGATATGTTCCCTAAAAGTGCAATTGCTACCATTACTGGTATCGGTGGTATGGCAGGTGGAATCGGTTCATTCCTGATAAATAAAGGATCAGGTATGTTATTTGATCACGCCGGTGAAACACAAATGGCATTTCTTGGATTCCAAGGTGAGGAAGCCGGATATTTCATTATATTCTCTATTTGTGCGGTTGCTTATCTTATAGGCTGGATTGTAATGAAAGCATTGGTTCCTCAGTATAAACCAATTGTTATTGAATAATTAATTTCATATATCAATTTAAAAAACCGATCCATGTAAATGGGTCGGTTTTTTTTACACAAAAACTTTTATTCCTTCTTTGTAAATATAGAAAACATTCTTAAGTTTGTGCGAAACTGAAAAATCTGTGTGTATCATGAAAAAAATTGGATTGCTTATTCTTTGTGCAGTAATAAGTATTACTGCTTATTCACAGTCAGGAGAGTCTTTGAATCAGCAAGTGAAAGGTTTTGATCCGAGTAAATTAGTATATGGTGGTCAGATCGGATTTGGTTTTGGTTCCAATGATTATTGGAGTATTTATTTATCTCCTCAGTTGGGATATAGATTTACCAATAATTTTATAGCCGGGGCAGGAATCTCTTATGCATATGCGACTGAGAAATATCATTGGTTAAGTTATTTATCCGAAATAAAGGAAAAGCAACACCAATTTGGTATTAATCTATATGCGGATTATTATTTTAGTAGACGTTTCTTTGTAACAGTAAAACCCGAACTTTTCTATCAACGGGAAACTTTAAAGTATAATGACGAAGATGGGGTTCAAGCGAAGATAACTGAAAATAGATTTGTTCCTGCTGTATTGGTGGGTATTGGTATTTCTTTACGTCCTGTAGTTTTGTCTTTGAATTATGATATCGTTCAGAACAGTTCAACCCCGTATGGCGATTCTGTCTTTTTAGGCGTAGGATTTAGCTTTTAGTTGCCCATTTTATCCTATTTCCCGAATTAAATATTTAAATAATGCTACCGGGATTTGGTTCAAATACTACCCAGACTTGAACTGAATGCTACCGACTTTGGAGTATGAGAGAACTTTTTATTTCTCAATTCGTTTATCAGTAAATCATTTGAATTATACCGGTAATGCCTTAAGTTGTTGTCGTAAATCATTGATTTACCGAGATGAAATGTGTATTTTCTAACTTAAAATTACTTCTTTAGAGTATGAGACTTGTGTAACTTCCATGATTAAAAACCCAGAAGATATGGCAAATAATTCGTTCTTATTCAGGTGATTACAACGGATTATAAGACTAGTGATACTTTTCTGAAATAATTCTTATTGTGATAGTGTGGTTAAGGGAAAGTATGAAAACTATTCTTCCATTAATATTTTGTAGCTGTTTGGATGCAGAAAGTATCTGATATCCTTTCTCTCACTTAATGCATTCCGTATGAATGTAGAGCTGATTTCCAAAAGAGGGGCATTTATTAATCTGATATTTACTGGTAATGAATCACCGTTTACCGGAAATCCGGGACGAGGATAAATCCATACTTCATTTTCAGCCAGAATACGGTTTGCTTCTTTCCATTTATCGAAATATATCCAGTTATCTGATCCTATAATCAATATAAAAGAATGAAGAGGATAAGTTTCTTTCAGTTTGGAAAGCGTGTAAAAAGTATAAGAAGGACGGGGAAGAGAGAATTCAAAATCAGAAGCACGGAATTTGGGATAATCAACGATAGCAGCTTCTACCAACTGCAGCCTTTTTTGATCATCCCAGAGTATTTCCTGTTTTTTGATTGGATTTTGCGGGCTCACCAGAAACCATAGCTCTTCTAATCCTTCAAATTCACACAAATAATTGGCCAATGCCAAATGCCCGATATGAATAGGATTGAAAGAACCGCCGAATATGCCTGTTTTTATCTTCATTCTTCTCATTCTATCCCCAGGAAATGTTCAACACATTTTAATATATCACATTTAGCAGTATACAAATCATCATTTACTATTACCACATCAAAGTGCTTTTCAAAGGTAAGCTCATATTCAGCTTTAGCTAAACGCTCTTCAATGAATTCCGGTGAGTCGCTACCTCTTTTATAAAGACGCCTGCGAAGTTCTTCCAAAGAGGGAGGACGGAGGAAGATAGATAAGGAACGATCTCCGTAAAAGTCTTTGATTTGTTGTGCACCTATTACATCCACATCGAACATGATATTTTTTCCTTCCGATAACTGAGCTTCAATGGGAGCTTTCAATGTCCCATAAAAACGGTTTTCGTATACTTCAACATATTCGAGGAATTCATCGTTTGCAATGGCTTGACGAAATTCATCCGGAGTTAAGAAAAAATATTCGACTCCGTTTGTCTCATAATTTCTGGGAGGACGGCTGGTTGCCGAAACTGAAAATGCGAGATTTAAATATTTTCTCCCCATCAGAAATTGTACCATAGTTGATTTGCCGGATCCTGAGGGGGCCGAAAAAATAATTACTTTACCACTCATTAATATTATAATACGTTTAAGATCTGTTCCTTTATCTGCTCCAATTCATCTTTCATTTGAACAACAATCTTTTGCATCTCCGGATGGTTAGACTTGCTACCCAGCGTATTGATTTCCCGCCCCATTTCCTGGGCAATGAAACCTAATTTTTTTCCCTGACCACTCGTTCCTTCCATTGTATTAATATAGTATTTCAGGTGATTGACCAGGCGTTGTTTTTCTTCGTTGATATCCAGTTTCTCAATATAATAAATGAGTTCCCGCTCCAGACGGTTCTTATCGTAGTCAACTCCAATGGTTTTTTCTAATGCTTCCATAATGCGTTCCCGCACTTTTTCAACTCTTTCTTTTTCATAAGGAGTTACTGCTTCCAGAAGGTCTTTTATATGCTGAATATTATCATTAAATCTTTTTTCCAGTGTCTTTCCTTCCTGTTTGCGGAATTCAATTAACAGATTAATAGCCTCTTCTATTCCTGCATGTACTAATGTCCATTCTTCGTCGGTTAATTCTTGCATTTCAGGCTTACTTATAACATCCGGCATACGCAGAAGTGTTGAAAACCAATCGGCAGGGAGGGCAATATTTAGTTTTTCAGCAGTCTCGGTAATCTGGTCGTGGTAACTTTTCAGCAGTCCCTGATTAATCATTACGGCTGACTCCGTTTCTTTTTTTCCAATCCACAGACAGAAGTCTATTTTTCCACGTTCCAGTGTTTTGGAAATTTCATTTCGGATTTCGATTTCTTTTTCCCGATAGAGGGGAGCTATACGAGTGTTAAGGTCTAGAGCTTTGCTGTTTAGCGATTTAATTTCAATATTGACTTTTTTGTCAGAAAGTTCAGCAACTGCTTTGCCGTAACCAGTCATAGATAGTATCATATAATCTCATATTTTGTGCAAAAGTAAGTAAAAGAATCAATAAAGTTCAGGATTTTAGTTAGTTTTGCAAAATAATAACCAGAAACTATGTCGTGTATCCTTCATATTGAAACATCTACTACAGTTTGTTCGGTGGCAGTTAGCGAAGATGGTCATACAATTTTTTCCAAAGAAGATTACGAAGGTCCCTCACATGCTACATTATTAGGGCCTTTCATTGATGAAGCTCTTTCGCTGGTAGACAGTCATGCCATTCCTTTGGATGCGGTAGCAGTTAGTTGTGGCCCGGGATCCTATACAGGTTTGCGCATCGGGGTTTCAATGGCAAAAGGTATTTGTTATGGCCGGGATGTTCCTTTGATTGGATTACCTACACTGGAAGTAATGAGTGTTCCTGTGTTGTTATATCATGAATTACCGGAAGATGCGCTTCTTTGTCCTATGATCGATGCCCGGCGCATGGAAGTGTATGCAGCAATATATGATCGTGCCTTGAATGAAGTACGCAAAACTTCAGCGGATATTGTGGATGAAACTTCTTATCTGGAATATCTGGAAAAACATCCGGTTTACTTCTTCGGTAATGGGGCAGTTAAATGCAAGGAGAAAATTACTCATTCTAACGCTCATTTTATCGATAACATTCATCCATTAGCAAAAAGGATGTTTCCGTTAGCCGAGAAGGCATTTGCTTGTCAGAAATTTGAAGATGTGGCCTATTTTGAACCGTTTTACCTCAAAGAATTTGTGACTACTATCCCGAAGAAGAACATTTTATGAGTTTTCGAGTTTATAATTGTGAGCTCCTATTTTATATACGGACTCAATAGACTATTTAAGATAATCAAGCTTCAAGTCTCTGGAAATCGAATATTAATAAATTAAAATATATGTTTTATAATACCCAACAAAAAAGGCTTCCTTTGCCGGAATACGGAAGAAGTATTCAAAACATGGTAGATTTTGCATTAACCATTCAAGACCGTGCAGAGCGTCAACGATGCGCAAATACAGTTATTAATATTATGGGCAATATGTTTCCTCATTTAAGAGATGTGCCCGATTTTAAGCATAAACTCTGGGATCATCTGGCTATTATGTCTGACTTCAGTTTGGATATTGATTATCCTTATGACATCATTCGTAAAGATAATCTGGATACAAAGCCAGAACGTATTCCTTATCCGAGTACTAAAATTCGTTATCGTCATTACGGTCGAACGCTGGAAGTTTTAATTAAAAAAGCGTGTGAAATGCCAGATGGAGATGAAAAAGATAATTTAATTGCCTTGATTGCCAACCACATGAAGAAGGACTTTATGGCATGGAATAAAGACACAGTAGATGATAAAAAGATTAATGATGATTTGATGGAATATTCCGGCGGTCAGTTATACCTGGATGATGTAATTCTTAAATTGATGGAAACCCGCATGACAATGAATCGTCGTCAGCGAGCGCAAAACAATAATCATGGATACAATCAAAAAAGAAGATGATATAAATAATTGAGAATTAAGAGTTTAGGAATTAGAATCGTTAGGGCAGACGCCTCAATAATAATTCATAGTTCATAATTCATAATTCATAATTCTAAAAAAAATGGCATCATTTGTTATAGAAGGCGGCCACAGGTTGAATGGGAATATTTATCCCCAGGGCGCGAAAAACGAAATACTGCAAATCATTTGTGCTACACTTTTAACTTCGGATGAAGTGATTGTTCATAATATACCAGATATCCTGGATGTGAATAACCTGATACAATTGATGCGTGATATGGGTGTCAAAGTATGCAAGCTTGGTATAAACTCTTATTCCTTCAAAGCTGAAGAACTGAATTATGAATACCTGGAAAGTGATGATTTTTTAAAGAAAGGTTCCAGCCTCAGGGGATCCGTTATGTTGTTAGGGCCCATGATTGCCCGTTTTGGTAGGGCTTTGATTTGCAAGCCTGGAGGTGATAAGATCGGTCGGCGCAGGCTAGATACTCATTTTTTGGGCATCCAGAATTTGGGGGCTCATTTCAACTATGATAGTTCACGGGAACTCTATGAAATAACGGCAGATAAATTAAAAGGCACATATATGTTGCTTGATGAAGCTTCCGTTACCGGGACAGCTAACATTGTGATGGCTGCTGTATTGGCAGAGGGAATTACAACCATCTATAATGCTGCATGTGAACCTTATTTGCAGCAGCTATGCAAAATGCTCAATCGGATGGGGGCAAAGATTAGTGGCATTGCATCTAATTTATTAACCATTGAAGGAGTCGATGAACTCCATGGAACGGAACATACGGTACTTCCGGATATGATTGAGGTCGGAAGCTTTATCGGGATGGCCGCCATGACCCAAAGTGATTTGACGATTAAAAATGTGTCTTATGAGAATCTGGGTATAATTCCTGAAAGCTTTCGTCGGTTGGGAGTGAAGTTAGAGCAACGGAACGATGATATTTTTGTACCGGCACAGGATTGTTATGAAATTGAATCTTTTATAGATGGATCAATTATGACTATTGCAGATGCTCCCTGGCCTGGACTTACACCCGACTTATTGAGTGTGATTTTGGTTGTTGCAACACAGGCGAAAGGAAGTGTACTTCTACATCAGAAGATGTTTGAAAGTCGTTTGTTCTTTGTCGACAAGTTGATTGATATGGGAGCACAAATTATATTATGTGATCCACACAGAGCTGTAGTGATCGGACATAATAGAAATTTCAAATTACGTGGTAGTAATATGACTTCTCCTGATATTCGTGCCGGTATTGCTTTATTGATTGCTGCTATGAGTGCCGAAGGTGTAAGCCGTATACATAATATCGAACAGATTGACCGAGGCTATCAGGATATTGAAGGACGCCTGAATGGCATCGGTGCTAAAATAACCCGTATATGATCAGGAATGAAGAGGTATATAAGATCGGTATGTTTAATAAACCTCATGGCATTCACGGGGAACTCTCCTTTACATTTACAGACGATATTTTTGATCGGGTAGACAATGATTATTTTGTCTGTTTACTGGATGGAATTTTTGTTCCTTTTTTCATTGAAGAGTATCGTTTCCGATCGGATACTACCGCCCTTGTAAAACTGGAAGGGATAAATAGTACAGAAAAAGCACGTCTGTTTACCAATGTGGACGTTTATTTTCCGGTGAAATATGCGGAAGAACAGGAAGTGTCCGGACTTACCTGGCATTTTTTTATAGGATTTATTTTGCAAACTACTGAGGGTGATTCACTGGGAGAAATTATTGATATTGATGATTCCACATCTAATATTTTATTTGTTGTCAATCATGATGATCGTGAATTGCTTATTCCTGCACAGGAAGAGTTTATCACCGATATTGATCAGATACATAAATTGATGACTGTTAATTTACCTGAGGGATTACTTACGTTAGATGATCCGGAAGAGTAAATAGATGAAATAATTCTGCTTATATGCGTTTTTCGTTAAATTGCATAAAGAAACGATAATGAACTAAAGCGAATTGCTTACATTTGCATTTCAATCTTAAAAAATAAGCATGCCACGGAAACTATTTGGTAAAGCCTTTTGGCACAACTTTAGATTTAAATATAAAATTTCCATTCTCAACGAAAATACTCTCGAAGAGGTGGTTAGTTTGCGTGTCTCTAAAATGAATGGGTTTTCAGTGTTATTATCTGCACTTATTCTGGTTTTTGTAATTGTTGCGTGCGTGTTGATATTTACTCCTTTAAGAAACTATTTGCCAGGTTATATGAACAGCGAATTGCGGTCACAGGTAGTAGAGAATGCATTAAAATTTGATTCTTTAAGTGCTGTGGTAGAACGACAGAATTTATATGTGATGAATATCCAAGATATTTTTAAAGGAGAAATAAAGGCGGATACTGCCCAAAATATGGAAGAACTTACCGTTATGCGGGAAGATTTGCTCATGGAAAGGACAGAGAGGGAAGAAGAATTCAGAAGACAATATGAAGAAACAGAGAAGTACAATCTGACAACTATTAATTTGCAGGCTGAAGCAGATGGACTTCTATTTCATACACCAACACGTGGAATTATTACTTCTCGTTATGATGCTGATATTAGTCATTATGGAATAGATATTGCTGCTAATCCGAATGAAAGTGTTTTGACTACATTGGATGGTATAGTTATTATCAGTTCCTATACGGCAGAAACGGGTTATGTGATTGGTGTACAACATAGTCAGGAATTTATATCTTTCTATAAACATTGTGGGGCTTTGTTAAAGAAACAAGGAGAACAGGTAAAAGCAGGTGAAGTAATAGCATTGGTGGGAAGTACAGGTACATTAACAACCGGGCCTCACTTGCATTTTGAACTTTGGCATAAGGGAAAAGCTGTAAATCCTGAAAGTTTTATTGTTTTTTGAAGTACACAAAATAATGAATGATACGAACGTAAAAAAACAAATAGCCATATTAGGTTCTACCGGTTCAATCGGTTCGCAAGCGCTGCAAGTAATTGCTGAACAGGTTGATCTATATGAGGTTTATGCATTAACTGCACATAACAATGTTCAATTATTAATTGAACAGGCGCGTGCTTTTTTACCGGAAGTTGTTGTAATTGCTAATGAGAAAAAATATCACCAGCTAAAGGATGCCTTGGGAAATCTTCCTATAAAAATATATGCCGGGATGGAAGCAATTTGCCAGGTGGTGGAATCCCAACCAATTGATATTGTCCTTACAGCTATGGTGGGTTATTCTGGCCTCCGACCAACCATTCATGCTATTCGTGCTGGAAAGACAATTGCCCTGGCAAATAAAGAAACTTTGGTTGTTGCCGGAGATCTCATAGAGAAAATGGCTAAACAATATCATTCTTTTATTATTCCGGTTGATTCTGAACATTCTGCTATATTCCAATGTCTTGTAGGAGAAGGATATAATTCAATTGAAAAATTGATACTGACAGCTTCTGGAGGACCGTTCCGTACATTTCCACTTACGGATTTACGTACTGTAACAAAAAAACAGGCATTACAACATCCGAATTGGGAAATGGGTGCAAAAATAACCATTGATTCAGCAACTATGATGAACAAAGGTTTTGAAATGATTGAAGCTAAATGGTTGTTTGGTGTTAGGCCGGATCAGATTGAAGTATTGGTACATCCCCAATCTATTGTACATTCTATGGTTCAGTTTGAAGATGGTTCAATTAAGGCTCAACTGGGTTTACCTGACATGAAATTGCCGATACAATATGCGTTTTCTTTTCCGGACCGCATTCGCTCTTCTTTCGAAAGACTTGATTTCAGTCAATATTCCAGTCTTACGTTTGAACTACCCGACCTCGAACGTTTCCGGAACTTGGCTTTAGCTTTTGAAGCTATGAACCGGGCGGGAAATATGCCTTGTATTGTGAATGCTGCTAATGAAATTGTAGTAGCCGCCTTTTTGGAAGATAAAATATCATATCTTGCAATGAGTAAAATAATTGAGAAAACGATGAATCGTACTTCATATGTAGCTCAACCAACGTATGAGGATTATGTGGCGACGGATGCTGAGGCTCGTCGTATTGCGTTGGAAATGATTTAATTAAGAATTTAGAGGCTAGTAGTGAATAATATGATATTATAAAAAACTACAAACCTGAAAACATAAACTTAAAAAACTTAAGAACTCAAATAATGGAGACTATTTTAATTCGTGCCTTACAACTCATCATGAGTTTATCCTTACTTGTTATTATTCATGAGGGTGGGCACTTTCTTTTTGCCCGCTTATTTAAAATAAAGGTAGAAAAGTTCTGTTTATTTTTCGATCCCTGGTTTACGCTTTTCAAATTCAAACCTAAAAATAGTGATACAGAATATGCCGTAGGATGGTTGCCATTAGGAGGCTATGTTAAGATAGCCGGTATGATTGATGAATCAATGGATACGGAACAAATGAAACAACCGGCGCAGCCCTGGGAGTTTCGTTCTAAGCCAGCATGGCAACGATTACTGGTAATGATAGGAGGGGTTCTGTTTAATTTCCTATTAGCACTTTTTATTTATTCCATGATTCTTTTTGCTTGGGGAGATTCTTTTATCTCGGTCAAAGACAGTAAATTAGGAATGGACTTCAATGGAACAGCTAAGGAAGTCGGTTTTAGAGATGGTGACATTCTTCTTTCTGCTGATGGAAAGGAATTTTCCCGTTTGGATCTTCGTGCCATTGTGGAAGCTCGTCAGGTATCAGTTCTTCGAGATGGAAGCCAGGCCTCTGTTTATATTCCGGATGATATGATGCAGCGTTTAATGGTAGATTCCGTACGTTTTGCTTCCTACCGTTTCCCATTTGTTGTGGATAGCATTATTCCCGGAGCACCTGCTTTAGCTGCAGGTATGCAACAGGGAGATAGTATTATTGCATTAAATGGAAAATCTGTCTCCTATACGGATTTTATCGCTGAGATGAGTATTTTGAAAAGTCAGAAACAAGATACTATATCTCCGGTCAGCATAACATATATTCGGGCCGATAGAGAAACAACGGCCTATATAACTCCTGATAGTACGTATAAAGTGGGTGTTTTTCCTGTTAGTGATTTAACAAAGCTTTTACCGACTGTTCATATTCAATATGGTTTCTTTGAATCATTTCCGGCAGGTATAACTTTAGGAGTCAATACATTGAAAGGGTATGTAGGAGATATGAAATATTTGTTCTCAAAAGAAGGAGCAAAACAAATTGGTGGATTTGGTACTATTGCGAGTATATTCCCCAAAAAATGGGATTGGCATCAGTTCTGGTATATGACAGCTTTTCTTTCTATTATTTTGGCTTTTATGAATATTCTTCCGATTCCGGCTCTGGATGGAGGACATGTCTTATTCCTTATTTATGAAATGGTTACAAGGCGTAAGCCAAGCGAGAAATTTATGGAATATGCCCAGGTAACAGGGATGCTTCTTTTATTTGGGCTCCTCATTTGGGCAAACTTTAATGATGTTCTTCGATTCTTATTCTAAAAAGAATTCATTCATAATAAATAAAAACAGGGTGCATTTCACATTGAATGCATCCTGTTTTTATTTCCGATGTTTTAAACATATTTCACACGACAAATGTTATGAGTAAAAAATAGAATATTTCATATAAAACAACGGTTATGAATGAATCAGGGAAAGTCTTAATTTTGTTAGCGCATCCTAATATAAATACATCAAGAGCTAACAAGGAAATGATAGATTTCGTGAGGGATGAAGATGGGGTAGTTGTTATTGATTTGTATGAACATGCTACTGAAGAATTCGATCTGGATTTCTGGAGTAGACAGATGTCAGAAGCTTCTGCTTTAATATTTCAGTTTCCGCTATATTGGATGTCCGCGCCATATATGCTTAAAAGGTGGCAGGATGAAGTATTTATACACCTTTCCAAATCACCTATCATACTGGGGAAACCTTGTCTGGTTGTTACGAGTACCGGATCGGAACAAGAATCTTATCGTAGTAGAGGTAGAAACCGATATACAATAGATGAAATCTTACGTCCTTATCAAGCTAGTATCCTCCATGCGGGAATGACCTGGAGAACTCCTATTGTCATATATGCAGCTGGTGCAGAGGATGCAGGTAAAAGAATCTCCATTTGTGCAAGTAAATATAAAACCACCATTGAGGAATTATTGACTAATAACCAGAGAATTATTAGCTCTGAATGGTAGGTCTCTGATTGAAAACTGACTGATTTTTGAGTGTTTTATACATATTTACAACCTATAATTGAATTATAATTGTACCTTTTTGTGGTATGATTTTTATTACATTTGTCGAAAAGCGAATATTGTATTAATAAGATTATACCATGAATGTAAAAAAGTTTTTTTGGTTGTTTTTATAACTATGATTGTGCATCCTGTAGTAGCACAAGTCTCATTGGGCGGGCCTATATTAACCAATAAAGGACAGTTTATAAGTGTTGTTTGTTATACAAATACAGCAAAACCTCGTTTGATGTTAAATGGAAAGCAAGTCGGTGAGACGAAAAATTATAATGAAAAACCGGAATTATTTACTAGGATATTCCTTATCAATACGGGAAACTGCAGGTTATCGAGCTGGATAAAAATAATAAGGAGACTACTCGGTCTTCCATTCAGTCGTCTAAACAACCCTATGCGTTAATTGTCCAAAAGGCAGAAAAAGAAATTACTAAAGAAAAGGACTTCCGCAAATACTCATTCAGGTGGTGAATGAGAATGGTATACCCGTTATGTTATCTGATAATGAGGTAAGCTATGATATTGTAGGACCGTCGGAAATTCTTGGGTTAGAAGCGAGTAATAATGAAGATATGAGTGATTATACAGATAATAAGCACAGAGTTTATCATGGACGTATTCTTGCCTATATTCAAGCAACAGGTGAAGCGGGAGATATATATGTACGATTTACTTCTCCCTGGTTGAAAACAGCGGAGTTAATGATGCGGGTAAAATAGATTGAGTCCATGTATATGCGATGTATTTTTGTCAGGCTTGTTTGTTTGATTGTCACTGTGTGATTACAATTAATGCAAATTTGTCAGTAATTGCAGTTAATCGCTGTTAAGGTGCATTTCTTCCTTGTTAAAAGAGGACAAAAAAGCATGACAGGTAATAGTACTGAACGATTTTTGTTGTTATTTTAACGTCAGAATGTTAAAACACAATTTGATATTAACACATAAATAATAGAGGAATATGAAACAAGCAACGAAAAACATCTTTATTGTAGTAGCTATCGCTTTGTTTAGTTCTGCTGTAGCCGGAGTGACGACATATACAATGTTGAAGCCAGGACAAGAGAAGGAAGTTACGGCATCATACGAAGATATGTTTAAGCCAAATCCAAATGTAAAACTGGCGGCATTTGATGCCATGGCTGCTCAACCTGTGGATTTTACCTTAGCAGCGGAAAATTCTGTGCATGCTGTTGTACATATAACTTCAACCGAGTTATCAAAAACAAGAACAGTACAACAGGCACCTGATTTTTTTGATTTCTTCTTTGGAGATCCATCCGGTCGTCAGCGACAGATACAAACGGAACCCAGAGTTGGTTTCGGCTCAGGAGTTATTATATCTAAAGATGGTTATATCGTAACGAATAATCATGTGATTGAAAATGCAGATGAAATCAGTGTCAAACTAAATGATAACAGAGAGTTTAAAGGGCGAGTGATTGGTACAGACCCCAGTACGGACCTTGCTTTAGTAAAAATTGAAGGGAATGATTTTCCAACTTTACCCATTGGTGATTCTGATGCATTGAAAGTAGGAGAGTGGGTTCTTGCAGTAGGTAATCCTTTTAATCTGACTTCTACGGTAACTGCTGGTATTGTAAGTGCAAAAGCCCGTTCATTGGGTGTATATAGTGGCGGAGTGGAGTCATTCATTCAGACTGATGCTGCTATTAATAAAGGTAACAGTGGGGGAGCACTGGTAAATGCAAAAGGAGAATTAATAGGTATTAATGCTGTTCTTTCTTCTCCTACCGGAGCTTATGCAGGCTATGGCTTTGCTATTCCCACAAGTATTATGACCAAAGTGGTAGCTGATTTGAAGCAATACGGGACCGTTCAAAGAGCTCTCTTAGGAATTAAGGGACGTTCCATAGGTGAAACCCGCTTGCCGGATGATCTGAAAGAAAAAGAAAGAGAACTGGGCGTGGTTGATGGAGTATTAGTAGCTGAAATTGTAGAAGGCGGATCAGCTGCCGGAGCAGATATCAAGGAAAATGATGTAATTGTAGGAATCGATGGTAAGCTGGTTAAAAACTTTGCTGACTTACAGGAAGCTTTAGCAAGGCATCGTCCGGGTGATAAAGTGAAAGTACGGTTGATACGTGATAAAAAAGAAAGAACCGTTGAAGTTACTTTGAAAAATGAACAAGGTACTACAAAAGTAGTGAGACAAGCCGGAATGGAAATTCTAGGAGCTGCTTTTAAAGAATTATCTGATGATTTGAAGAAACAATTAAACCTTGGATATGGACTTGAAGTTACTGGAGTAACCACTGGTAAAATGCAGGATGCCGGTATCAGAAAAGGATTTATTATCCTCAAAGCTAACCAGCAATCCATCCGTAAAGTTTCCGATTTGGAAGAAGTGTTGAAATCAGCAACTAAATCTCCCGAACAAGTATTGTTTATCTCTGGAATATTTCCTTCTGGTAAGCGCGCTAACTTTGCCGTGGATGTATCTGATGAATAAAGATGTATCTGATGAATAAAATAATAATAAACGCGTAAAAAAAGACCAATAAAATTGGATAAATGACCAGCAAAAAAGGATATTGACACGCAACTTGTCGGTATTCTTTTTTGTTTATATAATAAAATAGTCGTAACTTTGCGCACCAAATCTGTTTTAAAGAATGAGACAACTAAAGATTACTAAAAGTATCACTAACAGAGAGAGTGCTTCTCTTGACAAGTATTTGCAGGAAATAGGTCGGGAAGATCTGATAACTGTAGAGGAAGAGGTTGAACTCGCTCAACGTATCCGCAAAGGAGACCGTGTTGCGCTCGAAAAACTTACACGTGCAAATCTTCGTTTCGTAGTATCTGTAGCCAAACAATACCAAAACCAGGGTTTGAGTTTGCCTGATTTGATCAATGAGGGTAATTTAGGATTGATTAAGGCTGCCGAAAAGTTTGATGAAACACGTGGATTTAAATTTATCAGTTATGCGGTTTGGTGGATTCGTCAGTCTATTCTACAAGCATTGGCAGAGCAGTCCAGAATTGTTCGTCTTCCTTTGAATCAGGTTGGTTCGCTGAATAAAATCAGCAAAGCCTTCTCTAAGTTCGAACAGGAAAATGAACGTCGTCCTTCTCCGGAAGAACTCGCCGATGAACTGGATATTCCGGTTGATAAAATTTCAGACACATTGAAAGTTTCCGGACGGCATATTTCGGTGGACGCTCCGTCTGTAGAAGGTGAAGATAATAGTCTGTTAGACGTATTAGTAAATGACGACTCTCCGATGGCGGATCGATCTCTAGTTAATGAATCACTTGCGAAGGAAATTGATAGAGCTCTTTCTACGTTAACCGATAGGGAAAAAGATATTATACAAATGTTTTTTGGTATCGGACAACAGGAAATGACATTAGAAGAAATCGGCGACAAGTTTGGGCTCACACGTGAGCGTGTTCGTCAGATTAAAGAAAAAGCAATCAGGAGATTAAGAGGTAGTAATCGTAGTAAATTGCTCAAGTCTTATTTAGGATAAATAAGAAATATCAATTTTCAACATTTTAAAAGAAATTTCTAGGCCGGTTCGTCTATAAAGACGAATCGGTTTTTATTTTTTATTAGCCAAATCTTTAAAAGTTATTTATTCATTTTGGTGGCAAATGCTTATATTTGTATGTTTATTGTGAATGAATAAATGTAAAATGCTTATGAAATTTGTAAAAATAGCTATTTCACTAACTATTGTGTTGGTCATTTTATCTTCCTTTTCTCTGAAAAATGGGTCAAAAGATCGGGTATATGCTTTTGGGCTTTCCGCTTCTTTTACGGATACCGTGGTTTATCATACTGGGATCCAATTATTAGATAGTGTAGAGTTGGAGAAAGGATTTTTGCCTCATCGTGATTTATATAGTTATCAACTTAAAAACTATTTGGAGTACCAAAAAGGTCAAAAGAACCGAACTTGTATGATTTATTTTTCACGGAATAAAGCTAAATTAGAAAAAGAAAAGGCCAAATTGTTAGCTAAATATAAAAAAGATAAAGGAACAGTCTTAAGAGAAATATCTTTTGAAGAATTTGCTTTTAAAAAGCCTGAAGGAGATTGATTTTCCAGCAACAAGCAAATATGATTATGAGAAAATGTTTTGTTTTTATGATGATTTTCTTGACAATGGTGTTAATGGGATGTAGTAATGATGATACTTCGGAAGAAACCTCGATAGCTGATCGAACTATTTTAGTTTACATTGCTGGTGATAATACGCTTAGTGGTTTTGTTGATGATGATATTAATGAAATGAGGGAAGGAATGAAAAGTGTTGATGCAACTAAAAATAAATTGTTGGTATATTATGACAAAGGTTCAGAGGTTAAATTGATTCGTTTGAAAAAAGATAATGGTGGAAGCATTAGAAAGGAAGTAGTTAGAGAATATAATGCGCGTAATTCTGTGGGAATAACAGAAATGAAAGAAATAATAACTTATGTGTTTAGTAGCTATCCTGCAGCAAATTATGGGATTATATTTTGGTCTCATGGTGAAGGATGGCTTCCTTCTTCGACCTCTACCAGATGGTTTGGACAGGACAGAACCAACTATATGGAAATAGCTGAATTAAAGAATGTTTTAGAAGCGGCTCCTTCGTTTGAATTTATCTTTTTTGACGCTTGTTTTATGCAGTCAATCGAGGTTGCGTATGAATTACGGAATTTTACGAAATACTTCATTGGATCTCCTGCAGAGATTCCAGGACCGGGGGCACCTTATCAAGTGGTGGTTCCTGCCATGTTTTCGAAAACAAATGCAGCTTTAAATATAGCCCGGAATTACTATAATTATTACGCACAAAAATATGATGAAAACAAAGCTAATAGTAATTCTAATTGGACAGCAGGAGTTTCTATTTCAATTATTGATGCCAATGAATTAGAATTAATGGCATCTGAAACTGAAAAAATAGTTTTGAATTACATGGAAGAAGGAGTAGATATTGATGTGGTAGGAGTCGTTTGTTATGATAACTCTCGTACAAGTAAAAGATATTATTATGATTTGGTCGGAATTATAGAAAACATGACCAATGCGAATGAGGATTTTAAAAAATGGTTGGATTTTTATAATGCTCTTGTACCATTCTATAATGCAACGGACAAAGTTTATTCCAGTACTAATTCTGCAATGATTTCTATGGTCGGATCCAAGGGTGTTTCTACATACATTCCCCGGAAGCAGTTTTCTTCACTAAATAATTATTATAAGTCTTTAGAGTGGTATACTGCGGCTGGTTGGAATACTACCGGTTGGTAAGAAGATGGATATTCTATTGATTTGTAACCACATAGATTGATTTTTGGTTTTCCCATCAAAAAATTCTGTTTAGGATTTGGTTGATATGATTTGAA
>JAJQFD010000051.1 GCA_021201335.1 Bacteroides sp. | reverse complement strand
TGCAGGAAAGACAACTATACTTATTTTGAACTTATTTCGAACTCACGTTAATTTAATCTCTTTCATTGAATTTTATTTTAATTTGTTTTCCTGTTTTTTTTCTCGAATGGTGATTTCCGCTGCCGTCTTGCCCAATAGGACTAACGACGAGGTGATCCAGATGATAATCCCTACAGCATCCACAGCAGCAAGTTCGCGGCTACCCAACCGGCCGACCCATGCCATATCGGTAAGGGTATATGCCATCTGGATAAATCCGGTTGCCATAATAGGTACGGCCAACCGGATCAACTGTTTGTAAATACTCCCTTTTGTAAGGTCTTTTATTCCTGATTGTGACATTGATTTTTCAAAGTTACCACCATTTCTTTGTGTTTGTTTCTCCCGGTACTATCTTTTCCCCCATCAGTGGAGTAATGAGATTAATCCCGTTCTGCTTGGCAGCATCATAGGTGCGTTGTATCGACTCGTTCCACGGATGCAGCGCGAGGTCGAACACCCCCCAATGCGTGGCGAGCATAACCGGAGCACGCACGTCGATGCAGGCTTGTACGGCTTCTTCCGGGAACAGGTGTGTATTAGGCCACCCGTCGTTCCATCCGTCTATTTCGATACACGCCAGGTCGAAAGGTCCGTGCTCTTCGCCGATAGCTTTCAGGTGCTCTCCATATCCGGTATCACCGCTCCAGAATATTTTCTTGTTGTTTCCTTTAATTGCGTACGCCGCCCAAAGAGTTGAGTTGCGGTCGCTACGGCTGCGACCCGAATAATGTACTGCCGTCAGGGCAGTAATTGTAACGCTGGAGATTTGAAGGGAGTCGTTCCATGCCATTTCGGTTATCTTCTCTTCCGGTATTCCCCAACCTTTCAGACGCGAGCCTACACCGAGCGGGGTAATGAACCGGATATTGCGGTCTTTCAGGTATTTCATTGTGCGTGCTTCGAGGTGGTCGTAATGGTCGTGGCTGATAAGCACGACATCTACATTGGGTAGTTCTTCTCGTTGCAGGGGCGATTCAACGTATCTTCCAACTATTCCGGGGAAGGGGGCGGCATTCTGCAGGACAGGATCTACCAGTATGCGTATGCCGTCCAGCTCGATGATGGCGGAAGAATGGCCGAGCCAATAGAGAGCATAATCCGCAGGTGCCTGCGGGAAATTGTTTCGGGTAAGCTTTACTGTAGGGATTTCCTGTTGCGGCGCATGAGGTGATTTGGAGAAGAACCGGGCAAAGCCGGAACTTCCTCCGGTAGTTCTTTCGGGAAAGAATGTGAGCTCTTCGGGGCTAACGAATTCTCCTTTGTCTTTATCATAATAAGGGAGGTTGCCGAATTTTTCAATACTCTCCTTTTGGGAATACCTCGAACCCATTTCGCCCAGTACATGCTGGCCAATAATAACTAAAGCCAACATGATTATAATTCCTATGATTATTAACGTTTTCTTTTTCTTACTCATATTATCTTTTATAAAATAAAATCCTACGAATCATTATATCCATAGGATTTTAAAATACAAACTTTAATTATAATTACTCATGAAAAAGATTAGTCTATACTTACCATCTCATACTTCTGACTACCCATTCCTATATTCTCGGCATGCACCAGCGTGTGGATACCGTTGCGCGACTCCATACGTTCAATCAGGTGTATTTTGCCGTGGTCGGTCGAGGCATATACCTGGTCTACACATGCCTTATCCAAAGCTACGGGGTCGAGGGATGCAAGAATACCTACATCGTGCATTTCCGGGTCTGCCGGGCTACTGTCGCAATCGCAATCTACGGAAAGGTTGTTCATTACGTTGATGTAGAGTATTCTGTCGCCTGCATGGTCGGCTACGGCTTTGGCTGCTTCTGCCATGGATTCCAGAAAATCTTCCTGTTTTGGGCTTCCCCAATCGGTATCGCTGGCTCCGGCTGAATGGATGCGTACTTTACCTCTGGATGAAGCTATACCGATAGATATATTCTTAATGGCTCCTCCGAAACCACCCATGGCATGTCCTTTGAAGTGGGATAGCACGACTGTAAAATCATAATTCAGATAGTTTTTGCCTATCAGATCTTCTTTCAGATGCTTTCCGCCAACTACCGGAATACCTACATCGCCGTCGGTATCCATAATATCTACATTGGCTATATCAAAGAAACCATGGTCGCGGGCAGCTTTCAGGTGGAGTTCGGTCGTAGCGCGGTTGCCGCCGTAGGCAGTGTTACATTCAATAATAGTACCGTTGACAGATTTAACAAGGTCGCCGATAAGGGCGGGTTTGAGGAAGTTTTTACCTCCGGGTTCACCTGTGCTTACTTTGATGGCTACATTATTTCCCTTGGCTTCCCGTCCCAGTGCCTGATATATTTTCATCAGGGCTTCGGGTGTTATTTCTTTCGTAAAATATACTTTCGGCATATCCGTTTCTTCTGTTGTCTGACCTGTTTGGTCTTCGCTCGCTTTATTACTGTTGTTGGATGAACATCCATGAGCTGTAAATACACTAAGTGCAAACAGCGCTGCTAAAAAAATACTTGCCTTTTTCATTGCTTTTTATTTTAATTAATTGAATTTATGTAGAGACGCATATTTGCGTCTTCATGTAGGAAAATATGCAAATTTATATCCATTTGGAAAGGAGACGTAAATATGCGTCTCCACAAAAAACATCACAAATTCAAACAGACTCCACCCATCACCGTAGCGCGTGGCATCGGGTAACCGAGTATGGTTTCATAACTTCTAGCTGTCAGGTTATCGCCTTTGACAAAAACATCCAGCCATTTCAATGCTTTGTACGAGGCACGGGCATCTACTAGTGTGTAACTGCTGGTTTGCGGATTATCTCCGGTGGTTAGATAGAGCTTATCAATAACCTGTGTACCTGCGCTGAATGAGAATTTGCCGGGATTGTAAGTGATTCCTGCATAAAATTTATGGCGGGGCGCTCCCACAATGAGATTATCCATGTGTAAGTAGCTGTAATTGGTATGGGCGGCAAGATTATTGAGTATCTGATAATTCAGGGTAAATTCTACTCCTTTGTTGGTGAATTCTCCTGCGTTGCGGTTTTGCCTACCTTCTCCGGGTAATTCTATTACTTCAATGATACTATCTCCTGTTATATAGAACAGGGTAAGTTCAGCATTTAAGCGGTTATCCAATAATCCTTGTGATACCGTGAAGTCATAGCTGAAGCTGTTCTCCGGTTCCAGTTCTTCGTTATTCACCGGTGGATACATATATAGTTCGCGCATATTCGGTGTGCGGAAACCTTTACCCACAGAGAATTTCAGATGCGTCTGGTCGGCTGCTTTGAAAGATAAACCTGCCTGCGGAACCCATTCCGTGCCGTAGAGCTTATGGTTTTCAAGGCGTATTCCGGCATTGAACATAAAGCGTCCCAGTTCCTGTTGTGCAAAGAGGTATCCTGCTATTTCATGCAGTTTCACATGGTCGGCATATACCGTTTCTCCACGGTATGCATTGCCACCGTATAGTTTGGTATCAAATCCTCCTGTGATGGTATTACCTTTAAAAAGGTTTACCGACTGGTAAATATTTACTCCTCCCATATAGTCAGTTGATTTGAAGATACCGCGTGATGTACCTCCCTCGGCATATCCTTCGTCTATTTTGTGGTCGCCCCAGTTATAGTAAAAGTTTACGGCTCCACTGGTTATTCCATAATTGTTTTCGAAGGATAATCCCGACATACCACGCAACACATCGGCATCGGCTCCTAGTATGGGACTGCTTACCATTCCGGGGTTATGGGAATTCGTATGGGCTATATTTACATTTCCGGTTAATTTCCACCTGTCAGACAGTTCGTAGCCGAGTTTTGCGTAGCCGCTCCACATATCGAAATCCAAATTTTCACGGTGTCCGTCTGTACGTTCATAATTACCGCTTACCACGCCCGAAAAGCATCCGCTGCGGTAGCTGTCGGTAACGCTATAACGCTGTGTGCCGTAAGAGCCTCCCATCAGGCGGGCGGATAACCAGTTGCCGTCTTCCAATGTCTTGCGGGTGATGATATTGATAGCTCCGCCCATGGCATTGGAACCGTACAGGATGGATGCGGCTCCTCGCGATACTTCCACACGTTGGGCATCTGATGCGATATAAGCATCTGCTACAGGATGGCCATAAATGGTGGCATATTGCGGGTGTCCGTCTATCAGGATAAGTACACGTCCCGAACCGCCTGAGAATCCGCGCAGGTTAATTCCACCTGCCGAACCGTTTGATACACCGTATCCGGTTATACCCCGCGAGGTTACAAACAGGCTGGGTACATGTTTGGACAGTACCGGCAGAAGATTTGTTTCTTCGCTACGCTCGATGGTACCCCGGTGGACAACACTTACCGGAATAGGTAATATATCACGGGGTACAGGTATCCTTGACCCGGTTACTACTACTTCATCCAGATTGTAAGAACGTGCTGTCCGGGTCGTATCGGGTTGTTGCCCATCCTGTGCATATGAAAGATTTGTTATTACAACTAAACTGACTATTATACTGATTATTCGTTTCATCTTCTTATTTCAACTTCTAATATTACTCTTCTTGCCCTAGAAAGGGAAGTATTTTTTCCTCAACTATTTTTTTACTGATTATCCGGTAATGCGGATGATAGGCTTCGTTATACTGTTTACTGTGATGACCTACGTATTTTCTTTCTTTTAATCTTTCCTGTATTTCGGCACTGTCCTGTTCATAACCGGGCAAATTCAGATTCATCGACTGGATGATACTTTCTATCTGTGCCCATTCTTTTCTCCATGCTTCTATGGAGTATTCTTTTATTTTACCTGCACTTTGCAGAAAAGCATCGAAAAACACCTCCATCGGGATGAGGTTGTTTTTTAGGACTGATAGATTTACCCGGTAAAAGTTTTGTTGCCAACCCGTAGGTTCCAGTATTTCACCCGAAGCTGCGGTCAGGGATTCCAATTCTTTTAACAGGTAATTCTTTGCGGCTACTGTATCGTTTACCAGATGCCCGGGTCCGAATCTGTCCTGAAAAAAGTTCTTATATAAATCTTTCAGTGTGGATGCAGGATAAACCTCCATTTGCCGGGATATAGATGCTCGTACGCCCGTTTCGTCCACTGCTCTTTGTTGTGCATAAGATGCCATGTGTGAAAAGATAATGGTCAGGATGACAAGTATGTGTCTCATATTTTATTAACTCGCTTTTGCCTGTATATTATTACAGACTTATTTCTTTTCTAATTCTTACCACCCTCGCTATGGCATCATTCATTTGGGCTACCGATTCATACCCAATCGTCATACAATGTATATTAGATTCGGTCAGCGCAAAACGTAGTGATTGTTCACGCTCTTCATCCTTTACGCGACTGCCTTCACCGAATATCTTCATGCCGATAATGCCTTTACCGTTGCGGCGGGCGGTTCCTAATATATTTTTTATTTCGTTGACGCTGCCGTCCATATTGGAACGGAAGGGATTGGTACGTGCAAGGATTACATCTACCCAGGGTGATTCGGCTGCCTCGCGAAGGGCGGCAAGGCTATGGGCTGAGATGCCGACTGCTTTTACCAGTCCGTCCTCTTTGGCGCGCTCAAGTCCCTCCATAGCTCCCTGACGGCTGGAAGCCCATCCGCCGGATGTCATGTAATGCATCAGGACAATATCGAAATAGTCGGTGCCGACTTCACTGCGGAAGCTGTCAATCTTTTGCCGGGTGGCGGTAGACGATAACCCACTCGTTGAGGTTATCTTGGTAAGCAGGGTAAGTTCTTCGCGCGGCATGTCTTTAATGGCTTCGGCTACAAAACGATGCGAACCATAGGCTTCAGCCATATCATAGAATCGCATTCCGTGGTCGTAGGCGTTCTTTGCAAGACGCACAAATGTATCTATTCCCATGCGGGTCTGGTTAGACGAACCGCCCCAGCCCGAAGTTCCTGTTCCCATTGCCATAATGGGAACTTCTAGTCCAGTAGCACCGAGGACGACTAATCCTTGTAACATCGGAATGTCATTATTATCGCCGCCATCATCACCATCATCACCATCATCGCCGTTTTCTCCGTTGTCGTTGCCGTTGTTTTCGTCTTCGTCGGGCGAAGAACAACTGATATTGAGCATTCCGGTTCCTACAAGGGCAAGTCCCGTAACTCCTGTGCGAATAAATCTACGTCTGTCCATGTGTGTTATTTTATACGTAGAGACGCATATTTGCGTCTCTATTATTTGCATGGCCCCAAGAAACGCAAATATGCGTCTCTATAAGGTCACATTTATCTAAGATTCTGTTTGAAGAAAGTATCCAGTTTATCGAACGGAATTATATCCAATCGGTCGTACAAATCCACATGGCTTGCTCCCGGAATAATCATCAATTCCTTGTTATCACCTTTCAATTTTTTATAAGTGTCTTCGCCAAAATAACGTGAATGGGCTTTTTCTCCGTGAACGATCAGTACGGCGTTACGGATTTCTCCGGCGTAAGTTAGTTGCGGCATGTTGATGAAAGAGAGGGGCGATGTTACATTCCAGCCATTATTTGAATTAAGTGAACGGGGATGATAGCCGCGTTCAGTTTTGTAATAGCTGTGATAGTCTTTTACGAACTGCGGAGCATCGTCGGGCAACGGATCTACCACACCGCCACCCAGTGCATACGTACCGTTTTTAGCATCTACTGTACGTTGTGCATTAAGTTGCTCGCGGAGTGCGTAACGTTGATCTTCATCCATTGCGTCGAAATAACCGTTCGCATTTACACGGCTCATGTCGTACATCGTCATAGCTGCGGTTGCCTTGATGCGGGTATCCATGGCGGCAGCATTGATTGCCAGACCTCCCCACCCACATATACCGATGATTCCGATTCTATCAGGATCTACATTATCTTGCAGAGAAAGAAAGTCTACTGCTCCACTGAAATCTTCAGTGTTAATATCCGGCGATGCCACATAGCGGGGTTCTCCGCCGCTTTCTCCTGTATAAGAAGGGTCAAAAGCTAAGGCGATGAATCCGCGTTCTGCCATTTGGGTGGCATATAACCCTGAAGGCTGTTCTTTTACTGCACCGAAAGGTCCTGCAACGGCAAGTGCGGGTAACTTGCCCGAAGCGTTTTTGGGTGTATATAAATCACCGGCTAATGTAATTCCGTACCGGTTCTTAAAACTTACTTTCTGACGGGTAACCTGGTCACTTAACTTAAAAGTGTATTCTTCTGCTGTTCTCATTGTTGATGAATTTTGATTGTTATTATTGTTCTGGGCGTAGACCTGCCCTAACATCATAAGGGCGGCTACTAATATGGATATTCTTTTCATTGCTTTCTGTTTTTAATATGAATTTTACATTTTTTATTGTTATGATGCAAAGTTCGGGATAAAAGTTGATTGGTTATTTGTTGTCAGGTTCAAATTCTTTCGTTGAGAGGGTCATTGTGATTTTTTTGCATGTAGAGACGCATATTTGCGTCTTCATTGTTACAGAATTATACGGGAATTATGCGAATTAGGAGACGCAAATATGCGTCTCTACGGGGTTAATTCGAATGTTACGGTAACGCTGCCTGCTCCCAGTGCGGTTTGTAGTCCTGAAGGGTTGTCCACGCTACCGATACGGGTATAGCTGTATGATGTAGAGAAGGTTTTATAAAATAAAACCAGTGTCCTTGAACTATATAACATCAAATCTCCGTTCTGAATGGTTCCCGGATTAGTATGGTTGGACGTAATTGATTGAGACAGGTCGTAATACTTTTCATTGCCTCCATGTTCGGTCATATTAACAGTCATCGGCAGAAATTCTTTGAAAGCAGTAGCGGTGGCGTTATCGGCAAGGGTGGCTATGAAGAAGGACGAACCTGCCGTAATTTGCATCTTATTACCTGTTGCGGGTGGCTGAGGATTCGGGTTCGGATTGGGGGTTGGTGGGGGCTGCTCCGTCGGCCCATCGTCGGGGGCGCATGATGTTAATCCCACACTAATTGTCATTGACAATAATAGAATTAGGAATATGGATATTTTTTTCATAATTGGATGATTTATGAATTGATTTTGTTATTGTTGTTGTAGAGACGCATATTTGCGTCTTCTTCTTGAAAAAACATTTTAAAAATACATCTCGCAATATAGAGACGCAAATATGGGAGAAGACGCAAATATGCGTCTCTACGTGTTACACGAGGGATTTCCTTTCGTTATATTGTCTCAGGAATGTAAATACGATACCCAGAATTAAGAATATAAATGTTCCTATCACGGCATAGCGTGTACTGTACTGACTGATAAACATTCCACAGAAAGCCGTTCCTACTGCTGTCCCCAGATTGGTAGAAGTCAGGAATAAGCCATTGGCAAAGTCCGGGGCTTCGGGTGCTGCATTCGTTATCATATATTGCATGTTGTTGCTGGCTATTCCGGCAAGAATACCCAGTACCAGGATGATAGCTCCCATGCCAAAAATGTATTCTCCTAAAAAACAATGCCACATACACGGCTATCAAAAAGAATGGGATTGTTTTGATGGTTTTTGAGGGCATCTTCACAAGCAATCTCCCTGTAATAAGGTTTCCGATGATATTGGCTCCTCCATATATAAACAGCATGATGCTGATAATTTTGAAGGATAAGCCTGTGATGTTATTCAGATAATCGGACATAAAGCTAAAGAATCCGAACATGGCTCCGTTGATGAGGGTTACGGCAATGATGGAGTTCCAGGTGATGGCTTTTTTCAGTACACTGAGTTGCGCCCCGTAGGATAGCCTTTCTTTTACCGGAATGGAAGGTATCAGGAATATGGTTGCAATTAATACCAGCACATTCACTATCGCAAAGAAGAGCATGGCTATCTGAAAGTTGGTTTCGCTGGCTATCAGACTGGTTACGGGAACACCGAGCACCATACCTGCCGATACACCGATAAAGATTTTTGATACCGCTTTCGGCGCCTGTTCTTTGGGAACGGAAGAGGCTGCAACGGAAAAAGCCATAGATACATAAATAGGGTGGAAGATAGCCGGAATGATACGGGCAATCAGTATGACTGTAAAGTTGGTGGTAACCATCGATATAATGTTACTTACCACAAATATGCTGAGTGCAAGCAACATCACCTTTTTTCGGTTGATACCTGAGAAGAGCAACGGCATAATTGGGCCTGCAATGGCTACCATAAATGCAAAGGCGCTGACTGTCCATCCGGCCTGTGGTATGGTGACGTTGAAGGTTTCGGCAATAAGGGGTATAATTCCCACAACCCCCATTTCGGTGTTGATGATACCGAAGACACCTACGGTTAATATTAATAATTGTAGAGACGCATATTTGCGTCTGGTTTTTGTTTCCATTTTGTTGTTTTTTGATATTTTTGATATGGGAATATAGAGGCGCAAATATGCGTCTCTACGAGTGTAATTCGTATTTGACCCTTACACTACCCCTTCCTACGGCTTCGCGAAGCCCTGACGGGTTGTCTATTTTGCCCAAATTTATATAACTGTAAGAGGTACGGCTTCCGGCGTAAAACAGCACCAAGGTGTTGGACGACCATATCATCAGGTCACCTGCATGTACGCTACCGGGGTTCACTGCTCTTCCGGGCATCCGGTTGGGCAGGTTATAGTATTTTTCATTGCCATTGTGTTCTGTCATAGAAACTTCCATGGGCAATAATTTAACCAGTTCTTTTGCTGCTTCGCTATCATTGAGGGTTGCGGTAAATTCTTTGTTTCCGACGGTTATTTTCAGTTTCATATTCTGGGCATTTAATTGGCTTGTGAATAAGCCGGTGATTGCTACTATTATTAATAATGATATTGTTTTCATGATGTTTTTTCTTGTAGAGACGCATATTTGCGTCTCTACGATTACTGATTTGAATTATCTACTATGCAAAATTACGGTGTATTACTCACTCCATTTTTGCTAAGAAGTTCAAATTCTTTCGTTATAAAGCTCATTTGGTTTTTTACTCTTTCAATGATGCCATATCTATATCAAAACGGTGGGGGAATCCGATAAAACCAATATATTTGCGGGAATTTACAGAATCAACTATGGAAGAACTATTTCGTAATAAATACCGCATCCCGTCCGCTCGTGCTTCGTGGTGGGATTATGGACAGAACGGTTATTATTTTGTAACGATATGCACTGATCAGCGGATTCATTATTTCGGAGATATTTGTGACGATGAAATGATTTTATCGGATGCCGGCTGTATTGCCGGAGAGTGCTGGATGGAAATCCCGGAACATTTTCCATTTGTAAAATTGGGTGCGTTTGTGGTGATGCCGAATCATGTGCATGGGATTATTATTATTGATGAAGATGGGAATGGGGATGATGGTAGAGACAGGGCATGTCCTGTCTGTACAACAACAGAATGCCCTACCCCTACGGTGGAAACGGTGGATGCGATAGAAATGGGTTCCCCCGCACAACGGCGATTCCGTAATCAGGGGAAAAACACATTGTCGGCAATTGTTGGATCATATAAAGCGGCGGTAACCAAATCTGTACGGCTATCCACCCCTGAATTTAAATGGCAAACACGGTTTCACGACCATATTATTCGGAATGATAAGAGTTATTCACGTATCGCAGATTACATAGAGAATAATGTTTTCAGGTGGAATGATGATAAGTTTCATCCAGATAATGTTAAAGAGATAGATCCTGATTAATTGTAGGGATAAACCAACCGTAGAGACAGGGCATGCCCTGTCTTTATATCATGGTATGACGATGTACAGATAGGATGATGATGTACAGACAGAGACAGACAAATACTGACAAATACAGACAGGGCATGCCCTGTCTCTACGGTTATATTTTATGAAATTTATACAGTAGGCTTACAACACCGTCTTGTAGTTCCTTGACGGATATTAATTCCAACGCTTGACCTTTTGCAGGAAATTCGCCCGGCTCTCCTTTGTATTCAAAGATGGATGATACACCGGACAGGCCATCGATACCGGGATAAATGAGCAGACTCAGTTCGTCCAGCAGGCCGGCTTTCAGGAATTTACCGTTTAGTACGCCGCCACCGTCGAGTAATAATTCATCGTATCCGAATTCGGTGTTGAGTGTTTCCAGTGCTTTGTTCAGGTCGTAACCGTCTTCTCCCGCAAAGAGGTATGAAATGCCTTTTTCACGAAGCAGAGACAGGTATTCATCGGATACTTTTTCACCAAGTACGGCGATAACATTATCTCCGTTTATATTATCGTCCGGATAAATGATTTTTCCTTTGGAGTCGAAGATGATACAGGTTTTTGGGGTTTCGCGTTTACCGATAAACGTTTTGAATTCCTTTGCAGTTGGATGATTTTCATAATCGAATATTTCCACACCGTTGTCAACCTGTATGGTGTTGTTTCCAATCATCCAGGCGCTCGGGCCTAGCTTTTCCTCTATTTGATAATATGCTTCGTAAAGCTCTTCTTGTTTGGCTCCATCGAAAGGTTTACTAAAGCGGTCGGCAATGAGTCGTCCATCTACGGAGCTGAGCATGTGACAAATAACTTTTGGTTTCATAATTATATTTTTATTGTTAATTGAATGATTCTTTTGTTGCTTCGTTTATGGGTGGAAACCCATACTGTTCTTCAAATGCCTTGATAAAGCGCGCCACATCTTTGTAACCGACTTCGATGTAGATGTCGGCCACGTTTCCCTCTTGCTGCATTTTCATGTAGGCGGTTTCCAGCTTTTTGGATATGATCCACAGGGTTTGGGGAGTTCTGCTGGTTTGTTCTACAATAACATTGCTTGTACAATTCTGGTTCAGGAATCCCATGATGTCGTCTTTCCATGGCTTGCAGCAGTCGAACAGGCAGGGGTAAAAACGCTCGTCGAGAAGTAGCAATCCCAGTACGGCTTCCATCATTTTTATTTCCAGTATCGGTTGCATGGGGCTGAGATTCTCTTTCAGGTATGGCAACATTGATATATAGATACTGTCGAGATAGGGGTTTTTCCTGAGTTCAATCACGCTTTTTGGAAAGTTTTCGGAGCTTTCGGGAATTTTGTTTTTATTTATCTTGCGATAGAATTCGCGCAAAAAGCTGATACTTAGCCCCATAAATACACTGCGGAAGGGGTTGTCTTCCAGTGATTTTCTTGCAAGCAGGGTGTTCGAGTCTTTACGAAGGAATATATATTCTCCCTTACCCACCGTTACTGTGCGGCCGGGATATTGTACGGTCAGTTCGCCCGAAAAGACGAATATGAGTACATGCTCGGGACAGTCGCGCAAGGAGTCCGTATCATCGTGAAAGAAATATTTAGAGAAAATATCCGAATAGTTGTATATCGGATATTCCCTGTTATCCGGTTTCATATTTTTGTTTTTATGGTTTGATCATTTTTTACTTTACAAAATTACAAGGGTTTTACCGGATATTTTTTGCCTGAAAGCTCAAACTTATTCGCTGTGAGGTGCAATCTGTTATTTTTTGGGAAAAAAGTTTTTGATAAAAGGAATAAGACAGGGGTAGGCTTCATATAAAATCATTCCCGATAATGGGATTGTCTTTCTTTAGTTTTTGGAAAGTTGGAAGGTGCAAATGGAATATTTATATCGTAGAGACGCATATTTGCGTCTCGTGTGTTAGAAAAGAGAAAGGGGAAATTGCACGGAGGAGAGACGAAGGGATGCAAAGAGGGATGCAAATAAAAAGAGGGAGTAAATGTGTAAAAGTAGTAAGGGGGCATGTAGAGACAGGGCATGCCCTGTCTCTACAGATGGGATTATTTTCGTGGTGAATATCCGTATTGTTTCTTGAAGGCGGCATAAAAATGCGATAGGTTCTTGAAACCTACTTCCACATATACATCGCTTACTTTTTTGTTTTCGTTTATGAGTTTATCGTGGGCTACCTGCAATCTTTTATTGATTAACCATTTCTGCGGGGTTACATCGCTGATTTTGGAAAAGTCGCGTTTAAATGTAGCCAGGCTACGGCCTGTATAGGAGGCTATTTCTTCCATGCTTAGCTCGTACATATAATTCTCGTTCATGAATTCCAGTATATCAATCTTCCATGGTTCGGTAAAATCGAATAAGATGGGGAAAAATGCTTTATTGGTGTTCAGCAGGGAGAAGATACCTTCTTGTAGCTTCAACTTAATAACATCTTCCGTGGGTTGAATATCCGAATCGAAATAAGGAGTCAGGGACTGGAACAGGCTGGTAATATCCGGGCGTGGCTCAATTAAAAATACACTTTGCTCCGTATTAGGTACTCTAGCAGGAATTTCGTTTTTGTCGAGTTTGTTATAAAACTCGCGCAGCAAGTTACGCCTGAACGTTAAAGATATACCTTTGTACTGCTCGGTTTCCGTAGGGTTCTTGTACATAACGATGCGGTGGTCGCGTCGGATAAAAGCACATTGTCCTGGTTTGATAACAATTTGCTTGCCGTTTTCCTCGATAACCTGCTCGCCGGAGTACAAATAGAGCAGCGTATGGTCTTTGGTAGCATGCACACATGTTGTATTGTCATTGGAAAAACATGACAGGAATATACCTGAATAATCTAATGTCTGCAACGGTTCTTTCTGTTCCATAATAATCTTGTTTTGTACAAAGATAGGTTTATTTTTCGTTCACAGGCTCAAAGATATGCAAATTATAGGTTGTTTTTGTTTTTTATACATTTGTTTATTTCTGTTACCTGGGAAAAGTTCGAATTCAATTAATGGTATTTCATATACTGTAGAGACAGGGCATGCCCTGTCTGGATAATGAATGCTAGCATGCCCTAGACGGGGTATGATTGCATTCAGACAGGGTGTCGTCACATTCAGACAGGGCATGCCCTGTCTCTACGTCCACCTGAAAAACCGAATAGACAATAAAACACAGACCATCCCAATCCCCACCATTAATATCAACTGAGGTGTATATTCCCCCAGACCAGCCCCGAGAGATATTCCTTTTAGCATCTTAATTCCCTGTGCCAGCGGCAGAAAATCCATCACTCGTTGCGCTCCCGCAGGCATCACCTCGTACGGAATGGTCGCCCCCGAAAAAAGGAGCATGGGGAAGAAAACGATGGTGGTAAGCAGGTTGGCCATTTTCAGGTTGCGTGCTACACCGGCAAGCAAAATGCCAATGCCGTAAATAGCGATAATAACGCTAAGGTAGGCCAGGAAGAATGCCGCAGCCGAGCCTATTATGGTATATCCGAAGGCGACTCTGCAAACTGCATAAATAATTATCAGCGAGAAGATTACCAGAAGAAAACAACCCAACACCTGCGCCAGTAACAGAACAACCGGACTTACCGGGGTGACGCGGAAACGTTTCAGAACCTTTTTGTCGCGCAAGGTGGCAATGTTCATCGGAAAGCCCATTAATCCTGTGGCGCAGATGCTGATGGTGACCAATGCCCCGAAAGCGGTTTGCATAAACGGGTGGCCGTCTACCACTTTATCGCCCATTACAAAACCGATGATAAGCGTGATGATAACGGGGATGAGAATACCAAAGAACAAGGAGTCGATATGCCTGAAAAGGGCGATTCTGCTCTCTATGCGGAATATGGTGGCGAATGTTTTCATGGTTTCTTTTTTATAATTCTTCTGATACTTCTAATATTTCTGTTTCTTCTGATAAATGGAGGTAAGCGTCTTCGAGGTTGTCTTTTCCGCTGATGCGAGTAATTTCGTCGATGGTTCCGTGAGCTACGGTTTTACCTTGGCTCAAGATGATGACCTTATCGCACAATTGCTGTACTTCGTCCATGAAATGCGATACGAGCACAATAGATAGCCCATCTTTTTTTGAGTTGACCGATATACTTCAGGACGTCTTTGCGCATACGCGGGTCGAGAGCAGTTGTCAACTCATCCAGAAAAACAAGTTGTGGATGGGGGATCAGGGCCAGGGCAACAGTCAACCGTTGTCTTTCGCCACCGGAGAGGTCGTTGACAAACCGGTTTGCAAACTCCTCGAGGTTAAAGCGCCGGAGGAGATTCTTCCAGTCGGCTGACTCGTCATACAGGGCGACGGTCATCTCGCATATTTCGCGCACCTTGATTCGGTCCTGATAGCCGGTATGCTGAAATTGCACGCCGATTTTTTGTGTCACCGCCTTGCGGTCTTTCACTGGGTGCATGCCAAGTATCGTTACCACTCCGGCATCCGGCGTTTTTGTTCCTACCATACACTCGATGGCGGTAGATTTCCCCGCACCGTTTTCGCCCAGTATGCCTACTACTTCGCCGCTACACAGCGACAGGTTAAAGTCTGCAAGGACTTTTTTCTCTCCATAACTTTTGGAAAGATTGCTTACTGATAAGATTGTATTCATCTATTTTTCTTTCTTGTTTTTATGGATGAGTTTACCGGTTATTTCAAACTTCTTCCGGTATTCATGCGGCGTGATGCCGTAATATTCTTTAAAGGTTTTCAGGAAGATGGTTTGGGTAGAAAAACCACATAATTCTGCTATTTCATTAAGAAACAGGCTATGGGTGTTTTCAATGAGTACGGCTGCTTTTTCAATCCGCTTTTCCGTGATATACCGGCGGGGAGTGATACCCTTTAATTGTCTGAATACCCGGTGAAAATGATAGGGTGACATATTGGCCTGGGCTGCTATAACCGGAAGGGTGAGATTCTTCTCCAGATTTTCAGTAATGTATTGCAGCGCTTTATTCATTGCTGCTTCGTATATATCTTTATGGGTTTGCTTTTTGTCCATCGTTGCTGATTTTCCAGGGACAAAGATAGGGACGGAAGTAAATTTAATATTCTTCGATTCTTGCTTTTAATTATATGAATGAATCGATCCGACAAGGTTTTGATATTTTACGAAGGGACTCTAAATTACAAAAAATATACAAAGCACGAATAAAGTGAGGTTGCTAAAATGAAAGATTACTTTTGCTTTTGTAGATGTGCGCTAATCCTCTATTTGCGTTTGCTGCAAATGCCATTTTCTCTTTGCAGCAAACGTAAACTTCCCTTTGCGGCAAACGTAAATTGTTTATAACTGGAGGGGAAAGGAGGGGATATTAAAGCCCCAGGCGTAAGATTACCTGTTCCGCCGTAGAGACGCATATTTGCGTCTTCTTATTTATGGGTCTCCTTATTCATGCATTTACCCATGTATTTAAGACGCAAATATGCGTCTCTACGTTGAAACTTCCTATTCCAGTAGCCTCACCGAAGGAGACATGCTCAATGCCATCTTCGCCTTTTCTATAAAATCGGCGAACACCTGGCCGACGACGATTGCGTGAGCCTGGCCGATTTCGGTAAGTTCCAGTATCAGATTTCCAGCTCAGGAGCCGCGACGAAAGAAGAATTCAACGTTGGCTGCATTCGGGGTGTGAAACTACAATTCCGTCCCAGACGTATGGTTCGCACTTCCGTAAGTGACCATACTTTCGGGCGGGTGTTGTCTGTAAAAGCGAAGAAGAACGGATAGTCCGGCGGTTAGAATCTTAGAATTAGGGTTTTGCGAGGGTGTGTCAAAAATCCAGTTATTTTTGACACATTCGTTTTTTTGTGCAGAGGGGAAAGGGTAAAACATCGACCGTATTATTCACCTGAATAATACGGTCGATGTTGTGGCATCTGTAGACGCCACCCCTTGCATTACCTTTGCCGCGTAATAACTTCGGAGACTTATTACTTAATTCTTTTTATAGATTTCAAGTAAAACTCCAATTTGAATAAGTAGTTTTTATGGTTTCAAAAGTCTTCCGGCAATATTTCCGGCTGTTGCTCCGGCCGTACTTGCTGCCACAGAACCAGCTTTAGTCGCCGTCTGGCTGACATTCTTACCACAATTACCCATACTTCCCGCAGGTATGATCCAGTTGGCAACGGTCGGAACGGTGAAATACCTTCCTTAATTACATAGGAGGGTATTATGTAAATGCATCTTTATATCTCATATACACCGAAACCTAAATTGGCATTTCAACGCCATTACTTAATTTTACTGTTTTCATTACTTCTGTATTTTTTAAATTAATCTTTGTTGTAACCATCATATTCTTCATCCGTTACGGGCTCCATCCATACTGTAGGACCGTTTTCTCTCCCCGTTATAGCTACCTGTATAAATTCACTGTCTGGACTCGCACCGTGCCAATGCGGTATATTGTGCGGACATTTCACTACTTCCCCTTTGCGGATGATTTCCACCGGCTTTCCTTTTTCCTGGTAATAACCGATACCGTTCAAAGCGAGTATGATTTGCCCTGCCGGATGTGAATGCCAGCTTGTCCGACTACCCGGTGAAAAGGTTACACTTCCCACTGCATTCCGGTTTTCATCTTCGGGTGTAATCAGGTTATTCAGCCACGCATCGCCTGTAAAATTGGGGCTATCTATCTTATTTCCTCTGTCGAAGATAAGTTCTTTTTCTGCTTTTGTTGTTACAGATGCGTTTTTCGATGTATTTGTATTATTACATGATATCAAAACAAGTACTGCTACCAATAATATAGTTATACTATTTCTTTTCATATTCTATTGTTTATTATTTAAGATACTGTTTAAAAAAGGAATCGAGTTTAGGAAGAGAAACTTCCATATATTTCGGCCTGTCATACAAATCGACATGCGAGGCTCCCGGTACAACAAACAATTCTTTCGGTTCAGCGGCTTTGCTGTAAGCATCTTCGCTGAAATAGGCTGATACGGCACGTTCGCCAACAATAAACAACAAGGGTCTGGACGAGATCGTTTCAATCTGCACAAACGGGAAGAAATTCATCATCGGTGCAAGGCTTGTATAGGAATAGCTTGTAGTTGAATTAGGATGTCCACCCCTTGAAGTACGGTAATAGTCGAAAAACTCACGGGTGTTTTCCGTATCATTCGGACTGAGATGGGTGGGAATGGCTGCAATATCTTTTCGTGCTGCTCCGGCAAATTCTTTGGTTCGCTGTTCGCCTATATCATTCAGTGTTTTCATCCGCTGTTCGTAGATAATGGCATCGCCTAATCCCTGACGTCGTGCACGTCCCATATCATACATGCTGATGGTGGCTACCGCTCTTATCCGGTGGTCAATCTGCGCTGCACTCACCAAATAACCGCCACCGCCACAAATACCAATTACGCCGATTGCCTGCGGATTTACGTTTTGATGGTTACTCAGGAAATCTACCGCTGCACTGAAATCTTCGACACGTGCTTCGGGCGATTCGATATAGCGGGGATAACCGCCGCTTTCGCCGTAATGGGTAGCATCGAATGCAAGGGTAACGTAGCCCAGTTCTGCCATTTTCTGTGCATGTAGTCCTGATGTCTGTTCTTTTACGCCACCGAATGGATGACCGACTACTATAGCTGCATATTTTTTATTCAAGTCATAATTGGGTGGGAAATACAGGTTGGCCACTACATTATTATAAAACCTGTTCGGAAAAGACACCTTTTCAACTTTTACGCCATTAATCATTTCAGGAGATTTCGTTTCTATGCTTAATCCTTTTCTTTGCAACAGTTCCTTTAAAACTTCTTTGGCTGCACCGGCATTTTCTTTACTGACGTTAACTTCAATGATGTTTATCATTTGCTGTAACTGGGCTGGAGTTATCCCTACATTCAGGGAAAGATTCATGTGGGAATTTAACATCGGTTCGACGCCTCCTAATCCCATGAGTACGGATACGGTTACCATTTCACGCTGGGCATAGGTCAGTACATCACGCTCGAATATATCTGCAAAGAGATGTTCTTTGAGGAATGTTTCTATTTCGGGGCTGAAACCTGCGTAGCCTGCTGTGGCTCGTCCTTTGGGTGGGGTAATGCCTTGAAGCTCGGAAAGGATTTCTTTTCCACGTTCGTATTTATCGCGGGTATCAGTAATGAGGGATGCCTCACGTCCATAGTTATCGTTTATGCCTGCGGCTTTACGTTCGTCCAATACAGTCATAAAAGTTTGTAATCCGCGTAAGCTTCTGGGAAAGCCGCTGTAAGCATATAGATGTACCAATACTTCTTTGATTTCATTGACTGTCAATCCGGCTTCCAGTCCGGCAACCAGTTCGGGTTTTAATTTATCCAATTCTCCCCGTGCTGTAAAGGCGGAGATCGTTACTATTTTTTCCTGTTTCTTACTTAACATATTATCCTGTGCATTAATATTACCGGATATTCCGAGTAACAATATGATTATTGCTGTATATAAACTTATCTTTTTCATTCCTTCTTTTTTCTTTTAATTGAGTTTGTACTCATGTGCCTGACGTGTAAAGGTCATAGCCATCAGTTTCCATTGGTTGCCACCTTTTACATATATTTCCGCTACGACAAACGGATTGACCACTTCATTACCGCCTACAATGGATTCCAAACGGATCCGGTTTAGAACGATTGCGGTTGAGCCATTGATCTGTACCGATGTTTCTTTTATATCGGCATGCTTGTAGATGATTTCCTTTTTACGGATTACATCCAGTTCCTGACTCTTTGTAAAGGTTGCACCCATATGTACAAAGACAGCCTTATCATGGAAGAGGTTGGAAAGGGCTTCGGTATTAAACTCTGCCATCCATTGCCATTTGCTTTTTGACAGGTCGATAAGTTCCTTTTTTGTTTTTTGTCATTGATAACTTCGGGTTGGGCATAAATTCCCTGTAGACCGAATATCATACTAAGCATGAACAATACTACACTGCTTTTTATTATTTTCGTTTTCATATATCTTGTTTTTATTGATTTGAAATAATGCCTATCTCTCTGAGCCACGGCGCTACATCTGCATTTCTGTTGGTTGTACCGAATCCTTTCAAATGTTCGGAATCAGGGGTAAGTTCTACGATCTTAGCCAGCGTTTCATCCCGGTATGTAGCGGCATACGTACAAAACGGTATGATTGTTTTTCCTTTAAAATCATAATTCTCACTTTCGAGGAATGACCAGATTGCCATCGGTGCGGTATGCCACCAGACAGGACAACCGACAAAAATGGTATCGTATTCTTCCATATTTTCAACTATGGTTTTTAATTCGGGACGGATGCCTTCGTCGCGTTCAACTTTGGCAACTTCGGTGCATGGAGTATATTCCTTAGGATAAGGGTTTACCGTTTCTATTCTGAATAGCATTCCTCCGGTATGCTGTGCTATGTTTTCGGCAACCTGCCCGGTCGTTCCTCCCCAACTGAAATAGGCGATAAGGATTTTACGGTCTGTAACCTCCGGGGTAGTTTGCTCTGCTTCCATTTGGTTACTATCCGAACAAGCCGATACCGGACATATTGCTAAGATCATTAACAGGCTAAAAATTAATTGCTTCATATATTTTGTTTTTAATTGATTACTTATCCAATCCTTTTTCCTTTAACCACCCGGAAAGCAAATCCGCTATTTCTATATTGTTCAGGTCGGAGAACGGGAAATGGGTATTGCCGTAAACCCCTATTTCAGGCAGGTGTACAACGGTAACATCTCCACCGTGTTTATTGACAACATCTCTCCACTTTCTTGCCATTTCAAGCCTGACACGCCAGCCGTCAATACTGGGATTTTCTATTTGCTCTTCGGGAATAAAATCACCGTAATATATAATGATAGGAATTTGGGTGAGTTTCATAAAGTCTGCCATCGGTACACTACCCGCTGCCAATGCTCCTGCGGAACTTGGGATAGGTTCGGGTACTTCGCCCTCAGGGAATACAAAACCGCTTCCGAGTTCGTAAGATGCGATTGCTTTTACTTTATCGTTATCTATTGCCGTCAGCCAGCCAAAACCGCCGGAATGGGAATGGGTAACAAGTATCCCGTTGCCTATCTTATTGAAAAGTTTAATAGTGGCGGAAGTGATTACTTCGGTATCAAACCCTCCGATATTGGGAGTCATCTGACGGAAATACTGATTGAGTGTTTCTTCACTTTTATCGAACTGTACTCCTTCAAAAAAGTCGGGCCATACGCCTAAACGAAAGGTACTGAACCATTCCTGTTCGTCGGGTATCGGTTTTATAGTGGCCTCTACCGTACCACGTCCGGCATTTCCTCTTCGCGGCTGATTGATAAGATATACGCTGAAATTTCGTCTCAGGAATATATTCTGGAATCCTTCGCGTCCATCGGGAGTAGTTTCCCATGTTTTGGAAAATTGTCCGATACCGTGCCAGAAGATTAATGGCAATCTACGCGCGTTATCGGGAATCTGATACACGATGTTAGCATGGTCGCCGTGGTAGGTTTGTCCTTCGGGTGTACGTGTGATCGGATCGAAGGTACCGGGATTGGTAATGACCGAACCTCCTATGGCAAAGCTTCCCTGTTCTTTGATTACAAGTAATCCATTCACATCCTTTTCCTGATTTTGACTGCATCCTGAAAAAAGAATAAGGATACCGGCTATCAATCCTATTATACTAATGTTATTCCTTTGTTTCATATTCCGACGAATTAAAAGTTTATTATTTTCATATTGCAAATTTACGCTGGATAATCCCCCATGTAAATAGACAGATTACTGATTCTTCTACCATTATTACTTATTGGTATTTTGCAGACCATCAGGCATATACACGGATTACGGTTTCTTCTACCATTATTACTGATTTGTGGTGTGTTATGACAGATTTCTGAAAAGGATACTTTATTTTTGTAATAAATAAAATAAGAGAATATGAACGAAATAATGAATTTTGATACGATACACGATTATAACAGCTTTCTGGGAATTGAAACGCTGCATCCTTTGGGTAGCTCCATTGACTTTTCAGAGGTGAAAAAAGAATTTCATCATATTCGCAAAAGATATGGATTCTATTTTATTTTCCTGAAAGATGTGAAATGCGGTGATTTGATTTACGGTCGCCATACATACGACTATCAGGAGGGTACGCTTGTGTTTATCGGACCGGGACAGATAGCCGGGAAGGATGATACGGGCGAAACATTTCATATGCAGGGCTGGGGACTGTGTTTTCATCCCGATTTGCTTCGTGGTGCCTTATTGGGACAGAAAATGAATGAGTATACCTTTTTCTCATACGAATCGAATGAGTCGTTACATATGTCGGAACGCGAAAGACAGATTATCGTGAATTGTTTCCGGGAAATCAAAGACGAATTAAGCCACTCTGTGGATAAGCACAGTAAGTCCATTATCACGGCGAATATCGAAGTGTTCCTGAATCATTGCCTGCGTTTTTATGACCGACAGTTTATTACCCGCGAGAATATAAATAAGGATGTTCTTTCACGGTTTGAAGAATTGCTGAATGGCTACTTTGATTCGGATAAACCGCAAACAATTGGTCTACCTTCGGTGCAGTATTTTGCGGATGAATTGCATTTGTCGGCTAACTATTTTGGTGATTTAATAAAGAAGGAAACGGGTAAATCGGCACAGGAGTACATACAGATAAAAGTGATAGAGAAAGCGAAGGACAGGTTGTATAATCCTGATAAATCAATCAATGAGATCGCTTATGAATTGGGGTTTAAGTATCCGCATCATTTTAGTAGGATGTTTAAGAAAGTGGTTGGTAGCTCGCCGAGTGATTATAGATTGAGGAATTGAGATAACTGACTGATTGTCCATCTAAGTTACGGCAGAAATTAAATTAAAGATTCGGATTTATTTATACCGGACCAATAAATCATATTATTTGAACCAAATAGGCAAGTGTCGTATTCTCCTTCTCTTTACCTTTGCATTATATAAAGTTTAGTATAGATAAGATTATGAAGAATATACTTATTATAACCGGAAGTCCGAGAAAGAATGGCAATAGTGCATTGCTGGCAAAAGCTTTTATGGAAGGCGCAGAAAGGGCAGGCAATAAGGTTACGTTGTTTGATGCAGCTAAAAAGAAAGTTCATCCGTGTATTGCATGCGATATATGCCTGACGAAAGGACGATGTGTGTACAATGATGATTTCAGTGAATTGATACCTACTCTGGAAGAAGCTGATGTAATTGTTCTTGCCACTCTTTTGTATTGGTTTACATTTTCGGCGCAATTGAAGTTGGTAATTGATAGGATGTATTCTTTGCAGTTACAAAACAAGAAGTCGGTATTGATTGTGAGTGCTGCCACGGACGACATGAAAGATTTTGAAGGCGTAGTTAGTACATACGGGTTAATCCATACTCATCTTGAATGGAAGAACAGGGCAATACTCAATGTTCCGAATGTAAACGGGATTGGAGAGGTAATGGACACGGACTGGCTCGAAAAAGCAAAAGAAATAGGATTAACCATCTGAAACGAGCTTGTATAAAGCAATAGTTTTATATACCCAAACCATAAAAAATCATCCATAAATTATTAATATGAAAAAGATATTAATCTTATTTTTTGCAGCAGTCATTATCTTATCGGGCTGCAACGGCAATCGGGAATCAAAAACAGAACAAGTTCAACAAGAAACCATAAAAAAACAGGAGACCATGAGCAGAGAAGAAATCCAATCCCGTTCATTTTCAGAACTATTTAATAAAATCGAAGCATCGACAATGCCCGAAGATGTTTTTACCCTTGTCAATTCGGACTATACCGTCATTACAACCGGAGACAAAACACCTACTAATTCTATGGTAGTGAGCTGGGGTGGCTGGGGTATTCTTTCGACAAGCCATCCACCTGGTGTATGTTGCTCTCGAACCGCTATACGCTCGAACTCATGCACGAGAATCAAACCTATACCATGACTTACTTTGACGAAGAGTATAAAGAAGATATCATGCTTTTCGGAACAAAATCGGGTAGAGACACCAACAAAATGAAAGAGAGCAAGTTGACTCCGGTGCAAACGCCATCCGGTAACCCTGCATATAAGGAAGCAAAACTCATCATCGAATGTAAACTCAGTGGAGTGACTACGGTATCGCCAAATGATTTTTCTACCGAAGAAGAGCGTAAGTTTATAGCAAACGCGGAGGTTGAGTCCGGTAATGCTCACCATAAGTATGTGTTCGGAATAATAACAAATGTGTGGGTAAAGAAATAAAATGAGCAAATACCTGAAAGTTCCCGCATGTTTGGTAGCCGAACCCACCGGTTATGGGGCGCTATCTATAGATGGCTGTTCTGTTATCGGGCAGTGCATACATAGTATGGAGTGCAAAGGTACGATGTTCCTTCAATCGCATATGCTAATTTTCATGCTTGAGGGAACTATTACCCTAAATTAACGTGAGTTCGAAATAAGTTCAAAATAAGTATAGTTGTCTTTCCTGCA
>JAJQFD010000037.1 GCA_021201335.1 Bacteroides sp. | reverse complement strand
CGCGAACCTAATAGCTTGCCAAAGCTATATTTATTATGTACCCTTACGGGCGCACCTGCAACTGGTCGGCTGCGCCTCCGAGCCACGCATCCATGAACGGACTTAAATAATTTTCCAACTCCGGGTAGCTTGTAAGAATTGGAAATATTTTCTCGTAAGGCTTGTTCAAAAACTCGACGGCGTGCGGGAACGTGCAATACTTCCCGTCCTGGTATATCCGCAAAAACCAAATTATCGCGGCGAACAGGATTATCGGGCTTTCCACAAAGAAATCGCCCTGCTTCGATACCCAGGTACGGTTCAAATTTAACATGATCGTATAACTGGATTCGTAGGCATCGCTTATATCCTCCATGAAAGCCGGATTGATAGGATTACAGCGGTGCGACCGGGAAGGGTCGTCGAAATTAATCACATAGAACGTGGGCGTCTTGACATATCCCTCCCGGTTATTGAGCAGGTGGTTATAGGCAATGGTCGAGAGATCGGGAAATTTGAAATCGTAAATATACATGGCAAAACCTTTCTCGATTTGCTGCTTAATAAATTGATTTATAATGGCATAACTCTTCCCGGAGCCGGGACTTCCGACACAGATTGTTGCCCTCTGCGGCATAAGTACGTTGGCCCAGCCGTTGTTCCACTTCTTTTTATAATAAAAGCGGGTCGGCAGGTTTACCGAATATTCGTTTACGATCAGGCGGGTTTCCTGCATGAAGGATTCGTTTTCGGTATTGAAAACATCGTCGAACATATTATTTTTCAGCAGGCGCGAGAGCCATACCCCGCCCATGAGCATAAGGATATACCCGGCGGCCATTGAAAAAACGTACAGGGCGGCGTTCGCCTCCGCCGGGAACGGCAGGGAGAGCAGCCACCAGTTAAAGAAAAACAGGATAAAGCCTGCGGTAAGGCTGGTAATGATCTTCGGCCAGGTAATCTTCTCGTCTTTTACGCCCCGCGTACCGAGGCAGGAAAGGGCGAGGAATACCACCGCAAAAAGTTTCGTCCACAGGATAGAGGTAAACAGTCCGGCGGTACGGTTAAAGTTCATCAGGATTTTATCGACCACGCCGATATTTACCCCGTAATCGTGCAAAGCCCCATAACAGAACCAGTACACATTTATCACTACGAATAGTATTGATAGCGCACGCATAAAGTCCATGACTTTAGCCAATCCGCGCAGATCATCTTCATTTTGCATAACTTAAAATTTTAATGTTGTTTTTATTGTTTGAAAGAATGAGAATAGACACAGCGTGTCTTACATCTGCCTGCCGTACCGCCGTTTCTTCTTCTTGCGGCGACGCGGTGCAGGCTGGTTATCATTCTGCCCTCCGGCATCGGGCGTTAATACAGAGAAAAGGCCACCCGCCGCTTCGCTGGCATCACCCAGGACGGAAGGCTGTTGTTTACCTGTTTCTTTGGGAGCGTTCGGGATATTCTGTACGGGCTTGTGCAGATCCTCGCGCAGCGGATTATCTGCAAAGCGTTCGTTCAGGGCATTAGCCGAAAACTCTTTACCCAGGCGGGAGCCGTTCAGTACCGCCCGGCTGTTGTGGTCGATAAACGTAGCCCCGTATATGCGGCCTGCATCATTGCGGCGCAGTACCAGGTCGATACCCTTCTTTTGCAGGGCATCCCGCAACTGGCTTTCGGTGCGGGTGGTTTTCAGGGCGTCCGAAACAGCCGACTTCGTTGCTTCGGCCACCTTGCCGGACTTCATGGCCTGCCCGGATTCCTTCATGTGTTTATCCAGCGAGGCAATACCTACCGCCGTCCCCAAAAGGGAAGATTTGAGCGGCTTTCCCACACGCTTGCCGTCGGCATCCAGGGCGGAATAAACCAGCCCTTCGTACTTGTTCCCCTTATTACTTCCCTCGACTTTCTCTACATTAATATTAAATAAGGAGAGAAGGGCGCGGTATTCGGCAAAGGACTGGAAGCGGTACATATCGGCCAGCGGTTTTACCACCCCGGAAACCTGCCGTTTGAGATTACCCGCCGAAGCGTCTACCGGGGTAAGCTGCCACGCCTCCCCCTGCTTTTGTCCTTTGGCCGGTATCAGGTTAAATTCCGTTTCCAACTGCGCCACGATCCGGCTGCTGCGGTCTTTCTCGAACTTGTCCGGCACAAGTGAGCCGTCCGGCTTCACGCGGGTAGTAACCAGGTGTATGTGCTGGCGGTCTATATCTTCATGTTTGAAGATCATGTACGGCTGTCCGCTGTACCCCAGGCATTCGAGGTACTGCCGTCCCAGGTCGGCAAGCTGCGCATCGGTCAGCTTATCGTCCGGGTGGGGATTTAGAGAAATATGTACTACGGGTTTTTTGGTGCGGATATGCGAAGGCATAAACCGCTCGAAATCCTCCGCGCAGGAGTAAGCATTAAACTTCCCGTCGGCAGGCTCCAAGACTAAATTACACCCTAAAATCTTCCCCTTTTCTTCATCTACTTTCTGTTGATTATAGGAAAGTGCGCCGTACAAATTGCTCCCGTGTGAGATTTTCGCCACCATGCCGCTACCGGATTTTACCCTTAAAATCTTCGCAAAGGGTCAGCACTTCGCGCCCGATCCCGGCCAATTCTATGGTCTGTTGTTCCAGTTTATAGAGCAATGACAAGGCTTTCTTCTCCCCGAAAACGGTATGAAGCTGTTTAACGACCTGGTTATAATTCGTCCCGACCGCCCGGATTTGCCCGAAAAAAGCGGTCAGTTTAGCGACGAACTCCAGCGCCGTTGCATCCGTTTTCACTACCCGGAACTCGTCGCCGAAAATGCGTGCGGCGATAAAACCGGACTGCGAAGCGACGCCCGACTGCTCGTACATGGAAAGGAAAGCGGCGTGTTGCTGCTCGGTCAGGTTCACGGTCAGGCGGCGAAACGCCGGATCGTCCTTTGGGGGGCGTCCCCCCTTACCCCGTCTACGGGGTACACTCTTTTTATTCATAACACGGATTTTTAAGTGAAACATAAATACGTTACGGCGCAGCCGATCATCGAGCAACTGACTTCGGAAGGTAGCGACGCCCCCGGCAGGGGCAAGAGGTTGTTTGCTGCAAAACTTGTTTTGCGATGCAAAGAACACATCTTGCTATTTGCCAAAATGCAAATGGTTTTTGCCCGACGGAGGGGCAAAGATTACCCTTCATATTATCGGGTAAGATTTGAACCGGAAGGGGCAATGTAGAGAGGGGGTACTACAATTTAAAAAGCCCCGAACGAATAGCCGTAACGTTTCGTGCTGCAAAGTTATCGGCTTATGTAATACGCTGTATCACAAAGCGCTGTGCCACTCCCGGCCACAAGCTGCCACCCGCCGAAAACATGATGCAAGTACCAAAAAGAAGGCTTTTATTTGTCCTCGGAAAACGATTTGGAAAGAATAAACAGGCGGATAAAACCCGGTTTGTTAGGATATGTAAATACGGGTGTAAGTATGAAGTCAAAATATTGTTTGCCTGCCCGGACAAACGAATGGTTGTACCGGATTTCCAAAGCGCAGGATTTGGTATGAGAGCATAAAATCATAAAAACGCAAAAGCATAAAAGAGTAAATGCGTGCAAGTGCTTTTATGATTTTGAAAGCATACGATTTCAAACAGGCAAACAGACGGATATTTATTAAGATGAAAGTATGCCGGAATATGTACTGGCATGCAGGAACATTATCATAAACAATCAGATGTCTAATTAAAATTTTGTGAACATGAAAAAAGAACCGAAGTACGTGGCCTTTGCCACACAAAAAGGCGGAGCCGGGAAAACTACTCTAACGGTATTGGTAGCTTCCTATCTCCATTATGTAAAAGGCTATAATGTAGCCGTGATCGACTGCGATTTTCCGCAGCACTCAATCGCCCAAATGCGCGAACGCGACATATCTATGGTCGAAGGGGACGAATACTACAAAGGAATGGCATACGAGCAGTTTACCCGACTGAATAAGAAAGCCTATCCGATTATCGGCAGTAGTCCCGAAGAAGCCCTGGCCGATGCGGAACACATCATACCGCAGGGCGATTTCGACTATATCTTTTTCGACCTGCCCGGCACAGTCAATAGCAAAGGTGTTATATCGACCTTGCTTAATGTCGATTATATCTTTTCGCCTATTAGTGCCGACAGAGTGGTAATGGAAAGTACGCTGGATTACCTGCTTGCCCTTCGGGAACAGATCGCGGCGGTCGGAAAATCCCATGTCAAAGGAACATACTTGCTTTGGAATATGGTAGACGGTCGAGAAAAATCCGAACTATACGAAGTTTACGAGGCCGTTATCCAGGAATTAGGACTAACCACCCTTAAAACATTTATTCCTGACAGTAAGCGTTTCCGCAAAGAACAGTCGTATAATCATAAAGCCCTGTTCCGCTCGACGCTGTTCCCGGCGGATAAATCCCTTATTAAAGGCTCCAATCTGGAAGCCCTTACCGAAGAACTGTTAGGAATCATAAAGTAAGTAGGTAATGAGGGAGAAAATTAGTACAGACGAGGCTTCGGTAGTGGAGAACATAAGCACCCGTAACCGGGTACTGAAAGCCTCCATACCAGGAGAAAATCGACCACCGGGGGCAGAAGTCCCGGAGCAGGCAGCCGCCCCGGAAAGCGAACCTGTGAAAGAAAAAGAAGCAACCCGCGACGAACCGAAACGACGGGAAAATAAGGTACAGGAGTATGAAAGCCTATTTTTCAAGGCTGCGGCTATTAAAACCCGGAACGGTAAAGTCGTGTATATCCGCAAGGAACACCACGACCGTATAATGAAAATCGTGCGTGTGATCGGAGAAAATGAATTTTCCCTGTTCAATTACCTGGATAACATACTGGAGCATCATTTTGCCACCTATCAGGACGAAATCACAAAATTGTACCGAAAGAAAAATACAGACGTGTTTTAATAATTAAGGTCATGGGAAGCTATTTCATTTATGGGATTGGGCTTTATGCCCTGGTGGTTGCAATTTATATGATTTGGGAACGGGGAGCGAAGCGGAAGAATAACGCAGCCCGGAAAAAGGGTTTTAGCCCTTTCCGGGCTGCCCCGAAAGAGGATATTATCGGAAAAAGCAAATTTACCCTACGCCACTCCCGGCCACAAGCTACCACTTTGGAAATCAACGAAAAAGGGATTGGAAATGAGGCTATATTTGCTGACGAAAACGGGCAAAAAGACCCGCAGGGTACTCCGGCGGCAGTCCTTCAACCCGCAGGCGGAACGGGTACTGTTCCCGACGATATGGTAGATAATTCCGGCGAAATTGATATAGTTATCGAAAACGAGCCAGAGGGGGGATTAGATACCGAGGAAGAAGGGGATTTAGATACCTGGGAAACCGAAGGGGCGGAGGATGAAACCGGGAGCAGCCGGGCAACGGGCATAGGCTTCGAGGAACTGGCAGGAATGGCGCACACGGTAGCGAACGCCGAAAGTGCAACGATTGAAGAAAGACAAGAAGCCGGGCGGGTGCTGGCCGAGGTGCGAATGACTGAAATACTGAATCAGATCGCCCCGGACGAGCCTAAAAAGAAAGTGGTGTCCGCTCTTATGGACGACTACTTTACCGCCTACTACCGCCGCCGGGAAGCCAACCCCGAACCGGCGGTAAAAGCCCCTGCCGATTTTAACGTGCGAGGCTTTGCCTAAATGTAAAATCAAAAAGTAAAGGACAATGAAACAGAGAGATTACGGATAGCTACGCGCTATCTGCCACTAAAAAGATCAGAGAAGTAAAAAAGTAAACAATTCCGGCGGTTTGGGGGAATCATCCCACCCCCTGCCGCCTTAAAAAATCAAGCAATGAATAAAAAGAAATTCTTTTTGTCGGCGGTCGTTCTTGTGGCCGCCGCAGTGGACGCCTTTGCTCAGGGCAACGGAGTAGGTGGTATCAATGATGCTACCAGTATGGTAACCAGCTATTTCGATCCAGGCACAAAGTTAATATATGCCATTGGTGCGGTTGTGGGGCTTATCGGCGGCGTAAAAGTCTACGGAAAATTCTCGTCCGGCGACCCGGACACGGCGAAAACTGCCGCTTCGTGGTTTGGGGCTTGTATCTTCCTTATCGTAGCCGCGACAATCCTTCGCTCCTTCTTCCTGTAAACCACATTATACACTGCAATTATGGAGTATAATGTAAATAAAGGGATTGGGAAAAGCGTCGAATTTAAGGGGCTGAAATCGCAATACCTGTTCATCTTCGCCGGGGGGTCTGCTCTCGGTATTCGTGGTCTTTGTCATTATGTATATGATCGGCATAGGCCAATGGATATGTATAGGTTTCGGCGTTATTGCCGCCTCGGTATTGGTTTGGTTTACGTTCCGGCTGAACGCGCAGTACGGGGAATACGGTCTAATGAAGGTCATGGCTAAACGCCAGCACCCGCGCTACCTTATCAACCGCCGCAATCTGCGACGGCTTTTCCATTACCCAAAGAGGAAGGAGGCGGCTTATGCGTAACGTAATGAAAGCCGCCACCATTGAGAGTAAGTTTCCGCTGCTGGCAGTGGAAAACGGCTGTATTATCAGCAAGGACGCGGATATTACAGTAGCCTTCCGGGTGGACTTGCCTGAACTTTACACGGTAACAAGCACGGAATACGAAGCGATACACTCCGCCTGGGGTAAGGCGATCAGGGTGCTGCCCGATTACTCGGTTATCCATAAGCAGGACTGGTTCCTAAAAGAGAACTACCGCCCTGCCACCGATCAGGAGGATATGAGTTTTCTATCCCGGAGTTTCGAGCGGCATTTTAACGAACGCCCGTATCTTAATCACACTTCTTTCCTCTACCTGACAAAGACCACCAAAGAGCGGATGCGTATGCAATCCAGCTTTTCGAGCCTTTGCCGGGGCAACATCATTCCGAAGGAAGTAAATAAGGACACGGCGGTAAAATTCCTGGAGGCGGTCGATCAGTTTGAGCGTATTGTAAACGATTCGGGATTTGTCAGGCTAACCCGTTTGTCCTCGGACGAGATAACGGGTACGCCGGATGCTCCGGGGCTGGTCGAAAAATACTTTGCCCTGTCTTTGGAAGATACGACTTGCCTGGAGGATATGGAACTCGGTGCAGACGGGTTGCGGGTGGGCGATAAAAAGGTATGCCTGCACACGGTTTCCGATGTGGAGGATTTACCCGGAACGGTAGGGACGGATATGCGTTACGAACGCCTTTCGACCGACCGGAGCGACTGCCGCCTTTCGTTCGCAGCACCCGTCGGCCTGTTGCTCTCCTGCGACCATGTATATAATCAGTACATCTTCCTGGATGATTCGGCGGAAAACCTGCGACGCTTTGAGAAGTCAGCCCGCAATATGCACTCGCTGTCCCGCTATTCACGGGGCAATCAGATAAACAAGGAGTGGATTGACAAGTACCTGAACGAAGCGCACAGCTTCGGACTTATCTCTGTGCGGGCGCACTTCAACGTAATGGCGTGGTCGGACGATGCGGACGAACTGAAACATATCCGCAATGATGTAGGTAGCCAGCTTGCGCTTATGGAGTGCAAGCCCAGGCACAACACAGTGGATGCCGCTACGCTCTTTTGGGCGGGTATGCCCGGAAACGCCGGGGACTTTCCAGCGGAGGAAAGTTTTTACACGTTCATCGAACCCGCGCTGTGTTTCTTTACCCAGGAAACAAACTATAAAAGCTCTCCGTCGCCCTTCGGTATGAAAATGTGCGACCGAATAAGCGGCAAGCCGCTTCATTTGGATTTATGCGACCTGCCTAAAAAACGAGGAATCATAAATAACCTAAATGCCTTCGTGTTAGGCCCTTCGGGGAGCGGGAAAAGTTTTTACATGAACCATATGGTGCGCCAGTATTGGGAGCAAGGAACGCACGTCGTCCTTGTCGATACAGGTAACAGCTACGAAGGGCTTTGTGAAATGGTGCGCCGGAAAACCAAAGGCCAGGACGGGATTTATTTCACGTACACGGAAGAAAACCCAATCAGCTTCAACCCTTTTTACACGGACGATTATGTGTTTGACGTGGAAAAGAAGGACAGTATCAAAACGCTGCTGCTGACACTGTGGAAATCCGAAGATGAAAAGGTAAGTAAGACCGAAAGCGGGGAACTCGGCAGCGCGGTATCGGCATATATAGAACGCATCCGCTCCGACCGGACAATCGTACCCTCGTTCAATACTTTCTATGAGTATATCCGCGACGACTACCGCAAGGAACTGGACGAGCGGGAGATCAAGGTAAGCCGGGAAGATTTTAATATCGACAATATGCTTACCACCCTGCGGCAATACTACCGGGGCGGGCGTTTCGACTTCCTGCTGAACTCGGTAGACAATATCGACCTGCTGGGTAAATCCTTTATCGTCTTTGAAATCGACGCGATCAAGGATAACAAAGAACTGTTCCCGATAGTAACCATAATTATTATGGAGGCTTTCATCAACAAAATGAGGCGGTTAAAGGGGATAAGAAAATTCTTAATCATTGAAGAAGCCTGGAAAGCCCTCTCCACGCCGACAATGGCCGAATACCTCCGCTATATGTATAAAACCGTCCGAAAGCATTTCGGCTCAATCGTAACAGTTACCCAGGAAGTGGACGATATTATTTCCTCGCCTATTGTCAAGGAAAGTATCATCAATAACTCCGACTGTAAGATACTGTTAGACCAGCGTAAGTACATGAACAAGTTTGACCAGATACAAACGCTGCTGGGCTTAACCGATAAGGAGAAGGGGCAAATCCTCTCGATTAACCAGGCGAACGATCCCGCAAGAAAATATAAGGAAGTTTGGATTGGCCTGGGCGGGGTGCAATCGGCGGTTTACGCTACCGAAGTAAGCGGCGAAGAATACCTGACCTATACCACCGAGGAAAGCGAGAAGCTGGAGGTTTTCAATAAGACCGAGGAATTGGACGGTAACTACGAACTGGCTGTAATACAGCTTGCCGAAGCCAAACGGCAGAAATAGTAATAACCGGGGCGGCAACGCCCCACAACCACTAAAAAAATCATGTTGAAGTTAAGTAACGAGAAATTAACGAAGCTGGCACTTTACACGGCAGGAATAAACAGCATCCTTGCCGAAGCCATGCTGGAGGCTTGCGCTTCCGACGATGCCGGAGCGCGGCAGGTAGAAACAGACGTACAGGTGGATGTCTTTGTCGTCGAAGGCCAGGGGAAGGAAGATGCCAAAGGGCCGGGGTACGACCCCGCCCTTTTGGTGGGCGACTGGAAAGCGGGCAAACGCGACCCCGACCTTATGATCTTCGAGGCTTCGCCCGGCTACATGGTAGCCCTGGGTAAGAAGCCGAAGAAGGGAGCGACGGGCGACTGTTACCTGCTCCATGAGCAAGGCGGCAGCCTTTGTTTCAATGCCGGATTCGGTACGACTTTCCTGTGCTACGACCACCAGGCGGACACGATCACGCTGTACCCCGGTGCGACCTATGAACGGGTAAAAACCGATAACAGGTAAACGTCCATGTACCGAAGAAGTGTCGAGGCGCAACCCAAAGTGTCCGGGTGGCTGAATGTTCCCCTGCGGGAGATCACGGGGAAGTGGGTAAGTCCGGAGGGTGCGCCGGGATTGCGGATATATCGTAACCGCAACCGTAAGCGTAAAGAAACATATTACCTGCTGGAGCTTACCTACAAAAAACCGCAGGCGGTCTATTCATGCCCGATAAGGCAATGCGGGGGCGTCCGGTACTTCAACCTATACGGTCGTGTGGGTCTTGCCTACGACCGGGAGCGCGACGTGTTGTTGCTCTCCACCTATGGGGTATATATCCGGGCGGAGGAATAGCCTTCGGACTATCCCTCTTTACGCCCAAGTATTAAACCAAAAAAAACATTTATCACAATGAAAAAGATTCTTTTTGGCCTGTTGGTGCTGGCGATATGCGGCACTTACGAGGCAAAAGCGCAGTGGGCGGTTATCGACCCCTCCAATCTGGCGCAAAACATACTGACGGTCGGTAAAACCGCCACCACAGAGACCAACGTAATTAACTCCTTCCAGGAAATGCAGAAGATTTACAGCCAGGGAAAGGAATATTACGACAAGCTGAAAAGCGTACATAATCTTATCAAGGATGCCCGCAAGGTAAAGGAAACGGTGGAAATGGTATCGGAAATATCGCAGATATACGCTACCAATTTCAACAAAATGCTTTCGGACAAGAATTTCAGCCTAAAGGAACTGGAAGCCATATCGAGCGGATATGCCATACTGCTAAAAGAAAGCGGCAACCTGCTTACGGATATTAAGGAACTGGTTTCGGCCTCCAACGGGCTATCCATGACGGACGCCGAGCGCATGGCATTGATCGACGAGATTTATACTAAAATGTGGAGTTACCGCAACATGGTAACGTACTATTCCAATAAGAATATCGCCGTGTCCTTTATCCGAAGCAAGGACAAGGGCGATTCGGACAGGGTACGTGCGCTGTATGGTAGTCCTTCTGAAAGATATTGGTAAGCTATGACACTACTTGCAATAGATTTCAACAATATGCACCAAATCCTGCGCGACCTGTATTTGGAAATGATGCCGCTTTGCTCGGATATGATCGGCGTCGCCAAAGGTATTGCGGGATTAGGTGCTTTGTTTTACGTGGCTTACCGGGTATGGCAGGCGTTATCCAGGGCGGAGCCTATCGACGTGTTTCCGCTGCTGCGACCCTTCGCGCTGGGGCTTTGTATCATGTTCTTCCCGACTATCGTGTTGGGAACGATAAACGGTGTAATGTCGCCCGTTGTCAAGGGCTGCCATACGATCATGGAGAGCCAGATACAGGATGTGGAGGCTTTGCAGGCCGAACGCGACGCACTGGAATATGATGCACGGGTACGCGAGGGTAAAGAGTGGCTGGTAAATGACGAAGTGTACGAGGAAAAGTTTTCGGAACTCGGCATACGGCAGATCGGTACTATGGTTAGTATGTGGTGGGAACATACATGGTACAATATCAAAATGTGGTTCCGGCAACTTATCGCGGACTTTTTCGAGTTACTGTTTAACGCCGCCGCACTCTCTATCGACACGATACGAACCTTCTTTATCGTGGTGCTTTCCATATTGGGGCCGTTGTCGTTCGCCCTGGCGATATTCGACGGTTTCCAATCCACCCTTACCGCATGGCTCTCGCGCTATATCAGCGTTTACCTGTGGCTGCCTGTGGCAGACCTGTTTTCGGCGGTGCTATCCAAGATACAGGCACTTATGCTCAAATCGGATATAGCGCAGCTTCAAGACCCGTCTTACATCCCGGACGGCTCGAACGGGGTTTACATCATTTTCCTAATCATTGGCATAATAGGCTATTTCACTGTGCCGACCGTAGCGGGCTGGATTATACAGGCCGGAGGAAACAGCGGTACGCGCGGAATTAATCAGGTAGCCAATAAGGGAGCCGGATTAGCCGGAGGTGTTGCCGGAAGCGCGGTAGGAAACGTGGCAGGTCGCTTATTAGGAAAAAAATAAGGCACACAGTGCCACTTATCATTTAATAACTCAAAAATAAAATGGAGTTCAAAAGTCTAAAAAATATAGAAACATCCTTTAAGCAGATACGCCTTTTCGGTATCGTGTTCCTGGTGTTATGTGCGGGGATAACCGGGTATTCCGTGTTCTCGTCGTACCAGTTCGCCGAAGCGCAACGCCAGCGTATTTATGTAATGGACGGGGGCAAAAGCCTTATGCTTGCGCTATCCCAGGATATGAGCCAGAACAGACCCGTCGAAGGGAGGGAACACGTAAAGCGTTTCCATGAGCTGTTTTTTACCCTTGCGCCCGATAAGGCCGCTATCGAAAGTAATATTACCCGCGCCCTGTTCCTGGTGGATAAAAGCGCATTCAAGTATTATCAGGATATGTCGGAAAAGGGCTACTACAACCGGGTCATATCGGGCAATATCAATCAGATCATACAGGTAGACAGTATCGCGTGCAATTTCGACGTGTACCCCTACAAGGCGGTAACATTCGCCCGGCAAATGATTATCCGGCAGTCGAACATAACCGAACGCTCGCTGGTTACGCATTGCGATTTGATAAACTCGGTCAGATCAGACAATAACCCTCACGGTTTCATCATGGAGAAATTCGAGATCGTGGAAAACCGGGACATCCGGGTAACGGAAAGGTAGGTCGTTATGGGAAAAAACTTCTTTCGCAACGTAGGCGAAAATATAGAGGACTTCCTGCGCCGACTGTGCGGGGAGATTACGCCCGATAAACGGGTTATCGTCATTGTAACCATGTTTATTTTATTCGGCGGCTTGTCTATCTACATGACAATTTCCTCGATATACAACTTCGGAAAGGACAAAGGCCGCAGGCTCGAAATCGAGCGTATCGAAAGCCTTAAACTCCAGCCGGAGATTCAGAGGGACAGTATAAACTATCTAAATGAATTTGATTATGGACGAGAAGATGAATAACACAGGGCAGCCGGAGCAGCAGGCTCCCGCGCCCGAAGTTAAGCCGGAGGTTAAAAAAGAGCCTCCGAAGTCGGCTCCCCCCAAAAAGGAACTGACGCCAGCTCAGATACAGAAACGCCGTAAAATGGTGGTTATGCCGCTGTTTTTCCTGTTGTTCTGCGGGGCAATGTGGTTGATCTTCGCCCCTTCGGGTGGAGATAAGGAAGATACCGCCGGGCAGAGCGGCCTAAACGTGGAACTGCCGACGCCCAAAGACGAGGGTATATATTCCGATAAGCGCACGGCCTACGAACAGGAAGCCATGCAAGAGCGGGAACAGGCGAAAAGACGGAGTTTGTCGGACTTTTCTTCAATGTTCGAGCAGACCGAAGAACAAAAGCAGGAAGAATACGAACGTCAGCTACGGTCGGCCCCCAAGCCTGTTGAATATTACGAAAACCCCGAACTGTTCCAGAGCGGCAATACACGCCCGGCGAACACTATCCAATCTTCGGCGGCGGCTTATCAGGATATAAACCGGCAATTAGGTTCGTGGTATGAGGAACCCGCTACCGAAGTGGACGAGCAGGCGCAGCTTGCCGTCGAATGGCGGGTGCAGGAATTGGAACGCCGACTGGCGGAAGCCGAGGCAGCGAAGGCCGAACAGGATCAGCAGACGGAACTACTGGAAAAATCGTATCAGTTTGCGGCCAAGTATATGCCGGGAGGTATGCAGCCAGCCGGTCAGCAGGAGGCGACCGCTGCGCCTGTGTCCTCCGGGTCTAATCAAAAGGTGGATGTTCAGCCCGTAAGCCAGGTGCATAAAAGCGTGGTAACTCTGCTTTCCGCACCTATGGGCAATCAGGAGTTTATCGACGCCTGGAGCCAGCCCCGGAACATGGGCTTTTTTACCGCTGCCGGAAACGAAGGGGTAAAGGATAAAAACAGCATCCGTGTATGTGTCAATCAGACCATTACCCTTGTGTCGGGGCGGGAATTACAGATGCGCCTATTGGAGCCTATGCAGGCGGGTAATATCTATATCCCGGTAAATACGATTATTACGGGTGCGTGCCGCATCAGCGGGGAGCGCATGGACGTAACGGTAAACTCGATACAGTACGGGGGCAACATTATCCCGGTGGAGTTACAGGTGTACGATATGGACGGCCAGCGCGGGATTTTCGTGCCGGATTCGGACGAGATAAACGCCGCTAAAGAGATCGCTACCCAAATGGCGCAATCCGCCGGGACGAGCATCACGATCACGGACGAAGCCGGGTCGCAGTTTGCCGCCGATATGGGTAAAAGTCTTATCCAGGGGGCTTCGCAGTATGTGAGTAAAAAGCTGGGCGTGGTTAAAGTAACGGTTAAAGCGAATCACGGCCTGTTGCTTCTCCCAAAGGCGCAATAATGAAGCATCCAAATACCACTAAAAAATCAACGAAGTTTTACGAACAATTAATATTATTAAGCAATGAAAAAAATCTTTTTGATACTCGCCTTTGTTGCGGGTGTAACTGCTGCCAACGCGCAGGAAGTCGAAACCAACGAAACGCAGACGGTCGTTACCAGCCCCTCGACGGGCGATTATTTCCAGGGCTACACACGCCCGCTGACTTTTAACCGGATGATACCGCCGTATGCGCTGGAGGTAACATTTAATAAAACCGTCCATGTGATTTTCCCGTCGGCAATCCGCTACGTGGATTTAGGTAGTGCGGATCTCCTGGCGGCGAAAGCGGACGGAACCGAAAACGTGTTGCGGGTAAAAGCTGCCCTGCGGGATTTCTCGCGGGAAAGCAACCTGTCCGTAATTACGGAAGATGGAGCATATTATACTTTTAATGTGAAATATGCGGACGAACCTGTGAAGCTCTCTATCGAAATGACGGACTTCCTGCACGACGGGGAGGCCGTAAACAGGCCGAATAACGCCCTTGCTATCTATATGGAAGAATTGGGGCAGGAATCCCCGCTGCTGGTAAAACTTATCATGCAGTCCATATTTAAGAATAACGACCGGGAAATAAAGCATATCGGCAGCAAGCGTTTCGGCATCCAGCACACGCTAAAGGGTATCTATACGCATAACGGCCTTTTATATTTCCACCTGCAACTGAAAAACTCGTCAAACGTGCCTTTCAATGTCGATTACATCACGTTTAAGATCGTGGATAAGAAGGTAGCCAAGCGCACCGCTATCCAGGAGCAGGTTATCTGGCCGCTCCGGGCGCACAATAACCTGACCGTTATCGGCGGCAGGCGTACCGAAAGGGCGGTGTTCACGTTGGAGAAATTCACTATCCCGGATGATAAAATGCTGGTTATCGAACTGAACGAGCAGAACGGCGGGCGGCATCAGCGTTTCGAGGTGGAGAACGCCGACCTGGTACGCGCGAGGGTTATTAACGAACTGAAAGTAAAATAACCATGAAGCGGCTAACGATCATTTTTACGCTGGTGTTGTGCCTGGTCCTTACAGACCAAGCACACGCCCAGCGTCAGCTTCCCGGTATGCGGGGCATACAGGTTACGGGCGGCATGGTGGACGGCATCTATTCGTCTGCAATAGATAACGAGGCCGGGTATTACGTCGGTCTATCAATGGCGACCTATGCCAAAAGGGGCAATAAATGGGTGTTCGGTGCGGAGTTTATGGAATGTTATTACCCGTACCGGGCAGCGATCCGCATACCCGTTTCGCAGTTTACCGCTGAAGGCGGGTACTACCTTAAAATCCTGGCCGATCCTTCAAAGACCTTCCTGCTCTCGCTGGGAGTGTCGGGGCTGGCCGGGTATGAAACGGTTAATTGGGGCGAAAAGTCGCTGTACGACGGTTCGACGCTCCGGGATAAGGATAGTTTTATAGGCGGTGGGGCGATCACGCTGGAAGTGGAAGCCTACCTGACGGATAAAATTGTCCTGCTACTAACAGGCCGCGAAAGGGTGCTGTGGGGTAACTCAACGGGACACTTTCACACGCAATTCGGCGTCGGGCTAAAGTTTATAATCAATTAAGACGGATGTTATGAAAAAGTTTAGAAGACACCTTGCAATATGTGTCGGCCTGGGCGCGGTTATCCTTATGCTGGTGGCCTGTGATACCGAACTGGATGTAAAACAGGTTTATAGTTTCGCACTCGAAACGATGCCTGTGCAAAAGAAGATCGCCCAGGGGGAAACGGCGGAGATACGCTGTACGCTGTGGCGGGAAGGGGATTATGAAGAAGCGCGGTATTATATCCGCTATTTCCAGCCCGACGGCAAAGGCGAATTGCGCCTGGACGATGGGACGCTGTTCGCCCCGAACGACCTTTATCCGTTGGAAAAACAGGTGTTCCGGCTTTACTACACTTCCCGGACTACCGACCAGCAGACGATTGATATATACGTGCAGGATAATTTCGGGCAGTTGGTTACGGTTTCGTTCTCCTTTCAGAATGACGGCGGGGACGAAGAACCGAGCGAAGAATAAACCATTAAAATAAGCTAAAAGAAAACGCCCGTTTTATAGCGGGCGTTTTCCCTAAAAGGCTATATTTGTGAAAATACAGAGTTATGGGCTATTTAGAAAATAATTTATCAGCAGGCGAGGTTGTGGTGTATAAAACAAAGTTACACTGGTTTCTTTTTGCACAACCTCTTATTCTCCTTTTGTTGGGGTGGTGGTTGTATGGTACGGAAACAGCAGTAATTCACTATGGCGGGATATTCCTCCTATTTATCGGGGTTGTATCGCTAATTCAGCGCATAATGGTAAAAATAGGTTCCGTTTATGCGGTAACGAATAAACGGGTAATATTGAAAACCGGAGTAGTCAGCCGCAAGGCCCTCGATATGGTGCTGGCGAAATGCGAGGGTTTGCATATAAAGCAGAGCGTTTGGGGTCGTATCTTCGAATTCGGAACAATAACCGTTACCACCGGTGGGGCTACAAGTAGCTACCCGTTTGTCGCCGATCCGTTGCGGTTCAAGAAAGAGATAAACGAACAGATAGGATAGAATCACAACTCTAATAATGCATTGAAAATGAAAAAAGCAATACTTTGGGTCGCTTGGGGTATGATTATTTTAGGTGGAATTATCTCTGTATATTTCATCGTTCGCACTTATCTGGACGGTTATTGGATATACGGCAATAACGTTGAATATGATATTACCGGACAATTTGGAGATTTCTTTGGTGGAGTTGTTGGAACTTTCTTTGCGTTAGCAGGGACACTTTTAGTTGTCTTGACTTTTAAAGAACAAGCGAAACAGAATAGAAGAGAGTCTTTTGAAACGAAGTTTTATGAAATGATTAATCTACACAAACAAAATGTAGACGAGATACAGGTTGATGATACAAAAGGTCGAGAGGCGGTAGAAAAACTCTTTTACTATTTTAGAGACATTTATAGAAAAGTCGAAAATGCAGTTAATGCAATAGAAAATATTATACCCCCTTCACATGATAAAAGTGAGATCGAAAGATTTGATAAAATGAAAAGATTTTTAGCTGATTCAGATAAAAAACTAACTTTTATTCATGACCTTTCGTATGGGTATTTTTTCTATGGGATTAATAATTATTATGTTACAAAAGACAAGCAAGATGTTAGATTCATCATTAACGTCGATGTAACAGCAATCTTGATCGTTGAAAAAACGCCAAAATCCCTACTCGTACCACGTAATTCTTTGTTGGGACATTATTTTAGGCATTTATACCAAATGATTCAATTTATTGCAAAAACGGATGAATTTAATGAAGAAGAAAAATATGCTTATGCAAAAATGGTTCGTGCTCAACTTTCGGATTTTGAACAAGCTTTATTATATTATAATTCCTTGTCAGTAATGGGCAAAAGCTGGATTACTCCATTAGGGAAAACCGATTTTGAGAAAATGTGCATGATTGCTCGTTTCAGAATGATTAAAAATATGCCATACTATTTTGAGTATTTTGGGAAACGTCCAGGGGATTTATTTGTAATAGAAAAAAATGCATGGGAAAGAGTAGGGAAGAAATTCTTTGAAATAGACCTTACAAACTAACAGCATGGGCTTTTATTACTTTTTCTCCGCATAAAGCCTCGTTTGTAGCTCATATAATTGAAGTGGAATATAATCAAGTGTTTAATTATATTAGAGGTCATTTTTATAATACAATACAATGGATCGTATTTATCCTCCCGAAATAAAAAGATATGATACAGCCGATGAATTCAAGAAGGTGTTTCAGGAATTCTTTAATTCAATTTGTATTCAACAAAACGACCCTCGCTTTATACCGTTACTGGCTCAAATCGAAAAACTGGTTGGCTTAAATATTCCCTCTAAACTTTATAAATACAGAGGGGCTAACGAGTATGCGGTTAATGATCTGAAAAATGATGAATTTGCATGCAGTAAGCCCATAGATTTTAATGACCCTTTCGATTCGTTACTGTACTTCGACATTAATGGCATTGAACAAGTTATTGAAGGCAACAGTCGAAACCATGACGGCATTTTGAATCAGTGGGAATTATTAAAGGCCAGAGTTTTAGAGTCGAATATACCGATTGAAAGTTTAGACCCTAATACTCGTAGAATAGTTTTGTTATCGGATGATGAAATAAAAAAATACTTCCATTCTGCGGAATTTGAGCAAAATTTACAAGAGTTAAAAAACAAATGTAGATATGAACTTGGTTCAATGGTTAAATCTCTTCAGCATCACTCTTACATTGGGTGTTTTACCGAGATTAATGATTGTCCGCTAATGTGGGGGCATTATGCAGATTCTCATAGGGGTTTTTGTTTAGAGTATGACTTGTCAAGCAATCCTTTCTATCGTGAGAACTTTCACTCTAACGCCGATTGTCATAAGCACTTATATCCAGTTTTATATTCCAGAGAGAGATATTGTGCAAAAGAATTTGCACTACAACAAGCAAGTAGAATTATGGGAGGAAATCAGCCATTAAGTGATATTCTTTTCTGGTTTAAGGCATATACAAACAAAGGTATAAATTGGGAATACGAGAAAGAATGGAGAATAATTATTATCCCTCAAAATATCGAAGATACAACTAAAGAAAGATACTTTCTACCACTGACGCCTACGGCAATTTACTATGGATTGAGATTTGACGAACAACCAGAAGATGTCAGATCGACTATCCGAGAATTGGCTAAAAACAAAGGCTTGCGTCAATATAAAATGGAATTAAAAGAAGATGATCCTACTTATTTGATAACTCCAACTCAAATAAGTTAAACCAAGTTTTAACGGGCTTTTTGTTACTTTTTCTTCCGCCTGTTCCTCTGTACCCGCTCATGGAAAAAGTAACCGCCCGAAGGGTCATCTGTTCCGATCACTCCCGGAGGCCGGAACATCGACACGGCTTTTTGCTTCTTTTTCTCCCGCATTAAAGTCCTACTTATCCGGCTCATGGAAAAAGAAGCGGGCGCGGAGTTCTCCGCACCCGTCCACCTTGTATATTTGGTCTGTAAACGGCATTTACAGCCCTTTTTCGACCATGTACCGCAGCCTCCCGGCAACCCAGTTAATCGAGGGATTGCGGGGGTATTTGAACGTCCTACGGACTAAATTCTCAATTACAACAACCTCCGTGCGGAGTTCTACGCTCCGGCAGTTCGGTTCTATCTCCTCCAGGACTTCCAAAAGGGCGTAATATTCCCGCTGGTCGGATATTACCGGATTATCAATATATGCGTCTATCCTCATACCTTTCAAAATAAGGGGCGGGATAATCCCGCCCCGGTTAATACTTGGTTTATACTGCTACCGCCTCCGGCTTGCCTTTAGCGTTAGCGGGTTTGGGTTGGGTTTTGGGAACGGTTACGAAAAATACCTTATCGCTTGCCGTGCTATGCTTTGCCTGTTCCCCGGCCTTGCTTTCGGTCTTGGCGGGGGTGGCAACCTTTACCGCTTCGGCGTTCGGGGTTGCTTTGCCGTCCGCTTTCGGCGTGGTGTCTTTGTTGGCCTGTTTTGCCGTTTTCGGGACTATCTCCGGGGCTTTCCCCTGCCCGGCGGTCTGTTCTGCCTTTTCGGTCTTGGCTTTGCTCTTGGCTTTCTTTTCAGCCTCTTTCAGCCCGGTAATACGTTCGTCCAGTCGGGCGTTCTTCTTGCCGTATTCCTCTTTCTGTGCCTTTACGACCGTTTCCGTTTTTTCGGGGAGGTGCTGACGGGAAAATGACAGTAACATACCGCCTTTTTCATCGGCTACGGTGGTGGTGCGCTCGGTTAGGTGGCTATACAGATAACCCCGACGGATAACCGTCTTTTGTTCCTCGGTCAGCGATTTTGCGATTTTCAGTTTCTTGCTGTCCGTCAAACCGTAATAATCGTTTTCTTTCAGCCCTACCGCCGGATAATGGCTACGGCGCAATTTTGAGAGCATGAAGAAATACATTGCCGTTTCCTCGTCTGCCGTAAATGCAGACTGCGGGAGGCTTTCAGTCCGCAAAAGTTCTTTTATCCCCTCGGCGGTCTTTTCAGCCTGTAATTCGTTGTTGCGTTTCTTTTTCTCGGTCAGTTCGGAAATTAACTGCTCGTTCGTCTTGGTGTCTTTGGTCGCTACCTCTTTGTAATGCAGGGTAACGGCATCGCTCGTGATGTCGGCGTAAACCCGGATTTTGCCCTGCTCTTTGAGTTCTTCCAATTTCTTTACCCTATTTGCGTACTGCTCCGTGTCCTTGCCGTGTTTGGCTTGTGCTTTCTCGAAGTCCTCCGGCTTTTTGTAGTCGATAGCTTGCGGGGCGGTGGGGGGCAGTCGGATATTTTGTAAGATTGTGCCTGTGAACGTTCTTAAACTCGTACCCGCCCTTTTTTACTATTTGTTTCGCCTCGCACCCGTAACTATACTGGTCGCCTATAAAGGTCAGATTCGGGTCTTTGAGTGCTTCGGCTTTGGCTTGGTCTACAAGGAACGCCGTCTGCTTGTCGGAGAGGCATTTTTCATTGGTACACTTTCCGCACCCGCTCCCCTCGGCAAACAGATCGAAATTAGAGGAATTGAAAGCGCATTTTATACAGGCGGTTTTGTCGAAATGGTAATTTTCAAGGCTGTTCGTATAACATGACTGTATTTTACCCTCCAACGCTCCGGCGGAGATACTGCACCATTCGCCCCGGCCGTCCTCGCCTAAACGGTCTTTGAGGATGTCGCCCTGCATTTTCTTGTCGTACTTGCTTATGACTATCCCGGCAGATGGGGACAGTTTGCGTTCCCTTATCAGTTTGGCAATGCCGGGGATAAGGTCGCAAAGTTTCAACATTTGATAAATGTGCTTTTCGCTCTTGCCGTAAATAACGGCGAGGCTTGCCACATCTGCGCCTTTCTTTAGTTGGTACTTGTATTCCTCGGCGGCTTCCATTGGGGGAACGTCTACCCGTTGCACGTTCTCGGTAACGGAGATTTGCCGTGCCTGTTCATCGGTGGCTTCCCGGATTATGCACGGGATTTCTTTCATGTCGAGCATCCGACACGCCCTAAAACGGCGTTCCCCGCAAATGATTTCATAGCGTAAACGTTCGCCCTCGTCCCTTGTGCGTACCGTTATGGGCTGTATCAATCCATGCACCGAGATACTTTGCGAAAGTTCCCGGAGTGCATCGGGGTCGAACGTTTTACGGGCGTTATAATTGCCCGGCTCGATAAGGTCAGCGGGGAGATTAACGGCTTTCTTTGCGCCGTTATCGGGTTTGCTGACTACTACTGCGGTTAATACTTCGGTTGCTTTCTCGCTTGTTGCTACTGCTACGGCTGTGCCGTTGTTCTTAATTGCTGTCATAACTGTAATTATTAAGTGATTAAAAATGATGTTTTTGATTTGTTATAAGGTTTTGCGTATTGTCCCGGTGGCTACGGTCTTGCCGTCGGCGATTAGTTCTATATCGCCGTACTGGAAACCCATTTCGGGGATTGCCACGTTTTCAATGTAGGAGGCATATTTCCCGGCGTCCTCGGTATTCTACCCGGTCAGATTGTTAAATATGACGGGTATCGAAACGCCGTCGGTGGAGCGCATTTTGACTTTACCGCCCTGCCGGATTTCCTGTTTTTTGCTATCCCGGATAAGTTTTGCTTTTAGCCACTTATCCCGTTTCATCCGGCATTCGGTAAGGGTCGGCATGACTGTCGAAAACAGTTCGCCGTCGGTGTCGCGGTAGTCGTATTGGAAAAAGAATTTTCCCGGCTTACCCTCGAAACGTTCGTAATTCTCTTGCCCTGCGGGGCATATTGATACCCCGTGCAGGGTCATTTTAGGCTGTTTCATGTCTTTGGATTTTATGGGCGGGGGATTCCCCGCCCGGATTATTGTTTATCTCCGCATATCTATTGACCCCCGGAGGCGGTAGGAATACTTTGCGTTATACTCGTTTACCCGCCTTTCAAGGTCTTTCCACGCCCCGGCTTCCTCGTCAAATCGGGCTATGTCGGCTTTACATTCGGCTATCTGTTTTTTCAGATAGTCGGTTTGGTTGTTGGCTCTCTCTATGGTTTTGGGAGCGTCTATGCGGTTTGCCTCGTTGGTAACGGGAGTAACCGAGATAGTGTAATAGTCGATATATCCGCCGTGTTGGTCGCCCGGCATCGAATACCACCTGTTTTGGTAATCGCCTATTGTTACACTACCGTTAAGGGAATAAGAGAGCCGGTAATGATTGTTGCTTTCTTTCATTGCATTTACAAACCGCACATTCAAAACTTTACCGTTGAATCGGTCTGCTACGCCCTTTAATACTTCCAACCCTTGCAAAAGGTGGTTATATACCTTAATTTGTTGGTGCATCTGCGCTGTGAATCGTTCTTTACTTATCATTACTGTACTGTGTTAGGGTTAATAATCCGATTGGCGCATACCGGACACACTACGAGCGTTTCCAGTATTTCGCAGTCCTGTTTGTCGCTGACTTCGTACCCGCACCGAACGCCGTTACACTGGCATCGTTGGGGGTTAGGCTCTACCCGGAAAAGGCTTGCCGGGTACATCTGTGCGTAATCGCTTACCGCATCCACTGAATTAAAATACTTTGTCATACCGTTAAATTTTAGAGGATTAAACCGAAGGCCAGCGCAATTACAACAGCCACCACAAGCAGGGTAACAAGGCAGGAAAGCAGGGTTTTAACGACTCCAAGGGCTATCCGAATACCTACCACCACCGCCACGAAAGACCACCCCCAAAGGGCAAAACCGCCTACGAAAAAGGCAATCTTCAAAACCAACCCAATGCTGATTGGAAGGTTGGAGGATCGGGTTTCAATATTTTTTTCTGTCTGTTTCATAATTTCTGACCTTTTTTTAACCGCAATGCTGCTCGGAGCCGGTATGGAGTGTTCGAGTTTCGGGGGCAAGAAAACGCCGTGTATAGGCATCAAAGCAAGGTTTGCACAAACGAAAACCGCCTGCTCCCAGGGTACGGATGCGGCAGCATCCGATTAGAGGGTGCAGGCGGTTTTTGCGTGAAATACGCTCGCCCGGATTATTCAAGGGAGGGAAAGAGGAAGATTTTTTGTGCAACCAGCGCAGCAGACTTTAGACGCGGAGCCACCTTGCGAGGCCAGGCACGGTAGTATCTTCGCGCCTGAAATCGAAACACTTTATATAGGCGTAGAGTAGCATACCGCTAAAATGGGGAAGAAATTATGAAGCTGGCAGAACAAAATCCCTGCGCCACCGTGTAACCCGCCGAAGGTGGCGCAAATGACGGCTAAACCGATAAGCCGGACGGTATAATTCAAAAAGTGCTGTGCCAGTCGCAGCCACAAGCGACCAGCGAGGTATAAAACGATACAGCCTGTATCTTAATACTTTATCTTTGACTTCCCCGTGATAATGTTGAACGAAAAAAGTAAAAAAGATATGGAAATAGTAAGTATAGAAGCCCGAACATTCGAGGCAATGATGTCGCGATTTGAGGCATTTACCCAAAGGGTGGATACCTTATATGAAAGGAATAAGGGTAACAAAATGCACGAATGGCTGGACAATCAACAGGTTTGCCAGATACTCAATGTGAGCAAGCGCACCTTACAGGCAATGCGGGACAGTGGTAAAATTAGTTATTCAAAGATCGGCTACAAGATATTTTACCGACCCGCAGACGTGGAGAAATTGATCGAAACAATAGCCGCTAAATAACAGTCAGGATATGAAGGATTACAAAAACAGTTACAGTTTTGGGGACAACTCCGTTCTGACGAACAATACTCCCCGGATAAAGGGTTTCTTTGAATCACTCGACCGGGTTATGGACAAATTTGAAGCAATGTCCAAAGAGTATAAACCCGCCCTGAATGGCGAACGGTTCCTGACTGACAAGGAAGTGGCCGCCCGGTTGAAGGTAACACGAAGAACGTTACTGGAGTGGCGCAACAACGGGAAAATAGCCTACGTGCAGATTGGCGGGAAAATACTGTACCGCCAGAGCGATATTCAAAACTTACTCGAAAAGCACCTGCACCGTGCCAAACAATGATCGTCCGGTGCGAATACAAAAAAAATAAACAGCCATAAGGTAAATCTTACGGCTGTTTGTTTTTAAGCGGGAAGGCTTATATAACTTCCTCCTTCCAACCGCTGTACCGCCCGCTTTGGTAAACCCGCAAGGTCTTAATCTTATCCTGCGGTAAACTGAATATGTCTTTGGTCTGGGTAGAGAGTTTCCCGAAATCCTTTGCGACCTTTTGATTGGTCGTTTCAGCATATATTTGAGTAGTGCGGATATTGGAGTGTCCCATAATTTTGCTTATCGTTTCTATGGGTACACCGTTAGCCAGGCAGGTTTCCGTTGCGAAAGTATGGCGTGCCATGTAAAATGTAAGGTGGCAATCCAGGCCGCACTTTTCCGCTATTATTTTCAGACTGCGGCATAAACTGGATGTGCCGGGAACATGAAAGACTTTATTATCTTTCCCCTCGCCCTTATACTTTTGGATAATCTGTTTGGGAATATCCAGCAACTTAATATAGCACTCCGATTTAGTCTTTTGCCGGGCTATAAATATCCATTGTGAGCCGTCCTTTTCCGTGATAATATTATCTGTTGAGAGGTTTGCCAAATCCGCCCTTCCAAGACCAGTGAATACCGAAAATACAAACAGGTCGCGGGTATGACACAGGCGGTAAGTATATAGTTTTGCACTCATAACTTTTTCCAACTGCTCGCCCGATAAATGCCTGTGGAGTTTAGGGGCTTTCTCTAATTTATGCTGTGCAAACGGGTCGCGCTTAATAGTCCTTTGTTTGATCGCCCGGCGCACCATTTTCCGCAGGGCTATCAGGTAGTCATTAAGCGTAACTGTTTTCATTTTCAAAACCTTTGAAAGGTAGAAATGAAAGTCATTAATAAACTGCATATCCAGCGAGCGTAAGGGAATATCCTCGATGCCGTATTTATACTGGAGAAAGTTATAGACGTGTTTACGGGAAGTCAGGTAACGTGCGTATGAATGATGCACCCGGTCGATGCCTACACGTTTGGCATATTCCTCGTTGTGTTCATCAAACAAGGTTATCAAGGTTTCCTTTGCCTGCTGCCTGCCGATTACCGCATTTTTAATGATCTCGGCAGATACATACCCAACTGTATCGCTGTTCTTTTTATAGGCCAGCTTTGCTTTATCTTCCAAACTGCAAAGGCTGTCATTTATAGCGGCAAGTTCCCGCTTATCCTCTTTGGAATTGCCCCGGACGATAACCCTGCCCTTTTGGGAATCCCACAGAGCGGGGTTAATTTCTTCCCCGGTCGAATATTGGGCTATCTTACCGTCAATGGTTATTCTACCCATTATAGGGCAGTTCCCGTTCGCTTTTACTTTATTCTTATTTATGTAGAATAATAATTTGAATGTACTTCTCATGTCTTTATCCTCCTATATTTTGTAGTTTCCTGCTGGGACGTGATTTTCTGTTGCTCATATCTTTAAGTATGGTTGATGGGGGTTCATTAATGCCCTCCAAAGAATATTTACCGGTTATGTTATTACGCAGTGCCGTAACATCCCGGTCGATCTTCTCATTGGTTACCTTGGCATATCGTTGTGTGGTCGAAATGTTCTTATGTCCCATAGCCTTGCTTACGGTTTCGATAGGAACGCCCCCGGAAAGGCATATCTGACTGGCGAACGTATGCCGGGCCATGTGGAATGTAAGCCTGCGGTTAATCCCGCATTGTTTGGCCATTATTTTCAAATGGGGGTTAATACTTGTATTGAGCAACATAGGAAAGAGTTTGCCGTTACTTGCCGTACCCCGGTATTTCTCGATAAGCTGGACTGCCACATCCAAAAGCAGTACATTTTCCGGGGTTCCGGTCTTTTGCCGGGTCGTTTCGATCCACAGATTACCGTTGCTGTCTTTCTTTATATTTGATTCGGTAAGGTTGCATATATCGCAATAGCAAAAACCCGTGAAAACGGAGAAAAGAAACATATCCCGTGTAAAGTTCCGGTTAGGGGTATCAAACGTCGCGTTCATAAACCGGGACAATTCATCTTCGGTTAAGTAGAGCTGTTTTTTATCTCCCTTTTGGGGTTTGAAATCAGCGAACGGATGAATGGTTATGATCCCTTTGTAAATAGCCATACGGACAATTTTCTTTAGCCGGATAATATGCCCGCTGAAAGTATTAGGCATATATTTCTTCTCGACCCGCATCCAAAGATCGAAGGATTCTACAAACGAAATATCCAGCGACTTAATGGGAACGTCCGATACTTTATATTTGAAGTTTATAAACTCGGCTAAAATACGATAGGTATTCAGGTACTCGTAGTAAGTATTTGCCGTCCGGTTTACTCCGATACGCAGGGCAAATTCCTCGTTATGTTCTTCAAAGAGTTTAAGGAGGGTTGTTTGTGCGGCGGCTATACCTTGCAAGGCGTTTTTAACGTCCAATGCCGAAACGACCTCGTTATAATCGTCCAACTCATTAAAGCGGGAGCGCAACAGGAGCAACAGGGATTCTATTTCCTTATTGGTCGTTATGGCGATGTTACTTTTCCCGGTACACCGCTGGGAAGTGGCGTTCCAAATATTCGGATTGACCTTAATTTTGCATCCGAATTGTGCAACGCTGTTTTCTTTGCCCTTTATAGTGATTTTACCCATAAGGGGGCAAAGGCCGTTCATATCCTGCTCGTTTTTTTTGAGGTAGAGCAGCACCTTCATTTCTGTTTTCATACCGATAGCTTTTAATTGCAATTTTACTTACTTTTACGCTATCTATAATTATGAAAAACAGGCTGTTAATGGGAAATAAAATCAGATTTCCGGTAAACCTTCACTCAATCGTTCGCTAAATCCTATCTTTGACCGGATAAATGCTGTCAGATGTTCATTTTAAGCGGATTCTTCAACAACTAAATAGGTAATGATTTAGTAGTGAATAATCTTCTAAAAACTTCCAAATCCGCATTTTTGATCGTGTTTGCATTTCTCACAAATTCCTATTTTGCAGACTCTTACCGTTCTTTCTCCTATCTGTTCCCACCCTTGCTTTCATAGCCCGTAAATGCTATACTGGACTTGCGTTTACAGATGCCAAAGAATTGACATATTCTGAAATAATATCTGATAATAACAATAAACTATGGATTCGTAAAGGACGTCATAAAATAAAGAAGAATAAAGCTAAGAGTACATCAAATATTCCACTGCTTGAGCCTGCGATTCGGATTCTGGAAAAATACAGAGAACATCCCAAATGTATAGAAAGCGGAGTATGCCTGCCATTATTCTGCAATTCGACTATGAATTTATATCTGAAAGATATTGCTGCTTCGTGCGGGATAGATAAGAATCTGACCACACACGTGGCCCGACATACTTTTGCAACGACTATTGCCCTTGCAAACAAAGTATCTTTGCAAAATGTATCAAAAATGTTAGGCCACTCCTCTACCCGGATGACCGAACATTATGCCCGGGTAATGGATCAGACTATTATGGAAGATATGGAAACTGTAGCGGTCAGACTAGCTTTATAAAATATATGCCCCTTGAAGTTTTTAATACTTCAGGGGCTTTTTAATAATAAATAATTTCTTTCAAATATAATTGTTCCCTTAATTTATATTGGAAAAACCGGATATACAGATATCCGGAGATTTTCAGAGAAGTAAGCGACATTTCAGTCAGGATAAGTTTTACATATATACTGATACATACCTGTTCCCATTAAATCGCCATCAGGACATGATCTGAATCCGAATTGCTCATAAAATGAGTCTCGTTCAGGGGCGGCCATCAATGAAACAAAAACATTCTCGTTCTCCTCTATCGATTGGTCTATATAAAGCATTACCTGTTTCATCAGACTTTTCCCAATACCTTGTCCCTGCCACTGAGGTAAAACGACCACATCAACAATAAGCATAAAATAACCACCATCTCCAACGATACGAGCCATACCAATCGGTTTGTTATCTATCATTGCGACTGTAATAAAAATTGATTTTTCCAGTCCGATTTTTGCTTTTCTATCTGATACTTTTCTCCAACCTACTGTTTTTCTCAAATTATTATAATCTTCTACTGACAACGTATTTACATATTCTATTTTTAGTCTCTCCATTTATCAAGTTCTTTAATTAGCTACTGTTAAAATTTAATCGGCAAAGATAGGTGCTTTCACTTAATAATTGATATTCACTGTTTTATTATTACAGCATAAATAATTACTTTTATAGATTAATATATTTCATGCTCGCTGATCTGTATGCACAATATTAAATCAACCAAATTAAGATGGAAAATTTAATGAAACTATTGCTCAGTCTGAATATTGAAAAGGAAAGAGCTTTGGATTTCGTCAGTCACCTGAAACAAATGCACATAAAGAAATTCGAGAATTTTCAGATAGAAGGAGCGCTCAACAAATACATGGGATATGTAGAATCAGGAATATTCAGGTATTATAAGACGGATACCGGGGGAAATGAACATACGCTTTGGTTTAGTAAGTCTTTTCCATTTATAGGTGACTACCATTCGTTTCTGAAGCAAACAACTTCAGAATTAACCATACAAGCCATGAACGATTACGATGTAATCCTTATAAACCACAACCAAATGATTGAGTTATTCGGGATGAATATGGATACTCTAAAGTTCAGGGCATCATTCGCAGAACGTTCGATGTTCGGATGGCGGGATATCGCATTTGCTTTACATTTTAATACCGCAGAAGAACGATACCTGAAGCTAATTGAGAATTATCCTGAAATAGAGAACGAGATCCCTTTAAAACATAATGCTTCATCTATTGGCATAACAGCCGAAACACTCAGCAGACTACGTACTAAATACAAGAAAAATATGCCGGGTTGATATTGGTCAAGGATTATTAGTATTCGGCTCTTTATATTTGTCAATAATCAAAATAAAGCGTATGAAAACTAATCTTCGATTATATACGGAACGCCCCCATTTACGTAATCCTTCGCTTACGGTTCTGATGAAATTGAGCGTTGATGGAGAATTTGAAAAAGCACGTTTTGAAAAAGCATTACTTACATTAAAAAAAGTGCACCCGTTGTTTTATTCATCCATTTCTATTAATAATGACGGAGAGGCATTTTATCAGGAAAATGCTGTCCAACAACTTGAATTGTATTGTATTAAACGTGCACGTCAGGATCAATGGCTGGAGGTTGCCGAATCTGAGAATAAAAAACCTTTTAATTGCGAAAAAGGGCCACTCATTCGCTTTTTTGTATTCTATGGTGAGAGAGATTTTGATATTCTTGTCGCCGTTCAGCATCTGCTTGGCGACGGTAACGCCATTGCACGATTATTATGGGATGTAGTCTATGTATATGCCGGGAATAATTTACCTGTACGAGAACAAAAACTCATTTCAGGTAAGAGTGTTTTCCGCAGAAAGCTAAACTAGCTTTTCCTGTAAAAGTGCTTGTCCGTTCACTCAATGCCATGTGGAATAAGGGTAAGCAGCCTCGTTTCGGGGAGGCGGAGTTTCAGGATATGTTCAATAAATATCATCAATTAACTGATATTGGTTTATCATATTCTACAATAAATAAAGTTGAAATGAATGAATTACACAATGCTTGTAAAGCACATAACATTACGATTAACGACGCAATTGTTACAGCATTTATTTCGGCTATGCAGGGAAAAAACCTCAATAATAAGAAGATGGTCGTAGGAATTCCCATAGATATAAGAAAACAAGTTTTATTTTCTGCGGACAAATGCTTAGGTAACTTTGCCACCGCTATTACTATTGCATATAAATACGATTATAAAAAAGATTTTTGGCAAAATGCCATTCTCGTAAAGAAAGAAATTAAATCAAAATTGGAATCTACCAAAGCACAATGGCTATTACTAAATACGTATGCATCAATGAATCCCTTACTTATTGACGCAATGTATTTTGCCGCTTATGGGGAGTGTCAGGATAAAGCAGCAAAGAAAGCGGCATCCATACTTTCCATTGATAAACCTTCTTCTACCGCTATATCAAATCTTGGACATCTGAATTTTAATTGTCAGATAGGCTCTTACTGCATGCGGGATTTTGTATTTTTTCCACCCAAAGCACCGGGAAGTTATATCGTTCTCGGAGTAGCTACATTAAATGACACCATGCAAATCGGATATAGCTATGACCGCAAAATAATCTTCTCTGAAGATGTGGAAGATATCAAGTGTAAAATGTTGAATTTGTTCCACTATTGTATTAGCAAATGATGTTAACTTAAAAAACTATTCACATATGAATAAAGAATATTGTGCTTTTGGAAAAATTTCTCGACGGAACTGTAAAAAGTCGGATTTTTACATGGATTCAAATCTGGTATGAGTTATTTTTGTGATTAATTCATACTATTACTTTAACATAAAAGAATAACTGATGGTACACCTTGTATATTGCGATGATAAGGCAAATGTATTAAGTAAAATATTAGATGGTAGTAAAACAATGATTGTTCGTGGGGCAACGGGACGAAAACTTCCGCACAGTCGTGTGAACGTTGGTGAAACACTATACTTCATGGAGAAAGGTTCGAAGAAGATCAGCGCGAAAGCCATAGTAACCAACGTTGAAAACTATGAAAAGCTGAACGATGAAGAAATTATAGATACCCTGCAACGCAACCAATCCAAACTGAGCCTGACAGATAAGCAGAAAGAACGCTGGCATAAAAAATGCCTTATTCTTGTAGAGTTCTGCGATGTAGAAAAAATAGAACCGGCCCTCAACTTTGACCATCAGAAAACTATGGACGACTGGCTCATAATTAGTAAAATTGATGATGTTGTCGTGGGTACAAGCATACCGTATAATTATGAGAAAAGCCGTTTAAAATAATTTAATCTTTAATTATATTTTCTTATCAATCTCTGAACAATGTTAGGAATCTATCTTGCACAAGGTCATCGCATAGTTTCCGGTCGAAAAACACTTGTGAGAAAGCCGGATTTAATAAGCAACAAGGAGATAATGCCGTGAAGATATTAGATAAGTTACTCGATAAATAAAGTAAACTGAACGTACATGAAAATGCTGTGCTGCACAAATAGATTTTAGTTTGTGCAGTGCAGCGTTTCTTTTTATGCAACACAGAAATTTAGTTTGTGTATCACGAATGTTATACATGTTTTCATTGTATTATGAATCTATTTATTATGAAGGCGTTTTCACAACCTAACGAATTAGAATAAAAAAAGCCCAATATCTTCCAGCCCTCCCGGCAAAGATAGTTCCGTGTTCTTAACGCCGGAGCAAGGTCAGAGCCGCTAAAGCGGTTTTCTGGAAAAATCATCCTCGTTTCACTCCGGTATTTTTCCGAAAAACCTTGCACCGCCTGAACACTCACTTTTGAGAGCCTGTGGACTGAAACATCTCCACGCTAATATTAACTCAAAAGTAAAGATCATGAAACTATCAGAAGCAGAAGTAGTAGTAACTACACAGCACCAAATCGAAAAGAAAGCTCACGAGGGCGACTGGTTCCAACTATCCGATTACGGAGATACAGGAGAATTCTATACTGCCTGCCGAGCCTATTTTCCCGACGAAACAAATCCTGCATTCAGGTATCCTGCATGGGAAAATATTCCCGATCAGTTAATTAACAAAGAATGGTTCTCGCCCAACTTTTTCGAGTTCAGGGATGCACTGGAAAGAATTGACGAGGCAGAAACCGATCATTTCCTTTCATGGTGCGAATATCACGGCCATAACATTGCAGAAGATGATCCGCACCAGTTGGTGGCTCATTATCAGGAGATCCATACAACCTATCCTGAATTTAGTTGCGAAGAACCGGATATTCCGGAGGATATTCAACTATATCAGAACAATTATGGTGTTTTTCACAATACCGAGAGGTATTCATTAGAGGTTTTTGAAGATAACTACGATTAAAAACACAATAACATGAAAATAGAATTTTTAGGACCTGTTTATCCTATCAGTCAGGAAGCCGTAAACGCCTTTACCGATATATTAAACCTGTTGTTGTCATCCGAGAACATTATGGAATTTAATATAAGGTTGTTGCAAAAAGATAAAGCAAACAAGTTATCTGCCTATTACATCTGGTCCTTCTCCGATTTCACATTCAGTTTATGGCAACGGACTGCTTACCGTTCCGATAAATGTTTCAACCATAAACTACTGGAATTACAGTTCGTGACACTGGTCTGTCAGGACAGAAAGAGGGCAGAAATAATAACTCACTGAAATACTCAATATAATATCAATTACACCTGAAGAGTGGCCGCAAGGTCGCTCTTTTTTCTTTTCACCTAACAGGAAAGCAACTATGAATAATTCCCAAATACTACAAAAGGGTTTTCTTTTTCCAGGCAAAAGTAACTCCATGTTCTTAACGCTCCGTCAAGGTCGGGCCCTCCGGGTTTGCGAAAAAATCATCCTCGCAGGGCTCCGGTATTTTTCCGGCAAAACCTTGCCGTGGCTAAACATGGACTTTTGGGCGGCCTGAAAGAAAAGAAAGCCCGGCATAATAGAAGCCGGGTTATGTCGAATTTTAAAACATAACAACATGAAAACAATCGTGAGTGATGAATTAAAATCACGCTTAATCCATGCCGCCGAAAACGGAAGTATTATTGCTGCAAACCTGCTGGCAGAATTGAAATCAGGTAAAGACGTATCGGAAGTAATCCGTGGTTCAGCAAACTATTTCTCTACCAAGCGGAAGAAAACAACCTATGAAAACTATGCATCCGTAAAAATCGTTTTTGCCGTCTGTACCAAAGACATTACCAACAAAAACTTTCCCGACAGGCTGAATCCACAGGCTCCGTGGTTCCCGGAGAACCGGACTGAAGTCGATCCGTCAACATTTGTCGGATATTTTAAGAATCTGCCCGGATATACATCGAAAGATCTGGATTTCTTCAACAGTGCCATCTGCATGGACAGTAAGGTAACTATCAAATTGTACGATAAGATGAACGACTTTATCGAAGCCTATAAAGGTGAAAATTACTCACCCATTGTCCAATACGGAGAAACCACACTTCATAACTCTTGTATGCGCAATGAAGATGTGGCCCGCAATGCTGCCGATTTCTACCATAATTTTGCCGGTGCAAAGATTCTTGTTGCCAAAGATTCTGCCAATAATATTCTGGCACGTTCCATCGTGTGGCCGAAAGCCGTATGGGTAAAGGATGAGGAAGAAGAAACCATTTCCGTAATGGACAGGGTTTACTTTACGCATACGTTTATTCTCCACAATATGTATGAATATGCCCGCAGGATCGGTATACATCTCCGAAAGAAAGTAAACGACTATGAGCATGCCTGCTCTTTTACGGTACTCAATCCGATTGAAAAGTTCAACATTACTCCCTCGATGACCCTTGAAGACCTTAAACTAATAATCAGGGTTCCGGCATCCAAATGGCACAAGAAAGGTGCGCCTTACCTCGATACATTCAGTGAAATTCATGTAGTAGATAAATCATCGGTAGAACTGTCTAATTACTATAAGGAAGATCAGATTGCAACCTGTCGCGGAACGTATGGCAAGGCAAGCAGGCACAGATATTACTGTCCTGTCTGCGGAAATACACACAATGATGACTCCGCACCGATATGTAAACCTTGCCACAAAGCTATCTATGTAAATACACCCTTTGGGTATGCTATTGAAGGAAAAGCTGTTGATTACAATGGCAAGTTATATCCCTCCGTATTATTTAAGAAAGGACGTCCGATACCTAATTTCAGATTATACCTCAAACTGGAACGTCTGTTCTAATCTCCCTCACAATAATTCATTATAAACAAATAAAAAATAATCATTATGCAGCTATTAGTTGATTTATATAAAATATCTTCCCCATCGAGGAAGGAAAAAGATATGATCCGATTCATTATCAATAAACTTGAAGAGATGTCCATCCCTTATGAATTGGACAAATATGGTAATATTTATGCCACCAAAGGAAATGCAGAAACTTATCCGTGTGTTGTAGCGCACACGGATGAGGTTCATCCCAAAAGAGCCACAGGATATGAAGTCGTAAACTTCCGGGATTCCATTATACTGGGCTTTAATAGCCACAAAAAGCAGTTTGTAGGTATCGGAACCGATGACAAAAACGGTATCTGGATTTGCCTGAGATGCCTGGAAGAGTACGAGTATATGAAATGTGCCTTTTTTATGGGTGAAGAAGAAGGTTGTATCGGCAGCAACCGCGCCAACATGGCTTTCTTTGACGATTGCCGCTATGTATTGCAATGCGACCGGAAAGGCAACGATGATTTTATAACAAGTATTTCGGGAACGGAACTATGTTCCAAAGATTTTGTAAAAGATATAAACCTGCCTGCCCATGGCTACAAAATCAATCATGGGATGCAAACCGATGTGGCTGTTTTAAAACAGCGTGGACTGGAAGTTTCATGTGTTAATATTTCATGTGGATACTACAATCCGCACACCAACGAAGAATATACAAAAATAGCAGATCTGCTCAAATGCCATCAGTTGGTCAGGCATATTATTGAAACCTGTACTGATCGCTATGAGCACAAATATGAACCCTATCGCAGATGGTTCGGCAGATATGGTTTTCATTATCCGTATGGGTTTGAAAGTTCATTTGATTTTGAAGATGATGACCCGGTAGGTTATCAAAGCCGCAGACAACCGAAAAGTCAGGCTATAAAAAGAAGCAATTACAATGCTCTCTTAAATGTGATGTCTAACCGATTGGCTTTTGATAGTTCCCTGACTGTAGACGATCTGATGGATATATAAAGATAGGTTTCCCGAAGCCGTCAGGGGCGATTATGAAACGGCGTATAGGGAGATTATAGGATAATCACATACTTATAACCGTTAAGTATTCTTTTTTCATTCATAATGTATTACCTTGATAAATCTTTTAGTTTTATAAATGATATATAGCTTACAATACCAATCCTTTCCAAAGCATTTTTCATTCTTTCTGGTTCATCATCATTGTGATAGCTTATTACCCAATTAGCATTTTGTTTAACTACTTTATTTATATATTCGAAGTATGGCAAATCAATGTCATTAATAGAATGTCCCAAAATGTAAATAGTATCCATATTGGAAAGTGAAATAAAGAAATCCCTGTTTTCTTTTATAATATCCTCTATAGTTTTTTTAAAAGAATATAGGAGAGATTTTGAGGCATTTTCCGAATCAGTAAACATAGTACGATTGCTATCCCCATTTTCATCCAATTCGGATTCATTTACTATTTCTAAATTATGCCCAAAAATAAGATCACTGCCGTTATCTTCGATAGAATTATGAATGTGAATGATTTTACTCTTGGGTATGTTATAAAGTTTATACAGAGTATCGGTATAATTAAATGATAAAAATATAGCGTCTTTATTTAATTTCAAATCACCGATAGTAGCTGGATAATCAACGTTCTGTAACCAATCAGAAAAAGCCTCTTTTATTTCATCTACATTTTCTTTAATTTGCTGGGTGACACCATCTTCAAGACCATAACAATAACTTGGCCTGAAATCTTCATCCATAATATCAAAATTACGGTTAGCATTCATAAATCCCCGATAATTAAAGGTGCCTAAATCACTTTCAAAATTATTCCATAAATAACTGCTTTACCTGAAAAGTAAAAAAGCTGTTCAGAAATATCCATAAATCTAAATAATTGTCTTCAACATAAGTGCAAAAATCCGCATATGAGGTTTTCATGCCATGATACATGTCAAAGCCGTTACCAATAATGTAAAGTACGTTATTCATAAAAAGTTTTTAAATTCAATCTTATTCATCAAGTCCTTTAACAGTCGATATTTCTAAATTAAGCACCCTTTTAATACTTTCTTTCCATTTGATTTTCGGATTATCTTTTAATTTCCTATATAACATTTTAATATTACTGTCTGATTGCGAGTTCATGAGCTTTTCAGCTCGTTCTATGGTTTCGGAATCTGTTATACCATTCATAGTTAACCTTCGAAGAAGAAAGTTTGCTTTTCCAATCCAAATAAAATCAGTAACATAATCTTGTAGATCTGAAATAAGATTCACTGTATTTCTATCTAACATAGGCTCACAAGATATACTTGTTTCAAATCCATTTTCATAAGCATATATTAAACATCTTTTTCTCTCTTCATAATTTGGGGCTCCTGGTTCCCAAAAATTTAAGGTTTCATTGTTTTTAGAGCCAATTGTAAACCTGAAAAGAATGTGTTTTTTATATTGCGAAAAGTTATTACAAATAGATTGAATTACTTCAAAGTGAGGTTTTGATACAATTAAAATATTGTTTTTTGCTTCTAAAAGTTTCTTCAAGAAAATAATTGTGCTGGGAAGATTTACTGGCGTTATATCATGGCTCGATGGAAACATTATAAAGCCGTCAACCTTCTTAATCTTTTTATTAAATTGATTATAATTTATCTCTTCGGTACTCCAGTTCTCTGAAGTTTTTCTTTTGAATCTTATTGCCATCTCACGGCTATAACAATACTTGCAGTTGTTACTACAACCATTGATGAAATTAGCATTTTCTACAGCCCATTCATAAGTTCCAAAAACTTGTTTTACATTTTCTTTCATACTGCAAAAGTATCAAAAAAGCTGGCGTTGTCCATCATAATGTATTTTATTTGCTTTCTGCCAAAATTCTATTCCCTTTTCATGAGATGAGGCAAAAACCAAATCATAATAATTTTCAATATGCTTAAAATCGAAGTGTTGATATCCTATTTCTCTTAAGCTATCAAGATATGCCTCTCTGAACATACGACGTAAATCTTTTTGGGAAGCTGTCTTTATAAGAGGGTTATTAAAGAAAGCATCAGATCCCAAAAAAGATTTATATTTATTGATAACATTTTGGTGTGTATCAGGAGTATCAATTGCCTTCTTTATATTACGATTAAAATCCGTACCAACAGCAATATTGATGATAAAATCTATTTTTTTTAAGCGACTTTTCAAAGCCCTAATTAATGAGAAAGGAACACTACAATCTGTCGGATCAATAAAAACAAGATTTAATCCTATTCCTCTAGTTGCTTGAATGATGTCAGCACATATTTTATCTGGATTATTATAATCTCCAATTAAAGCTAAAGCATTTTGGGTATTGTTTGCTGCAATACGGGAATTTAAAATTTCGATAACTCTCGGATTATAATCGAAAAACATGGCTTTATTAAGATATTTACAAGCATCATTTTGAATTATGCATAATGAAGTTCCATTAAATTCAAATCCGGTTGATCTATTTATACATCTTCCCGGACCACTACAAATTTCAATATAATTAATTTTTCCATCCCATTTATTTTTCATTCCAAGAGAGAAAATTGTAAAATATTGGGCTAAATGATGAATCTTCTGAATGGCCCATGCTCCCACGCATCTAATGGGTAATTGATCAATTACGGAAATTGTTTCCGTACATAAATCTTCTTCTGTAACTTCCTTTCGCTTTTCTTTATTACATTTTCTAAGACATAGAGTATTCTCTTGTTCTTTGATATCAATGCGTGTACTTTTAGCCATAATCTACTATTAATTACCACAATCTCACAAATATAACAGTATAAATTAAGTATTAATAATTTTAATAATACAAAATTACAAAATGATTGTAATAACCATTTTATTGATTAAGAAATAAAACGACTGATTAAAAACTAGCGGTGTGCCTGAAAATGTATACTAACGCTCGCTTTCCCTTTGCCGCAAACGTCACTCTCTCTTTGCCGCAAACGCAAGCCACACTTTGCTGCAAACACAAATCACGCTTTGCCAATTCCTAAAAACACCCCGTAGAGACGCATATTTGCGTCTCAAATATACGCATCCGTATCAAATCCGCCGTCATCCGCCCATATGCCCATCCATCATTTACGATTTCATCATTCCTGATTTCATGAGACGCAAATATGCGTCTCTACAGTTGGATTGGATCTATCCTACCCTACGACATGTTATGCCACCCCTGTCTCTTACCTTTGCTGCAAACCTTTATATAATCAATTAAAAAAGAATCATTTACCTTAAAAAAATTATCAGTATGAGTTTAAAGTACAGTCTTGCAGAATTAAGAAACCCACTGCGCCCCGAAGAACCGAAGAGAATCTACGCCCGCAGTCAGACGCGCGAGGAAGTAGACGTTTACCGTCTCGCCCGCGAAACCTCCTATTCCAGTAGCCTCACCGAAGGGGACATGCTCAATGCCATCTTCGCCCTTTTCTACAAAATCGGCGAACATCTGGCCGACGGCGATTGCGTGAGCCTGGCCGATTTCGGTAAGTTCCAGTATCAGATTTCCAGCTCAGGAGCCGCCACGAAAGAAGAATTCAACGTCGGCTGCATCCGGGGTGTGAAGTTACATTTTCGTCCCGGACGTATGGTTCGCACTTCCGTGAGCGACCATACTTTCGAGCGGGTATTGTCTGTCAAAGCGAGGAAGGAAGCGAAGAAGAACGGATAGTCCGACGGTTAGCATAAGGGTTTTGCTCCCCTGTCATACTTTATATATATGGGTATCGGCAGGGGAGTTTTTGTGTGTGGATGGGAAAGAGTAAAAAATCGACCGTATTATTTAGGTGAATCGACCGTGTTTTTTGGGTGAATAATACGGTCGATTTTGTGGCATCTATATAGACAGGAAAAATATGCGATGAACGGGCGACGCGATATGATAGAAACAGGGCGGTTTTGCGATAAGTCCTGCGAAAGTGCAAGCATGAGCGATTTACCGTCATCCAACACATATATTTTCTGTCGCTGTGCTTCGGCAAACTCGTATGCCTTCCATACGGCAAAACACATTACACCCGAACACATCACCAGAAAAATGATGCTGAACAAGCGGAGTTGCCTGAAACTCGATTCGATATTGTTTAATGATTTAAATTCCATTTGAATAAGTAGTTTTTATCGTTTCAAAAGTCTTCCGGCAATATTTCCGGCTGCTGCTCCGGCCGCACCTGCTGCCAGAGAACCGGCTTTGGTCGCCGTCTGGTTGACATTCTTACCATAATTACCCATACCTCCCGCAGATATGATCCAGTTGGCAACGGTCGGAACGGTGAAGTAGCCGACGATACCGATGATCATAAAAATGAATGTGATTACTCTGACAGTTTGCTTTCGGCCAGTTGTTTAATGGCAAGTTCTATGTTTCCGCCGAGTTTTTCGGTAAGACGGAATAATTCCAATTTTTCGGTTTCTTCTGTGGTGTAACAATAATATTCTTCAAGGCTTACTTCTGTGGCATAGATAGCCGACTGAATGCCTCCCAAACCTATCCAGAATTCTTTGTACCGTCTTGACGGATTGTTCGCCATATTGATAGAAAGGATCTGTGCCCGTTCCTTTTCGGTCAGACCTAAAAGCGTTTGAATGGAGTCGAATTTGTTGACGTACTTCCGTTGATCCAGTAGGATTTTGCAATCGGCATTATTGATAATGGTTTCCTTGACAATCGGAGAAGAAATAATATCCTCCACTTCCTGCGTTACCACTACCGCCTCTCCAAAAAACTTCCTGACTGTTTTAAATAAATACTTCAGGTATTCCGCCATCCCTTCCTTGCTGATGGCCTTCCATGCCTCTTCCAAAAGTATCATCTTACGAATACCTTTCAGCCTTCTCATCTTGTTGATAAAGGTTTCCATAATGATAATCGTAACTATGGGAAAAAGCACTTTGTTATCCTTGATATTATCCAATTCAAAGACTATAAACCGTTTGCTCAATAGGTCGAGCTGCTTGTCGGAATTCAAGAGGAAATCATATTCGCCGCCTTTGTAATACGGTTCCAGAACATTGAGGAAATTATGTACATCAAAATCTTTTTCGCGGGTATTCTTCGTTTCCAATATCTTTTGATAGTCTTTTTTCACGAACTCATAAAAGGTATTGAAAGACGGTATAATCTTCTTGTTATTCCTGATTTTGTCAAGGTACAAATTTACCGCATTGGAGAGTGCAACTTCTTCCGCTCTGGTCGGTGGTTCGTCATCCCTTTTCCATAAAGTGAGTATCAACGTTTTGATAGATTCTTTCTTTTCAATGTCGAAAACCCCATCTTCGGTATAGAACGGATTAAATGAAATCGGATCATCTTCCAGATAGGTCATGTAAATACCGTCATCGCCTCCGGTTTTCGCATGAATAAGATTACATAGTCCTTGATAGGAATTACCGGTATCTACCAAAAGCACGTGTGTTCCCTGCTCGTAGTACTGCCTGACCATGTGGTTGGTGAAGAAAGACTTTCCACTGCCCGAAGGTCCGAGTATAAACTTATTCCTGTTGGTGATGATCCCACGTTTCATCGGTAAATCCGATATATCCAAATGCAGAGGTTTTCCGGTAAGTCTGTCGACCATCTTTATTCCGAATGGAGACGGAGAACTTTTGTAATTGGTTTCTTCCACGAAAAAGCATAAAGCCTGTTCGATAAACGTATAAAAGCTCTCCTCTGCCGGGAAATCAGCTTCATTACCGGGAATACCTGCCCCAAAAAGCGTAGGCGTATCAACCGTGTTATACCTCGGCTTACATTCCATAAGGGCAAGCTGGCTGCCCACATCATTCTTGATCCGTTTCAGTTCTTCTTTGTCATCCGACCAGGCTATTACATTGCAATGGGCACGGATGGAAGTAAGTCCTAACGAATGTGCTTCATTCAGATATTCTTCAATCCACTGCCGGTTTATCTGGTTGCTGCGGCTATATCTCGACAAAGAATGCATATTGCGTGCCTGCTTCTCAAATCTTTTCAGGTTTTCCGCACTGTCATCAATGAAAAGATACTGGTTATACACATGGTTGCACGTTAATAAGACTCCTACCGGAGCAGCAAAACAAAGCCTGCAATCGCTACGGTCTGTAGATAGCCTTTCGTAACGAATATCGGATTTTACTGTGCCGGGCAAATCTTCCGGATCGGAAAGCGTATGCAGGCAGAGGTATTTATCACCGATTTTCATTTCTCCGGGAGCCAGTTCTATATCCTGTAAACAGGTCGTATTTTCCTGACTGAGGGAAAAGTATTTTTCGATAATACCCACTTCATTCTCAGTCCCTACAATCTCATCATTACCCAGCCGGGTAATAGTAATAAAACCGCTGTCATTGATAATTCGTTCAAACTGCTCACAGCTTTCGAGGAATTTAATAGCCGTATCCTTATCCTGCATTTCCTTCGGGATGATAAAGCCTCTGGTCAGGGCATTGAAGTTGCTTTGAGTACGGCTGCGCTCCTTTGTTGTCTTGGTCAAGAAGAGGTAACAGGTATGATTCAGAAACGGACGTTCGTTAAAATGCCGCTCGAATGAACGCGACAGGAAACTCATTTCATCTTTCTGAATATCTGGTGTATAACTTTCTTCGATAAACCAATCCTGTTTGTGAACGATAGAATAGTTCGGCAATACCTTAACCGCTTTCAACCACGCAGAATGGATGGCTTCGTACTCCGGTGAAGTAACCGTAAAAAGTTCAGGTAATTCTACTTTGTATCCCACGGTGATGTCCGCATCTTTGGATATAATACAGTCATGCTCCACAGACAAAAGGGGAAACTTGCTTTCCAATGTAGCTGCTTTCAATACATTCCTCATGCCGCTTTCCTTTTGATGTTACGGATAAATAAGGAAGGAATCTGCTTGCGGTTGATGATAAACCGGGGATGGTTACGTAAGGCCTGTAATTTGAGTAACCCATACTCACCGTACTTTTCATTCAGGTGGAAGGTTCCCCAGACAAGAACCGAAGCCGAGATAACACCGAAAATGATGCAGACCATCTGGTCGATACCTATCATGTACATTACCACGAAAAGGACGAATACTCCCAGCAGCCCTCCGGCAAAAATGAACAGGTATTGACTTTTGAGCCCTTTAAATTCAGCGTTGCGCCCAATCCCTTTGTTAATCGAATATTCCGCCATAGCTTACAGGAAGAATGATCTGAGGATGGTAGCTGCTACAATCAGGAAGATACAGGCACCGAACCACGAAGCCGCCGTTTTGGAAGTATCCGGGTCGCCGGATGAGAACTTGGAGTAAACTTTCACTCCCCCAATGAGTCCGATAACCGCACCCACCGCATAAATCAATTTGGTAGCCGGGTCAAAATAAGAGCTTACCATACTGGTTGCCTCACTAATCCCCGCCATACCGTTTCCCTGGGCAAACGCACCCAGTACACTCAGCAGCAAAACTGCCGAAAATACAAATCTTTTTTTCATTGTCGAAACATTTAAAAAGTGATACATAAAAATGAATTCGACCGCGAATATATATGGGTTAGTTGGTTGATTTACAAGCATGACGATGTGTTACACCGGGTGTCATCATGTTGCATCGGGAGAGACTAATAAAGAGAATTATAGAAGACAGTGTAGTTTACTAAAAAAGACGAAACCATTTTATTGATTTCGTCTTTATATTAATTAAGCCCAACTTTTTAATATCCTGAATTATCTGCCGGAAATAATTTCAAACAGTGTGCAACAAATGTCCCATCTTATTTTTCTTAGTTTCCATATAAAATCTATTATACCCATTAATTTCTGTTTCTATGGGCACTATTTCTGTTACTTTAATACCATATTCCTCCAACGAAGAAACCTTGTCCGGGTTATTAGTTATCAGCCTGACATTATAAATACCTAATTCTCTCAAAATACAGGCACCTATCCCATAATCCCTTTCATCCGCATGGAAACCTAAAGCCAGATTAGCCTCTACAGTATCCATGCCTTCATCCTGAAGTTTATATGCAGATATTTTATTGCAAAGACCTATTCCACGCCCTTCCTGATTCAGATAAATAACGGCACCCTTTCCTTCTGCTTCAATCATCTTTATCGACTGGTGAAGTTGTTCTCCACAATCACAGCGGGTGGAACCGAATATATCCCCGGTTGCGCACGAAGAATGAATCCTTATTAAAACCGGTTCATTACTTTGCCATTCTCCCTTTATCAAAGCTATATGTTCCAGATGACTGGATTGTTGCTTAAAGGCGACCGTTTCAAAATTACCATACCGTGTGGGTAATTTAGCCTTTTCTCTTCTGATAACTATTCTGTCATTTAAAAGCGTCCGGTATTTACAAATATCGTCCACTGATACGACTGCCATATCATGTTGCCCGGCAAAATGGATAATTTCCGGCATTTTTGCCATGGTTCCGTCATCATTTGTCAATTCGCATAACACCGCAGTATCACCTAATCCAGCCAATTTTACCAGATCGATACTTGCTTCGGTATGACCTCTTCGTTCAACTACTCCATTTTCTTTTGCCATTAAGGGAAAGACATGGCCGGGATGAGCCAGATGCTCCGGCGTTGCATTCCGAGCAATGGCTGTCCGGATGGTTTGTAGACGGTCTGCCGCTGAAACACCTGTCGTAACACCTTCCTTTGCTTCAATAGAAATGGTGAAAGCTGTTTGATTTTTGCTGGTATTACGACCTGCCATCGGAAATAAACCAAGTTGGTCGCATCTTTCGGGAGTGAGACACAGGCAAATAATTCCACTGCATTCCCGAATCATTAATGCAATATCTTTGACGGTTACAGTTTGGGCAGGAAATATAATATCTCCTTCGTTTTCCCTGTCTTCGTCATCTACCATAAGAATACCTTTTCCTGATTGTAGTTTCAGAATAGCATTTTCTACACGTTCTTTGTAGGTTGAACCAAAATCTTTAATTGTTTTCATGTTAAACCCTGTTTGAAGTGAATAATAAATTAATATTATTCCTACAGAGCTGATGAGGAGAGTATATTGCCACAAAATATGTAAACCGGTAAATACCGATCCACATATACAGACAACTTATATTACTTATCCTTCTCCCATCCAGACTTTAACTGTCGGTTCCGGAATTTCACCAGATCAATCCTCGTTATAAGGAGTCGCGGACTGTAACCGCCGGTAGGGAATTACACCCCGCCCCGAAGAATATGGGTGCAAAGTTAAGCAATAAATGAAATGCTTTCCAACAGGATGGATATTTATTTTTCGGCTTCTTTCTCTGTCATCTTATCCACCGCTTTATCAAACGTACGATCGCCAAGTATTTTCTTCGCTCCGAGTATAAGACTCGAATTTTCTCCTGCCGAATATCGGGTTTTAGGCTTATCTGCCTCCAATGCTTTTAGTATTACATCGGCAATAACGATAGGTTCGGAGGATTTTTCCGGATTCAAAACGGTACGCCACTGTTGTATTTTGTCGGTATAATCACTTCCCTGTGATACACTGTCAAGATTTCGTCGGGCTTTTTCCCACCAAGGCGTATGGATGATACCGGGCTCGATGATTACCACATCAATGCCAAAGTCTTCCACCTCCTGCCTTAACGTATCACTTAATCCTTCAAGAGCATATTTACTGGCGTGGTACCATCCGCCAAGCGGTGTAGCCATTTTGCCTGCTATGGATGAAATATTGATAATCCGTCCGAAGCCATTTTGTCTCATACGTGGAAGAACCAACTGGCAAAGATGGGCAATAGAGAAAAGATTAACTTCCATCTCCTTACGGGCTTTGTCCAGCGGAACATCTTCTATTGTTCCGTAAAAACCGTATCCGGCATCATTGATAAGTATATCTATCCGGCCTTCTTTTGATAGTACGGTTCCGATTGCTTCTTCTATCGAATCACTGTTTGTCAGGTCGATATAAATGGGGTCTATACCCGGTAATACAGGTATCATTTCGATATTCCGTGCTGCTCCGTACACTTTATAACCTGATTCCGCTAACTTTACGGCGGTTTCTTTTCCTATTCCTGAAGAGGCTCCGGTAATAAATACTATTTTCTTCATGTTTATATGTTTTAATTCGATCTTAAATAGTATAACGGATTAGGATGAGTAATAGTTGTTAGTCTGATCAGGATATATATCCCCTTCAAAAATGATATACACTCTTAAAAGATAAGCTGGAATATTCTAAAACTATAATAAGATTTTACGTGTTATCTTTTGGTGCTATTAAAGTTTCATGTTCGCAAGTGGACAAAATATGCCTGGATAGAAATGATAAATAAGTTGATCAAATTACTTAAGATCGAAACTCAAAACCCGAATAGGTTTAATGAAGCAATCCGCTCAGATATTGAATTTAGGGGAAGAAAACTCTGGATTCTTATTTTTGCGGTATTAATAGCCTCTATCGGTTTAAATATTAATACCAAATCAGTTATTATCGGGGCTATGCTTATTTCTCCGGTTATGGGACCTATTAATGGTTTAGGTTATGGTTTGGCTATTTCGGATATAAAGTTGGTACGTAATTCGGTAAAGAATTTTGGACTGGCTGTTTTGGTTACTTTACTGGTATCTTCACTTTACTTCCTACTCTCGCCCGATAAAGAAGCTACTTCTGAAATAATGAACCGCACAAGCCCTTCTTTTTTTCATGCACTTATTGGCATTTCGGGAGGAATTGTGGGTATTCTTGCCAAAAGCCGTAAAGAAGACAATAATGTAGTACCCGGTGTGGCCATTGCTACAGCACTGTTACCACCACTTTGTTCAACAGGCTATGGTTTTGCAACCGGTCATTTCCGCATAGCCTCCGGCTCTTTACTTATGTTCGGGTTGTATGTGGTATGCATGGTAATTGCCAGTGCTGTTACTGTCAGATTGATAGGGCTGCATCGAAATCAAGCCTGAAAATTAATTAGAAGGCTATTTGTTTAATAAAATAATAACAATAAATTATAGAAATTATGGATGAAGCAGAAAAAAGAGTAAAAGAAACGATTGAAAATATGCCGGATAAAGATCTTTATAGTATCGGTGATGCACAAGAAGCCAGTGATGAAGCGAAAGAAAAAGCATATCGTCTTCAACACGAAACAGAAAAGGACCAGGAAGAAAATAAATAGAATAGGTATTATTTATTTCCGCTACTACGAATATATATTTTCATAGGCACAAGTTAAAATCTTTATCGTAGCAAAATATATACAAAATATAAGGTGTTTGGTAGTTATAGAATGTTACATAAAAAAAGCCTCACTTGACACTTTCAAATGAGGCTTTTAAATTTCTGGATGTTTGATTATGCAGTAGGATCATCGAAGTCATCATCTTCGTTATACCCATTATCACCACGCGTGGAGCCATCGGTATAATCCGTGTCGGGCACTGCATACCGGGTAACGCTGGAATTCTTTATGGCTTGTTTGAGCGCCGTACCCGGAGTAAAAATAATCTTTCTCTTATAAATCTTGGTTGCATCGGCTTCGGTTTCCGTATCGGATGCCTTTGCATTGATAGACGGACGGAATATGCCAAACTCTCCCAGTTTTACACTTTTGCCGTCATCCAGGTTATTAATGAGTGCATCCACCAGTCCGGCAATGACTAACTGCACAGTCCCCCGGTGTGCCCCGCAGATTTGACCTACCTGTGTGCATAATTTGTTGAATGTTACCTGCCCGGTAATGACTTGTTTGGGTACAAACTTTTCCGAACGCATCGGGTCGAACCCGAATACTTGTTTGGTTACTACATACTTTAATCCCATGTAATTTAATTTTTAAAGGGTTTATACTGTGATTAATTTCATAGTATAGATAAATCAATAGGAAAAAGATGAATGTGATACAAAGTCTAATCGTCGGGATTTATTTTTCAATATATATGGTCTATTTCAGTTTCTTTCCATCCGAAAACGCTTTCCCCACCTTTTCGCCAACCTTCAGATAGTCGTTGTTGAACGGGTCGAAAACAAGCGGTTCCACTTTTGCCGCATCTACCTTTCCTTTTTCGTCAAGCACACGTTCATCAACACTAACATTTACAATTTCTCCCCGGAGTATACCGGTTTCGGGATTGAAGTCTATCAACCTGCATTCCACGGCAACAGATAGTTCCTCAATCAATGGAGCGTCCACAAATTCCGATTTAACAGCATGAAATCCGGCTTTGGCAAACTTATCAGTTACCTTATTGCCTGACACAATACCCACATAATCGCAAGCCACAACCTGTCCAGCTTCTGCCATACTTACGGTAAAGACTTTGCGTTGGAGGATATTCTTAGTTGTCTTGTGTCCTGCACTGATACAAATGCTTATTTCTTTCATTTCGCTCATGCCTCCCCATGCTGCGTTCATGGCATTGGGAGTACCATCTTCGCCGTAAGTGGCGATAATATACACCGGTTGCGGATAACTTAAGGGTTTTGCACCAAAATTCTTTCTCATAATACGTTATTATTAAATCTGTTAATGTAATTTGTTTTATTGTGCAAAGTTAGGAAATATGGACAAGTTCTTATTGTTATAAGGCTCAATATTCTTTTCTTTGTAGTTCACTCTGTTTATATTTGCATATTATTGAAGTTATTAAGTATAAACAATGATTGAGATTAAATATATGAAGCAATTAACAAAAATCTTATTGATTACTTTTTTGATTATATTTTGTATGAATAAAGCATTTACACAATCAACTGAGACAAATCTTGACCAAGTTGAACTTATGAAGCAATTCTTAGGTATTTGGGAAGGAGAATTTGGAAATAATATATTTTTCAAAAGCGAAAATAAGCAATTTGCAGGAGGTGTAGTCTCTAATAGTCAAGTTACTAAAGATGGCAAAATTGTTGATTCTATTGCTCAGATTTATGGATACGACAGTAAAATTGACAAATTTATTATTGCCGAACTTAAAGAATCTTCGCCTGTTATCGAATTGTGCCTAATTTGGTTTACCTCAGAAAAAACTGGCGAAATAGTTATTACGAACCCTGAAAATGCTCCATTAAAATTTAAATTTGAATTCAAAAGTCCGGATATACTTGAACAAGTGGCTATACAAGGCAATAAGATTGTAAATAAAATCATTCTTAAAAGAGTTACCACCAATTGAATTGTCTCAATTGATTTTGTGCAAGAAAAAATAAAAAAACTATATGAAGATAGGATTCTTTCAATACAATGTTATATGGAGAGACAGAGATGCAAACCTTTCCTACATCAGAAAGAAAATCAAAGGAGCGACTTTTGACTTGCTTGTACTACCCGAGTTTTTTACCAGTGGGTATGCTTTTGATTTAAAGGATGAATTAATTCCTTTTAGTGATGATTTAAAAGATAGCTATACTGTTAAATATCTTACTGAATTGATGAAGGATTGTGGGGGCTATATAACAGGAACAATACCCGAATCGTGTGGAAACCAACTATATAATACTTCAATCCTTGTCGGAGCTGAAGGGCTGGTTGCGTCTTATAGAAAGATTCATTTACCGGATTATGAAAAACGCGCATTTACGGCAGGAAATGAAGCCGTATCATATGATTGTAGCGGAGCAAAGGTAGGATTGACGATTTGTTTTGATGCATGGTTTGCACCATTAAGTTCTAAATTGAAAATACAGGGTGTGGATGTTATTTGCCATTCTGCTTGTTTTGGAGGTAATATTACTCCAACTATTATTCCTGTTCGGGCATTGGAAAATCAATGTTTTTATGTTAGCTGTAATCGCATTGGAACTGAATTGTTTAATGGAGAGCCGGATTCATATCGTGGGGAAAGCCAGATTGTAAGTCCCGACGGCAAAATTTTAGTTAAAGCTGGAAGCGAAGAGTTATTATCTATTATTGACATTGACCTTTCCGAAGTAAATAAACCAGCTTTCGGAAGTCTGATATCAAAAGATCTTATTTCAGAACATGCGAAATATGAGATTAAAATAGAGAAATAAAATGAAAAATAATAGAACTATATTCCAAGTAGATGCTTTTACAGATGAACCATTTAAGGGTAATCCGGCAGGCGTCATGATCGTTACGGAAGAAGTCTCTTCGGAGTGGATGCAGAATGTGGCAGCGGAAATGAATCTGTCGGAAACAGCTTTTGTCTTTCCTGGAGAAAAAGAATTTGAGATTCGTTACTTTACCCCAACGATCGAAGTTCCGCTATGTGGTCATGCAACATTAGCAAGTTCGCACATCATTTATGAACTCGGATTGAAATCAGCAAATGAAACGATAAAACTGAGAGCAAAAGGTGCGGATCTGATAATTAAAAAAGAAGATGATTGGATTGTTATGGATTTCCCGGAATATCCGATACAGAAAACAGATATGCACAAAGATTTTAAACGCTTGGTCGGATTTGAACCCATTGAAATGTATTCAAGTATTTACGATTGGGTAATTGCGATAGCAAAAAATGAGAACGATATTTTAAACGCTCGTCCAGACTTTGGATTATTGACTGAAAATGGATTAGGACATTTGATGATTACTGCGGAAAGTGATTCTAATCAGGCGGATATTGTTGTCAGGTGTTTTGCTCCGATGGGTGGTATAAATGAAGATCCGGTAACTGGTTCTGCGCATTGTGCACTTACTCCGCTATGGTCTGAAAAGTTAGGGAAATCAGAATTAGATTCTTTGCAATTATCAAAAAGAACAGGCCGTATGAAAGTTAAATTAAATAATGGCAGAGTAGAAATTAAAGGAAAGGCGTTAACTGTATTCGAGGCTAAATTGAAAATATAAATATGCTGTGTATAAGGAAACAATAAAAACAGATAGGCTAATCATACGGCTGGCAATACCGGATGATGCAGAGGCCATATATTCCTATCGTTCAGACTTTATTGAGAATAAATATCAGGGATGGTATCCGGATTCGGTTGACGAAATCCGTGATTATATACACAATATGCCTCAAACGATGGATGTTGCTGATATATGTTTCCAGTTTGTCATTATTATTGCGGACGAAAACCGATTAATAGGGGATATGGGAATCGTATTTACCAATCATGATAAAATGCAAGCTGAGATAGGTTGTACGTTACATAAAAAGTTTCATGGGAGAGGATTTGCAACCGAAGCATTGAAAGCAATGGTAAATTTTCTTTTCGAAAAACTTAATAAACATCGAATTATTGCATCTATTGACCCAAGAAATACTGCCTCTATCCAATTGATAGAACGACTGGGGTTCAGAAAAGAAGGTCATTTCAGAGAAAGTTATTACCTGCGTGGAGAATGGATGGATGATATAATATATGCTATGCTTAGAAAAGAGTGGGATATTATTAGATAAACATCTAAAAGAATAAGAATTTAAACAAATTTAATGATGGAAAATAAGAAAATATTAGTGTTTCTGCCAAAGGCGTTCGAGACTATGGAATTCTGTGTTTTTATAGATGTTCTTGGTTGGGCAAGAGTTGATTATGGACATAATTTACCAGTTGATACTTGTGGCTTTAATGAACAAGTTATAAGCACTTTTAATGTACCTGTAACGGTAGATAAAACTATCGGAGAAATAAACGTAGACGATTATGCTGCTTTGGCAATACCCGGTGGATTTGGGGAATTTGGTTTTTATGAAGAAGCATATGACGAAAGGTTCCTGCAATTAATCAGGGAATTCGATGCAAAAGGTAAAATTATTGCGACAATTTGTTCCGGGGCATTCCCTGTAGCGAAAAGTGGAGTTCTTAAGAATCGCAAAGCAACTACTTACCACTTAAAAGATGGCTATTATCATGAAAGGCTAAAAGAATTTGGAGTCAATGTTGTGAACGAGCCAATAGTAGTTGATGGTAATATTATTACGTCTTATTGTCCGGCAACAGCTTCAGGTGTCGCATTGGAATTATTAAAAATGCTGACCTCGGAACAAGATATGGAAGTAGTAAAAAAGCTATGGGATTTTAAAAAGAATAAGTCGGCGAACTATGTAGGATAGCCAACAACGAAAAAACTGATTGTCAGTACAACGATTAAGTCGAAATAAAAATGAAAAGAACTATTTTATTTATACTTTCATTCGCATTTGTCGCCGTTACTATAAATGCACAAAAGATTGAATTTAACCACCAAACAGGAAAATATCTTGAAATTGATGGAGCGAATATATACTACGAAGAGATAGAAAATGCAGGGAAACCAACTTTGCTTTTTCTGCACGGCGGTTTTGGAAATATCGAAGATTTTAATTCAGTACTATCAATGTTTGCCAACGATTACCATATCGTAGGTATTGACAGTCGCGGACACGGAAAATCTACTTTGGGAACGGGCAAGTTAACATATAAGCGATTGCAGCTTGATGTAGAAGCAGTTGTGAATCATTTACAACTCAACAATATTCACATCATCGGTTTTAGTGATGGCGGAGTTATAGCCTATAGACTTGCTTCGGCAAACAATATTCCCATACGAAAAATTATTACTATTGGAGCAACGTGGAGCCTGTCTGATGCTGAACTTGTGGAAAAAATAATGGCTGATATGATGACGCGTGAAGGTTGGAAAGAAATATTTAACTTTTATCAGCTACACAATCCGGAACCCAATGTTGACCGGCCTGTGGAAGGCGTAATTGAGATGTGGACGGACAAAACCGAAGACGGCTACCCACTTGAAAGCGTTGAAAATATTACTGTTCCGGCTTTAATTATTCGCGGTAATGATGATGACTCGTTTCCTCTTGAAAGCGCTGTTGAGCTTGCCTCCAAAATAGAAAAATCGGTGCTTTTCAACATTCCATTTGCGCCTCACGATGCGCATAATAAATATCCTCAAATGTTTGAAACAATAACAAAAGAATTTTTGAATAAATAACTGTCCAAAGGAAATAAAAAATCATGGAATATACTATTCGCAACATGCAAGATACGGATGATTCAAGCGTTATGAGCATTTACAACTATTATACTGAAAACAGTTTTGCAGGCTTTTTCGATCAGGCTTTACCTATTGAGACTTTCGGGCGCTTTCAGGAAACGAGCCGTAACTATCCAGCTTTGGTCGCCTGTGATGAAAATCAGGAAGTGATCGGATTTGCTTTTTTACATGCATATCATCCGGCACCGACATTCCAACGGACTGCCGAAGTTTCATACTTCATCCATCGCGAACATGTTAGTAAAGGCTTGGGCAAATTAATGTTGGACCAACTTATAAATGGAGCAATCCAAATAGGTATAGATAACATCATTGCAAGTATTTCGTCACGGAATGAACACAGTCTGGCATTCCATATTAAATACGGATTTCGAGAATGCGGAAGACTACCGGCCATCGGCAAGAAATTTGGGCAAGATTTTGATGTCGTTTATATGCAATTGGTCATAAACTAAACATATTTATCAAGTTCAAACGACGAAAGATTTTCCTGCTTCTTTTTTGATTTCCTTTCTTTCAATGGATTTCCCCCCTCATCCAAGCAATCCCTTAATAGACTTTCCACGTTATCCTGATTACTCACCTGATTGGTGAAGAACTCAAAAAGATCAGTATCCTTTATACTATGTATAGTCTTTGCAGCTTCGATAATCTGCTGTTCATTATCGGTATGGACAGTCAGTACCCCAACAGCATTAGCCATTTCTTCATAGGTCAATCCTGTAGAAAAATCAGGATCGAGTCCGGGAGCAATATCATCAAGAACTTCAAACCGTTCCTGCTCTTCCAGTATTTCTTCCGGGGTTACGGGTTGAGGCGATAAATCCGATTCTACATCCTCGTCTGAAATATCAGGCTCTTCACCGATAAAATCCGATGGTTCCAGTTTTTCACTATGTGCCGGAACTTTTGCTGCCAGTTCCGGTCTTCCAGATAGACTATTGTTGTCTTTCCGATCACCTCTTTAATGTCTTCCTCCTTTGCTGTCGTAATAACAGGTTCCGGTATATTTTTCTTTGGCCGGACAGGGATTTTACCCCAGAAGCCGAATAGTTTTTGCTTGAACAAGATACCCCAAATTCTATATAGCACATACCAACATACGGCAAGCTTAACTACAAAATGAAAATACATTTCTATCATAATCATAAAATTAAATCAGAATTACTTTTATATAAATCATTTATATCATCCTTGTATTCTTTCAGGTGATTTTCAAGTACATTATCTATGAAGTTAGGCACACTTATATCCTTTGCAACAATGCTTAGAATTTTGGAGAGTTTATCATACATCTCGGCACTAACATACGTCTGCCGTTTAGTGCTACTCTCTTTTTTCAGGAATAAGGATTTATAATCTTTAGGTTCCCTGCGTCGTTTGGAGCGGGATTGTACGTTTTCTTTTTCTGTCTTATCTTCTGAAACCTCATCTTTACTCGGATTCTCAATTTTTATCTCTTCGTCGGGAATGCTTTTTTCTTCAACCGGCTCTTTATTTAAGCGGGGAATATCACCACTCATCATGGATTTGATTAAATCCTCATCGACATCTACTTCTTTTCTTTTTGCCATAGGATTAGAACTTTAGTGTTTCACATAATTCTTCTGCCAGTTCGTCAATGTAACTTCCTTTCAACATTTTGGCAGGAGGTGGAAAAAGAGTACTTCTGAAAAATGGCTTGCCTTTCAAAGAAAGCTCTTTGTCGAATCTCCTTGATTCGGGAAGTACGGTTTTAAATACTTTCAGATTGAGGCGATCCATAATCTTTCGATAAGCGTCGTAAACTTCCGTGCTGGCCCGCCTGTCAACCTTATTCCAGAAAAAATAGAAATCTTTGAGAGGTATTCCGCTTTTTCCTTCCAAAGACACCACAAAAAATCAACCACCTATTCAGGAGAATGAGCAGTTAAGCGACATTATTCTCATTCTCGACAAAATGGAACTGCTGATTCAGGCAGTATCCAAAATCGGTAAAGACGGTAAGCATGAAACGGTACCTGTGGACGAGAAGCACAAAAACTCGTTCCTGAAAGTCGACAAGTATTCCAGTATCGTAGAGAACTTTTTCAAGAACCTGTGGAGTCAACTCAAAGACCCGACCCACTTCGGAATCCTCACCATGAAGATGAAGGAACTGGACAAGCCGGAGAATAAACAGGCGATTAAAGACCTTGCAGAGGGAAAAAAGACCGATGCCGTTGCCGAATTTCTCAAAAAGTATGAGATCAAACCCAAAAATGTCGCAAAAGAGCAGAATAATAACAATAAAAATGATGAATCTATGGCAAAGCAAGCTCAACAAACGGCACAAGCCGCACCGGCAACCGACAGCAACCAACCCAGATACCGCTACAACGAAGCGATGATCAACTGGGAACAACTCAAAAACTTCGGAATCTCCAAAGAATATCTACAGGAACGCGGACTGCTCGACCAGATGCTGCGCGGATATAAAACCAATCAGACTGTACCCATTACCATGAACTTCGGCTCGGCGGTGCTCCGAACAGATGCACGGTTGTCTTTCCAGCAATCCAATGCAGGTCCGGTAGTACTCGGTATCCACGGCATCCGGCAGAAACCTGAACTGGACCGTCCGTATTTCGGGCATATATTATCGGAAGAAGACAAAAAGAACCTCCTGGAAACAGGGAATATGGGAAGGGTTGTGGAACTCAAAACCCGTAGCGGTGAATATGCACCCTCTTTTGTCAGCCTCGATAAAATGACCAATGAAGTGGTAGCCATGAAAGTGGAAAACGCTTACATCCCGAATGAGATTAAAAATGTAAAGCTCACCGAGCAGGAAAAAAGCGATCTGAAAGAAGGGAAAGCCGTTTATCTGGAAGGGATGACCGCCAACAGCGGAAACGAATTCAATGCCCATGTTCAGTTCAATGCCGATCGCAGGGGGATTGAATTCAAGTTTGAAACCGACCGTATTTTCAACCGTCAGGAACTGGGCGGTGTGAAGCTGACCAACAAGCAGGTGGAAGACCTGAATGGCGGCAAAGCGATATTCGTGGAAGATATGGTACGCAAGGACGGAGAGAAATTCTCGGCATTCGTTAAACTTGATGAAGCCAGCGGACGCCCTGCCTATACACGTTATAATCCCGACTCTCCCGAAGGAGCAAGGGAAATTTATATTCCCAAAGAAATGAACGGTGTGATGCTTACCCCGCAGGACAGGGAAGAATTAAGGCAGAGAAAAGCCGTATTCTTGGAAAACATGGTGAATCGCAAAGGGGAGGAATTTTCTTCGTTCGTTAAGCTCGACCTTGAAACCGGAAGGCCAAGTTATTCCAGAACGCCCGATGGCTTTGAGCAACGGCAGGAATTCAAGATACCACCCGAAGTATGGGGTGTAACTCTGTCCGCTACACAAAGGGCTAAGCTACAGGATGGGAAGGCAGTACTGGTTGAAGGTATGAAAGGATATGACGGCAAGCAATTCTCGCAGTATATAAAAGCCAATTTCAATCAGGGCAGGCTGGATTATTACAATGAAAATCCCGACCGCAAAAGGGATGCCTCGCAACGGAATGTGGTCAATCAGGCACAATCACAAAAGCAGGATAATAAACAGGAAAACAAACGTACACGCAGCAGAAGTGTAAGCTAACGAAAAATCAGAAAAATAATCATGGAAACAAAGAGTCGTAACAATACCGTGCCCTTCAGCGCGGAAGATGTGAACTGGGAAGAACTGGCCGCTATCGGCATACTGAAAGACGAACTGGAATTATCCGGCGAACTGGACACTTTGCTGCAAGGTGGAAAGACAAACGTGATTTCATTAAGCCTCATCTTGTTGGGCGTCGATGTAAAGATGGATGCCACTTTGCAGCTTATCCGCAAAGGAGACTCTCCCTTACTGGAAATTGTCGGCATACAACCTGCTGAAAGATAAAACTTCAATAACCTGCCGTTTCTCCTGCCGTTTGCGGTAATGGGGAAACGGCTTTATTCATTTCAACAAATCATGATAGCAATTATAGCAGAAAAGCCCAGCGTGGGCATGGACATTGCAAGAGTAATCGGTGCAAGCGAGAAACATGACGGATACATAAGCGGCAACGGTTATATGGTAATCTGGGCTTTAGGGCATCTTGTTTCATTGGCTCTGCCCGGATTTTATGGCGTTGCACGGCCGGCGGCGGAAGAACTTCCCATTATTCCCGAACCTTTTCACCTGACTATCCGGCACCGGAAAACGCCGAAAGGCATGCAGCCGGATAAAGTAGCATCCAAACAACTGGATATTATCGATCAGGTTTTCAACCAGTGCGAAAGCATCATCGTAGCCACGGATGCCGGACGGGAAGGAGAACTGATATTTCGCTACATTTATACCTATCTGGGATATACAAAACCTTTCCGGCGCTTATGGATTTCCTCTCTCACGGATGAAGCCATACAAAAGGGAATGGAAAACCTGAAAGAAGGACAAGAATATGATAACCTGTATTTTGCTGCCGATTGCCGGGCTAAAGCCGACTGGCTGTTGGGAATGAATGCCAGTCAGGCGCTGGCAATCGCATCCGGCATGGGAAATAACTCCCTGGGCAGGGTACAAACGCCCACGCTGGCACTCATTTGCAGCAGATTCCGCGAAAACCGGGATTTTATTTCCACGCCCTACTGGCAAATTCACATTACACTTGAAAAAGACGGCAATTTTCGCCAGTTCCGGTACACGGAAGAGCTAAAAACAAAGTCGGAAGCGGAAGAATTGTTCACCCGCATCAAGGAATTTCCGTTTGCAACGGTTATATCGTCCTTAAGAAAACAGGTATTTCAATCGCAACCCTTGTTGTATGACTTGACGGCTTTACAGAAAGACTGCAATATCCACTATGATTTTCCGGCAGACAAGACGCTGGATATTGCACAAAGCCTGTACGAAAAGAAGCTCATTTCTTATCCCAGAACCGGAAGCCGGTATATATCCGAAGATGTGTTCCGGGAAATCCCTTCCTTACTGCGGATGTGTTTGCGGATGCAACCGTTCAGGCATTTTACAAAAGAAATGGATGTGTATAAGCCTGCACGTAAATCCGTAAATGACAAAAAAATAACTGATCACCATGCGTTGATTATCACAGGGAATTATCCGCAGGAACTATCTCATCAGGAAGCTAAGGTATATCACCTGATTGCCGGACGGATGCTGGAAGCCTTCGGCCCCAAATGCGAAAAGGAATCATTAGATAGGGAGGCTGTTATCGATGATATGGTTTTTCGTTCTGTATCGAACCGGATTATCAATCCCGGTTGGAGGAACGTTTTCAGGCGGTCGGAAGATAAAGAACCTAATGAGAAAGATTCGGATGAAGGTACTGCCCTATTTGAACAGGGAGAAAATGTTAAGGTCGGTGGTCATAGCCTCGCACAGAAAAAGACGATGCCAAAACCTCTGTATACGGAAGCAACGCTGCTTACTGCTATGGAAACAGCAAGCAAAAACATCTCCGATGAAAAAATGCGTGAAGCTATGAAAGACCAGGGACTGGGTACTCCTGCGACACGGGCATCCATATTGACAACGCTTTTTAAACGTGAATACATAGAGCGTTCCGGTAAATCACTTGTGCCGACAGAGAAAGGATTGTTTATATATGAAGCCGTGAAGAACCTGCTTATATCGGATGTGGAACTTACCGGAAACTGGGAGAAAACACTGTCGGACATACAGAACGGTGATGTATCACCGGAAGTATTTATGGGAGCTATCGAAAGATATACCCGGCAGGTTACGGATGAAGTGTTATCCCTAACATTTCCTAAATCAGCAAACCATAGCATACCCTGTCCTAAATGTAAGGAAGGAAATATAATGATCAGGCAAAAGCTGGCAAAATGTGATAATGAAGGGTGTGGGCTGATGGTATTCCGCAAATTCCTCAATAAAGAGTTGACCGATCAGCATATGCAGCAGCTATTTTCCTCCGGCAAAACGAAGCTGATAAAGGGTTTCAAAGGAAAAAAAGGGAATGTTTCTAAAAGGAACTTTGATGCAGTATTTCAGATAGCTAAAAAAACAAAGTTCATTAGCGAGGATTTTGATATTACGATTGCTCAAAAACTTTATCCGTTAGATATTATTTCGGCATATGTTCTAACACAAGCTATTCAACGTTATGGACAGAATGAGCGTTCTCTTTTTTCATTTTTAACCTCAAAAGACTTAAATTCTATTAGTAACTTCAAGCCGACGGAAACTGAAACATATAATTTATCAAATGTTTACAATTATATCGTTTATAACTTTTATTCGTATCTATCTGAAGCAAATACAGACTCTGCTAATTGGCGAGCAATACGTGTAGCCTTGGAAAGGGTCGAAGGGCTCTTTGATATAGACAATGTTGAAGACGCAAGTAAGATAGTCAAAACGGTAGGTCTGTACAACTTATTTGGTGGTTCTACGATTTTTAATGAAGAAGCACTGTTCAACTATGCAAAATTAGCTTTAGACATCAATCAACCCTCAGAACTCATAAAAGAACTCGTTTCACTGAAAATAATTCGCTTTGCAAAATACAAGTCACAATATATAATTTTTGAAGGAACAGATGTGAATATCGAAGACGAGTTGTATAAGGCAGCAGGACAAATTTCTCCTCCCATTGACTTTGTTGAAGACCTACGTACATATTTTGAGTTCAAAATTATTCAGGCTAACGCTTCATATTACAAGACGGGAACACCCCGCTTCTTTGAGTATCGACTTTCGAATCAAGCACTAATACTCACTCCTGAAAAAGATATTGACGGTTATATAAATCTTGTTTTTTCTAACAATTCTAATGAGAGAGAACATTTGATAGAAATTTCGGAGAACTGTGAAAATGCTGTTCTATATGTATATTTCAGAAATACAGATGTAATTGTAAATCATTTGTATGAAATACAGAAATTAGAATATATAAAAAAGCATGTTTTAGTTGAAGACAAGATTGCCGAAAAAGAAATTCTGAACTTAATCACTTACGAAAAAGAAAGCTTAAACCAAGCTATAAACCAGAGCTTAATGTCTTTTTCTGATAATATTGAATGGTATTATAAAGGAAAGAAAGTCTTTATGGCTTCACAAGCCGATTTTAATAAGCTGTTATCGAAAATCTGTGATGAGGTTTATTACTTCACTCCAATCGTTCATAGTGAATTGTTTAACAAGCAAAAAGTGAATAGTGCAGTTTCTCTTGCTCGCGTTACACTGTTAAATAAGTTGATAGATGATAACTGTGTAATTCTAGATGATTTAGGTTTCGATAAGGAAAAATTTCCACCTGAAAAGACGATTTACTATGCTCTGGTGAAGAATACAGGTATTCACTGTGATAAAAATGGATATTTTTCTTTAGGTGAACCACAAATTGATTCACTAAGGCATTTATGGGCTGAATGTGAGGTATTTATGAAGAGTTCTGTCGAAAAACAACGGAAATTAGGTGATTTAATAAAAACCTTAGAATCTGCTCCATTTAAGCTAAAACAAGGATTTTTGGATTTTTGGATTCCAATTTATTTGATAATAAAGAAACAAGATTATTCACTTTACGATAGCGAAGATAGATACATTCCTCACCCTAATAAACAAGTTCTTGAATTATTACAAAAATCTCCGAATAAATTTAAGATTAAAGCTTTTGCGTTTGATGGGGTGAAAGTTGAGTTCTTTAATCAATATAGAGCTCTAATAAATCAAGATAATAAAGATTTAATAAAATCTGATAGTTTTTTAGAGACTATAAGACCGTTTCTGGCATTTTATAATAGCTTGAACGAATTCGCTAAAACTACGCAGAATTTTGACAATCCAAAAACAATACAATTCCGAAATGTTTTAGCAAAAGCCAAAGACCCGGAAAAAACATTTTTCGAAGATTTACCTGCTGCATTTGGGTTTAAAAACAATTCTTTGTCTGCGAACAAAGAGTTTATGACGCAGTATCAAGGTTTAATAAAGGCGGTAATTCGTGAGCTTAGATCGTGTTATTCTAATCTCATAAAACGATTAGAGGATAATATGATAGAAGTCCTGAGATTACAATCAAACGAATATGCTGAATACAGATTAGAAATTGAAAATCGTTTTAGAAATGTGAAAGTAAACTTACTCTCAAGTAAACAGAAAAGTTTCTACAACAGATTACTCATGCCTCAATCAGACAAAACGCTTTGGTATGAATCTATTTGTTATGTTATACTCGACAAGCCACTCGTGTCAATAAAAGACAATGAGATAGATTTGTTGACAGATTCTCTAAAATACTTATTATCAACTCTAACTAAATTCATTGATATTTTATAACTTGCAAATAAAGCCACAAATTCAGAAGTATATAATTTTGAACTTGTTTCCACAAATGGATCAATAAAACCTCAGTCATACATATTAACTGAGAATCAGAAAAAAAAGACAGCTGAACTCGAATCCAAAATTAACAGCATTTTATCTGGAGATGAGAATATAGATGTTTGCACGTTATTAAGAGTATTAAAAAGCAAAATAAAAGAATAATGATAAGACATGTCTTAGGCATATCCGGTGGAAAGGATAGTGCAGCACTAGCTATATATCTAAAAAAGAAATATCCTGAACTACCAATAGAGTATTACAATTCAGACACAGGTTGTGAATTAGAGGAACCGAACAGCTTATAAATAAGCTAGAGTCTATATTAGGGCGTATCGAAAGATTAAAAGCAGCCCTAGGAAGTCCTGAGCCAACCCTATTCCACCATTTCTTGAAATCAAGTGGTGGATATCTCCCCTCACCACAAGCAAGATGGTGTACACAGAAGTTGAAATTAGCAGAATTTGAAAAATTTGTTGGCGAAGAACCTGCAATTTCTTATGTGGGGATTAGAGGAGATGAAGAACGAGAAGGTTATGTCTCAACAAAACCAAATATACAGGCAATCTTTCCTTTTCGCAAAAATATTTGGAGTTTGGATGTTATCAATAAATTCTTAAATGATGATAACATTCAGTTGGTAAGTAAAATATACAAAACTTTATCTAATGATGACATCTTAAACAAGGCTCTCGATATACTCAAAACGCCTTTGTCAAAACACTTCTATTACAGCAAAAAGATGAATTCTTTGTTGGAATTGGATGTTAAGTTATTCAATAAAGCCGTGTTCATGTTTTTAAAAACGACTGATTACCCTGTTGGAAAGTTAGATAATTTCCCTTTAATTGATAATGAGGATGTGTTAGGTATAACTGAAATCTATAATATCTTGGAAGATAGTGGAGTTGGTATTCCCGCTTATTATAAAGAAATAGAATTTGAGGTCGATGGGAAAAAGGGAACATATAGCCGTAGCCGTTCAGGATGTTATTTCTGCTTCTTTCAGCAAAAGATTGAATGGATTTGGTTATACGAACAACACCCAGACTTATTCCAAAAAGCTATGGAGTTTGAAAAAGATGGTTATACATGGAATCAAAACAAAAGTTTAGCAGACTTGATTAAAACAGAACGGATTCGACAGATCAAGTTAGATGCAATTAAACGACAAGAGATGAAAGCGAAAAAGAGTTCAAACTCCTTGTTGGTGGACATGTTTGCTGATGATAGCGATGCTTTTTGTGCAAATTGCTTTATATAATCGAATATGAAAGAAATATTTGAATATTTAGAAGCGAAATGCTTTGTTAATGGACATTCTTTATTAAGAGTTCGACAACAAGAATTATGGTTTAATTTTGGTAATATTCAAATTATTGTTGAGTTTTTCAATTTAGATGAAAATATTTTTGAAGAAAGTTACATAAATATTTCGAATGTAGATTTTGCTCTTCTTGAAACACAGAAAATAAATAGAATTTTCATACAGAAATCAAATGCTTTATATGAAGACAAAGAGGAAGGTATAATAAAGGAATATTTGGATAACTATGAACCTCTTACATACCAAATGTACAAAATCATTAATCAGATAAAACATATTTTCCCGGATTCAATTAGTAATTATTCAATAAAGCCATTTAGTCTTGATGATTGTGGTTCGTCATATGGCTGTCCAGAAGCTTGGGAATATGGTTATCAAATAGATATTAGCGAAAATTTTGGACTAATAAAGTTTTTTTCGATTATATCCTTAACGATATTGATGAAGAAATATTCGATTCTCCAATTCCTGATTTTTACGATACTGAAAAAGAACTGAAAGACAGTTTTGAATTAAAAATATTAAATTCAAATACGAAGATACGGCGGTTAGGATATTTGAAAATATTACTTAAAATGATACGAGTGCAATCAAAGATTCCTATTTCTAAAATGAACAAAAAATTCGAAATATACTGCCATGATTATGAAGATTTTTTGAAACAACATAAAAATCAAAAAGGCGATGTTAAAGTCACGAAAACAGGTAATTCTGCAAATCCATATGTTGAGCTTGCTATCAGTTTGGGGTTAATCCGTAAAGCAGCAGGAGCATATGAAGCTAGCAAATCAGGAAAAGTGTATAATATTTTGAAAGAGAAAGTCGATAAATCTGATACTAACCCTTTTTTTATCTGAGTTTGACATAACTTTCTTCTTAGAACTTTTGTTAAAAGAGGACTATTGGTTTTTATATGCGATTTTGGAACAGGCCGCTATAAACCCGAATATTTTTTATAAGGATTTGAAAAAAGATTTTAAAAAAAGATTGTTAGAGCAAATTAAACAATTCATAGATGAGGCTCAAACGGATAACACAAAAAAAGTGCTTCCTTTGAAAATCATAGAAAGAAGAATAAATGATTGGAAAAAGCCGGAAGTATATATGGAGCATGTTATAATGCCTCGATTGAATTGGTTATATGATATGAATTTCATTGATTTGAAAAGCGATTTAAGTTTCCAATTAACAGAAATTGGAAACAGGTTTCTTTTTAATCTCACTCTCTGGAATGATATCGCATTGCATAGAATAGTTTCGCCTACGGCTTATATTGATAATTATTTCATGAAAATGATTGATTTTACATTCAATTTACAAAAACAAAAATACACAATAGAAGCTGATGATGAATTTTTGAAATGTTTGGAAAATAGCTTTTTATTATTTAAAACATTAGCTCCAAATCGAATAACATTTTCTTTATTTGCAAATTACACAAAGCAAATATTGTTTTGGAGTCACTCTGTAATGATTGATCTCGAAGCGATAAAAAGGGCATTTGAATTAAAGCGAATCCCAAACTACATATTCAAATATCAAGAACACTATAAAGATGGCTATATACAAAAAAACAAATCAATATGAGTACATTTCATAAATTTAGATTAGAAACAAACCCGTTTCGCATAACTCCTGCGATTAATTCAGAGCAGTTAATATGGGCAGGTTTTCCAGAGGTAAAAGAGAAACTGGAAAAAAGAATTAGACGATCAATCCAAATCCCAAATTCTAGCCTTATCCTAAATTGGGGAGAATATGGCAGTGGAAAAACTCATTCTTCGAGATACTTCAACAAAGAAAGTGTTCTTCAAGAAATTGCAGATACGATTAAACAAACACCTCCATTCTCGTTAAATATCAACTTTCCGAAAAGTAAACAACCTGTTTGGGATATTTATTACCAAATCATAGATAAGTTAGATTTTGAAGCTTTAAGAAATAAACTTAATGAAACGGGTGTTAATACTTCTGATGTCATTGATATGAGTACAGACAACTTTTACATTCGAAATGTACTGAAAACCGTCTTCAATTCCGATGTAGAAGTAAGATTGTTAAAACAATTCTTATACAATAGAATATCGGCAAGCGATTTGAAGAAATTTCCAGATGAAGGTATCCAAAGAACATTTTCTTCTGATAATGATATTACTGAATTCCTAGCAGCATTCTTTTTGTTAATTACATATCAAAAAGCTATATACTCATGTGTGATTATTTGGTTTGACGAGTTTGAGGATATATCTATTATGAACAGTGTCAATATTAATGGCGTCAATAATTTTCTTAAAATTCTTATCGACAAGACTCCGAATAACTTACTCATTTTCTTAAATCTCACTCAATCTGCAATGATTGATGTTGAAGATTTGGGAGAATATTTGCATGAAGCTGTAAAATCTTGGATTAAAGACAGAATTGAGTTAAGCATGCCCAATAAAGATGATTTGAAATGTATCTAAAAGATTTGTTAAACAATCCTCTGCATAGAGCCGAACCAGAAGACTCTTATTTCCCTTTTGAGGAAAACGTTGTTGATGAGATAGTAAAAGATTTTGGAGCTGTATCATTACGTCGATTTAATGAAGCTTTTTCTTTGCTGTTAGAGTCTGCATTGTTTGATGATAAAAACAACATAGACAAGGCTTATTATGAGTCAATTAAAGATGAAATCATGGGTTGGAAAGATTAATAAGCCATGAAACACCCCGTTATATTGGATGTTTGTACGATAATAAACCTTCTTCGTATTGATGGAGAAGATGAGTTTTTATTCAGAACATTAAAATCATTAAATTTGAATATTGCTAATATTGTATATGAGGAGGTCAATAATAATATTAGGAAAAATTCATTGTCTAAGAACTAATAAAACATATAGAACAAATAATACCTCTATTTTTATCATTTTCTCGAAAAGATGAAGATATTATAAAAGATATGTCACAAAATATCTTCGATGAACTTTGCACATTCACAAATCATAAGAAAAAACATAATGGAGAATTACTATCTTCTGCCTTGTCTCTTTATATAAGCCGAGAGGAAAATTCTAAAGTTTATTTTTATACAGATGATTTTCCTGCAAGAGAGCAATTTGCCCCATATTTTTCTTTTCAACAAATTGGTGTTATTGGTGACTCCGTTGATTTATTGCTGTTTTTATATTGGACGAAATCTGACTTCGATGATAAATATTTGAAAAAATGCCTGCAAGATTTAAAGTCTGAATATAATATACCATTAAAACAGTTAGTAGGTAGGATTCAAACAAAAAAAGATTCCTTTTCACGGAAAAATAATTTAGATAAAACTTAATCGAAAATGTTGACAAAATACTGACTGGTTATTTACAATCGAATCCTAAATTAATGCTTGATAGCATTTCCTTTTTCAGGGGAAGTAAAAAATATCCTGAAATCAAAGATGTCATAAAATTATTCCCAAATATTGATAAAGAATGCCTATTGTCAAGGAAAGTTCAAAATATTATGCAATCATTGTCTATATATAATATTTTAAAAATCGCCTAATAATTTTATGCTAAGAGATAACATCCAATGGTCACCACACAGGCAGTACAAGTCAAAAACGGAATGGGAGCCGCTTGGTTTCTTTTCTGAATGTTTGTGTAATAGTATTCAATTTGATTTAATGCTTGGTTTTTTTAGTTCTTCAGTTATCCGAACATTGGCTGACGGCTTTGCCCTCTTTCTCTAGAATGGAGGAATGATGCGACTTATTATCAACAATATCCTCTCTGAGCGAGATAAAAATGCAATAATCGTAGGAACACAAGAGAAGGTAACAACACTATTTGATCTTACTGATATTGAGTCCCTGAAAAAAATCTTATCGGAGAAGGATAGGCATTTCTTCGAATGTATTTCGTGGTTAATAGCAAATAAACATATAAAGATAAAGATAATATCTCCTAAAAACTCTATTGGAATTTCACACACCAAATCAGGCGTGTTTGGAGATGGCGTAAATCTTGTTGGTTTCAATGGTTCCTGCAATTTTACACAAACAGCTTTATTAGAGAATATTGAGAGCATTGATGCTTTCTGCGATTGGGATGGAGATATTAATACGGCTAAAATACAGAATACAATTGTAACTTTTGACAATACTTTTTCAGGAAACGATGACTCTGTGAATTATATTGATCCCTCAGAAATAACTATAAGTATTGAAAGGAATTTTGGAAATAAGACAATTGACGAATTACTGGAGCAAGAGGAAAGGTTATTTGAAAATAGCAATAAAATGATTCGTCTTTCTTTAAAAAAAGTAATAGATAAAGCTAAAAACAAAGTAATTCAAACGATAGAAACCTTAAAGACAGAGAAATCAAAGCCACTATTTCCCTATCCGCAAGGAGCAAGAGAATATCAACAAATAGCTTTTGAGAATTGGAAAAACAACAAACAACAAGGGCTGTTTGCAATGGCAACAGGCACAGGAAAAACAATAACCTCTTTAAATTGTCTGCTTGAAATATACAAAAAAACAGGTTATTACAAAGCGTTGATACTTGTCCCTACAATTACCCTTGTAAATCAATGGGAGGCTGAATGCCGAAAGTTCAATTTCAGCTCCACACTTACGGTTAGCTCTAAAAATAATTGGAAAAATGACTTTGCTACTATAATAACCAAAGAGCAATTATTCCCTACAGAACAAGTATCCTTTATTGTCATTTCGACTTATGCTTCTTTTGGGCGAGCAAATGTTTTTGCAGAACTTAATCAATTACCCTCTAAAACATTGCTCATTGCTGACTAATGCCACAACATGGGTTCCGGCACCATTCTAAAACTTCTGCCAAAGATAAATTGCAAGCGGAGAATTGGTCTCTCGGCAACACCTGAAAGACAATTTGATGATGAGGGTAATGAAAAACTATTTGCTTTTTTCAACAGTGCAAATGGGTATACTTATGAGTACTCGATGAAAGATGCTATTGATAACGGCATTTTATGTCGTTATTACTACTATCCACATTTAGTCACCTTAACAGAATCGGAAATGAATGAATATGTGGATATTTCACTTAAAATTGCAAAATATTTTGATCCGAATAAAGATAAATTCATAAAAAACGACCCAATACTGACAGCTCTATTATTAGCAAGAAAACGTATTATTTATAAAGCATTCAACAAAGTATCCATATTCAGTGATATTATTAAAGAGTATTACGAGAAAAAAAAGAAGCTTAAAATACACTTTGGTCTATGTCCCGGAAGGCAATGACACGAATGATTATTTTGAAACTGACAGGTACTCTAAGACTGATGAAGATGAAACAGATAATGTTGCTGTTCATTTAATAGACATATTTACAAAGGCTGTAAAGGATACGAATACTACGATTACAACTAAGAAATTTATATCAGGTATAAATGATAGAGATGAGGCACTCGAACAATTTAGTAAAGGAAAAATAGATGTACTTACTTCTATGAAATGTCTTGATGAAGGTGTTGATGTTCCTCGTGCAGAATTAGCTATCTTTTGTGCCAGTACAGGTAACCCAAGGCAATTTGTTCAACGCAGAGGAAGAATTCTTCGAAAACATCCCGACAAACAGTTCGCTTATATTCATGACTTAGTTGTTATTCCAGAGATAAATCTCAATAGTGAAAGCTATAATATGGAACGGAGTATTCTGAAAAAAGAATTAGAGCGTGTTAACAATTTTGCATCTCTTTCAGAAAACAGTTCCTACACGATTAATGTACTTTTAGATATAATGAATTATTACAATTTAAATCTGTACAACAATGACTAATGAAGATAAGATGTTACAATTAGTTCTTTCGGATACTAGACTGGGTTCGTTTTACGAATATAATCCTGAAGATTTTTCAACTATCCAGAATGCTTTAGATGCAGATAATCCCGTTGTTGCAGCAATCGCAAAAATAATTGTAGGAGTTGCAGGCAATACGGATAAAAACACTCAAAAAGAAGTGTACAATGAGGTGTTTAACTATCTTAATCAGAATATATTATGATTATAAAAGAAATCACAATAGAAAATTTCAGAAGTTACTATGGAACAAATACAATCAAGTTTAATGATGGTTTGATTCTATTTATTGGAGATAATGGGGATGGGAAAACTACTTTTTTCGAAGTTTTAGAATGGCTATTTGATACTTCTACTCAAAATAAAGACTATCGACTTATATCTGAAAAGAAAATTTCAGAATTGTCTGAATTTGAAAATGATACTCTGACAGTTTCTATGACTTTTGAGCATGATGGCTTAAAAAGGGTGGAAAAGTCCTTTTCTTTCGAAAGAAATGCAGACAATGAAGTTCGTGCAAATAATTTTCAATTCAAAGGCTTATATGAAGACGGGGCTGAACGAATTCCCATACAAGGCGGTCTATTATTAGACCGTTGTTTTGATCCGGCTATTCGTAAGTATTGTCTGTTTAAAGGAGAAGAAAAATCTCAATATCTTTAACAATCCTGATGCTCTAAAATACCTCATCGAAACATTCTCCAATATTAGGCAATTTGATCCTTATTACACAGGCGATGATTATAATCTTGGATTTACAGAATTTGCTGAATTGCAATCGCGGAAGGCTTATGAGAAAGCGATGAAATCGGATAAGCAGAATACCCAGCAAGAAGGAATTTTAAGTGCCGAACTGGATTTGTTAAGAAGAAAGTTATCCGATGTCAAACAACGGCTAAAAAGTAATAGGGATAATGCAAACAATTATTCCACGAAATTAGGAGAGATTGAAAGTAGTAAGGAAGCTAGCGAATTACTTAAAGGTATTAATGCTCGTCTTAAGTCGTTAAGGGATAAGAAGTCTCAATTAGAAGGACGCATTAACGAAGATTATACCTTAAAGCTACTTGATGAAATGTGGATACTCTGTGGCTTTCCTTCTATATTCGAAGAGTACCAACAAAAAGTCTCTCATTTCAGTAAAACAAAAAGAACCCTTGAACGAGAAGAAGATAAAAAAAGAGGGAAACAAGAATTAGCTAATGAAATCGCAGAAGGAATAATTCCTTTATCTCCTAATATTCCCGACAAAATATCAATGCAAGAAATGATCAAAGATGAGTTTTGCAAGGTTTGTGGTCGTGAAGCAAAAGAGGGTACTGATGCTTATAATTTCATGGTTAATAAACTTAATGACCTTATTAAAAGCCAACAACCAAAGGGAAAAGAAGAAAAACCCCTCTTTCCAAATAACTACTTAAAAGAACATGAGCAAAAGAGTAATAACTTAGAATATAACCAGGATGAAATAAATAGTCTTATTAATACCATTAAAGAAGTTATAGACTTTAATGAAGCTAGAAAAGTAGATGTGAGAAAGCTTCAGGAGAGTATTGATATAGAGGAAGAAAATAAGAAAAAACTATTAGCTCAAAATGACGGACTAACGGAAGAGCAACTACAAAACGCTTATGAAAATATAAAGAATTGGTGGAATTATAAAAATCAAGCTGAAAAACAAATAGTCATTCTTGCACAAGAAGGAAAAGATATAGAAAGAGAGTTTGAGAAAGCTCAAGATGCATACGATAATCTTGCTAAAACTTCTGTAGCTAATACTTATAGCAAAGTTCACTCAGCATTTAATAAAATTAAGAATGCGTTTAAGAATGCCAAAGAACAAAACACTCAAGATTTTCTCTCTCTTCTGGAAGAAAAAGCAAATCAATATCTTGAGAAGCTTAATGTTGACGGATTTTATGGAATAATACACATTATAAAAATGCATGATGAATCTGCAAGGATTGCATTGCAGGATAAAAACGATACACTCATAACAGTCCTAATCAAGCATTGAAAACAACCATGTATATGGCTGTTTTATTTGCAGTTTCAGAACTTACCACAATAAAAAGAGATAATGACTATCCACTTATTTTTGATGCACCGACCAGTTCTTTTGCCTCACAAAAAGAAAGCGATTTCTTTAATGTGATTTCAGACATAAAGAAACAGTGCATTATCTTCACTAAGAGCTTTTTGACTGAAAAAGGTTCGTTAGATAATAACAAAATAGACCCTCTAAATTGCACTGTCTATCGTATGGAAAAACAACGTCCTTTTAATAATCAGGACTTGTCAACTATTCAAACCAATATAACATTAGTAAAAGAATAATTATGGCAAAGGAAAAATTATACGACGTATGGGCGAGAAGAAATCCTCAGTTTGAAACTCGTTTCGAAGAAATACTATTACGCCAATATACAGAATATGGCGGGGGATCCGTGGAATCCATGTCGACTAAAGGAAAGATATTAGGAGCTGGATACGAGCTTTACATATATGCTTTTTTTCTTGGGTTGTATCAAAATAAGAAAAAGGAGTTAGTTGGAGACACTAAAAGTCTTGGTCAACCCATACAATACTGGGGGAATTTGGATTCTAAGAAATTCCGAAAAGCTTATCCTAAATTAAGAGAATATATTTTTACTGCTCTAGTAGCAAAAAGTGATGAGTTAGATCTAATTGCTCTTGAAAAAGGAGAAATCAACGAACGAAAAGCTGTAGATTTTCTCATTAACACTATGGAACAGTATACTAATTATGGTTTTTATTCTATTGAGGAAAAGTTAAAAGAGAACCCCAATTATTTTTATAAAAATACAGGTTTTTTGGATTTAATTCTGAATTTAGTCCAGCCCTCACAAAATACAGATGATGAAATAGAAGAGTTGTAAAAAGTGATGGTATTCACAAATCGTATCAACACAGGAAATTTTAATCAAGAAAAAGAGTTTTTACGGGCAAAAACTCTTAAATAAATCATTTATGGTAAATAAAATTAAAAATACGATAGCTAAATTTCCCTTAGGTTTTGTATTCACTACAATAGATTTTCCTACTGCAGTAGAAAATCCTAAGCAAGTGAATAAAATTCTTAATGCTCTTGTTTCAGAAGGCAGTTTGCGTAAACTTTCAAAAGGACGTTTTTATAAACCTCAGATAGGTAAATTTGGAGAACTCCCACCTGATACTTATCAGATTGTTAAAGATTTACTTGAGAAGAATGGTAAAATAATAGGCTATCTCACAGGATATACTGCTTTCAACGACTTAGGTTTAACAACATAAATTCCGGCAACATTACAAATAGGTACACGAAGAGAGAAAAAAGCTATTACTCGTAATATCTATCAGATGCGATTCGTAAAACAAGAAAATGTAATCACTAAAGAGAATATTCCATTGCTTAGGCTTCTTGACTGTCTGCGTTTTTTCAAAGAAATACCTGATACAATGCCAGATATGGCTTGCCGTCGACTGTTGATTCTATTCCGCCAGTTATTGCCTGAGCAAATCACTGTAATCAAACGATTGTCCTTAAAATACAATCCGGCAACTATCGCATTATTAGGAGCAATACTTGAAACCATTAATTCAGAAGAGAATACAACAATGTTGTCCAAAAGGCTGAATCCAATAACAATATATAAGCTGAATATATCTTTTCAAGTATTACCAACTCAAAAAAAATGGAATATCCGATGATAACTTTACATACTGATAGCAATGACTTTTCCGAACTTATCAAGCTTACTTCTATCCATGTAGGTATTGCTCCCGAATTTATTGAAAAAGATTATTGGATAACGCTCTTACTAAATCGCTTATTTTCGTCAGAATATGCAAAAAGTGTCGTTTTCAAAGGTGGGACTTCACTATCTAAAGCTTATCGATTGATTAGTAGGTTCTCGGAAGATATTGATATTGCTACCATTAATGAAAACTTGACTGGTAATTCACTGAAAACAAAAATAAGAGCAATTGAGAAAAGTATAACTTCTGAATTATCAGAAATTGTTGAACCAGAAATAACCAGTAAGGGATCCATGTTTCGGAAAATCGGTTTTTGAGTATCCCAGTGTAGTTACTAATCGATTGAATTTAAATCTTCAAAAACGAATTATTTTAGAAATCAACTCTTTTGCAAATCCATATCCGTTTATCAGTTTGGATATCAATTCTTTTATTGGAGAATTCCTGTACGAAAAAAACAATTATGTAGCTATTGAGTTGTATGGATTGAATTCTTTCTCACTAAATATTTTAGATAAACGTCGGACGCTGATTGAGAAATTGGTATCACTTATTCGGTTTTCCTTCGAAGAAAACCCGCTCATAGCACTTACTTCTAAAATTCGGCATTTTTATGATTTACACTTTCTTGCAAATGATTCCGAATGTGTAACTTATATTCAGTCTGTTGCGTTTCAAAAGGATTTTAATGAGTTAATAATGCATGACCAACAAGTATTTGACATTCCTGTAGGCTGGCAAAATAAACGAGTGAGTGAATCACCTTTGATTACAGACTTTTCTTCTTTATGGAAAAAGCTAAGAGTTACATATCAAAACGAACTTTCTCAATTAGCCTTACGACTATTCCCGATGAAAAGGAAATTGCAAATGTATTATCAATATTGTTTTTTAATAGTCAATTGTTCTCTCAAAAAAAAATGATAGGTTTTTCGAATAAGATTTCTCCATAAGAAAACCTTAGATTTGTTCAATAAATAATAATGAATTATTTTTAGATAGAAAAATTCAACATTAAAAAGAAAGGAAACCAGTCAGTGACCTCTAGCCCTGAGTAAGCTTGTGTCTTATCCCTCTATTTAGTACTGATTGGCCTTTCCCTTGATAAAGACCTGTATAAGAATTTAACCTGTATTGTTAAGGTTATTAGGATTATCCAAGGGTTCCCTTCTTTTCTTTTTTGCTCAAAAACAAAGTTATGGAAAAAATTGTAATTGGAATTGATGTAAGCAAAAATAAGTTAAATTTTTGCCTGATAGTTGACCAAAAGATTCTTCAAGAAATTGTCATTGAAAACAAATTAAACCCTGTTAAGAAGTTTCTTGTTAATTTATCTGGTGAATATAATCTGTGTGCAGAATCTCTTCTTCTTTGCGCGGAATATACCGGTCATTATACCTATCCCCTGTGTTGTGCTTGCGCAGAACTTAACATTCATTTATGGCTTGAAAATCCGATGCAAATTAAATATTCATGTGGCTTTGGACGTGGTAAAAATGACAAGATTGACGCCCGCAAAATAGCCTTCTATGCGCTTCGTTTCCAGCAAGATGCCCGCTTTTACAGCCTACCCGATGCAGCTCTTCATAGCCTTTCATTACTTCTAAGTGAGCGTGACCTGTATTTGAGTGACCGGGGTAAATACCAGGGACAGCTTACCGATCAGAAAGACTTTATCAACCCAGCTGATTATAAGGATAAACAAAAGCGTTTAAAGAGAATAATCAAAGAAATCAATTTATCTCTCAAAGAAATAGACACAAAGATTCTTTTCATCATAGAATCTGATCCGGAATTATCCAATCAGCATCGGTTACTATGTTCTGTAGATGGTATTGGAGAAAGAATAGCCGTAAAGATGATGGTAGAAACAAATGGGTTCCGCGATTTTAAAGATGCACGTAAATTCTGTTGTCATGCCGGGGTAGCATCCTTTGCTTATACCTCAGGTAGTAGTATAAGATCACAGAACAGAGTCTCACACAGGGCCGACAAAAGTATTAAAACTCTTTTACATATGGCAGCATTGGTGGTGGCTACCCGCATGAAAGGGGAATTAAATGAATATTATCTCAATAAGGTAGCACAGGGAAAGAATAAAATGTCTGTGATAAACGCTGTTAGAGGTAAACTTATACATAGAATGTTTGCCGTTATTAAAAGAAATCAAACATATCAAAAAATATATCAGTATTCTATTGCATAAATCATAAGAATACCTTTCACTACTTTTGTATTAAGTTATTTGGTACTGTGTAAAATGGTGTAAACATAAGCTAAAAGAACCGTTATTAACTCGTTACCTGCCCAAACAAACGTTATCCTAATTTGCTGAAAATAAGGGATAAATCTCAAAAGTATTGCTATCTGAAGGAGATCGCAGCAATATGTGGAATAAAAAAGAAACTGACGACTGATTGCTGACGATACACATTCGCAACCACTGTAACGCTTGCGAATAAAGTTTCATTAGAAAATGTATCTAGAATACTTGGACATACTTCTACCCGAATGACACAACATTGTACCAGAGTATTAGACCATTCAATTATGGACGATATGAATAAAGTTAAATTAAATTTTCAATTAAATCTTAGCTAATCATGGAACTACAAACAATACAAAACAAGATATATCAGATTCGGGGATTGAATGTTATGCTTGACTTCGATTTGGCTGAATTATACGGAGTAAAAACTAAAGTTTTAAGACAGGCAGTCAAAAGGAATATTAAACGATTCCTTCTTTCTTTTCCTCTTGTTTCTCGGTAGGATTTGTTTGTCCTTGTTTCAGGGGTTCGTTTACATTTTTGGTAGGTTCATTTGTTTTCCCTTTAGAATTGACGGTTACTTGGGTTTTACTGTCATTATCTGGTGTAACCTGTTTTACTTTGTAAGGATTCCACCTGAAAAAGTCGTGTTTGCCTTTTTCCTCGTTTACTTTGAAATAAGCATTGAATGGTTCGCCTTTTCTGTCGGTCATTCCTCCAACGTAAATGGTTTGGTTTTCTTTGAGCTTATTTTGCTGGTCGGCAGAAAGATCTACTCCTAAAAGACGGGTAAGAATACGGAACTGCTGGTTTGAGGTTTATTCCTGAGTGGTTCCCTGATTTTGCTGCCTGTCCAGTTGATTGGTATTGTTGAACTTAAATTCCAGTCCCCTGTGGTCGGCATTCACCTGAATGGTTGCATCAAAAGGTTTTCCGATTTTCGAGGTCATGCCTTCCAGGTCTATGGCTTTCCCCTGCATTAAAGCTATTTTCTGGTGATTATCCAGTTTTATACCTTTAATTTCATCGAGTATCCTTATGCGGTCGGCACGCACGGCAACAAGTTCATTTGTCAGTTTGTTTAAAGAGACGAAAACCATCATCTTTTGGTCTTTCACGGGTTCAATCTCAATTAATCTGCCTGCATTGCCGGTTTGAAGAAAGTTCTGTTTGTCTTCATCGGTAAAGCGGGCAGCCATGAAGGGGCTGTCGAGTTCCGGTTCCTTGCGGATGTATGAACGTACAGATTGAGTTTTCCTTCGGGTGTTTCCCGCAAGGATAAACGGGCATCGGTGCGAATAACTGTCTCACCTATTTCAACCCGTATCGGAAATAGTACCGGAGTTTTTTGCCAGTTAAGCATCCTGTCAAGAGAATTTGTCCGTTCCAGCATTTCTTTGGTTACACCCAGCTTCTCAAATTGCACCCAGTCGATACGGGTTTCATCAATGGCCTGATAGGCTTCCCGTGCAAATGCTTCGGGTGGTACCCGGTGCGTATCCAACATTTCTTTATTGGATGGATTGTCCGGGGCTTCGAGCATTTCCTGTAATACGGCTACAAAGTTTTCAACCTGCGTCATAGGAACTTTGAAAAAATGGAAATGTGTCGGGTCTTTGGATTGGCGCATAAAATTGGACATGAACAGCATATCGCCGTGCTTATCGATTTTCAGGAAATCCGGTTCCTTTTCCTGTTTCGGACTGACGGTCTTAGGTGTACCGTCTTCGTTCATTCCGGTAACAACACTGAGTTTGTTATTGTCTTTTTCTGTGACCAGCAGAACATCTTAGTCTTTCAATTTATAGTTCATTTTTGGATAATTAATGGAAGGGCATAGCTCTGATTCATTTTGGATGGGGCTAAAGTAGGACTTAATTGTAGGATGGAATGGGTTTAGAAGGGGGTAGAAGTGTTTGGCGTTAGGGTGGTAGTATAAAGTTTGATATGAAATAGAATAATTAGAATAAAACCATCATTTAATATCTTATTCTCCAATTTTAGAAAGGCTCTTTTCAGATAAATGCATTTTCGTGTTTAAACCTTTTTTTCGCTTTAAGGAAATTAATACTTGATTAACCTATTAATTTCAACATCTTTATGCATTGAAACTCAGCGAGGCTGATGCGGATTATCTTAATACTATGTACCATTTGATATTTACAAAGTGACAATAAATGCAGAATAACAGAGTAACGATTTGCGCATGTGCTTCGAGGTCTTTTGTTGATAAAGATAAAATAGCAGAAGTCGCGGCGGCATTAAAATATGAGGGGTACGATGTAAATCTGGAGCCTGATTTATGCCGGAAAGTTATGGATAGTTCTCCCGATATCAGGGAGATGGCAGCCGGAACGATTGTGGCTTGCCATACGCGGGCGGTACAGTCGCTTCTTCACTGGAAAGGACTGGAAGCCCGACAAATCATCGACATACGAAATAATACTACAACGGAAGTTCTTTCGCAGCTCAATATTTCCATTTCATTTTCATCAGGAAAGGATTTTCCAGACTTTGCTGCTATCAGGCAGGAGGTTCGTGAGTTTCCTGTTGAAAACGGAACGGATGCTTGGTATCCGGTGCTCGACAAAACACAGTGCAGTGAATGTGGTAAATGCCATGACTTCTGTTTGTTCGGGGTTTATACGGTAGAAAATAAACAGGTCAGCGTGGTAAAGCCGCAAAACTGTAAGAATAACTGTCCGGCTTGTGCACGGATGTGTCCCAATAAAGCGGTCATATTCCCGAAATATGAGAAATCTCCTATCAATGGAGGAACTGAAATGGAAGAATCTTTCAATCCGGAACAAATGGATATCATGTATAAAGAACGGCTACGTAACAAATTACAGCAACGCAGAGCAAGCATTCCCCTCCTTAAGAAGGAGTGAAAATTTGAACCTTGAACATTAAACTTTAAACTTTGAAAACTTTGAAAACAAAAGACTATATCGCTACAGCAAAAGCCGCCTTCCGGGTGCCGGGAGAATGTTCTCCGAGACTGGTATGGAAGTTCATGTATAATTTCGGATGGCAGAGTATGCGCAATATCAGCCGGTTCGAGAAAAGGCAGGCGAAGGGTGAACCTTTCTTTCCGGCTTTTGTGATGATTTCGGTGACGGAGAGTTGTAATCTGGCTTGTAGCGGTTGCTGGGTCACCAGCGGCGGAAAGAAGTCTTTGTCGCCCGAACAGTTGGACGGCATTATTACGAGTTGCAAGAAAAAGGGTTCTTTCTTCTTTGGTATCCTGGGTGGAGAACCATTGATGTATAAAGGGCTGCTGGATATAATGGAGAAACACCGGGAATGTTATTTCCAGTTGTTTACAAATGGTGTGCTTCTTACTGAAGAGGTGGCAATGCGGTTGAAAAAAATAGGGAATGTTACCCCATTGATCAGCATTGAAGGGCTGAAAGAAGAAAGCGCTGCCCGACGCGGCAGGCCTGACGTGTTCGAAAAGACGTTGGCCGGAGTGCGTGCCTGCCGGAAAGCGAAACTGATTTTCGGTGCTGCGGCCAGTATTGGTAAGAGTAATTATAATGACCTGGTGAACCGGGATTATATTGAAATGATCGCCAAAGAAGGTGCTCATTATCTTTGGTATTACCTGTACCGTCCGGCAGGTGCCGACCCGAAGAGTTCCAATGCACTGGATAAAGAACAGGTATTGGCGTTCCGTAAGTTTATTGTGGAACAACGTAAAAATGCGCCTTTGTTTCTCATCGAAACATATTGGGATGATAAGGGGAACGCCCTTTGTCCCGGCGCGACAGGCATGAGCCACCACATATCGCCTTCGGGAGCACTGGAGTTTTGTCCTCCCATCCAGATGGCAAAAGATTATATCAATGAAGATGGTTCCAATCTGGCGGAATTATTCGAAAATTCCGGGTTCCTTGCCGAATTCCGTAAGATGACAGCGGAGAGTTCACGGGGATGCATTTTGTTGGAAGACCCCCAGAAGATGGTGGAATTTCTGGAAAAACACCAGGCAACGGACACGACAAGCCGGGGCTGTGTGCTGAAAGAATATAAAGATATGTTGCCGACAGCAGGGCATAACCAGCAGGGACAGAAAATTCCCGAACAGAATGTTTTCTATAAGATGGTAAAGAAAAGGTATTTCTTTGGTTTCGGCGCATACGGTTAATGGCAGTAAAGGTAATTTATGGATAATAAACAGATATATAATGTCCCGCAAACCTACGAAGAGAGGACGCGTTTACGGAATCTGATTGACGAATTCGTAAGTAGCCAGCTGTTAGGACCTCCCCTTTCCATGGATGACCTGTCTGGTTTATCCGACCGGTTGATTAGTGACAATACGCTTGAACCGGAGATGAAAGGTTGGATAATGGTAGAGGTCAATAACTGCGTATGGCGCGAGACAGTTGCTTCAATTCCTTACGACAAACGTATCCTTCTGTTGCCGAAGTGTCTGAGCCATTCGACCAAATGTAAAGCCGATGTTGATGAACTGGGCCTTCTGTGTCACCGGTGTAGCCTCTGTTCGATACCGGATTTGCAGGATAAGGCAGATGATCTCGGGATGATGAGCATTGTTGCCGAAGGATTTACTTCGGTTATCGGATTGATAGAGAACCGGGTTGTCGATACGGTTATCGGCGTCGGATGCCTGGATTCGTTAGAGAGAGCTTTTCCTTTACTGATAAATAATGCTGTGCCCGGGCTGGCTATTCCGCTGAATATATCGGGCTGTAAAGATACGAATGTGGATTACGGTTACGTAAACCGGATGATTAGTATGCTGTCGGAAAAGGAAATACACCTTTTAGACTACGACCATTTGAAATCCACTTTAAAAAGTTGGTTTTCATACGAAAACCTGTCTGCTCTTCTTACGGGTTACACTGACCTTACTTCCACAATCACTAAAGAATGGTTGGGGGGGGCGACGGAAAACGTTGGCGCCCTTACCTGTTGACTGCTACCTATATGGCTTTGAGTGGCGATAAGGATATACCCAAAGAGGTCGAACTGGCTGCCATAGCGGTTGAATGTTTCCATAAAGCATCTCTTGTTCATGATAATATACAGGACAATGACTCCATGCGTTACGGCAAAAAAACGGTCAACGCTCTGTATGGTGTTCCGATTGCCATTAATGTAGGTGATATGCTTCTGGGCGAAGGTTATCGCTTACTAACGGGTTGCAATAATATGGAGTTATTGAAGGTGGCTTCCGAAGCGCATATTTCCCTTTGCAAAGGTCAGGGAATGGAACTGGAATGGAGCGTTTCGCCCCGTCCGTTAACGATGGATTTTGTACTGGATATTTTTTGTAATAAGACTGTTCCGGCGTTCGACGTCTCATTGATTATGGGAGTGATTTGTGCCGGTGGCGATGCTATATTGCAGGTTACACTGCATAATTATTCGCGTGCACTGGGCATTGCCTATCAGTTGCAGGATGATCTGGAAGATTTTGAAACGGATGGTCCGCTTGCTTTGCGTCCTTCGGCGGTATTGGCTGCTGTTTGTGAGCAACATGCTGCGGATGAAGATTTTATCTCTTCCCTTTTGCAGTGTGATAATCCGAAAACGTTCCTTACTCTCCCGAAGAATAAGCCTTATCTGGAAGAGGCTCTTACAAGGGTCAGGCAGATGACAGAACAATATCATCGCGAAGCGCTGGATGCTTTGCATGAGATTACGAACACCGAACTGAAACGTTTGCTTTTCCGTGTGACCAAACGTATTCTGAAGTAATCGGCTAAAAGGATGAAAGAGACAATATCCATACGGTTATTCAAGACCCTTTTAAAAGGTAAAGAGCAGCTTTCCGAACAGGCTGTCGAACGGGTTTCCCGTTTTGTCCTTTCACAACGCACTGACGAAGGTTCGTTTACGGATAAAAGCGGTAAAGCCGATCTTTATTATACGGCTTTCGGCTGGATGTTATCTTATGTTTTGGGAATACCGTCGGATTCACGGAAGATGAACGATTACCTGGCGACCCTGGATACCGACCGGATGGATTTAATCCATTATGCGGCCTATGTACGCTGCCGCATGATACAGCAACTCTTTGAAAAGGGGAAGCTGGGGTTATTTATTAAATCATTCTTTTCTACCTCAATCCCTTCCCCTTCACTAAAGGATTTCAACGGATTACCGCATAACGATCCGCAATCGCCCTATTCGCAATTTATCTGGCTGGCGTTGTTGGAGGATACGGGAAAAAAGTTTAAAGTTCAACGTTTGAATCAAAGGCAAAGTGACCGCTTTGAACCCGAAAAACTGAACACTGAACCTCGAACGTTGAACCTTGAACTTTATCACGCTCCCGGGGGCGGATATATGAATACGACTGATGGCTTAACGGCGACCACAAATGCAACCGTTGCCGCTTTAGCTGTAAAAGGGCAAATGGAGGGGTATAAGGATAATGTCGACATACGTTTCCTTTATAATTTACAGGAATCATCGGGTGGGTTTGCGGCAGCCAAAGCATCTCCTTTACCTGACCTTTTATCTACAGCAACTTCGCTCTTTATGTTGAATTGTTATGGGATAAAGCCGAAATATGCAGCCCGCGATTTTATCGAGGCTCACTGGCTGGATTCGGGAGGTTTCGCAGCCACCCTGCTGGATGACAAAAGCGATGTTGAATATACGTTTTATGGGCTGTTAGGGTTAGGAACTTTAAACTTTGAACATTAAAAATATAATGAGAAACAAGCAAGCGGAAGAAATGATTGGAGTTTTACGCGAACAGCTGTTGGCAAAGCGTACTCCCGGGAAAATATGGAGAGGTAAACTATCATCCAGTGCTATCTCTACCTCCGTTTCCGTATTTGCTTTGTATATGGTTGATAAGAACAAATACGCTTCCTATATTCAGAAGGGAACGCAATGGCTGAAGGGGACAATGCACGAAGACGGTTCGTGGGGCGACACTCTTGAAAGTCCGTCGAATATGACCGCGACACTGCTTACTTACGCTTCCCTTTGTGCCATAGGTCAGGCTCCTCAAAAGGCAAAAGATTACCTGACGGCAAAGTTTGGCGGCTATACTGACCAACATATTATTAAAGGTGTGCTCGATTATTACGGGACTGACCTTACATTCTCCGCCCCGATATTAGTGATGTGCGCCTTGGCCGGGATTATTTCCAGTTGGGATAAAATACCGCAATTGCCTTTCGAACTGGCCGTCATGCCGCAAAGGTTTTTCCGCTTTTTACAGCTTCCGGTTGTCAGTTATGCTATTCCGGCGTTAATTGCCGTAGGTATTCTTCGCTACAGGAAAGGGAAGAAGAATATATTCTCGCCCATACGCGAGTCCTTTGTAAACAAATCATTAAGAGTACTTGAAAGATTGCAACCGGTAAACGGCGGCTTTCTGGAAGCAGCTCCTCTCACGGCTTTTGTGGCTATGTGTATGAGTGGCGCGGGATACCGGGAGCATGTTTCCACACAAAAAGGTGTCGGTTTCCTCACGGATACGGTTCGCGAAGACGGTTCATGGCCAATCGATACCGACCTGGCAAGCTGGATGACAGCATTAAGTGTGAGGGCTTTGGGAGACGATATTGAAAACAAAAAGGAGTTAGCCGACCTTATCCGGAAAAACGCTTTTACCCATAAACATCCATTTACCGGAGCAAAAGAAGGTGGCTGGGGATGGACCGACCTGCCCGGCGCTGCCCCCGATGCCGATGATACATCCGGCGCATTGGTAGCGCTACATATTCTTCTGGATGGTGTTTACTGTCCCGAAGTTGGAAAAGGTATCGAATGGTTATTGGATTTGCAAAACAAAGACGGCGGAATGCCTACTTTCTGTAAGGGATGGGGGAAACTGCCGTTCGACCGGAGCAGCCCGGATATATCCGCCCATTCCATTCTGGCTTTTCAGTTGTGGATGGATGTTTTGCCGCCGGGTTTGCAGAAAAGGTGTAAAGCAAGTATGCTCCGTATGTTGAAATGGATGCAAAAAATACAGGCGGCCGATGGTTCCTGGACTCCCTTATGGTTTGGCGATCAGGATGCTTCTGACGAGAAATCGCCGGTTTACGGTACAGCCATGACAGTCGAATACTTGTCCGGCTCTGCCGAACCTATTGCCCATGAAATGGCTTCAAAAGGGTTAAACTACCTCTTATCCGCACAAAATAGCGATGGTGGCTGGGGAGGCGCCAAAAATGTTCCTTCCAAGGTTACGCTGACTGCCCGTGCGTTAAGCGCTATGGCATCCAGTCCCGACCCGGATGAAACAGTAATAAATAAAGCCTTCGATTATCTCTATGGTATGTTTCAGGCTGACGAATTATTCCGTGCCGAACCGATAGGGCTTTATTTCTCGCGGTTATGGTATTCGGAAGAAATGTATAATATCACATTTGTTTTAAATGCCGTAAAGAAGTTCAAGGTTCAAGGTTCAAAGTTCAATTTGACACCCGAAACCTTGAACCTTGAACATTAAACTTTGAACTTAGAACTTTGAACTTAAAAAATATAATCATGAAAAAGGTATTTATCTTATGCTTATCACTTCTTACCTTATCCTTATCTGCACAGGATAATATTCAATGGCGGGGAACCGATCGATCTGGAATTTATAACGAACCGGGATTGCTTAAATCATGGCCGGAGAAAGGCCCCGACCTTTTATGGCATTATGACGGATTGGGAGAAGGACATTCGTCAGTGGCCATTGATTCGGATAAGATTTATGTGACCGGATTATCGGATGGAAAAGGGTTTATCTATGTATTCGATATGGCTGGCAAATTACTGTCTAAAAAAGAATATGGCCCGGAATGGACAAAGAGTTACAATGGCCCTCGCGGAACCATAACCGTTAATGGTGGTAAATTATACCTTATCAGTGGTTTGGGCGACATCTATTGTTTCGACCAGAACAACCTGAATGTAATCTGGAAAAAGAATTTGCTACAAGAATACAACTCTTCCAATATTGAATGGGGAATATGCGAAGCACCATTGATCATTAACGATAAAGTAATTGCAACACCAGGCGGGAAACAGCACAATATGGTTGCACTGAACAAAAATACCGGTGCGTTAATATGGAGCAGCCCGGGCGAAGGAGACCTGTCGGCCTATTGTTCTCCATTATATATCAGTGACCAGCAGGTTCCTCTGATCACGACAATGACTGCCAGCCATATCATTGGTATAGATGCCAATACCGGAAAGAAACTTTGGTCGCACCCGAATACCAACCGTCATTCTGTACACGCAAATACCCCTGTATATAGTAACAATATGATTTTATTTACCAGTGGATACGGTAGAGGTTCCACGATGTTACGCCTTCTCAACGGAGGCAGAAGTATCGAGGAAGTATGGTTTTCCAAAGAACTGGATAACCGCATCGGTGCTATGGTGAAAGTCGGCAATTATGCTTACGGCTCGGGCGATAGTAACCGTTTTTGGTTCTGTGTGGATTGGAATACAGGAGAAATCAAATGGCAAGAACGGGGACTGGCTATGGGGAATATCATTGCCAACGATGGCATGCTCTATTGCTATACTGACCGCGGTGAAATTGTACTTGCGAAAGCCACTCCCGAAAAGCTGGATATCGTTAGCAAGTATTCGATTACTATGGGAACGGAACAACACTGGGCACATCCCGTCCTCTATAAAGGCGTAATGTATGTGCGGCATGGAGATACGTTAATGGCGTATAAGATGAAATAGAAAATCATTGTTGTATGAAAAGGTTAACCATTCTTTTTATTATTTTCTCTTCCCTGAACCTTTCCGCCCAGGATGTAATCCAATGGAGAGGACCAGACCGTACCGGAATTTATAAGGAAACCGGATTAATGAAATCGTGGCTGACGGAAGGGCCGCAGATGTTATGGCATTACAACGGACTGGGTGAAGGGCATTCTTCCGCTGCCATAGCCAACAATAAAATCTATATTACCGGACTGGTCGACGGAAACGGCCACCTCTTTGTATTCGACCTGAGCGGTAAATTGCTCAATAAAAAAGCTTACGGTCCGGAATGGGACACCAACTACAACGGAGCGAGAGGAACTGTCACCGTTGACAACGGAAAGCTTTACATATACAGCGGAACCGGGGCTCTGGTCTGCATGGATGAAAATAACCTGAATATCCTGTGGCAAAAACATATTGTAAATGACTTTCAGGGTTCTAATATCCGCTGGGGAGTTAATGAATCCCCACTAATTATTGGTGAAAAAGTAATCATCACGCCCGGCGGGGAAAAAAACAATGTAGTAGCGCTTCATAAAAATACGGGCGATATAATCTGGAGTTGCGCCGGAGAGGGTGACATTCCGGCCTATTGCTCCCCTTTGTATATAAGCACTCAACAAATCCCGCAAATCGTTACCATTACGGCCAATCATATTCTGGGAATAGAAGCCGCAACGGGCAAAATGCTCTGGTCTTTCCCCTATAATAATATGCGCAATATCCATCCCAACACCCCACTATATCATGACAACATGTTGTTATGTATATTCGGTTACGGTAAAGGTTCCGTGATGTTGCGGCTAACAGATGGTGGACGGAAAGTAGAGCAGGTCTGGGAAAACAAAGAATTCGATTCGAAAACAGGCGGAGCAGTAAAAGTAGGCAACTATGTATACGGTTCCGGCGATAATCATAAATACTGGTTCTGTCTGGACTGGAAAACGGGCGAGCAACAGTATAAAGACCGTTCGATAGCTGTCGGCAACGTTATTGCCGATGCCGACGGAATGCTCTACTGCTATTCCGACAAAGGAGAAATGGCACTCGTAAAAGCAACACCGGAGAAATTCGAATTAATCAGCAAATTTCCCATTACCCTCGGAACGGAACAACACTGGGCACATCCTGTGCTCTACAAAGGCGTGATGTACGTGCGGCATGGGAATACGTTAATGGCGTATAAGGTGAAATAATATAAGGTCCGATGTTTAAAGTTCAAAGAGCAATAAGCAAGAAGCTAGTGCCAAAGGCATGGCACAATAGTGCCACGGGCTTGGCACCACAGTGCAACGAGCTTGGCACCACAGTGCCACAGGCTTGGCACAAATCTCTTCAAGGAATGCTTACGCAAAGTGTTAAGAGATTATTCGTGTTAACCCGCTAATTTTTCTATTTAGCGCATGCTATTAATCGTTAAAAATAAGATTCTGACCATATTTGTAATATGCTTACAGTACTTAATTCAATATGAAAAATAACAGGATAGTAATGTACACAACCGTTTTTACGGTACTTCTTTACACCGTTCTTATCGTCGGGTGGCATCTCTATGCCCCTTATGAAGACCTTACTATCCAGGCTCCCGGCGCCGACAACCGTCCCGAAGGAACAGCACGTAAAGCCGACGATGTTTTGATAGGCGAATTTTTCATGAAGTATGAAGACCTTAATGAAGGTAGTTCTCTGTCCGGGAAATGGAATAGTTTCCGGGGAGAGCAGACCACCAATATCATCCGTACCCCGGAAACAATCCATACAGGCGATGATGAATATCCCGAGATATGGAGTGTAGAAACAGGAGAAGGGCATGCAGCACCCGTTATCTACAACGGCAGGGTTTACCTGCTCGATTATAACGAACAGTTGAGTTCAGATGCCCTGCGTTGCTTTTCGCTTGAAACGGGTAAAGAGTTATGGCGCCGCTGGTACCGTGTACCGATCAAACGCAATCACGGATTCTCCCGTACGGTTCCGGCAATCGGCGATGACTATATTATCACCATCGGCCCCGAAGGACATGTGATGTGTTGCGACCCTGTAACAGGCGATATGAAATGGTCGCTCGATATGCAGAAAGAATATAAGACGGAAGTTCCTTTCTGGTACACCGGGCAATGTCCACGTGTAGATAACGGAATCCTCATACTTGCTCCCGCCGGGGAAGAAACCCTTCTGGCCGGACTTAATTGCCTTACAGGGGAAGTCCTCTGGACAACACCTAATACGTTGAACTATAAAATGTCGCATTCCTCCGTCATGCCTATGACTATCGGAGGCAAAAAAACTTATGTATATATTGGCGTAGGTGGCGTTTGTGGTGTATCAGCAGAAGAAAACGACCGGGGTACCCTTTTGTGGAACGCCTCCAAGTGGCAGCCGTCGGTAGTCGCTCCGTCTCCTCTACAGATATCGCCGAACCAGATATTTATGGTAGCCGGTTACGGTACGGGAGGCGCACTTTTACAGGTCGACCGTTCAGGAAACCAATGGACAGCAACCGTTACCGACCAGTATAAACCGAGCGAAGGCCTCTCGAGCGAACAGCAGACACCGATATTCCACAATAATATGATTATCAGCGTGATGCCGAAAGACGGAGGTGGACACCGGGGGAAACTCGTCTGTTATTCTCCCTCCAATCTGCGCTCGCCCGTATGGACATCGGCTGCCGATGAGCGTTTTGGCCTCGGCCCTTACCTGCTGATAAACAATAACCTGTTCGTGTTCAAAGACGATGGTGAACTCTATGTTTATGAAGTGGGCCAGAATGAGATGAAGCTACTCAAGAAACAACGCGTCATGGACGGAGCCGACGCCTGGGGGCCTTTGGCTTATGCTGACGGAATGCTTATCGTCCGGGATGCCCATATTGTGAAATGCCTAAAAATCGGATGATCATGAACAAGAGCCTGAAAATACTTATCAATATAGCCATACTGCTGGTGGTAGCCGGATTTATCTGGTACATGGTACGTTCTGTCAATAAGGACGAAACGACCTATGCGGAAACCCGGCAGGAAACCCCGTTCAACAGCCGCTATAAAAAAATATCGTCTTTTGATTTGCCACAGGATATTAACCGCTTTGAACTGCACAACGGTAAATTATATATCTCCACCGGGCAATCGGTTTATATCTGTGATAGCGGAGGCAATCAACTTGCTTCCTTTACGGTCAAAGAAGGTGTACGCGATATTACGGTTGGAAACAATCGCATTTATGTGTTATACCCTACTTTCATCGAAGCTTACTCGGAAGAAGGTGTCTTGGTTCACGAATGGGAAGCCTGTAGCGAACTTTCGGATTATTGTTCTTTTGCCCTGGCAGGAGACTTTGTATTTGTCACCGATGCCGAAAACAAAAACATCTGCCAATACACCACGGAAGGCAATTTTGTCCGCTTTATCAAAAGCCCGCGCGACTTTATCATTCCCAGCTATTCCTTTGATATTGAAAGCCGGAACGATACCATCTACTGTGTCAATTCGGGCAGGCATCTGGTGGAATCCTATACGCTGGACGGCAAATTTATAGCCGCATTCGGAGGACCGGGTGGCGAAGCCGGCTTCTTTGCCGGATGCTGCAACCCTGCATACATAACCTTTACACCGAATGGTGAAATGATTACCTCCGAAAAAGGTAATCCCCGTGTCAGCAGCTTTGAGCGCAACGGAACATTCAGGGAAGTTATCCTGAACAGCCGTCTTCTGGGAGGTGGTAATAAGGCTTACGAAGTACAGACAGACGGTAGCCAACTGTTTGCCGCCGGGAAAAAGACCATAAATATATTTCAATTACCGACGGCTTTACCCGACGGTATACAATAAGTCAAACATTGAACGTTGAACTTGTTTCTTTAAACTTTGAACATTGAACATTGAACTTAAAAAATATGGAACCAAACTCTGATAAAAAGCCAAAGGTATCACGCAGAAAGTTCCTGCAAATGTGTGGTTCGTTTCTTGCCGGGGCAAGCATTGTAGGAGTATCGGGGGTTTTGCTCAGTAAAAACTTTGCCATTCCTGATACAAGCGTGAAAAGCGCTACCGGGGGTAATACAGGCGGACTGGGGAAAGACCACTTCACTTCGCCCTACAAACTGGTGTCTTCGTTCAGTGTTCCCGATCCTATAGAAGCCTTTGAACTGGCAGGTGATCATATTATCGTTGCCGCTTCCAACAATATATTGATCTATGACCGCATGGGCGGCCTGGTCAACAATTTTGCTGTTGGCAGCAACCTGCGCGATATAGCTTCCGACAACAAAAACATATACCTCCTCTTTCCTACCCGTATCGAGGTTTATAATCAGGAAGGCGAATGGCTCCGCGACTGGGAGGCATGCAGCGACCAGTCCGACTACTGTTCCATGGCGTTAGCGCCGGGTAGCCTGTTCGTAACCGATGCAGCCCATAAAAATATCTGTCAATACACCACGGAAGGTAATTTCGTCCGCTTCGTTCAAAGTCCCGACGGTTTTGTAATACCAAGCTATTCTTTTGGCGTCACCTACACCGATGGAATACTGTACTGCTCCAATCCCGGAAGGCATAGAGTAGAGAAATATACTGCCAATGGCGAATATATGGGTTCCTTTGGAAAAGCCGGAGGAGCCACCGGTATGTTCTGCGGATGCTGTAATCCGGTTCACCTGGCCTATACCGGTACCGGTGAAATTATCACTTCGGAAAAAGGAAATCCGCGTATCAGCTGCTATAGCCCCGATGGCGAATTTCGCAGTCTGCTGCTCGACAAGAAAACCCTCGGCGGCGGCAATACGGCCTACGACATAAAAGTCCAAAGCGACAAAATATTCGTAACCGGCCAAAACATAGTCAGCACCTACCAGTATGATAAAGTACTGGCCGCATCCACCGCCTGCTCCTCCTGCGGAGTAAGCGCCTGCCCACTGCGGAAAGGGATAACGATATAGAATATGTACGCTTATAGATAAGGAATAATATTAGTTGAAAATCATATAATCAGAAATCCATCATGAAAAACGCAATTTTTCTTAGTATTTGCTTTGTTTTGGCAGCTTTTACAGCGTCAGCCCAAGAAACAGAAAACTGGGTTCAATTCCGGGGTACGAATGGTCAGGGAATTTCCACGGCGAAAGATCTTCCGGAACGTTGGAGTTCCGAAGAAAACATCGCATGGAAAACAGATATTCCAGGTGAAAGCTGGTCTTCGCCAATTGTCTGGAATGATCATATTTTTCTTACTACGGCAACAGAAGAGGGTAAAAACTGCCATATTATAGCTGTGGATCGTAAATCCGGAAAAATGCTTTGGAACAAAACCGTGTTTACGCAAAAGCCACAACAACACAGGCATCAAATGAATTCTTATGCCACGCCAACACCTGTTACAGACGGCAAAACTGTTTTTGCAGTTTTCAGTGGCGGCGGTTTTGCAGCTTTAGATTTCGAAGGTAATGTTCGATGGATCAATACCGACCTGGATTTTTATTCTCACCACGGTATGGGTTGCTCCCCAATTCTGTATAAGGATTTATTGATTTTACCTATTAATCACAGTAATCGAGAAGAACCGAAGAGTCTCGGTTTTTCGGAGCCATGGGACAAATCGTATCTGCTTGCCCTGGACAAAAATACCGGCAAAGAGCGTTGGCGGGGAATGCGTGGCATGTCTCGCATAGCACATTCTACTCCTATTGTAATGCAAGTCAACGGAAAAGACCAGATCATCAGCACCGCCGGCGATGTTATCCAAGGCTTCGATCCGGTTGACGGCCGACTTATCTGGACGATAGCCAGCCCCGGTGAACCGTGCGTACCCTCGCCTGTTATCGGCGACGGGCTGGTGTATTCATCGCACACTAATCGTGCGCCCGTGCAGGCGGTTCGCCCCGATGGTCAGGGAGACTGTACCAAAACCCATATCGCCTGGGAACAAAGTGGCTATACGCCCATGATGTCATCCTATCTGTATGTGAAACCGTATCTGTATACCTGCCCGGACAACCGGATTTGCTGTTTGAATGCGTCTACCGGTGAGTTTCTTTGGCAACTCCGGTTAGGAACCGGACCGTTGAACCCTTCTCCGGTCTATGCCGACGGAAAAATCTACGTTCTGTCGGAAAAAGGAATAACAACGGTGTTAAAACCTTCTGCCGACCCGGCAACGCCTGCTGAAATCATTGCAAAAAAATGAATTGAACAACGAACTAACCAGGGCATCTATGGCAATTGCCGGAAAACAATTGGTGATCCGTACAGCCAATACACTTTGGTGTATCGGGAAATAAAGTGAATATACTGTAGATAGTTAGCGATACAAATGGAAAAGAACGAAAATAAAAACAGCCCCATAGCACGCCGGAAATTTCTCCGCATACTCGGGTCGGCCGTGGCGGGAGGAAGCATCCTTGCGCTTACCGGCGGACTGGTATGGAAAGTAAAGGGACAGGAAGCAAGCCATTACTGGCAGATAGATCCGCAGAAATGTACCCAGTGCGGACGTTGCGAGACCCACTGCGTACTGCCTATATCGGCTGTGAAGTGCATCCATGCTAATAAAGTATGCGGATACTGCGACTTGTGCGGCGGCTATTACCGTTCCAATGTCAAGGAGCTCAATACGGCGGCCGAAAACCTGATGTGTCCTACAGGCGCTATCGAACGGAAGTATGTGGAAGACCCGTACTTTGAATATACCATCAACGAAGACCTCTGCAACGGCTGCGGAAAGTGTGTGAAGGGATGCAGTTCGTTTGGGAACGGCTCGCTCTATCTGCAAATCAAACGTGACCTGTGTAAAGACTGCAACGAATGTAAGATTGCGACTGTATGTGCATCGAATGCCATCACACGTGTGCCCCTGGACTTTGCCTATAAACTGAAAGACTGATGATGAAGAAACTGTTATATATATGTATGACGCTGTTACTGCCTTTAAAGGTAAGCGCCCAGAACAGGTTTCCCAAACCCGATTTTGAGTCAGGCTACCAATACCCCGACCTGACCTATCCGGTGCCAGACGAAACCCTGTGGACGGCGATTGATATTTTTCTGCTTGTCGTATTGATGGGCATCGTAGCATGAGCAGTCCTTAAAAGACGAACCCGCAAACCCGTCATCTGGGTATCCATTATTTCAGTTGCATATTTCGGTTTTTTCCGTAGTGGATGTGTATGCAGTATCGGTTCCATTCAGAACGTATCCCTGGCGTTGGTAGACAATACCTACATCTTGCCGCTATCTGTTCTGCTTTTCTTTATACTACCCGTAATCTTCGCATTCCTGTTTGGAAGAGTGTTCTGCGCCGGTGTGTGTCCGTTCGGCGCACTACAGGAATTGGTCAACGTAAAGAATTATAAGTTATCCAAAGCAGTCACTACCGTGCTCGGTTTGATTCCGTGGCTCTACCTCATCTTCGCAGTACTTTATTCTGTAACACGCAGCAGCTTTATTATATGCCGTTTCGACCCTTTTATCGGAATATTCCGACTGGGCGGCGATATCGGACTGATTACTTTCGGTGCTTTGCTACTCGTGGCTTCCATTTTTATCGGACGACCCTTCTGTCGTTTCCTTTGCCCTTACGGAGCCTTGTTGAGCCTCTTTTCGCGTGTCTCCATCTGGAAAGTAGAACTTACCCAAAAGCCTTGTATCAACTGTGAACTTTGCCACAACGCTTGTCCGGTTGATGCTATTAAACCGCCCTACGATAATAAAGTGAAAGAAAGCCGCCTGCAAGGTGTCAAACGCATTGTCAATTATTTCGTAATCCTGCCTTTGATGATTGTAGCCGGAGCTATCCTGTTGCGTTCGGTAAGCGCTCAACTCAGCCGGGCCCATAAAGATGTACGCCTCTACGATATGGTGATGCAGCACGAAGCAGACCCGCAGGATATCCTTTCCGTAGAACTCGAAGCCTTTTACGGACAAGGTGGTACGGTGGAAGAATTGACCGGAAGATACGAAACCATACAAGCCGATTTCAAACTATATTCCACCCTTGCCGGAGCGCTTATCGGTTTGGTGATTGGCCTTACACTGATAGGTTTGTCTGTCAAACGAACGCGCCGTCAATACGAGATAGATCACGCCGCCTGTGTGGGGTGCGCAAGGTGTTTCAGTTATTGTCCGCAAAATATTGGGCAAACTCCTAAAGGTTCAGGTTTGAAAGCAGAAAATTTAAAATACAATATACAGGAATAAGATGAAGAAAGCGATTCTCAGAAATATAGCCATCGTTTCGGCAATCTTTATTGTCACATTCTCAATAATGCTTATCACCAATTATTTCCAGGTAAGAGGCACTACACCCCTGCAAACAGAGGTGATTGAAACATTAAAGGAGTTGAACAACCAGAATGCCGATAATCCTGCCCTTCAGGAACAAATCCGCCAGCTCGACCTACTGGCGCGGAAAGCCTATTTCGTTCGAATGGATCATCTGATGGGCGGTGTATATATCCTTTTAGGAATGCTGGCCGTGTTTATTATCTGTACCCGGCTTTACTTTGCCCATGAGAAAGATATTCCCGACAAAGAAATCGACCCGATAGACGAATGGGCTATCAAAACACAAGCCCGGAAATACCTCACTTGGGGAGCTACCGGACTGGCGGCAGTCGCACTTATATTTGTTGTCATGACATCGCCCTATTTCCGACAACCGAAAACCGCGGAAGAAAGCATAGAGACAGAAATGATCGCCCAGACAGACGATGCAACCGAGAATGTACTTCCGCAAGAAACAGCCGTAGAAGAAGCAATAACCGATGTTCCGCCAAAGGAAGAAGAACAGGTTATTTCACAAGACACAACTGCTAATAATGTGGAAACCGAAGTTAAGACGGAAACACCCGTTACCGAAGCCGTACCGCAGCCAGTTGTATCTAAAGCAACACACAATGCATTCCGCGGAAATAACTCTAACGGTATCTCATCAGCAAAAGGAGTGCCCGTGAGTTGGAATCTGAGCAACGGAACCAATATCGCGTGGAAACAGGACATTCCTCGTAAGGGATACAATTCGCCTGTAATAAACGGAAACCGCGTGTTCTTCTCCGGCGCCGACGACCAGGCACGCGAGCTCTATTGCTACGACCTTACCACAGGCGAAAAGCTATGGACGCTTGCCGCAACCAATATTCCGGGTTCTCCCGCACAAATGCCCCAGACAACGCAAGACACCGGACTTGCCGCATCTTCCGTAGCGACTAACGGCAAGCAGGTATGCGCCATATTTGCCACCGGAGATATTATCTGTGCCGATATGGAAGGCAAACGGCTTTGGGCTAAAAACCTGGGTGTTCCTGATAATCATTACGGATATGCATCTTCCCTTCTCATTTTCGGCAATATAGTTATCGTACAATACGATAACCAGAATGCCCCGAAAGTAGTAGCACTCGACCTCGCTACCGGCAACGAACGCTGGAGCAAAAGCCGCACGGAAAAAGTGACATGGAGTTCACCGATCATCGCATCCGTGGGTGGCACACCGCAACTTATATTAATGGGGAACCCCGCCATCACAGGATATAACCCTAACAATGGCGAGCAACTTTGGCGTGTAGAGTGTCTGACAGGCGAAGTAGGTTCCAGTGCATGCAGTTCCAACGGCATTATCTTCGGAGCAAGCGAATATGCTAAACTTATAGCCATTAACGGAGCCGACGGAAGCGTACTCTGGGAAAGCACTGATTATCTGCCCGAAGTATCCAGCCCCGTTGCCACTAAAGACAACCTGTACCTTGCCACCAGTTACGGCGTAGTGGCCTCCTTTGATACCCAAACAGGGGAACTGCGTAAAGAACACGAACTGAACACCGAGTTCTATTCTTCACCGGTTATAGCCGAAGGTAAAGTATACTTGTTCAGCAACGACGGAAAGATGTATATATTCTCCGCCAATAACAATTTCAACCTCATCAATTCGTTTGAAACCGGGGAAAAGACCTTTGCCACCCCCGCATTTACGGATGGCAAGATCGTAGTTAGAACAGAAAAGAGTATTTATTGTGTAGCAGCTAATTAATATGTCATGTAATTGCGAAAATAATATAGTTGAGTCACGCGAGGCAATGATTGCCCGGGTGGATGCCATCATCGACCGTATCGGCACATCACGGCAGATCATTATTCCTCTGTTACAAGCATTGCAGGAGGAGTTCAGCTACCTGCCGTCCGAAGCTGTCGAACGTATATACGAACAGACGGAGATAGACCGGGCGCAGCTGATCAGCGTCTCCACTTTCTATTCCCAGTTCCGGCATATCCCTTACGGCAAGTACCTGATTAAAGTCTGCACCGGAACGGCATGTCACGTGAAAGGCGCAGGAAATGTATACGACTCATTCCGGCGCGAACTGAAAATGGAAGACGATTCCATTACCACCTCCGACCAGCTTTTCTCCATTGAAAAGATAGCCTGTCTGGGATGTTGCACACTGGCTCCCGTCGTGCAAATAGACGAAAAAATATATGGCCATGTACTTCCCGGCAAGGTAAATGAAGTTATCGAAGATTTCCTTGCCACACAGGAAGTTGACGGGAAGCCCGGCAGTCCGGTTTCCATGCGGAAAGTACAGGGCGAAATACGCCTTGGTATGGGTTCCTGCTGCCAGGCAAGCGGTTCATCCGATATTTATACCGAACTGGTAAAGTCTTCTTCCGAACTGGCAATCGACGTCAACATTAAGCCCGTAGGCTGTGTAGGCGTGTGCAATAAAGTACCGCTGATAGATGTAGTGCTGCCCGACGGAAACATCACCCGCTATCCCCACGTAAAAGCTGCGGAAATAAAAGAAATACTGCATCATCACTTCAAACCCGCCGGACGGCTCAAACGGCTGAAGAACAGCCTATTTAACCATATTGATACTTTCCATACAGATATTACGTGGGACAATGTGATCTGGAAACCGGAAAACGAACGCACGGGCGTAATCGACAGTTTCCTTGCCGGACAGAAACATATATCCACGGAAGGCTATGGCTTCCTCGCCCCGCTGAATATTGATGAATATATCGCGCACGACGGTTTCGAAGGACTGAAAAAAAGCACTGGCTATCCCCAACAGGCAGGAAGTGGTAAACAACATCCTGACCAGCGGCATCCGTGGTCGTGGCGGAGGCGGATTCCCCACCGGAAAGAAATGGGAAATCGTTGCCGCATCTCCTAAGAAAGAAAAATACATGATATGCAACGGGGATGAAGGCGACCCGGGAGCGTTTATGGATCGTATGATGCTGGAATCTTACCCTTTCCGTGTCATCGAAGGAATGATTATAGCCGGGTATGCCGTAGGGGCCGATAAAGGAATATTCTATATCCGCGCCGAGTATCCGTTGGCCGTAATACGAATCCGTTCCGCTATTGAACTATGCCGCGAACGGAACCTGCTTGGCGAAAACATTGCCGGAAGCGGCTTTTCGTTCGACATTTCCATATTCGAGGGCGCCGGAGCTTTTGTCTGCGGCGAAGAAACCGCCCTGATCGCCTCCATTGAAGGCGAACGCGGATTCCCCAAACAACGCCCGCCATACCCTGCTGTAGAAGGGCTGAACGGTAAACCCACACTGGTGAATAACGTGGAAACACTTAGCCAGATACCCTATATCATCCGTAATGGTGCCGACAATTATAATAAAATAGGAACCGAAGGCAGTAAAGGCACGAAAGTGTTCGCCCTGGCCGGAAAGATTCGTCACGGCGGATTAATTGAGGTTCCGATGGGTATCACCCTCAACCAGATTATTGAAGATATTGGCGGCGGCGTGGAAGGAGGCGAAAAACTGAAAGCCGTACAAATAGGCGGACCATCGGGCGGTTGCATTCCTGCACATCTATGCGACGTACAAGTCGACTTCGACGCTTTCAATCAGATGGGCGCCATGATGGGTTCGGGCGGACTGGTAGTCTTGAGCGAAAGCGATTGTATGGTAGATGTTGCCCGTTACTTTCTAAGTTTCACCTGCGACCAATCCTGTGGTAAATGTACCTTCTGCCGTGTAGGCATACGCCGGATGCTGGATATACTCGATAAAATATGCAGCGGAAAAGCATCTATGGAAGACATCGACAAACTGGAAGAACTGGCACTCAACATAAAGAAATCTTCGCTTTGCGGATTGGGTAAAACAGCTCCGAACCCCGTTCTTACCACCCTCAAGTACTTCCGCCATGAATACGAAGAACATGTAAACGGCGAATGCAAAACCGGGACCTGCAAGGAAATGGTAAAATTCATAGTTACCGACGACTGCATCGGCTGCACTAAATGTGCCAAGGCCTGTCCGGTTGACGCCATTCCCTACACTCCGTACGAAATCCATACAATCCATGTAGAGGATTGCGTATTGTGTGGACTTTGTATCGACGAATGCGGTTATAATGCAATAAAAAGAGTATCTCTGAAAGAAAAAGAAATGAAAGCTGCTTTATTATGAAAAAAGATAAACTTATATTACTGATGTTGCTGCTGCTGTCTTTTCGTACTGCCACGGCACAAGAAGAAGAATTTCCCTCCATGTATGAAATAGGCTCTTTCTTTATCACAGTCCTTCCCGAAATGCAGCAAAAAGGAAGTAAGGACATTCTGATAGGAGCAACAGACGATATGTTGAAAAAATATATCCCCGATGGAATATACCCCACAGCCATTAATGCATTTATGGTTGAAACTCCCGAAAACACCATACTGATTGATGCCGGGCTGGGCATGAAACTATTCACCCACCTGCAGACATGTGAAAAAAAAGCGGAAGACATTGATATAATACTGCTTACCCACATGCATGGCGATCATATCGGCGGTCTGCTGCAAGAAGGTAAAAAGAGTTTTCCGCGAGCAACGTTATATGTTTCCCAAGCCGAATATAATTACTGGATGAGCGACGAAAATATGTCCGCCCAGCCGGAAAACAGACAGCAAAGTTTTCGCCATGTGCGTGAAGTTATGACTGCCTATAAAGACAATCTACACCTGTTTGTTCCGGGAGAAACGGGAGATACGGGTGAAGAACTATTGCCGGGCGTACGGACAATTGCCGCCTATGGCCATACACCCGGACATACGGCATACTTGTTTGATTCCGACGGCGAGCAACTGCTTGTCTGGGGAGACCTAACCCATGCCATGGATATTCAGACTCCCTATCCGCAGGTGGCTGTCACATACGATGTTGACCCTGTACAGGCAATTGAATCACGTCAGAAAGTTCTGAAGTTTGTTTCGGAAAATAAGATAAGAATTGCAGGCATGCACATCGAATACCCGGGAATAGGAAATATCCATGGAGAAAGTAGCAAAGGATATGTTTTTTCCCTTATATGCACTTGTGAAGGAACGTTCCGGTAGGGATAAAAAACAAAAAGGATATGCAGATAACAATAAACAATACACCCATTGAAATTCTGGAAGGCGAAACCATCCTCGAAGCTGCGCGGCGCATGGGATATACTATCCCCTCTTTGTGCTACGCCAAAGGAGCACGGCATAAATCATCCTGTATGGTATGTGCCGTGAGGAACAATACAAACGGACAAGTAATCCCTTCCTGTACTACCTTTCCTACCGACGGCATGCAGATTGACACGGAAAGCGAAGAAGTGAAACTGATACGCTCCCTATCGCTCGAACTATTGTTAAGCGACCACAAAGCCGACTGCGAAGCTCCCTGTTCCATGGTTTGCCCGAAAGGACTGGACGTTGAAAAGATGTTGGGTTACTACGATAGCGGGGATCACGTGCAAGCCTGTCAAACCATCGCCAATGTTTTCGATCTGCCCGAAATCGCTTGTGACACTTGTAAGGCCCCCTGCGAAAAAGCCTGCCGCCGTGGTACTATCGATAAATCAGTTTCCATACGCGAGATCATCAAAGAAATGGTTGTCCGGTTTGATTCTATTCCTTCCAATAAAGAAACACAAATCCGTAAGAACGACAAAAATATTTACCATTCCCACCTGGGCAGGTTCACCGACAAGGAAAAGGCACGGTTGAAGCAAACAGTCGATACTCCGTCCCGTTGCCTCCATTGCGCCTGTGCCGGACGAAGTGATTGTAAACTCCGCCTATATGCAACTGCACAGGGAATCAGACGCCCGCGTTATGAGGCATCGTCCACCCTTCCGGTTATGGACAGACAACATATCCGAGGCAAACTCTGGTTCGAACAAGCCAAATGTATCCGATGCGGACTTTGCGTCTACAACAGCAACAACGGTTTCACCTTTAAAGACCGCGGATTCGGTATGCAGGTTATCCTCCCGGAAGAAAACCGCAATAATGTTGCAGAAGAACTGGCAGGCCTTTGTCCTACCGGAGCCATTTATATAGCCTCACAATGAAACAAATTATAATAATTATAGGGATCATAATGGCATTTACCGCCTGTCGCGGAAATTCCGACGCTTCGGTATATTCCGGCACTATGGACTGGAAACTTTTCCGCGGTGACCCCTCATTGAGTGGATACACGGATAAAAATCTCCCTAACAATCCTATCCTTAAATGGACGTATAAAGGAGAAAACCGCACCGTATCTTCCCCAATCGTTGATAACGGTACGACTTACTGGTGTGATAAAAGAGGACGTGTCAGGGGTGTTGATATTAGAGGAGAATTAGCTTTCGAATACGACCTTCAAACAGCCGTGGAGGCAACCCCGATGATTTACGACTCAACGCTTTATATCGGACGCATCGATGGTTTTATGACAGCCATTTCTCTGGCTCGTAAAGACACGGTCTGGAATTATGAGACAATGGGGCAAATATCGGCTTCACCCAACCTGATGAAATTCGGAGGCCGTAAAGCTATCGTATTTGGCAGCTATGATAATATCCTTTATTGCCTGAATGCCGAAAACGGAGAAGAACTAAGCCAGTTTGAGTCGGGCTACTATTTAAACGGTGCGGCTGCGTTGTGGAATGGGCATGTCATTTTCGGCGGTTGCGATGCCTGTGTACGTATTATTGATTGTAAAACAGGTATTCAGACAGATTCCTTAATATTGGATGCCTATGTGCCGGCATCTCCGGCTGTTATGGGCGACTACTGTTACATTGGCGACTATTCGGGTAATATCTATAAGTTGATGCTTGAAAACGGTAAAATCATCCGTCATAAAAAATAGTTTCCGAAAATAATGAAAATGGATCATTTGTATCTGTTCCTGCCATTTCCAGTGATGCATTTTACTTTTATTCCGGCGAAAGAAACCTCCACGCCATCAGCCGCATCAATGGTAAACTGAACTGGAAATACATGCTTAAAGGTAATGTAGGCGAAAGCTCTCCGGTGGTATGTAATGATAAAATTATCGTATGTACAAAAACCGGTGTCGTTTCCATTTTGGATTGTGACTCGGGCAAATTACTTTGGGAGTATGATACCGGGGAACAAATCGTTGGTTCTCCAGCCATAATAAAAGACCATTTTATGATTTTAACAGCAAAAGGGACACTCTTTTGCTTTGGAAAAGAATAAACCGAATTTCGAACATTAAACTTTGAACATTGAACTTTAAACCAAAATGATACAACTAAAAGATATACACAAAAGCTACCGGGATGGTGAAAACCAACAGAATCACGTGCTCCGGGGAATCAATATGGAAATAAACAAAGGTGAGTTCGTAGCTATTAAAGGACGTTCAGGTTCAGGTAAAACGACCCTTTTATCCATCCTGGGGACACTGCTTCCACCGGATTCGGGGAGTTATCTTTTAAATGGTGCAGAGATGGCGTCGGGTACAATCGACCATTCGGAAATAAGGAATAAACAAATCGGTTTCGTATTTCAGGACCACCGCCTGATGCCGCAGTTTACTGCTTTGGAAAATATCCTGCTGCCTACCCTTGCCTATAATGCAAAATCAACCCAAGATCAAATTGATTATGCCTATCATTTAATGGAACTTACCCGTATCTCTGGTGTGGCTAATCAATATCCACATACTTTATCAGGAGGAGAAGCAAGCCGGGTGGCTGTTTGCAGGGCTTTGATTATGAAACCGTTGTTATTACTGGCCGACGAACCTACCGGACAGTTGGATGCGGAAAACGCCCGGAATATAGCCCTGCTGTTGAATGAGATAAATAAGAATTTGCACACGACCATTCTGATGGTAACTCATTCGGAGGAAACATCGGCTGTCGCAGACCGTATTCTGACGCTAAATGAAGGACTACTACAATGGGTTTCAAGGAACTGATACATAAAAACATTCTTTGGTTCAAACGGTATTACCGGTTGGTTTCTGTCGCCGTCCTTATTACGGTCGCAGTGATTGTCGGTAGCCTGGTGGTGGGTGATTCGGTACGTACCACGCTCGTCAGAAGGGTATCAGAACGGCTGGGCAATACCGAAACGATAATCTTTTCACGTAACTCATTTATCTCTAATGAATTACTAAAGGCACCTCTTTTGGGGGAGTCGGCAAGGGGTATATTGCTGACGAATGGTTTTATTTCTCAAAGCGGGAAACTAATCCCTGTATTTGTATGGGGAACCGATGATATGTCGATTCCCAAAGGAGCGGCGAAGATTAATCCCACGCTTGCCAAAGAGCTCCGGCAATTGGGTTCCGACGATATGGTTCTCCGCTTACCCGCTTCCGGCCTGGTTCCTTCGGGTTCACTTTTCGTAACCGAGAATTATACGACCAGCCTGCGTCTTTCCTTTGAAGGAATCGTCGAAGTACAGGACGGTGGTAATATGAGCATGAAAAATGAACAGGTTATCCCTTACAACATTTTTGTGAACCGGGAAGAACTGGCGGAAACCCTTGAAACGGAAGGAAAAATAAACCTGATACTAACGGATAAAATAATTACATCCGATGAGCTGAATACAACCTGGAATTACCAAGCATCCGGAATAACCGTTCAGCCGGGTAACGGTTTTACGGAAATCCTGTCCGACCGGGTTTTCTTACAGAAAGAAGTAACAGAAACAATTTGCCGCAATAATCAGCAGCCGAACCGTTTATTTTCCTATCTCGCCAACTCTATTGAACGGGAAGAGGCTTCCATTCCTTATTCTTTCGTAACGGCAATCGACCGTTTTGAAGGTGAACCACTGCAAAAAGAAGATATTATCCTTTCGGATTATGCGGCAAAACGTTTACAAGCTAAAACCGGTGACCGGATTAATATAAGTTATTTCGTTTCGCAGGATCTGAAAACCCTCAAAGCAAAGTCACTCGAACTCCGGGTAAAGGACATTGTACCTCTTTCCCGTTTACAGGAAGACAAAACCTTGAGTGCGGACTTCCCCGGCCTTTCCGACGTAGAAAGATGTACCGATTGGGACAGCGACCTGCCTATTCATATGGACTTGATCACGGATGAAGACGAACGTTATTGGGAACTTTACAAAAGTACTCCGAAAGCGATTATTTCCTACAATGCCGTTGCTCCCGACTGGGGGAATGCCTATGGAAATGCAACAGCGGTGCGGGTAACGGATGTGGTTCCTGATTTATCGGAACTCCGTGCAGAGATGTTCGGGATACAGGTTATCCATCCCCGTGAGGCCGGACTTTATGCCGCACGAAACGGTGTGGACTTCTCCAGCCTTTTCCTTGCATTGGGATTTTTCATTATTGTTTCCGCTATGTTGCTGATGCTTATTCCATTGTCGGAAATGTTCTACCAACGGCGGCATGAGATCAGCCTGATGCAGGCGCTGGGATATACCCGGAAACGGATTATCAACATGTTATGGCGGGAATCTGCCCCGGTAGTCTTAGTCTCTTCGGTTGTCGGTATTATTGCCGGCTTGCTTTATACCACTATTATCATGTGGTTATTAGGAAGTGTCTGGAAAGGAGCAACCCATACCGACGGCTTTGCCGTTTATCCCCATTATATCACTATCCTTGGCGGGTTGATTGTGGGTATCGGACTTTCGTTATTGCTGTTGCGGCGGACGATAGGGAAAGCGTTTAAAGTTGAAAGTTCGAAGTTCAAAGTTCAAGGCTTAAAGTTTAAAGTTCAAGGTTCGAAAACAATGGGTTTGTTTTGGCCTATACTTGCGAGTGTTCTGACTGTCGCTGTTATTGCATTAAACCTTTTGTTTATTCGTTCAGTCACTCTTTTTGTAATGGTTGGGATTGTATTGATTGGAACAGCTGCTATATGGGGTAATTATCTGATACACCGGAATGGTTCGGCTTACAATGGAACTTTCAATTCCGGCAAAATTATCTGGAGTAGCCTCTATGCCAACCGCAAACAGGCCATGCTATCTTTCTTTACCTTAACGCTGGGAGTATTTATTGTTTTCTCCGTCGGGCTAAACCGGAAAGGTTTCTCCGACAGTTCACAATTACTCACCGGAACCGGAGGATATTCTCTCTGGTGCGAAAGCAGTGTCCCTATATATCATAATATGAGTACCCGTGCCGGACAGGAAAAACTATCCCTGACCGACCTTCCTGCCAATGCCGTTATTATGCAATGTCTTCGTTACAGTGCCGATGAAGCAAGTTGCCTTAATCTGAATAAGGTGACGACCCCTACCGTATTAGGCGTAGACATGGATGCACTGCTGACAAGTAATTTCCAAATCGAACAAGGACTGAATACTTCTGGACGAGAGGCCGTTTTCGAGGAGATGAAAACAAAAAAAGATACGGTTTACCCCGCGCTGGTCGATGCTACCGTACTGACCTGGAGCCTCGGAATGAGCCTGGGCGATACGCTCTATTATGAAGGCGACCGCGGACGAAGGATTGCCATACAACTGATAGGAACCCTTTCCAACTCTGTTTTCCAGGGACATATATTAATCGACCGGAATCTATTCTCCGAAATATGGGAAGAAACCACCGGAAGCGAAGTCTTCCTGCTGAAAGTAAATGAAACGGAAAAAGAAGAAGTTAAAAACCTTCTCTCACAAGCCTTGAGCGAATATGGCTTAACCGTAACAACCACCAATGAACGGCTCCGGCAATTTAACACGGTAACCGATACCTACCTGACAATCTTCCTCACATTGGGCGGATTGGGATTGCTTCTGGGAATCATGGGTTTCATTATCGTCATCCGGAAAAACCTGTTGATGCGCCACAGCGAAATCAATCTTTACCGCATCTTAGGTTTCGAAGATCATAAAATTGAACAGGCCTTGTACCAGGAAAACCTGTTGGTTCCACTCTACGCTATTTTTACCGGTGTAGTCAGTTCACTAGTCGGTGTCAGCCTTAGCTTTATGAATACGGGCTTATGGGTATGGCTCACAGCTTTCCTTTTTGCCATCTTCTTTGTGGGCTGCGTCATTGTTTTTGTCAGGAAATCAGTAAGAAACGTTATGAAGGCTGATTTAAGCAATATATAACCCAATAATGATAGAGCACAATGATTTCAAGACAAAGTAAAATAATTGTTTTAGGATGGGCACTAGTCATTTTGTCAACTACAGGAACAGATGCCCAGAACCAGAAAGGCTGGAGAGGCCCCACGCGGGATGGTATCTATCAGGAAACGGGACTGCTTAAAACATGGACTGCCGATGGCCCGGAACTCTTATGGGCGGTTGACGACGCAGGCAAAGGATATTCCAGCCCGGTCATTTCCGGTGGTAAAGTATTTGTAACCGGAATGGATGAGGAAGAAAAGAACGAAATCATCACAGCCTATACATTTGACGGGAAAAAGATTTATCAGGTAAAGTACGGCCCTGCCTGGAGTAAATCTTATCCGGACACCCGAACAACACCCACCGTTGACGGAGATAATATTTTTGTGATCAGCGGTACGGGACAAATCGTCTGCCTGAATGCTTCGGATGGAAAAATTAAATGGTCGGTAAACGGAGAAAAACAATTCGGAGTGAAGACAAACGTCTGGGGAGTATCCGAATCACCGCTTGTATTCGATAACAAAGTTATATTTACACCCGGTGGTGAACAGACCACCATGGTTGCCCTCGATGCCCAGACGGGGAAAACAATCTGGACAACTCGATCACTGAATGATCCCTGTTCGCATGTATCTCCGTTATTAATCAACCATAAGGGAATCAAGCAAATTATCGGTTTCACGGAGGCATATCTCTACGGTGTCCACCCGGAAACCGGAGAAATAGCCTGGACATTTAAAGACTGGGACTTTATCCCGAAGCGTGGAATGGACGGAATCTGCATTAATACTCCTTTATATCATAATGGAAAACTATTCGTCAGCAATGCATATGAAATGCGTTCCCATATGCTGGAACTCAATGAAAAAGCAACCGGAGTAACCCTCCTCTGGAGAAATGATGATATGAGCGTACATACCGGAGGAATGGTACTGGTAAACGGGATAATATACGGTTCAAACTGGCACAATAACAATAACGGCGACTGGGTAGCGCTTGACTGGGAAACAGGTAAAACCCGTTATAAAAGCGCCTGGCAGGGACATAGTAAAGGCTCGGTAATCGCTGCCGACAATAAAGTGTTTTGCTATGAAGAAAGGCGGGGAATAGTAGCGATGCTGGCACCCAATCCGGATAAATTTGAAATCATAAGCCAATTCCGGGTAAATAAAGGAGACGGACCACATTGGTCACATCCGGCCATTGCAGATGGGATCCTTTACATACGCCATGGAAACGCTATGATGGCGTATAAAATTAAATGATACGATTCGTTTTTACATCCTTTTTTTTCCTTTTGCTGAAAAAAGCACAGTAGGGAAATAAAGATTTTAACATATTTGTCAGGTCACTGACATAAGCAAATAAAATGATTACCACATATTCATCAGCATGGAAGCACTTGAGAAAATAAAAAAGAACGAGTTCACATTATCTGAAAATGATATTATCGACCTTCTGAACATCGACAATCAAAGCTATCAGTTCTATGAACTGCTGGCCGTATCAAACGCCCTGTCAAGACGCAAATTCGGAAACCGCGGATATGTATTTACCCAGATAGGCATCAATGCAGAACCCTGTTCTATTAACTGCAAATTCTGTTCCATGGCCTCGTCGCACTATTCAATGGATTCACAATGGGATAAAACGGCGGAGGAAATTAATGAAGAACTGACCTTTCTGCAAAGAGGTTATTTTGATGACTTTTTCCTGATGACAACAGCCGACTATCCGCAGGAACAATTCATCTCCATAGGCCAGGCTGTCAAACCCAACCTACGGGATGGCCAGAAATTAGTAGCCAACATCGGTGACTTTGATTTATCCACCGCACGAAAATTAAAGGAAGCCGGATTTACCGGAGCGTATCATATTAACCGCCTGCGGGAAGGCATCGACACCGAAGCCAATCCCAAAGCGCGCGAGGAAACACTCGATGCAATCAAAGAAGCAGGCCTCGAATTATATTACTGTATCGAACCCATCGGTCCGGAACATACCTACGAAGAACTGACAAAAGAAATCCTTCGTGCCCGTGACCTGGATATCGGCGTCATGGCAGCCATGCGAAGAGTAGCCGTTCCGGGAACACCTCTCTATCACCGGGGACAAATATCCGCACTGGAATTATCCAAAATAGTAGCAGTCACCAACATCGCAGTCAACCCTTCCCGGGCAATGAATGTACACGAACCCATTCAGGTAGCCCTGGTGGCGGGAGTAAACCAGTTATATGCCGAAGTAGGAGCCAATCCGCGCGATACCGACAGCCATACGGAACAAAACCGCGGATTCAATCCAGCTGCCGCATGGCAGATGATGGCAGAGTTTGGCTATTTCTCACCCGAGAATAAATGATTTAAATAAACAATATATGAAAACAAAGTACCTTTTTATAGCAGTCATTACCATCGTCACGCTTTATTGCCCGACGATCAGTGCGCAGGACTGGCCTCAATTCCTTGGTCCGGACCGGAACCATACTTCCCCACAGAAAGGCTTATTAAGAAGCTGGCCCGAAGCAGGCCCCGAAGTGTTATGGACAGCAGAAGTCGGGAAAGGATTCGGTGGTCCTGTTGTCAAAAACGGCAAAGTATATCTGCTCGACAGAGACGACGAAGCAGGCGATATAATGCGGTGCTTTAACCTGCAAACAGGTGAGGAACTCTGGAAATTCAATTATAATGCTCCCGGAGAAGTCTCCTACCCGGGTTCGCGAAGCGTGCCGGTGGTAGATGATAAACACGTCTATTCCTGTGGCCCTTATGGCGATTTATACTGTTTTGATGTCCATACACAACAAGTCGTTTGGAAGAAAAATGTATGGACCGATTTCGGTGGAAAGAAGATTCCCACGTGGGCCATTTCCCAGTGTCCGGTAATTTACAATGATTTACTTATTATCGCCTCACAAGCACCCGACGCAGGCGTAGTCGCCTATAATAAATCTACCGGAGACGTGGTATGGAAAACTCCAAACCTTGGTAATACCAGCTATGTAAGTCCGAAAGTCTTGAAAATACACGGTGAAGACCAAATTGTATGGGTAGCATCATCAACCAATTCGTATACAGACCCCGACGCGCCGAAAACGAAAGGCAATGTAGTAGGTATTGACCCACGTACAGGGAAAAGATTATGGACCTATTCTAATTGGGAATGCGTTATTTCCGTGCCTTGTCCCGTTGATGCCGGTAATAATAAACTGCTTATTACAGGGGGGGGTACGACCGCGGAGCAACCATGATACAGGTGAACAAGAAAACCGACGGCACATTCGATACCACTGAACTTTTCACCACCCTTGAGTTTGGCGACCAAACCAAACCGCCACTCTTCCATGACGGGCATTTTTACGCCATGTTCCGCACCAATCAGAAACGCGACGGCATGATATGTATGGATATGGAGGGCAATATCAAATGGAAAACCAGCCGTAATCCAAACTTCGACCGCGGCAGCATGATTCTTGCTGACGGATTAATTTTAGCTTCTGATGGTTTAAGAGGTCTCTACCTGATCGAACCCGACCCTACAGCTTTCAAGCAAATCTCGAAAGTTGAAATGCTTGGAAATGGACAAAACTGGGCACCTCTTGCCCTCGCCGACGGCAAACTACTGATTCGTGACCAGGCTAAAATGTATTGCCTGAAAGTGGTGGAATAATTAAAAAGCACATCCATGAAAGAATTTACCGGAGAATTAGTAGGAAACCTTTATCCTTGTATTATTTGGCTGCGGTTCGGTAGCAGTCGTTTAATAACGTTCAAATTTTGTATATTTGTAAAAACTACTATTAATGAAAATATTAGAAGACTATAGCTCGCTCAAACTCTTACTAATAAGTATGGTAAGCGCGATATTTATTGTCTATCCCAATATATCCTGCTTACCCTGGGAACTAAGTTTTCTGGATAAGTCGAAACATGCACACCACCTCACATTTTTCTTTATCCGGTACGCATACTTTATTGTGCTGATTTGGGGGTTGCTGATATATAACCTGCGGACAATAAAAGACCTCACATTTGAGAGACGGGCTATCCGGACTTTCCTGATTACAACCATAGCCTACATTATATTCGTCGGTATAATGTACCTGTGGAACGGAAAAATACATGGTTACGGCAGCGTCGTACTCTTCCAGTATTTTGTTGTCTTTATTCTCTCCACCTTTGTGGGCCATGTCTTTATGTTGTATAATGAACAACGAAAAAAAGAACAGGAAATAGAACAATTGAGAATTGAAAACCTGCAAAGCCGTTGTGATGCGTTGGCCAACCAGATAAACCCCCATTTCTTCTTCAATTCGCTCAACAGCCTCACGGCGCTTATCCGCAAAAAAGAAGACGAAAACACGCTGGCATTCGTCAACAAACTATCCGATGTATTCCGCTATATCCTGCAAAGCGATAAAAAAGGATTGGTCACCCTGGATGAAGAACTCCAATTCGTAGAAGCTTTCCGCTATATGATGGAAGTACGCTTTGCCAATAAGCTGGAATTCAATATCGAGGTAGACAAAGATAAACTAAACCTGAAAATCCCTGTTCTCTCCCTGCTGCCATTGATTGATAATATCGTGGTACATAACACCATCGACAGCCAGCACAAGATGGAAGTTACCATCCGGTTGAATGAACAATCGGAACTGGTGGTCACCAATCTTATTTATCTCAAACTTGTTCCTGCGCAAACCAACGGCACGGGTATTAAGAACCTCGAAAATCGCTTTCTACTGTTGATGAACAAACAGATACGGGTGGAAAACGACGGCAAAACTTTCGCAGTCTATTTACCATTAAAATAATTCCCATGAAAATACTGATAGTTGAAGACGAAACAGTTGCTTATGAGAACCTGATAAATATCCTTCACGAAATAGACCCGTCGATGGAAGTGGTAGGCAATACTGAAAGTATCAGTCAGACTGTACACTGGTTGCAGGTTCATCCTGCGCCCGAACTGATACTGATGGATATACACCTGTCAGATGGTTCGGCCTTTTCCATCTTTGATACGATCCAGATTGAGACGCCGATTATCTTCACAACGGCTTACGACGAACATGCCATTGAAGCCTTCAAAGTGAACAGCATCGACTACCTGCTCAAACCTATCAAACCGGAAGAACTGAAACGCGCCCTCTACAAATTCGGTAAATAGACCCGCACGGAAGTGGTGCAATACCTAAGCCGGATCACCCCGTTCCACCCGTCAGCCCCCCGTTATAAAGACCGTCTGCTTATTCCGGTCAAAGATAAGCTTATTCCCGTAGACCTGCGGGATGTGTCCTGCTTCTATACCACTGATAAGAATACCCGCGTTTGTATGAAAAACGGCACATACTATCCCTACACCAAAACACTGGAACAGATATCTGCCAACCTCAATCCCAACGAGTTTTTCCGGGCCAACAAACAATATATCATCGCCCGCGACAGCGTGCAAAATATCACAATCTGGTTCGACAACCGCCTGCTACTCACCCTCGATGTCGAAACTCCCGAACGAATTTATATTAGCAAAAACAAAGCTGCCGAATTCAAAGCCTGGGTGGTGAACGAAATATGATATTAAGTATAACAAAACCTTACTATTGAATTCATTTATGATAATATGGGATAAGAATTATTTCTTACTTATATAAATATCCTTGGCACCATATATGCCATTTCTTTGAAAAAGAGTTGCTTTTATTATTAAGAAACAAAACAATAAGGAACTATTCAATATAGTCACCCCGATGCAATTAATCAGCGCAATATTTTCAGCTTACGTACTATAGCAATTGTTTCAAATCTCTTTCGTAAATAGAATCTCCAATGGTTCAGATTTCAACAATAAGCATCCCGAATCTTTATATCCAAGTTTCCTGTAGAAATGCTGTGCATCTTCATTACTCAGTGATGAGGTCATTAAGAGGTTGTAATTTTTCTTTTCCATTTCTTTTTCCCAGAATATCATTAATCTGTATCCCAGCCCTTTATGCCGGTATTCATCCAGTAGGAAAATCATATTTAAGAAAGGAGTATTATCCCAGAAAAGATTATACCTGAACCAACCACAGAGTTTATCCCCGTCTTTGACGACAACTACCCTGTTATCTAAAATAGATTTTAAGAGTTCTTCTTTGGATATATGTTCGTCGCAGCCACTAATGGCTTCTAAATCATATTCTTTTGCGTATTGAATTTCCATATCACTTAGTTACGCATGAGCAGGCTGAAAAAAAGACCAATGGGTATGTGTGATTTTCCATTGATAAGCTGAATTTAGCCTGTAAACTTCCGTGCAATTCATTTTGAATGTCATTCCATCCCTCTGTGCCTCATAATTGTATATTAACACGGCAACTTCTGATGATAGCTGTACAACAGGATTTATCATCTTATATTCATTGATTTTAATTTTTCCCCGGACAGTGTTATAGTAATCTTCGAGCTCTTTTTACCTTCCAGTTTATGCTCGAAAGCGGGATCACTACCTTTCCCGTCTAGTCGATAAAACCATGCTTGCCATCTATACATACCGCCGCTAGTCCCGTTTTGGTAAACGACCACGCAGGGTTATATATACACGAAATCACCTCCTTCCATCTCTGGTCTACATACCCCACCAGCCATTCAATTAAACCAATGCCATCCTTACAGAAAAAATATGCGCATAATCATATTTGAATGGCACAACCTCCTCACCCGCTGTCACATCCAAATCTCCCATTTGCCATTGTTTTCTGCCGGCATTAATTCCGTGTTTAGGACGCTGAAAAGGGAGTTGATTTTCCTGTGTATTTTTTGTTGTCGTTTCTTCTCCATGTTGATTTATTTAAAAAGCTATGTATTAAAATTAGTCTCCGTTTAGAAATTTCATTAATCAATCACCCAATTCTTATTACATTTCCATATTCGTATAAAATTCCAGCAGGTAATTGTTTTCCGCATTAGCTTCCTGTATCTGCTGAATAAGATAAGTTTTATAACCTTTGCGGGCAATAAGCGGATCACGCAGTACATAGCCCTCAGCTTCTTCATAAGATTTGGCATTCAGAATGAACATGCCTTTTTCTTCTTTACCGATTAACGGACCGCATAGGAAAAGAATTCCTCTTTCATCCAGATCCCTGCAATGCTCTACATGTGCCTTTGTAGCGTCTATAACTTCTTCGCTGGTAAAGGTATCTTCGGTATTTATATCCTGATATATTATCAGAAACTTAGATGTTTTCCGGTTTTCCATGTTTTTCGTTTTTATAATATAGTTTCGATTTATAATTAAATATGCAAAGATACTTTTTCTGTTTGACAACTGTATGTCAGTATGAATCATAAAATCAGCTGAAAATCTCAATATAATTCCGATCCCAAAATTAGCAACATTGGGTAGCCTTTTTGCGAGAGATAATCCGTATGTTTGCAAACGCTAAAATAAAACTCTGATTCATGAAACAAAAAATACAAATCAACAATATTCCGGCAATCCTTTATGGTTCAGCTTCAGATAAGTTATATTTGTATATACATGGTAAACATGCGAGAAAAGAAGAAGCTGATCAATTGGCGTGCATTGCAGAAAAATCGGGTTTCCAGGTGCTGAGTTTTGATTTGCCGGAGCATGGAGAACGGATTCAGGAGCCATATCCCTGCACTGTTCAGAATAGCGTATATGATTTAAAAGAGGTTTATTCGTTTGTTAAAGATAAATACAGCCATATATCTTTATATGCCTGTAGTTTAGGGGCTTATTTCTGTTTGCTGGCCTATCAAGATATAAAACTCGAGAGATGTCTTTTCCTTTCTCCAGTGTTGGATATGGAACGGCTTATTCAACATATGATGAAGTGGGCCGGCCTATCAGAAGAAGAATTAAAAAGGAAGGGAGAATATGAAACCACTTTCGGCGAAACGCTATCATGGGATTATTATGAATATGTACGGAATCATCGGGTTAAGAAATGGGATAGCCCGACATGGATTTTGTATGGAGAAAATGATAACTTGACGGAAAGGTCTGTACTCGATGCATTCTCTGTAAAGTATAACTGCACAGTGAATATTATGCCCGGTGGCGAACATTATTTTCATACAGAGAAGCAGTTGGATTATTTGAGAAATTGGTTAGAAAAAACGATTATATAAAACATTATGAACAAGAAAGAAGTAATTTTTGTACTATTAAACGGGTTTGCCGACTGGGAAGGCGCTTATATCTCTACCTGTCTGAACATCGGTGTTAAACCCGGAAGCCCCGTTAAATATACCGTAAAAACGCTGTCCGTTACCAAAGATCCGATTACCTCGATAGGTGGATTCACCGTATTGCCCGATTATGATCTGAACGATTTGCCGGAGGATCATGCAGGATTAATAATAATCGGAGGTATGAATTTGTTCTCGGCTGAAGCCCAAGCGATTCGTCCGCTTGTGGAAAAAGCAATTAAAGACAATAAACTGGTTGCCGGAATCTGCAACGGGTCGGTATACCTCGGTATGAACGGATTTTTTAACAACGTGAAGCATACAAGCAACGGACTCGACTACCTGAAACAATATGCGGGAGAGAACTATACCGGAGAATCGAACTATATTAAAAAAGATGCCGTAAGAGACGGAAAGATAGTTACCGCCAATGGAACAGCACCGCTGGAATTCTGCCGTGAAGTGCTGTATGCTTTGGAAGCAGACGCACCGGAAATAATAGAGGAAAGTTACCAGTATTATAAAAACGGGTTAAGCCCGGAAAAATAAGATAACCATAAAAATTATAAAACCATGAAATTTAGTAACGTAAGATTATTAGTTAAAGATTTTGCCACGTGTTTTAAGTTTTACACGGAGCAACTTGGATTAGAACCTGCCTGGGGTGACGAGAACAGTGGATACGCCAGTTTTAAAGTAGCAGACGGGATAGAAGGTTTTGCTCTTTTTGTATCCGATTGGATGGCTCCGGCGGTAGGTAATGCGGATAAGGAACTGCCTGCGGGATTTCGGGAAAAGTCACTCGTATGCTTTAGTGTGGATAATGTGGATGACGCTTATGCTGCTTTGAAAGCAAAGGGGGTGAAATTCGTAAATGAGCCTACCGATATGGCCGATTGGGGTATGCGGACAGTACATCTGCGCGATCCCGAAGATAATCTGATTGAACTTTTTTCACCGTTGGCCCCGGAACAATTCAGTGAAGAACTGACAGAAGAGATTAAGAAGTTCTCGTAACTGGGAAAATATGAGCATCGGAGCACTCCTGAACGAAGTCAGGTTCGGTTTTGTTTCAACGGAAAATAAGACTTTTATAGTCCGTTTTACCGAGAGTATAAAGACTCTCGGTTATGATTTTGACGGAAAAATTGCAATGGATATTGCTGGGGCAGGTATATGGCTATTTACTCCCAAACTGGTGTCAAGTCTAAAAAAATAATCGCCCGAATCTATATTCGGGATAATGAGATTATAACACATAGCGGAAAAGAAATCAATTTCGCTAACGGCATTGTTTTGAGGCTGTTTTCTCCAACATAGACAAACATGCGTCCTATATAGAGAATGCTCCGTCATACACCAAAGAACCGTTTATAAACGAACACGGAACATGTAATCATTATAAGGAAGTTTGCTCCTTCAGGAAAACATATATCCTTAGCGGAAAGAAGATCGAAAAATGTTCACGCGTTGCGTTTGAACTCCGTAACCCGAAAATTGAGTATTTGGAAGGTTATATCGCTCTGCTGAAAGAGTTTTATGGGAAAAGGTCATAGAAGTTAATTCGAGGGACTATCCGTAACTTTGTGCAAATTCCGCATCTTATTCAATCGTACAAGATACTGATGAGTATCTTGTACGATTGAATAATAGTTTAAGGCAGCGAGAGATGCTATTTGTACATTTCCTGCTGTTACCTTTTTAACTGCGTCAACAAGTGTTACTAAAAATAATATCATTATTGTATTGCTCGAAAATGATGGTAGTCAGAATTGGTCATTTGGGAATGGTGAAATACAGGAGCCGAAGCATTTAAAAGTACAAAACGGAGTCTTTTGCATGTCTAAATGGTACATAACAGAGTGTATTATTTAATAAAATTTCTTTCCACTCTGTACCATATCGATAGTTTGGGCTATCCGTTCAGCCTGAGACAGTTCGTTTTTAGCAGAATTAATCCAGTCTATAAATGCTTTTTTCTGACCATCGGCGTATTTTTCAAATTTCTCTAAAACGCCGTCTTCATCCTGCATGCACAGAAGTAAATCTTCGGGGATTATTAGCGGTGCTTTATCTTCATAGAGGGTAATATGCACTATATCTCCAGCCTGCTTTTTTAGTTTCTTTCTTATCGCAGCCTTTACAGGCAAACCTATATGTCCGTTACCGAGGGGCATCAGATGAGCGTTGGAGAATTCGTAATCATCGATTTTTCCTTTTACTTTCATCATTTCGAATGATTTCTTAGACATGGGAATTTCCGGGATTTCGGCAAAGGTCCATGCGCATTCACCCCCTATTTTTATTAATAGGTAATCTTTATCTATTAATGGTTTATCCATGTTGATTATGTTTATGGACAAATATACTTTTTCTTTTTGACAACTGTATGTAAGTAGGAAATTGTGGTATTATTTTTTTGTTAGAATGATAGTACCTTACAAGGACCGTCCGCGACTTTTCTTTTTTTTAGGGGAAAAAAGGTTCTGACTAACAGAATTTTCTCATCTGAGGAGGGATGGAAATCCCCTGAAAAACAATCTGGTACTGCTTACTAAAGCCACCAAAGATGAAAAGTTTAATCTGAATGGTTCTGGTACATATCAGGCAGTCGGTAAAACTGTAACTACATACGTTGATGGGAAATTGTTCTTGAAGTATAAAATAACATCTTGGGATGGGGAAACTGCTGAGCTATTATGTCAGGCAGTAAAGATTCTACTAAAAATCAAAGCTGCGAAACAATAAACCAACCCAATAAATATTATTCAATATAAAGACGCGTCAGTATATAAACTAGGCGCGTTTTATTTTGTGTACCTTTCTTTTATTTCTTCTCTCGTTCTTATTTATTAGCTTAGAATAATAAAAATATCTTTCAGCAATTTATCAGTGCCAGACAGTCTACTGATCAAAAAGGAATTATAATTAGAGTTTCCTATAAGCAACTGAATAATCTTACATACTCTCTAACAACGCTTGATAAAACTCATCCCTCACCCATTTGAGATTCGGCTCTTTTGCCAGTATTTTTTCATATACAGACAAAGCATCTTCTTTATTCCCCATTTCCTGATTGTATTGGGCTAACGAAGTAAGCAGGTATAAATAAAACCAATTGTTGTTTTCGTTATTGATTTCCATCTGTTTAATTGCCTTCTCGAAATAGATGATGGCTTCTTTTTTATTTCCACCAAACATGCTTGGGGCATAATAAAGCATATTTCCTTTATCGGTAAGAGCTTGCACATTCGTATAATCAAGTTTATTGGCTTTATTGATATACTTCATGCTTTGCGGTCCCATTGTCACGGCTTTTAATTTACTTATGGCTATTTTAAAAGCAATAAAAGATCCTTTATAAGCATTGGCGGTTGGGTTTTGAGGATCATTTTTTAGTATTTCATCAATGAGTTTTTCGCCCTTCTTGATGTATAAGGTAGCTGTTTTTGATTTATCTATTCCAATCATATAGCCTATATAGCCATAATAATAGTTTAATAATTCAAGGGTGCCTTCTACGGAAAGGCTATCGCTTTCCATTTTATTAAGAGTAACTTTCCATTTGGACATATCTCCATTTACATACGCATTATATATGGCTTGTTTGTAAGAAGACTGACTAAAGCATACTACTTTACCCACCAATAAAAAGATTAAAAAACTGATGATATATTTCGACCTTTCCATGTTAATGACTTGTTTTTTGACTTAACGAATGCTGAAATTATGATTCTCCATAATACCAGATGTTGAGGTATAATTAAAAGTATATTGCTGATAACAGGCTGCCTGCTTGATAATGATACCAGTACATGCATACAAATTATCATTAGCAAATAAGTAAAACCATAAATGCTATTATTAAAAAGGAATAAATAAAATGGTGCTATAGTGGTAACTATGGCAAACAAAAGCGTAAGAAAACGACTCCCCCCGAAAAACTGGAATACATTTTTAGAGAAACCATCGATACCATCCTGTAAGCTTGAATACATTTTACAGTAGATATCATCTGCTCCTAATAAGGTTGCAACCTTTATTTTTCTTTTTTTATATTCACGTAATATAGCGATGTCTTCAACCTGATTACTTTTATATAATTCGTGCGGTAATATCATATTATACTCGGCTGCATTAAAAAACATACATTGTCCGTTTGCAGCCGAAAGAGAGCCTCTTCCTGACAAGCGGATAAGCGGAAGTGGGAGCAGGCTCAACAATATCCAGTTCATTATCGGAACAACCAACCGACTACCCCTCGTAGGCATAATCTGAGTAGGGAAAATGGATAAGAGTTTCAGTTTATAATTATCGGTGTAAGTCAACATTTTGTCTATTATCTGTGAATTTAAACGTACATCTGCATCCAGAAATAACAGTTTATCTCCTTTGGATACTAATGCCAATTGGTGACAGCCAAAGTTCTTTCCCAGCCATCCTACCTGTAAAGATGTTCCTTCAATTAACCGGATGTGATGATGGACAGCTGCAAATTCATTAACGATTGCAGCTGTGTTATCTGTTGAAGAGTCATCATAAACTACTATTTCTAACGGCCTATACTTTATCGTTATCAAGTCGTTCAATAAATTTGTGATATTTGTTTCTTCATTTCTTGCGGGTATAAGAATAGAAACCATTGGTTTATTATCTAATGTAAATTGCTCAGGAAGGTAAGAATGAGAGATCCAATTGATAAAACTGACCATCAAACGGATCAGACCAAAAACAAATATTGCGTAACCTATATAAATCATATCTTGCCTTGCAAACATTTACATTGATGAAAATAATCGTTGAAATCTTTCTCTATATTCCTAATATCCGGAGAATGTAGAAAATTATATTTCTGAAAATAAATAGTGAGCGAAGGCTGTTTGTGCGAGAAATAATCAATTAGGTTTACATTGAAGATGACTTGTATATTGTTTTTAATATGCTGGATTAAATAATTCAATCCTTTCTCAAAATAAAGATATGGCGTATAAATACTCTCAATCTTACCCTGGGGAAAGATTAGTACCAGATTGTTTTTGTCATTCAACAGTTCCATGCAATACTGTAAGCTCTCAATAATATCCCTCGACTGTTTCCTGATTGAGAATGCACCCGCTTTATTCAATATCATGTGCCTCGATAATTGTTCTTCCAGCATCATAACATGAAATTTCCGCTTATATAGATACTTATTAAGCCGATACTGAATGAAACCATCCCACCATGAAAAATGATTTGCGATCATCAAAACAGGCAAATGATCGTCATTTTCAATTCCTGATAAGGTGATGGTTCTGAAAGCTTTATCCAACATATATCCTGAAAAGAAATTGCTGACCCGGGTTCCTGTATATGTATGACGCGCTTGTATCATCTAATGAATGTGGAACTGTAAATACCTAAAACCAGAAAAAAACCGGCTTGTATAATGAAAAGCATCCGGGCGGGTTTATTATGGGTATGAATATTTAATAACTCTAAACCGCTATGAAAGATAAAAGACGCAATAAACCACGCTACAAAATTCCGCAAAGGCGGGTAGCCAGAATTAAAACTCCACATCCGCATAAACGGGGCAACCCATTCTAAAAGAAGATCGTAAATGATCATTAATAAAGTACCTGTTAAGATACGTTGCAACGCATGGCTCGTTATACGATTAGCAATATCATGCGAAGCATATACCAGAAACAACCAGTTAAGACCGATTATAACAGGCGTATGGTTTATTTGTAATCCCAATCCTCTTTGATAATTATATGCTCCAAAGATTTCTCCTGTAGTGGTACCCTGCATCTCTAAAAGAAAAGATGAAACTACGATAAAGGCAAAATAAAATACTGTCTTTATATTCCATTCCTTGTGAAAATAAAGAATAACACCAATGACCAGCAATAAAGAAAGTGCTGTCATGGATATAAACAGTTCCCGCGTGAATGGTAGCATAAACAACAGCAAGCCCACTGTATAGAACCGTACGAAATTCATTGGAATTTCTTTTTCCGATATTAATTTTGTCCAGCTATTATTCATAAGCTGCCGTTATTTCATCATCAACTATTTTGGCGCTTGCCAAACAGAGAGGGATACCGCCGCCCGGATGTACGCTGCCTCCCACAAAATACAGATTCTGGATCTTCTTTAATGAATTAAGATGGCGCCGAAATGCCGAGAACATAGAATTGGATGAAACCCCATAAAGGGCACCGTCCAAACTATTGGTATTGGCTTCAATTGAAAGCGGAGAGACAACTTTACCTCCAACTATATATTTCTCAATATCAGTATGCAGGTGATGATTTATTTTATTAATAATGTTTCGGCGGACCTTGGAGATAAATTCCTCTGTATACTGACCATTATTAGCCGGGGCATTTATCATTACAAACCAGTTTTCACACCCTTTCGGTGCATCGCCCTTTACCAGTTTGGAACTAATGAAAATGTAGACAGTAGGATCATCGTAAATGATCTTATCTTTAAACAACTTCTTAAATTCAGTTTTATAATCACCCGAGAATAAGATGTTATGTAACTCCAATTCATCAAATGTTTTATTGATTCCCCAATAAAATATCAGTGCGGAAGAAGAGAGCTCACTGCGGTTCAGTCGTTTCCTCAAAGGATAATCGCTTATTAGGTTATTGGCTATATATCGCACATCGGCATCGGATATTACAATATCATATCTTTTTAATTCGTTATTTACAATTACTCCGACGGCTTCTTTATTCTCAATTTCAATGCTTTGAACAGGTGTTTCCAAATGGAACTGAATTCCTTTCTTCATTGCCAGTTTATATAAGCTCTCTACAATGGAATACATTCCTTTTAGTGGGAAGTAAGCTCCGATATTATTTTCCAGATGCGCAATCATATTAAGCGTAGCAGGGGCTTTGTATGGATTAGATCCGTTATAAGTTGCATACCTGTTAAATAATTGCACAAGATTCTGATCTTTAAAATCGCTCTTATTAGCCTGATTCATTGTCCGGAGAAAATCTAACTTATAAAGTTGGGTTGCTATCTTCTTGTAAGGTGGAGTATTAAAATCGGAAAGTTTACGGGCAAACGGACGGAATATGAATACAGGAGCACTTAACTCATATACTTCCTGAGATTTATCCAGCCTTTTTTTTAGAGATTCAATAGTATCGCTGGTTTTTGTTGCTACTTCGTGTGCTAATAGCTTTTTATCCTGATAAAAATTAAACACCGTACCATCGGAAAAGAAATATTTGCAATTGTTTGATAAACTCTCGTATGGTAACCATTTGTCTACGCTTTCTCCACACAGAGCGAATAATTCGTCAACGAGCTCAGGCAGAGTAAATAAAGAGGGGCCTGTATCGAAGCGGTAATTATTGAAATGTAATTCCGATATTTTACCTCCGGGTTTACTGTTCTTTTCGTAAACGGTGACCTCATGCCCTTTTACTGCCAATCGAATAGCCGTAGCCAATCCTCCTATCCCTGCTCCGATTATGCCTATTTCCATATTATTGGTCTATGGTATACGTTAATATCTGGGGTAAGAAATCTTTGGATATAATACGAAACCAGGTAGTGTAGATTTCCGGATGAAGATCAATATCTACCTGCAAATCCTCTAAAGATACGTATTTATATGCGGAAACTTCCTCGGGGTTTACATCCGGTATATCATCCGTATGCCCGATGAAGACATGATCTATTTCATGTTCGGTTAATCCATTTTCATAGGCCGACCTGTATTTGAATTTCAAAACATATTCCAGTTCCGTATCCATTCCCATCTCCATCATCAAGCGCTGATGGGCAGCCTCAACGGTATCCTGACCGGGAGCAGGATGGCTACAACAAGTGTTTGTCCACAACCCACCCGAGTGGTATTTACTGTCAGCTCTTTTTTGCAGCAACAGTTTCCCATCCGAATTAAATATAAAAACAGAAAAGGCACGGTGCAAACAAGCTTTCTCATGAGCCTCTAATTTATCCATTGCGCCTATTGCAGTATCGTTTTCATCAACCAGAATAACCATCATCAATTAAATTTTATAGTTAGATAAGCCCGCCCAAATAACATTATTTTCTTAGCATTCGGTATGCGTATGCGTGTATGGATAAGTTTATCAGCAGGTATGGATTCAATTTTCTTCGTGAGCGATTTGTAATACAAGTAGGCTGTATATACCCCTAGCCGGGCACATTCGGGAAGTTGTTCAATTCCTATAAGGGCAATACGGTAATCTTCGTAAATGTCATCCAGGATATAACGCTTTGTACTTTCATCGAAAGTTTTTTTCTTTAAAATCGGGAAATACACACGGTGCAAATTGAGTGTATCATGCTTTAAATCACGAAGGAAATTTATTTTCTGAAACGCCGAACCTAACCGCATAGCGTAAGGTTTCAGCCTGCTGTATTCCTGATGATCTCCGTTGACAAATACTTTGAGGCACATCAACCCTACTACTTCTGCCGATCCATATATATAGTGCCTAATTTCTTCTTCTTCGAACCTTTTCATATGCAAATCGCTCTTCATACTAGATAAAAAAGACTGTATTAGCTCATCCATTATTTGATATTTACGAACGGTAGATTGAAAAGAGTTTATAACCGGATTTAGACTTATTCCTTCGTCTAAGGCTTTATAGTACTGGTATTCGAATTCTTCTAATAAATACTGCCTATTATATCCATGAAAACTATCAACTATCTCGTCGGCAAAGCGCACAAAGCCATAAATACTGTATATTGCATCTCTGATGGATGAATGCAGGCATCTGGCCCCAATAGAGAACGATGTGCTATATGCATTTGTCACCAACCGGCTTGTTCTGAAAGAAACTTCATTAAATAACGCATCCATATCCAGATAATTTAATTGTTTACTTTACGCAAATAATCAAGAGCCATATTAGCTACAACCTTCCCCGAGATAATGGTTGTGGGTACTCCGGGACCAGGAACTGTAAGTTGCCCTGTATAAAACAGATTTTTAACTTTCTTGTTTTGAACTTTAGGCTTTAGAAAGGCTGTTTGCAATAAAATATTTGACAGACCGTAGGCATTTCCTTTATAAGCGTTATAATCGGTTACAAAATCATTTAATCCATACGATTTATAAAACAAGACATTGTCTTTTAAAGATTGATCGGTCAGCCGCTCCATCCTTTCAATAATCTGCTGAAAGTAATATGCCCGCATTTTCTCAGAATCCTTTAGTCCGGCAGCAACCGGAATTAATATGATGCCAGCTTCGTGTCCTTCTGGTGCCAGTTCAGAATCTGTTTTGGTAGGGAAACTAGCATAAAACAGTGGTTTCTCCGGCCAGTCGGGATCGTTATAAATCTTATCCGCATGTTCATCAAAAGCCGTATCGAAGAAAAGCGTATGGTGTGAAACATGATCCAGCTTTTTATTAAAACCGATATAGTATAAGAGTGCCGACGGTGCGAGGACACGGCTGTTCCAGTATTTCTCTGAATAATTACGGTACTCCTCTTCAATTAACGATTCCGTATGGTGGTAATCAGCACCCGAAATCACTAAATCTGCTTTGTGAATTTGGTTGTTAATGATAACCCCTTTAATCTTATTACCCTCAATTGTAATTCTTTCTACCGGAGCATCTATTTCAATCTTTACGCCTAAACTTTCGGCTAATTGTTGCATGCCCTTTACTAGTTCGAACATTCCTCCTTGTATGTGCCATGTGCCTAGTTTCATATCAGCATAATTCATGAAACAGTAAAAGGAAGGAATATCCGATGGTTTTGCTCCTAAAAACAACACTGGGAATTCCAAAATCTGTTGCAGCATGGGATTTTGAATGTTCTCCCTGACGGTATGGCTGAGGCTGGAAAAGAATTGAGGTAATCTTTTAATTGTAGCCGGCATAACTAACTCAAAGGGTGATTTACCAGGCTTGTAGACCACCTTATTCATGGCAACATTATAATTGTACCCGGCATCTCTGACAAACTTCCTTAGGAAGTTACTACTTCCCGGCTCTATTTTATCGAATGTAGCGGCTATCTTCTCAAAGTCTGAAGACAGTTTAACGGATTTCTTTTTATCAAAATAAACTTCATATCCCGGGTCTAAACGAGTTAACCCATAATACCGAGAGGGTAAAGTTCCGAAATCTCCAAAGAACTTTTCAAAGACATCGGGCATCCAATAAAAGGTGGGGCCAATATCAAAGGTAAATCCCTCAGTCTTCAATTGCCGGGCCCTTCCCCCTATGGATGTGTTTTTCTCATAGATAGTTACATCGTAACCCTCTTTTGCCAGATAACAGGCAGCTGAAAGACCGGAGAATCCTGAGCCTATAATTATGACTTTTTCCAATGTTTTGTTTGGTTTGATTATGATTTGGGAATTATTAGATTTAAACACTCTTATCCATCAATTGTTTAGTTGGGTGCCGTTATCAGGTATTTTTTTATTATCGACAACCTAAAATCCAGATGTTTACCAATAAGTTCATACCTTTGATTTGTAAATTCATAAAATATAATCTTGTTTAAAGAATGATCCTCCCAATAACAATCAATTCATATATGCATTGAATCATTACCGTGGATAGAATATCAGAAGTTTAATATTGAGATCACATGAATACAACAGGATTTATATAAGTTTTCAGTAAAAGAAGAGTTATTAAATTAAAAACATTAATTAATGGAAACCATGAAAGACTTTCTAACCCCGCCCAACCATGTAAATTTTCTGGCGAAAAAACTGTTCGACGAATGTGGCGAGATTATAGATGGCTCCATCGCTTATCTTGAACCCACTGGTGGTGGACCAACAGAATTACATACCCATGCACATTCTCACTTATTCATTGTAGTTCAAGGACAGGCTAAAGTCAAAATGAATGATACGGAAACAATTTTAAATCCCAATGAATCATTCCTAGTTGATGGCAATATTCCACATTCAATTTGGAATAATGCGGATACCACCACAATTATGATTGGGATTTCAGTAAAAAGTAAATAGGTCTTTTGGTTCTTTGTCGACTCCGTTAGTTTCACCTACTATTGGTTATTACGGAAATTCTTTATATTTTATTTGAAAAATTTAAAAGACTTCTAAATAATCAATTTGTCAAATCTGACATTTTGCAAATAAAGTGTGCTCAGAATTTGATATTCCGGAGCTTAGTTGGTATCTATCTAAAGAATCGCAAGAAAATGATGTTTTAGTAAATACAAAAAGAAGATCAAATGGTTATTTTTAGATTAAAAGGAAATGCTTTACATTTAATAATTTGACTATTTATTTGTTTACACTATTCTTTTCCACCTATATGATTATCTTAAAATGAATAATCTTTCTTCCCTTCTGGAATAAAGCTGAGCGTTACTCAGTTCCTTTTTTATACTTGCGCCTATAAGTCTTTATACTTGCGCCCGTAAGTGTTTATACTTGTAGGCGCAAGTATTTGTACTTGCGGGCGCAAGTCTTCATAAATAAAGCGCTCAAACCTTCAAAAAAGATACTCTAAAAGTAGAAAATGACCCTTTAGAAAGTGAATAACCTCCCGGTTTAACAAAATTTAAATCCTAGTTGGGCTGTTCTTTAAAAATCGCTTGTTATTAAAACCATTCTTTTATAAACAAAATGATCGAATCCATTTAAAATATATTTCTTTTTGATTTGATAGAACTTATTTGAAGTCTTCCTACCATCATTAATATAGACTGTCTTCGTCATTGTACGTATGGGTTGAGGCTTCTTCGTGAGTATCCTAGTAATAATTGTCTTTAAAACGGCAGAATCTACTTATAAATCAGATTATCTATCGGATTCTTCGTCACGCCAATGTTCGGGTCTATTCAGAATATCGGAGCATTTAATCATTCCTTTACCAACTTCAAACCCTTTTTGACCAATTGCTTGTACCATCCAGCAATCACTATACTCTTCCGGAATCGGGTAAGGTGCAGGATAACCTAAATGTGAGGCATGGGGTAAAAAACCGTACTTAGGATAATAGTCCTTATGTCCTAATACAAATACAAGATTCGATCCTTTTTCCTTAAGATTTTGAATACCTGTTTTTATCAACATTCCTCCGATACCTTGCCGTTGATATTCAGGTTTAACCGCTAATGGTGCCAGAATATGCATCATGGGTTGTCCTTCAGCTCCATCAAAATAGGCTCTGGTAAAAAGTATATGCCCCACAGCATTACCTTTATAAAAAGCAAGAAGCGAGATGATTGGTTCAGCTGTTTTATCCTCCAAAAGCTCAGCCACTAACTTAGCTTCTTTATCGTATCCGAAAGCAAGCGTCTCTACTTCCATTATGTCTTTAAAATCACGGATTGTCGTCTCTCTGATTAAGATATCTTCTGTTTTCATTTTTCTTAAATTAATGATAATCATAGTCACACAGAATGCATTACGCTTCCCGTTGTAAAACCATGCATGTGAATAAATACAATAACAAAATCTTCTGACAAGGAATTGCCAGATTTGAGTATAGGGTATAATCTGTAAATGAATTACAGATTATTTACTTCACGGATATCTTCTTAACTTTAGACATTAAACAATTTGAGAAAAACGAAATTACATAAAATAAACAATACTCGAGCATAAAGTCGAAAAAAGAAGATGCCTACATTAAATATCAGCATCTTCAATCATCAGCTAGGTATTTACATTCTTTAGAACGTTCTACTCTTTCTTATCTTCGTTATTATCATTATTTTCCTTCGCCTCATTTTGCAAGCGGTTGGCCTTTTCTTTTGCTTCATCACTAGCTATCTGTGCATCACCAATACTATAAAGGTCTTTATCAGGCATATTTTCAATGGTTTCTCTTACTTTTTTTTCTGCATTATCCATAACTTCTGTATTTTTTATTTGTTATTGTTAATTTAAATACGATTATAGGATGTAACACTTCAGCAGTAAAGATAGTTCCCGGCTAAAACGTTTATACCTGATTGTTTCTTGTATTATTATTTTGCTTTTCAACGCTAGGTAGTGGAGAATGTCTTGTAAAATAACACCAAACCGTCACCTTCATACGCCATCAGGTCACGGGTATGAATTGTCCCCGGATTCGCTGTGGCACCAGGGAGGCTCTGCGAAAGTCTATAGAACTTTTCGTTACTGTTCACATCCTCCATTGAAATAGTCATGGATAGAAGTTCACTAAATACCTTCCCAGTGGTAGTATGGAATAAGGATAACATGAAAGCACTGACCGCCCATCCGGCTTGCGGTACTGTAACATTAAAAATTTCGGCAATAAGCGGAATATATCTCCAAAAGCGTATATATGTAAATAATAGAGGGTGCGTCAAAAGCCCAGTCGTTCTTTGAATTAGTTACAAATCATAAGCAATTACCCCGCCCGGGGTAAAATGTGTATAACCACGGGCTGCACTACGCTGACCCGGGGAGTTAATAGCTAAACCTTTCAGTGAGCCCCGAAGCGGGTTCAACCCCTTCTGGGTTGTTTTTGTGGGGGGGTATGATACCTACCCCGGGTTATGCTTCGCTCACCCGGGGTTATGTATATCTCACCCCTACCGGGGTGATTACTTACAGATCGTAATCTAACAGAAAAGTGACGTCCATTTTGACAGACCCTCCTACCCCATCATCAGGTCAAAAAAAGAATCTCTGTAAAAATTGCCGATGGCGATTTCGTATTTGTCGATGAAGACATCGTTGTTGCTGAATGATTCTACATGCTCCTTATTAATTATATACGAACGGTTTACCCGCAGGAAAGTCTTTTGGGGTAGCATATCGTGAATCGTTTTGAGGTTCATGTGGGTAATGAGGCGTTGCTTTTCTGTTTGTATCACTACGTAATCTTTTAATCCCTCAATAAAGAGAATGTTACGTAGGTTCACTCTGAAGAAACGGCGCTCGGATTTGATAAAAATGGAATCGGCTTCCAGCTGTTCCGCTACCTCTTTCTGTTCCGTCTCCTTCTGTGACTCTTCCGAAAGCAGCATGTTGTGATAGGATATTGCCTTTTCAACTGCCTTTTCAAAACGTTTGGGTTTGATGGGTTTTACGAGATAGTCCACCGCATCCACTTCGTAGCTGTCGAGGGCGAATTCGGCAAAGGCGGTGGTGAATATCACAAGGGTGGTTTTGGATATGCTGCGGGCAAATTCCAGTCCGTTGATGCCGGACATCTGGATATCCAGAAAAATGAGGTCAACAGGGTGGTCTTTTATAAATTCTCCGGCGGTTTCAGCGTTTTCGAAGCTGCCGGAGAGTTCGAGTGCCTGGATATTGTCCAGCAGGTCTTTGATTCCCTGACGGGCGATGGGTTCATCGTCAACTATGATACATTTCATATTTAGATATATTTCATATTTTAAATTCCATTATTACGGTGTAGTTCTCTTTTTCATTGTGCAGGTCGAGAGTGTAGTTCTTTCCGAACAACAGGTCAAGCCGCTTGCGTATGTTTTTCAGTCCGAGACCTCCTTGCTTGGGTGGTGAGGATAATTCAGACTGGGGGGATGCGCCGGATTGCGTAGCCAACCTGGCTTTAGGATTCTGACATTCAAAGTGCAATTTATGTGAGGTGACGCGAAAAACGATACTCACATAGGAGTCATTCTCCGGATTATGTTTGATGGCGTTCTCAACGAAGGGAATAAACAGCAGCGGGGGTACGGATACATTGCAGTCGCCTTCGCTGTGTATGATGTAGTCAAAACGGTCCCGGCGGGTTTTCTCGAGGTTGAGGTAGTCGGTCAGGAAGTTGATATCATCGGTGAGCTTAACAATCCCTTTGGACTCTCCGGCGGTTTGATAGCGGAGTAGGTCGTTGAGTTTTTGGAGTATGTAGGATGATTTCTCCGCGTCTTTTCCTGCCAGTATGTTGGCGTTGTTGAGGGTGTTGAAAAGGAAATGCGGGTTGATCTGGTTTTGCAGATTCGCTAGTTCGATTGCCATGGTGGCGTTCGTGAGTTCGTTGATCTTGCGGATGTTGCCGAGGCGGTATTTGAAAAGATGGATGGTGGTGAGTCCGGCAATAAAAACGAGGAAGGCGGCGAGGGAGGATATGGGTTGAAGGATCAACAGGGCATTTCCTCCAATAGAACTATGGGTATCGATAAGGGTATCTGTGGGGATATGATCATCGGTTTGAATATCGTTAACAACTTGGGTATGGGCGGGATCGGTTGTGTAATTTTCCTGCAACAATCCGATGGAAATTACTGTGCAGATGATGAGCAGGATCAATACAAAGATGTACCAAGGGGTTTTACCTCTGAGCAGGAGTCGTGGCACGAGCAGGTACATGTTTACGTAGATCACGATGTTTATCTGCAAAAAGTAGGCGAGCCATGCGCCAAGGCGTCCGGGTTGGATATGGTCGGGTTCGTCCCATAGCACGTTGACGGTGATAAGAAGGACGGCTACTTGTACAAGCAGGTGTCTGAGAAGCCTGTAACGGGGTTCCAGCAGTACTTCAGAGATTATATGGTTTATTTTTTCCAGCATATTTCGTGGTGCAGTTCTACGCTGTCTGCGGTATTTACGAGGTTGATATTCTTGTGGTGAATCGCTGCGAGCCTTTGTTTTTCGGGGGAGAAGTCGCAGTGGCCGAGGTTCGCGCCCGATACGGTACAGCGGAATGTGACCGAGTGTTTGCCGATATCGAAAGTGATGTGTATACTTGTCGGGTGTTGTTCGATTATTTTACGGATAATGGGTACGTAGGTAAAGGGGGGAACGAACAGTTTGCTCTTTCCGGTGGTGGTTATGGTATGGGTGAATGTGCCAGGGTGGTTGAGCTGTTCGAGCGACAGGTATGCGTCTATGAATTCGACGTCGGAATCAAGCAATACTTTTTCGCGTTTACAGTCGTAGAGCTCGTAGCGCAACATATCGCTCAAGCTAAAAAGGATGTCGGAGGCTGCGCAGGAATCGGATTTTACTTTTTCGGATACATAGTCGAGTATGTTTGTCAGGAATTTGGGGTTGATGCGGTTCTTTAGCTCTTCTACACGGTTTTTGAGTTGTTTGTTTTTTAAATCGTCTATGTTTTCACTATCGGTAATCCACTGTTTGAACAGGACGGTGGCGGAACTTCCGATGATACAGATGGTGTAGAGAGTGAGGTTCGAAATGATGTCCAGCAGGGTGATGCCGTTGAAATTGCGGGTGATGCCGATCTGGGCAAGCAGGTGGGTTTCGACTACGCTTTTGATGATGATGTAAAGGGCGGTTTCTGCCAGGAAGATTGCGAAAAACTGCACGTATTTATTTTTTAACAGCAACAGCGGAACGTGGTAATAGATATTGAGATAAAGCACCGTTACCATGGTGAGGACGCTACCGCCGGTGAACCAGTAGACTTTATTGCCGATTGCTTCCAGTTGGTCGCCAAAGACAAACAGCGACTGCCCGATGAAGATAAAGGTGAAGGTGAGGAAAAAGAGTACGTGTCTCCATATCCTGTACCAGGGTTGGATGAGGAAGTCGTATAGTATATTATTGCGTGTGCGGCTTATCATCTGCATCCAAAATTATAGATTATTTGTATATTATGGGTGTTTTTGGGTATAAATAGGTTGTCAAAACAGTGATTTGATTTAACCACCTCCCCCTTTGGGTATTCCTCCTTGATAAGGAGGAGAGTGGCATGATCAAAACTCTATCCGGTAGCTTACGTTGAACATGGCAGTATTGGGGCGGTAGGGTTCTATCTGGTTGGTCTGGATATTGTAACGGTGTCCGGCATACTCTTTTTGGCGGGTGGCGTTGACGCTTTTGATGGCAAATTCGTGTGCCAGGTGTCTCCGGTTCATGCGGTAGCTGATGGAAAAATCGCCGATGAGCATGGGTGAGAATTGTCGGGAATACATTTGGGTTTCGTCATATTGTGCCTCTTTGTCGGGATGGGCAAGGGTGGCGGCTTCGTCAACAGGGGTGTAGCGGTGTCCGCCCATGAGGGTGAGTTTGAGGTTTACGCCGAGCATGTCGCGGCCGAACATCCACTCTTTGCCGATGAGTCCGTTGACGATATAGTTGCGGTTGTAGCGGGTGTTGTACCATTTGCCGTCTCCACCGAGGTATTTGGAACTGAACACAGAGGCGGTGACCATGTAGTACATGCCTTTGGTGAGGTATTTTTCGAAAGTGAGGTCAACGCCGTAGTTGCGCCCTTTGCCTTTGGGTACAAGTATTTCGGTGATGTAGAAGTCCTTGCGGTTGAGGATGGAGTATGAACCGTCTGCCGTTACGGGCACATCGTAGAGGTGTTGGTAGTAGGGTTCAATTTTGAGGTTCATATCGTCCGAAATGCGGTAGACGTAGGAGAACATGAAGTGGTGGCTTTTGGTGAAGCTGAGTTCTTTGTTGGGCAGGTTTCCATTTTCGTCTTTCACGAAATAGATATCGGGTTTTTCCATGCGGCTATGTAGTCCGTAAGCAATGGCAAAGGAGTGTGCGGGGGTGGCGTACCATTTGAGTCCGGCGCGGGGTTCGAGGGTAGTGGTGCTGTTGAGCGTAAGGTGCTGGAGGTTGAGTCCGGCGGTAAGGGTGAAGTTCTTCAGGATGTTTACCTGCGAACTGGTGTAGGCGGCGATCAGGTTTGTATGGCCTTCGGAGTTGATGTAATTTTCCAGGGGCTGACCAAAGAGTGGTGTGAAATCGAGGCTCATATCGTAGTTGATATTTGTGAATGTAACGCCTGTTTTGTTGGTGTGACGGGGGCTGAACTTGTGGTTCAGGGAGGTGGTAGCGATCAGGTTTGTGGTGTTGGATGCCATGTCGGTGCGGGGGCTCCGGCTTTCATCGAGGTCACAAAATTCTTCGTCTACACTGGTGTCGATATGGGTGGCGGCAAGGGTGGTGCGCAGGGTGGTTTTGTTGTTGCGGAACAGGTATCTGTGGGACAGACCTGCCGCACCGGATTTTTGTTTAGAGCCGGTAAGGATTCCTTCTTCGAGGTATTCCCACTCATCAGGGTCAACGAGGATGGGCACTACATCGTCAATTAGCCCGATGCCCCACAGGGAGAAGGTGCCTGCGCGGCGAGTGGGGAAATTGAGTTTGATGTTGAGGTCTTGATAACCGAGCGTGCCCCCCATGTCTTCTTTACCGATTATTTTTTCGGCAAGGCTGGTGGTGGAATAGCGGTAGTTGATGATGTAGGAGGAATTATGCTTTTTGCTGATCGGGCCTTCGGAGGCGAAGTCGAGACCGAGGATTCCGAGTTGGAAGGTATGTTGGTATTTGTGGTTGTTGCCGTTGCGCAGTTTCATGTCGAACACGCCGGAGACCGCGTTGTTGTACTCTGCCGGGAATGCGCCGATGAAGAAATCTGAGTTGCCGAGTACGTTGCTGCTCATACCGGAGAGGAACCCTCCGCCTAGTACGCTGACATCGGCAAAGTGGTTGGGGTTGGGTATTTCCACGTCTTCCAACCGCCATTGCAGCAGGCTCGGGGCGTTGCCGTGTATGGAGATGGCGTTGCCGGATACGCTTTGTGTGGCTACTCCGGCGTAGGAGCTGACGAGGCGTGCGGGGTCGTCCATACCTCCGGCGTAACGTCCGGCTTCTTCCACGCTAAACATTTGCGCGCCAAGGGTCGCCATTTTATTGAGGGGTTCGGATTTGTTGACGGTGGGGCGTATCACGACTTCGTCTACTTGTGTGGTCTTTTCCGTCAGAGGGATTTCAAGGGTCACTTCTTTGGTGGAGGTAACGAGAATTTCTTTTACAATTGTGGTTTCATAGCCTATAAAGCTGACGGTGACGGAATGGCGTCCGATGGGGACGTTGGTGAGGGTGAATGTGCCTGCATCGCCGGTGCTTGTTCCGTTGGTGGTATTATCAAGGATGACTGTGGTGTAGGGTATGGGTTCTCCGGAGGAGCGGTCTATGACTGTGCCGCGGATGGTTTGGGTGAGGGGGCCCGAAGGGGATTGTTTGGCGGATTGCCGGCTAGATTGGGCGAACAGGTTCCGAGGGATTGTGCAGGTTGCGAGGATTACTAAGAAGAGGATGGAAAAGATCGTTGTTTGTTTCATTTTTTGTGTTTACTTTGATTATGGGGCAAAGATAAACACGAGGGTCATGCGGTTTTGGAAATATATACGGAGAGGGAGTAGGAAATATACAAAAGAGGGGATTTTGTAGATGGAGGAGGTGGGGATATATAAATATTTAAATGCGTATAATTGGGATATACGCAATTAGAGATGCACGCCGTTAGAGACGCAAATATTGCATCTCTATATGAAAAAATAATATTTTATTTCCGGGGTGAATAAAAGCTCAAATGGTTTTGTTTAGAGGGCCACGTTCTTATTTAGGTAACCTATAGCGGCATAAAATCTCAAGATAGACCTAGGAACGAAAGAATATGAGCCTCCGCCGGAAATGCTAAGCGTGCGAAATTAAGGATAAATTCGCTATGCAGGAAGCTTATGATATGGTAAACAATGCTTAGGCAATCCATCCCAGCCTAAAAGATATATAAATATAAAATAAGAAAGCAGTAAATGCGAGGTTAAATTGTTAATACGATTCTAGTAAAATTCCTTATATATCTGACGCAGATAATCCTTTACCTTAAGGAATTCAGATTCCGGGTCACAATATCCAAGATGATGCGCCACTTCTTTTGCAATTTCTGTAAATAAACTGGATATCATAAAAAGAGCATCCCAGCACTTCTGGTAACAGGAAACATCGTACGTGGTAAGGAGCTGATTCCACAAGGCGAGATCAATATAATGCTCCATATATTTATAATTCTTACCCATGCTAACTGAGAAGCCTGCATCTATTCCAGCTCTCCAAGATAACATGCGCAAAAGCTCTGGTCTGACATATAAATTAAGATGATCAATAGCATATAAGATTTCTCTTCTTGCAAGTCCTTTTGCCACATACGTTGAAACCCACCAAAACTCATTACAACAATCGGAGAATTCTTTATTAGAAGGCTTACGAACATTGTAATACTTATCCGTCGGAGGAGCTAATTTCGGGAAAAGCCCGTCTTTGTCCATCAAAACTTTCACAAGTCCCCGTTCACTCTCAATATATTTTTTGATATCAGCGAGCGGAATTAACTTCAAATCGATGCGGTTGCCATCAGTAAATAGCATCAGATAAGAAAACCAACCGCCTAAAGCAGGCGGGAATAATGTCATCGCCTCCGGTTTTTGCATAATGATACGATCCCCGAAAACATTTAACCACTTGTCATCTACCAGAAAAGAAGCCATCTCCGTAATGAAAAAAGAAACATCATAATCCTGAAAACGATCTTTAGGAGCATTCGGATTGGTACGAGATCCCTCCATTCCTACTGCCCTTATGCGTTGATCATTCTGAACGACTCCGAATAGTAAATTCATTATCTCTTCTTCCGTTCTCATATTCCAATTCTTAAAAAAAAATTTATAATTCTATCTGATAAATACGTGAATCTTCTCCCCAGGGATGGTATCCTTGTCCTATATAATGAAATCCATACTTTTCATAGAAACCAATATGATCTGTACAAAGATAGAGATGACTGAATCCGGCACTTTTACTATCTTCTTTTGCCTTTTCAAATAAAAGGGAAGAATATGCATGTCCTCGATGCTTTTCTTCAATAAAAACACCGCACAACCAAGGATATAAATCCATCCGACTGATGAAATCATTTGTAATAAGCCCGGCACTTCCGATTATTTCATTGTCTTTTTCAAGCAAATACCATTGGGGTAACGGACTAGAAGTAGTAAGGCTATGCGTCATGCTGTCTTCATAAATAATTCGGGATACAGAAGACCATGTACTACTGAAGTAATTAACAGCTTTATCCTTATATTCAGGATTTTCTCTAATAGATATTATTCTCATTATCTCTATTTTTTTATTCATATCAGATGCAAACTTCCGAAGATGCACATAAAAAGAACGGATCAAATAATTGGTAAATGGATCTCCCCTAACATATATAATGTACATTCTCCACTTATCTCTACCCGATTGCCTAAATTCTTACAACGAAGATATCCAGTTCGTTTTGATAACTGCATGGCAGTTAATTCCTTTTTCCCAAGAACCTCTGACCAGTATGGTATAAGAGTAGTATGTGCAGAACCGGTAACAGGATCTTCGTTTATTCCAGACTGGGGAGCAAAGAATCTGGATACAAAATCGGTTTTATTTCCTTTTGCAGAAATAATCACACCTCTTGCCTTTAATCTGGATATTGCTTCCAGGTCATATTTAATTGTTTTTATTTCTTCTTCATTGTTATAAATAAACAAATAGTCGGTTTTCCCTTTGAATGCTAAACGAGGTTTTAAATTGAATCCGACAGATAGTTCATCGGTCAATTCAATCTCTTCAAATACATCGACAGGGAAGTTAAGAGTTAAGTAGGGTTCATGTCTTGTTACGGTTAATTCACCGCTTCTTGGGGAATGAAAGTAGATCGTATCACTTTTACGACCTTCATAATTAAAAAGTATAAATGCGGCAGCAAGTGTTGCATGACCACAAAGATCAACTTCGATAGTAGGTGTAAACCATCGAATTTCATATTGTCTTTCATTTTTTACATAAAAGGCAGTTTCGGCAAGGTTGTTTTCCATAGCTATTTTCAGCAGGGTTTCATCTTTCAACCATTTATCTAAGGGACAGACAGAAGCAGGGTTTCCCCTAAAAGCTTCATTGGCAAAAGCATCTACCTGGTATATTTTCTGTTTCATATAATACTCATTTCTTCATTGATATTCAACCAGAACCTGTCTAATAGTACAAACACTAATAGTAATGTATAATATCAATTACATCACAACGTGACATAGCCCCCGGATTAATGCCTGATTCACCTTCAGGTATTGGCAGGTCATGTTTATTGAAATGCTCAATCCATCCCTGGGTTGTCTGGCCAGTTTCGCTGGATTTAAAGGTCATAACATTCAGAGGAAATACATCTTTTCCTTCATTGGCCTGTTTCAATATTTCATAAACAAGTTCCGAACAATAATATTGATCGTTACCCAATATATAGCCATAATCATATTCTTTTCCTACCAAAGTAAATCCTATATCTAAAGATCTCGGAATAAGATGTTGATATTGCTGTTTTAGCCTGCCCACAACTGATTTCGGATAACATCCTTTCGCTTTCTCAGGATATAAATATGCTGCAAGTGGAGTAAGAGAGACTTTAGGAGTGGTTGCTTCCAAAACAAAAATGCTGTCTTTATTATCAATATATACGATACCAACATGGGTAAAGTGATAATCATCAATACTGTTTGTTACCTCTTTAATGGGATTTTCTGTATCCGTCGGACAGGCTTCCTGAAATATCAGATCACCATTTTTTAACTGAAAGTTTTGTGCCATACAATTAGCAGAAAGGAGTAATATAAATAATATTATAAAGTATTTCATCTTATTTTAACGTGAGTTCGATATAATAAAACAATAAAAAGAATAGCATAATAGGTC
>JAJQFD010000012.1 GCA_021201335.1 Bacteroides sp. | reverse complement strand
AAACCTTAGATTCTTGGCTTGATGGCTAAGAAATGTTATCTTCCGAACATGACTGAGATTTAACCCAGGGCTGCGCTCACTCCGTTCCCTGACCCTAGGCTAAATCTGTCAGGCTTCCAGCCTTCGTTCATTGCCTTACTTATAATAATATACACGAATTTGGTTGAAATGACTTTGGTAAATATCAAATCAATAACCCGGATTATTATCATAATTACCTCCCAACGCATCTATCTCTGCCTGTGGAACCGGACGCAAATAATGTTTATCGGGATTAAATGAAACAATGTCAGGATTCGCTTTACCCGGTCCTAAACGGTTTTCTAACTGCTTAGTGCGCTTCAAATCAAACCACCGTAGAAGCTCACCGCATAACTCACGTGCTCTTTCATCCAGTAGGAAATCCAGGCTGATATCATCTTTCGTAACCAACATATCATTGGTATAATCCACCGGAGTCTTAACAGCGGCTCTCCTCCTGAGTACATTGATATAACCAGCAGCGGTTTCAGAATCACCCAATTTAAAACTAGCCTCGGCGGCAGCCAGATACATTTCGGCCAAACGCATAACGATTACGTTTTTGGTTCCCGCATTGGAATTGGGCGAACGGTCCGGATCTCTGAACTTTTTCAAAGAAGGATAATAAATATTGCTCGATGCATCATCCGAAATTGAACCGTCAGCATTATAAGTATCATCAATATCTTTCACCCCATAAGGCAATGTGGCTTTATCGGCAACCTTTTTCTTTGTAAAGAGCAGTGCTCTTTCTCCTGCATTAATAGAAGGCAGTGTGCCGGTGAAATTCTTCTTAAATGTCGTTATATCCGCATCCTTCCATGTATAAGTAGCCGTTCCTGCCGGCATGATAAACTCCTCTCTGAAACTTCCATAATACCTACCATCCTTTTCCTCATCAAACAGTTCAAGCAAGTAACGCGTCGGCATTAATCTACGGTTATTATCGCGGCCATATTCGGTTACTTCCGTTGATGGCATACCACAGAGACTGGTATACTTAGCGATATACCACATAAACATACGGTTGGGATTACCACTCTGAGGATTCAATGCGGAGTTCGTAGAATGCGTTACTGCCCAGAGTGCTTCCTCATTCGTTTTATTATTAGCGGGATCAAACAGTTCTTCAAAACTGTCGTACAACTTACATCCCAGCGTCGTACGATTTGTAATCAGGTAATCGGCCGCATCCAATACTTTCTTATAAAACTTATCTGCTTCCGTTTTATTGTTCTCAAAATACTCCAGATACGATGCACGGGTGAGGCTCGTCCGGGCTAAAAGTCCATAAGCTGCTTTCCTGTCAGCCCTTCCGTACTCCGTCTGTGTAATAGGAAGTATTTCTTTAGCGCGCTCCAGGTCCGTAATGATTAGTTCGTAAAAGTCACTCAACGGACTACGGACTCCCGTCATCACTGCCCCTTCAGTTTCCTCAGTACGTAAGGTTACTCCTCCGAAAAATTCGGCGATTGCCCAATAAGCATACGCACGAATGAAACGTAACTCACCTTCTTTGGTCAATTTGGTTTGAGGGTCTTTGAAGGTTACATCATCAATTCTTCCCAAACCTGCATTCGCATAGTTAACTATCTCATAGAAACGCTGCCAGGTATTTTTTATCTGTCCGGTAGTTGCATCCAGCTTCGCTGTATACGCCAGCAACTGGTCGGCATGCGTACCTTTACCTGCCAGATGCCAAATGTCTGTACCTCCTTCGCCCAGGAACATAATATCCTCGCGACCGTAAAACTGCGCCCGGAAGTTATAATAAGCGGAGTTAACCAAGTACTCAAAACCTTCTTCCGTACTGTAAACAATGTTGGCATTGGCCCCCGACGGATTGTATTCATTTAAGCTACAGGAATTGAATGCCAGTATAAATAGTCCTGACAATAGGATTGATTTTATAAATGTCTTCATCATATTATCTTTTTAAGGTTAAAAACTGAAATTAACTCCAAACACCAATTGCTTGGATAAAGGAGACTTTTCTGATCCGCCTCTCTCCGGATCATAATGCTTAATCAAATGGCTCTTCGAGAAAGTAAAGAGATTAGAAGCAGTAGCATATACCTTCAAATTACTGATATTCCATTTGCTGATCAGTTTCTTAGGGATGGTATAACCTAAACTTACATTCTTTATTTTAAGGAATGAACCATCTACATATTTCAAAGACATATATCCGAAATTATCAAAGAGGTTACCATTCATCTTAGGACGTGGGAAGTCATTGGAAGGATTCTCCGGTGTCCAATAGTTAAAATATCCGGGGCTATTACCTATGCCTGAAGGATTATATCTTCCCAGGAATTCAGCATCAATCATTTGTCCCCAGCGGGCATACAGGTAAATACTAAGATCAATTCCTTTGTAAGAGAATGTGTTATTAAAACCAGCCGTCCATTTAGGTGCTTCCGAACCTAAGTAGGTACGGTCGTCAGAGGTAATGTTAAAATCATCAGTGGTATCTTCTACCCGAAGATCACCTGGCGAAAAAGCATTCTCCGTACCATTCAATTTATACTTGGCCATTTCACTTTCCTGTCCTAACTGCCATATACCATTCAGTTTATAAGAATAGAAGGAGTTGATGGGGCGACCGATCAATAAAGAAGCTCGTTCCGGATTCTGGCTATCGATAATGTCCACTCCGTCAACCAGGTCAACGATTTTCTCTTTATTGGCCGCAAAGGTCAACGTTGAACTCCATTTGAAATCTTTCGTTCTGATATTATCGGTGTTCAAAGCTATCTCTATACCCTTGTTGTTTGTCTTACCAATATTCTGGTTGGTTACAAACTGTTGGGAATTGGTACTACCCGCTCCTGTGGAAGGAGGAAGGTGACGTGCCATCAATACGGATTTGGTATCAATATTATAAAGATCAAGCACCAGATTGATTCGGTTGTTCAGGAATCCAATGTCAAAACCGAGATTGGTACTGGCAGACGTTTCCCATCCGAGGTAGGGATTACCGACCGTAGCATTAAATAGATATACCATACTACCGATATCATTGAACCCAAACTTCGAACTTGCCACTACTTCTCCCGATTGAGTCCCGTAGGGAGGAATACCTGAGTTACCTGTTTCACCGTAACTTAAACGAAGCTTTAAATTACTGAGCCAATTCTTGGTTCCTTCCATAAAAGCCTCATCGCTTACACGCCATGCCGCTGCTGCAGCCGGAAAGAAATCCCATCTATGTCCCGGAGACAGGCGGGAAGAACCGTCATAACGTCCTGAAACGGTTAAGAGGTATTTGCTCTTATAGTTATAAGACAATCGACCTACATAACCCATATTCTGGTATCCTTTGTATCCGGAGGAGATGATTCGTCCGTCAGTTTGGGTCGCTCCCAGATTATAATACAAGAACGAATTCAACATCTGATCAACACCTGCCGAATAATAATCTTCCTCCATATTCTTCGTCCAGGATGAAACAAGGGTAGCTTCTACGTTATGATCGCCAAAAGACTCGTTAAAAGTCAAGACATTATCCCAGGTGTAGAAACGATCGAAGTTCTGTGTCATCGTAGCTTGGTTCTTGTAACTTTCGCCGTACTGGTCGGTTGAGTTCTCAGCATTATAAACACCTCTTCGGTCGGCTAGGAAAGAAGCAGCCAGATTGGAACGGAACTTCAATTGTTTGATGGGCTGGATTTCCATGTAACCTACCGCAAAAATCTTACCGGCAATCTTATTGTCCTCCGCTTTATTCTTTTCACTGTAATTGGCTAGCGGGCTCAAACTTTTCGTATCACCCGACACCGGAAACAAATTGATGCTGCCATCTTCATTATAAGGCGTTCCCAGCGGAGTATAAATCATGGCGTTGGTCAACATCTTGGATGGCACTCTATCATGCTCTGTATACGTAACTTGTGAGCTAACCCCAACTTTCAACCACTTGTTTGCTGTATAATCAAGATTTACACGCAATGAAAAGCGGCTCATTTCATCATTCTTGAAAATACCTTTCTCATTGTAATAAGCTGCTGAGATGTACGACTTAACCTTCTCGGTTCCGGAGGAAAGCGTCACATTGTGGCTTTGTTGAGTACCCGTCCGCGTAACCAGATCGACCCAGTTCACCTATTGATTGTTTTGAATTGCTTCCCACTCTTCCGGTGAAAAAATATTAATGTCATCCGCAGGTGAGCTCCACTGATTTTCCGTTCTGTAAGCCTCTCTGCGCAACTGAATGTAACTATCTCCCATCCGGGGATCAGGATAATCGGCCCAACCGTTAATACCAAAATAGCCATCGTACGTTACTGTGATTTTACCACCGGCTTCTTTTCCCTTTTTAGTGGTAATGATCACTACACCATTAGCCCCCTGCGAACCATAGATAGCCGTGGATGATGCATCTTTCAGAACGTCAATACTCTCAATATCGGCAGGGTTCAAATCCTCATAAGACCCTCCCTGCACACCATCGATGATAAATAGAGGGTCTGTATTCCGGATCTTTTCCCCTTTGGAATCGGTAAAACCAAGTGTTTTCGTTCCACGAATCATGATTTTTACTCCTGAGCCCGCGCTCCCACTCTCCCTTACAATGTCCATACCTGGAATTTTTCCTTGTATGGCTTCCAGTGCATTCGAAGTCGGTGTCAGAGTGATATCACTGCTTTTGACAGAACTTACCGATCCGGTAAGATCTCTCTTTTTCATCGTACCATACCCTACTACTACAACTTCATCCAACAATTGGGTGTCTTCATCAAGTTGAATTGTAAGGTATGTTTTATTAGCCAGATTCACTGTTTTAGTTTCATAACCCACATAAGAAACCTCCAACTGATTCTGGCCTTGTGATACAGAAATAGAAAAATTACCATCCAAATCTGTTATAGTACCGTTTGTAGTACCCTTGACGACCACGGAAACTCCAATCAAAGGTACGTTATTAACATCTACTACCGTACCCGTGATTTTCCGATCCTGGGTAATATAATCCGGATTTGCAACGAAAGAATCGGCCTTAGCCGAAGGAACAGAACATAAAAAAATAAAGAAGTAATTAAGAAAGAAAAGCGAACAAATCGACTCTTAAACGTCAGTTTTAGTACAAATTTTTGTGTTTTTCTTTTCATACTTTAGAGTTTAAATTTAATAAAAAGTACTAGTTTTCATTAAAAAGACTCAAAAGAAAAGAATATGTAACCAATAAATTTATGTTATTTTTCGTTTAATTGCAGAAAAAGAAACAAAGAGCAAGTTAAACATAAAAAAAGAGCAGGAGTAAAATAAGATTAAACCTCTTATTTACTCCTGCCTATAGATATTACAACTTTAGGAATTAAAATTCGCTGGTGAAGTGGAAACGGATATTTTTAAAATCTATTTGGGCCATCTGAAGTACATAACCACTGTCTGCCAGGAATACATCCCGACCTTCGCGGTCTTTCGCCATGTACTGATACTTACGCTTTTTAAAAGCTTCGAGTTCAGCGGGATCATCGCTTTCTATCCAGCAGGCTTTATAGAGACTAACAGGTTCCCAACGACAGGAAGCATTATATTCGTGCAATAAACGATATTGGATCACTTCAAACTGAAGCTGACCTACTGTACCAATGATCTTCCGTCCGTTAAACTGATTGATAAATAGCTGTGCTACACCTTCGTCCATCAACTGGTCAACGCCTTTTGCCAACTGTTTCTGCTTCATCGGATCGGAATTTTCAATGTACTTAAACATCTCCGGGGAGAAACTGGGCAGTCCTTTGAAATGTAACAATTCGCCTTCGGTCAGTGTATCGCCTATTTTAAAGGTACCACCGCTATCGGGCAGACCAATGATATCGCCTGCCCATGCTTCATCTACGGTTGTTTTCCGTTGGGCCATAAACTGAGTGGGCGATGAAAAGCGCATTGTCTTGTTATGACGGATATGCCGGTAAGGCGCATTCCGCACAAACTTACCGGAACAGATTTTGCAGAAAGCCACACAAGAACGGTGATTAGGATCGATATTAGCTGTAATCTTAAAGATAAAACCGGTGAATTTAGGTTCATCGGGTTCAACTTTGCGCTCTTCTGCCTGCACTGGCCGGGGACTTGGTGCGATTTCAACAAAGCAATCCAGTAATTCCTGTACCCCAAAGTTATTTAAGGCCGAGCCAAAAAACACGGGGGCCAGATCACCTTTTAGATATTCTTCAACCTCAAATTCAGGATAAACACCGTCAACCAGTTCCAAGTCATTTCGGAGTTTATCTGCCAGGGTTTCACCAATCTGGTCATCCAGTTCCGTACTATTAACGTCTATCTGAACTTTCTCCGTGACCACCTGTTTGGAAGGCTGGTAAAGGTCAAGTTTATCCTCATAGATATTATAAACTCCCTTAAAACGTATCCCTTGTTCAATAGGCCAGGAAAGAGGACGAACACTGATTTTGAGTTCTTCTTCCAATTCATCCAGCAAGTCAAAAGGATCTTGCCCTTCGCGGTCCATCTTATTGACGAAGATAATCACCGGAGTTTTACGCATCCGGCAGACTTCCATCAACTTGCGCGTCTGCGCTTCAACGCCTTTAGCACCATCGACTACAATAATTACACTGTCCACAGCAGTCAGGGTACGGAAGGTATCTTCCGCAAAATCCTGGTGACCGGGTGTATCGAGAATGTTTACCTTATAATCTTTATAATCGAACTCCATTACAGAGGTGGTGACTGAGATACCACGTTGTTTCTCAATCTCCATCCAGTCACTGGTGGCAGTCTTCTTAATTTTGTTGCTCTTTACTGCACCGGCTACCTGAATCTGTCCCCCAAAAAGGAGTAACTTCTCGGTTAATGTAGTTTTACCCGCATCGGGGTGAGATATAATGGCGAACGTTCGCCGTCTTTCAATTTCACTATTCATCTTCTATAATTGACAATGGACAATTGACTGTTGACAATTGTTAGTTATTCTTTTCCTTATATGTCTTATACATTGGAACAAGCCCGATTACAATTTTCAATTGTCATTTATCAATTGTCAATTGGTCAATGCATGCGCTTAAGCTTTCTTCCCAATGTGGTATTTCTATACCGTATGTATTTTTAATCTTTGTTTTATCTAATACCGAGTAATGCGGACGCGCTGCTTTGGTCGGATAATCTGCTGTATGCAATGGATTTACCTTGCAGGTAGTAATACCAGCCAGCCGATGAATCGTCTTGGTAAAATCATACCAGGAGCAAACTCCTTCGTCACTGAAATGATAAATACCCGGAACAATCCCTTTCTTTATCATCGCAAAGATAGCAACAGCCAGGTCGAGAGCATAAGTAGGAGTACCTACCTGATCGAATATAACACCTAATGTATCTCTTTCGCGTCCAAGACGGATCATTGTTTTCACAAAATTATTTCCAAAAGTTGAATATAACCAGGCAGTACGTACAATGGCTGCTTTCTCACAGATATCTATTACATTTCGTTCCCCATCCAACTTGGTAGAACCATACACGGAAGCCGGGCAAGTAGGTTCATCTTCGGTGTAAGGTATGTGGTTTGTACCGTCAAACACGTAGTCGGTAGATACTTGTATGATGCCTGCTCCCCTCTTTTGTGCTGCACGGGCCAGATAACCGGGTGCGATACTGTTTAATTTGGCACTGAGTTCCATATTATCTTCCGCATTGTCTACGGCTGTATAGGCTGCGCAATTTACAATTATATCGATCTGATTCTGTGATACAAAATCATCTACTGCCTGTTCGTCACAAATATCAAGTTCCTCAATATCCGTAAAGAAATAAGTATATTCGGTGTGCTGTTTGGATAGCACACGCATTTCATTGCCCAATTGTCCGTTGGCACCGGTAATCAATAAATTCATATCTTGTCGTTTTTATGTTATTCGAAATCCAGTTCGCCGTTTTTATCCTTTATATAATAATTAGCCAGCATAGAAAGCATATTACGAATGGCTTCAATGGCTTTCGATGTTTCCGGAGTTATTTCTTTCTTCTGCATTTTGAGCAATAGAACACCATACAAAGCTTCAAAACTTGTTTCGAGTTCAGATTTGTCTGTATTCTTACTCCTATTCCGAAGTTCTACAATAAAAGGAAGTGCTTTGTAATATACAGCAGTATAAAACGGATATTTAGGGGTACTTAATAATTGTTGGTGCAATTCAGTGAGGTTCTGGAGCACATTTTTATTAATCTGTAAATGCCCGGTTTCAGTCACTCCCTCCTCATGCATCATATTGGTTATGTTCTCGTACCATTCTTGCAATTGTTTACGTTCCTCATCAGGTAATTCGTATTTCATAATGATGTTTCGGTAAAGACTGTCCGAATCAAAACCTGTTGCACGGATCATATCTTCCACCTGCCACATATACAATAGGTACTCGATGATATTCTCTTCTTTAAGTTGCCGGGCGATATACATATTTATTTATACAATGATTCTCCAAGTAATGTGAAAATAATACCTGCCATGGACACGACGATTACCACTACCCCTATGATGCGATTAATCATCCAAATGCCACGCAAATTGAATTTCGTGCGTACCTTACTGACAAAATATGTAATAAAAAACCACCAGGTAAGAGCTCCGATTAGGATCCCAAGGTATCCACTCAATTGTTCAACGATCGGGATACCAGGCAGTACAAAAGCAAAGCGAGCGAAGAAACCAATAAATAGAAATATAATAAGTGGATTGGAAAGGGTAACAAGTAGTGCAGTAATAAAATTATGTAAATAGGTTCCTTTCTTTTTCGATACCGGGCGAATGGACTTTACAGGATTACTTTGGAAAGTATAATAACCAAAACCAAGCAACATGATACTTCCCAGAAGTTGCAGAATAAAGATATTGGTATTGATAAAGTCGAAAATAAAACTCATCCCATATCCGGTTAGCAAAGCGTAACCGATATCACTAATGGATGCTCCGAGTCCGGTTACAAAGCCATACCAACGTCCTTTATTTAAGGTACGTTGCACACAAAGCACTCCCACAGGCCCCATGGGTGCTGAAACCACAATGCCTATGATGAATCCTTTTACTAATAGGCTTAGTATAGGAACCTCAATATTTAACATGTTGCAAATATCATACTTTTTTATGAGATGCTCCGCATCCATTAACGTTTTTTTGTCCGTTCGGATAGCTTGATATTTTATCGCTCCGAGAATCGTTTAGAATCGTCCCGAGGTAAAGTAATTCCTAAAAAAGAGCAGGAAACAGGCTTAAGCAAAAACAAATAGTTTCCTTTTTATCCCATCAACAATCTTTTTACCAAAAAAACAAATACTCGAAGAAAACATTTTATCCTAAAACAATAAAATTTACCGTCCAAAAAGACATTTTTAAATTCTCTTTCTTCTTAGAGCAACTAGAAAAAAGCGCTGTAATTTACTGATACTTCTTTCCTAAAAAACTTTCCGTTCCATATTTAAAAGTTTATGTAAGGAATAAAAGCCTTGTATGGTAAACCAGAAACTTTTTCCTTTTTACGCTAAGAAGTTTAAAAGTTAGCATTTTAAAATCAATTCTGTCACAATTAGGGGTCACTTTTATGGTAAACCAACACCTTTTCACTGGTATTTACACCTTGTCTGGTTTTTTCGTTTCTATAAAGAGATCTTTTAACTGTCTTTAAACACTGAAATGGAAATAAAATCTCTATTTTAACACCTCTTCTAATAAACAATTTTCCCTTAGATTTGTTATATCTGGAAATATCTAAAGCAAAACATCAAAGCACAAAATCTATTTATGCTTACAGATACGTTTTCTGACTGAAATTTGCGATATCCATTCTTTACCCACTTATAAAAATCAGATTAAATTCATGGCGGTATTCTTGTAACAGAGTACTTTTGTGTATTCTTCCATAAGCTCTTATTTTCGAGATTAAAAGAATCAAGTTACATTCCGATCAAATGCAACCGGGTTTCAGTCTGAACGCTTATTGCATTTGAGTGAAAAGGTACTTTGTTTGGATGAAAAAGGTAGTACCTTCCGATCGGCAATGTTGAACCGAATGAAATGGAGCCTTTTCCCGTTAATCTTTCCTAAAGTTATACTTCACAAGGAGGCGCTTTATAGCTACGTAAAGGGTAAATGAGATGTATTTATTCAGTAAGCGTATCGTGCAAGTACGATAAGTATAGTCTACGCACTCGGTAAGCGTACTCTGCAATGCATTTGAAGTAAGCATATAATCGAGCTATACCGGTAGAATTTAAACAGACGCTAAGAATAATTAGCGGGGTGTTATTATTACTCAACCCCTTTTTTCGTTATCTTTGCAGCGAATTAACGAAGTTATTCATCATTAACAACAAATACACCATGATTCTTTTTTTCAGAACACTCTCTCCCAGCATTATAGCCGTGGAGTGTAGTTATGAACTTTCCTCAGAAGATAAGCAAAAACTTTGTTGGCTATTCGGCGATGCTGAAACGGAAAAACAAGAAAACCTGCAAGGTTACTTCATCGGTCCACGTCGTGAAATGATTACTCCCTGGAGTACAAATGCTGTAGAAATAACCCAGAATATGGGCCTACAGGGAATCAGCCGCATTGAAGAATACTTCCCCGCAAAAGATGAAAATGCTGAATATGACCCGATGCTTCAAAGGATGTATAAAGGACTGAATCAGGAAATCTTCACAACCAACCGTAAACCTGAACCTATTCTTTACATTGATGACCTGGAAGCTTACAACGAACAGGAAGGCCTGGCTCTCTCTGCCCAAGAGATCGAATACCTGAAGAAAGTAGAAAAAGACCTGGAACGCAAACTGACTGACTCAGAAGTTTTCGGATTCGCACAGATTAACTCCGAACACTGTCGTCACAAAATATTCGGAGGAACGTTTGTCATTGACGGTGTAGAGATGGAATCTTCTCTATTCCAGATGATAAAAAAGACAACGCATGAAAATCCCAATAAGATTATTTCCGCCTATAAAGATAATGTAGCTTTTGCGGAGGGGCCGGTAGTTGAACAATTTGCTCCTGCCACCCACTCTACTTCCGACTACTTCATTATCAAAGATATTAAAACCGTTATTTCGCTGAAAGCGGAAACGCATAACTTTCCCACTACTGTTGAACCCTTTAATGGGGCCTCTACCGGAACAGGTGGAGAAATCCGTGACCGTATGGCAGGTGGTAAAGGTTCCTGGCCTATTGCTGGAACAGCTGTCTATATGACTTCTTACCCTCGCACGGAAGAAGGACGGGAATGGGAAGAGATACTCCCAGTACGTAAATGGTTGTACCAGACTCCGGAACAGATCCTGATTAAAGCTTCGAACGGTGCTTCGGATTTCGGAAATAAATTTGGCCAGCCCCTCATTTGTGGCTCTGTTCTTACCTTTGAACATAATGAAGGAGATACAGTCTACGGATACGATAAAGTGATCATGCTGGCAGGAGGCGTTGGTTACGGTACACAGCGTGACTGCCTGAAAGGTTCTCCCGAGGCTGGCAATAAGATTGTAGTGATCGGCGGTGATAACTATCGTATTGGTCTGGGGGGAGGTTCTGTCTCTTCGGTTGATACCGGACGCTATAGCAGCGGTATTGAACTCAATGCCGTACAACGTGCCAACGCTGAAATGCAGAAACGTGCCAACAACGTGGTTCGCTCGCTTTGTGAAGAAGAAAACAATCCAATTGTCTCAATCCATGATCACGGTTCAGCTGGACACGTGAATTGTCTATCGGAACTGGTAGAAGAATGCGGCGGTCTTATCGATATGAGCAAATTACCGATAGGTGATAAAACACTATCCGCGAAGGAGATCATTTCCAACGAATCGCAAGAACGTATGGGATTGCTGATCAAAGAAGAAGCCATCGAACAAGTACGTAAAATTGCCGAACGCGAACGCGCACCGATGTATGTAGTGGGCGAAACTACTGGAGATCATCGTTTCGCTTTCGAGCAGGCAGATGGCGTTCGTCCATTCGACCTGGCTGTAGAACAAATGTTCGGTTCTTCTCCCAGAACCTATATGATTGACAAAACGGTGGAACGTCATTATGACAACCCTGTTTATGAAGAATCCAAATTACATGAATATTTAACCAACGTATTGCAGCTCGAAGCAGTAGCCTGCAAAGACTGGCTGACGAATAAAGTAGACCGTTCAGTAACAGGTAAAGTGGCCCGTCAGCAATGTCAGGGAGAACTACAATTACCATTAAGTGATTGTGGCGTAGTAGCCCTCGACTATCGAGGTGAAAAAGGAATTGCTACTTCCATCGGTCATGCGCCTCAAGCGGCATTGGCAGATCCCGCAGCCGGTTCCGTTCTTTCTGTTTCAGAAGCATTGACCAACATTGTCTGGGCACCTTTGGCTGAAGGACTGGATAGTCTTTCCCTCTCTGCCAACTGGATGTGGCCCTGTCGCTCTCAGGAAGGTGAAGATGCCCGCCTATACACTGCGGTTAAGGCATTGAGTGATTTCTGTTGTGCATTGCAAATCAATGTTCCTACCGGAAAAGATTCCTTGTCAATGACTCAGAAATATCCCGACGGGAGTAAAGTGATTTCTCCGGGAACAGTGATTGTCTCAGCAGGCGCCGAAGTTACCGACGTAAAGAAAGTAGTATCTCCTGTGCTGGTTAACGACAATAAAACAACCCTTTATCATATTGACTTTAGCTTCGATGCATTAAAACTCGGTGGGTCTGCTTTTGCACAGTCATTGAATAAAATAGGTGATGAAGTACCTACTGTACAAGACCCGGAATACTTCCGTGATGCATTTCTGGCCGTACAAGAACTGATTAACCAAGGACTAATCCTGGCAGGCCACGATATTTCAGCAGGTGGTTTAATTTCTACTCTTCTTGAAATGTGCTTTGCCAATGTTGAAGGAGGAATGGAAATCAGCCTCGACCAACTCAAAGAAAGTGATATTGTAAAAATACTATTTGCCGAAAATCCGGGTATCGTAATCCAGATAAGGGATAAAGATAAAAACGAAGTCAAGAAGATACTCGAAGATGCCGGTGTAGGATTCGTAAAGATTGGTAAACCGTCTGACGAACGTCATATCCTGGTATCCAAAGAAGGTATTACTTATCAATTCGGTATTGACTATATGCGTGATGTATGGTATTCATCTTCTTACCTACTCGATCGTAAACAATCCATGAACGGATGTGCCCAAAAACGTTTCGAGAACTACAAAATGCAACCGGTGGAAACTGCGTTCAATCCCAGCTTTACCGGAAAGCTTTCTCAATATGGAATTTCACCAGATCGCCGTACACCTAGTGGAATCAAAGCTGCCATCATCCGTGAAAAAGGAACAAACGGAGAACGTGAAATGGCTTATGCCCTTTATCTGGCCGGCTTCGATGTGAAAGACGTAACGATGACTGACCTCAATAGCGGTCGGGAAACTCTGGAAGATATTCACATGATTGTGTATTGCGGTGGATTCTCTAATTCTGATGTATTAGGTAGTGCCAAAGGATGGGCTGGTGGTTTCTTATTCAATGAAAAAGCCAAGAAAGCACTTGATAACTTCTACGCCCGTAAGGATACACTTTCTTTGGGTGTCTGCAACGGTTGTCAGCTAATGATGGAATTAGGATTAATCAATCCGGAGCACGAAAAGCAGGGAAAAATGCTGCACAATGATTCACACAAATTCGAATCGATATATTTAAGCGTAACCATTCCCACCAATCGCAGTATTATGTTTGGTTCATTAAGTGGAAGCAAGCTCGGTATCTGGGTGGCACATGCTGAAGGAAAATTCTCTTTACCTTATGAAGAAGATAAATACAATGTAGTAGCCAAATATTCTTACGACGAATATCCGGGAAATCCGAATGGTTCCGACCACTCCATTGCAGCGTTAGCTAGTGCTGATGGTCGACATTTAGCGATGATGCCTCACCTGGAAAGAAGTATCTTCCCATGGCATAATGGCTGCTATCCGGCTGATCGCCTAACTAAAGATCAGATAACCCCGTGGATGGAAGCATTTGTAAATGCAAGGAGATGGGTTGAAGAAAATAAATAACAATAAGGTATGGGCATCCTTTACGGGTGCCCGTATTTTATTCGAATTTTAAATAACATCTAGCAAACTATTGTTTGGGCACCCATAAGGTATGCCTCTACCCATGCGGATACACACAACAACTATAATCTTCTGCGGAACCAACAATCACTCTACCCTTAATTAAATAGTTTCTTACTCCACTTTGAATAAAAAAAATTAATAAATTTCTATTCTCTTTAAACATCTTTGCGTTAATCGTTGTTTATATTTCTTTCTCACTTATCTATTGTCCTATTTGGGAAATTGGTGAAATTTAGAACAAGTTTTTATCTGGAATTAATTTTTTAATAAATATTTGAAATTACAGTTTTTATTATATATTTTTGTTCTGCTTTTTCATTAACAAAAGCCTTAGTATGAAGAGATTATATGTTTTGCTTCTTATTATTCTCCCTTTATGCCTTTATGCACAATCTTACCAGCATATTGGTGTGGAAAATGGCTTAAGCAGCAGAAAAGTATATTTTATTCAACAAGATCAGAAAGGCTACATGTGGTTCCTAACCCAGGAAGGGATTGACCGATATAACGGAAAAGAATTTAAACAATATATATTAAATCATGACGGCAGGGAGTTAAGTTCATTACAGGATCTGAGCTGGCTGCATGTTGATAAAGAAAACAACCTCTGGGTCATCGGGCGTAAAGGAAAAGCATTCCGATATGATGCACCGTATGACCGTTTCCAACTTGAATACCAGGTACCCGATTCACTTTGTATAACTTCCAGCCCTGTATCATGCAGTTATATCGATAATAACAATCGCATCTGGTTTCCCTGCTCCGATTCCATTCATATTTATGATATAAATTCTAAACAGGCCTTTGCAATTTCTCAAAATATTGAAGGAGAAATTACGGCTATTACCCAACAAGACTCTACGCATTATTTTATAGGTACTGAACTTGGAATTCATCACGTTGAGTTTAAAGACAACCAACTGTTTATCTTACCGGAGAAGAGTCTCAATGATCTTTACCTGCAAGTTAATGACATCTATTATGATAAACGAAGCGACCAGCTATTTATTGGAACCTTTCAGAAAGGTATTTACATACTCGATGTAAAAAACATGAATTGCATCAATCCGGATACTGAGTTGATAGATGTAAGCGTTACACGCATTAAACCTCTGAACGAAACAGAAATGCTGGTGGCGACCGATGGAGGTGGAATTCACAAACTGAATATACTGACTCATCAAACCTCTCCTTATATCGTTGCCAATTATAATGCGGACAATATGATGACAGGTAACAGTATTAATGACATCTATATCGACAAACAAAAAAGAATTTGGATTGCCAACTACCCTATTGGAATTACGATACGGGACGATCGTTATTCTCAGCATACATGGTACAAACATTCATTGGGAAATGTGCAATCTCTTATCAATGACCGGGTAAATGGTATCATTGAAGATTCAGATGGTGATATCTGGTTTGCCACAAATAATGGAGTGAGTCTCTATCTTACTAAGACAAAAGAATGGAAATCTTTTATCAGTTCTTTTAACGGAAAGTTCAGTAAGCAGAATAATGTATTCTTATCATTGTGCGAAGCTGTTCCCGGTGTTATTCTGGCAGGAGGATTTAGTTCGCATGTATATATCATACAAAAAAATGATGGCAAAGTAACAGTTCTTCCCTTTGATGATTATTATCAGAAATATGATGTGCGGCCTGACAAATACATTCATGCCATTATCAAAGATTCTTATGGAGATATCTGGATTGGCGGCCATTACAATCTGAAAAGAATCAATATTCAGAAAGAAGAAATACGACGCTATCCCCACATCAGTTCTGTTACCAATATTTTGGAAAAGGATCGGGACGAAATGTGGATCGGGACGACCAAAGGTTTGTTCCTTTTGAACAAAGAAAGTGGAGATATTAAACCTATACCCCTTGGAACAGAATCCAATAATATCTATTCCCTGTGCCAAACCAAAGACGGAAAATTGTTTATTGGTACTAATGGTTCCGGTTTATTGATTTATGATCAGGCAACTGATAGTCTTGAGATATTCAATAAAGCGAACAGTGCTTTATTGTCGAATAATATCTATACGCTTTTAACAGATGGAGAAAATAACATCGTTTTCAGTACAGAAAGTGGGTTAAGCCGGTATTATCCAGAGAACAAAACGGTAAACATGTATGCCAAAGATAGTATCCTCTTCCATAATTGGACGAAGGAACAAGGCTTGCGTACGAATCATTTTAATCAGAACTCCGGTACAATCCGGAAGAATGGTAATTTCATCTTTGGAAGCAGTGAAGGTGCCGTAGAGTTTGAGAAGACACTACAACTACCGAGGGATTATAATTCAACAATGGTATTCAGCGACTTCAAACTATTTTATGAATCAGTGTACCCTGGTGATCCGAAATCTCCTTTACAGAAAGATATTGATAAGACGGATATTTTATACCTGAACAACAATCAGAATATATTCTCTCTGAAAGTTTCTTCAATCAATTACGATTATCCTTCGAATATCCTTTATTCCTGGCGGTTGAAAGGTTTTTATGATACCTGGACGAAACCCAGTCCGGAAAATATTATCCGGTTTACTAATTTAAATTCAGGCAGATATACACTGGAAGTCCGAGCCATATCCAATGAAAACAAAGAACCGCTTGAAACTCGTAGTATTGATATAATTGTTCGTCCACCTTTCTGGAAGAGTGGATGGGCTATTATGCTATATATCTTATTGATAGCTTTGATGGGTATTGTTATATTCCGACTTTTTTACCTCCGGAAACAAAGTAAAATAGCAGATGAGAAATTCCAGTTCTTCGTTAATACAGCCCATGACATTCGTACACCTCTTACCCTGATCAAAGCACCCCTGGAAGATATAAAAGACAGGGAAGAGATGACGATTGAGGGGCAAAGGAATATGAATACAGCCATTCGGAACATCAATATATTGTTGCGATTAACAACCAACCTCCTCAATTTTGAACGACTGGATCTATATTCTTCGAACCTGTATGTCGCAGAATTCGAACTAAACTCTTTTATTACGGACATTATGCGTTCCTTCTACTCATACGCTGATGTGAAACGGATAAACTTTAATTATAGCAGCAACTTCAAACATCTTAATGTATGGTTCGACCGTGAGAAAATGGATTCCATCCTGAAAAATATCATTTCGAATGCACTGAAATATACTCCTGAGAATGGTTCTGTAGACGTCTATGCCTCAGCAACAGGCAATAGTTGGAGTGTAGAAGTAAAAGATACAGGTATTGGTATTCCTGCCAACGAACAGAAAAAGATATTCAAGACTCACTTTCGTGGAAGTAATGCCATTAACTCCAAGATTACCGGTACAGGGATCGGAATGGTATTGGTTGGTAAAATGGTTAAATTTCATAAGGGGAAGATTTATCTGAATAGTGTGGAGAATAAGGGTACTACCATCAGAGTTACCTTCCCAAGTGGGTATGAACATTTTGATAAAGCGCATTTATCCTTCTCTACCGAAGTGGATAAATCTCCGGAAGAAACCGAAACTCCTTTGATTACCAAAACATTTGATACAGCAGTCAAACGGAAAAGACCAGCCAAAGGCCAACGTATACTCATAGCAGAAGATAATCCGGAAATGCGAGGCTATCTGGTTGAGATATTGTCTAATGAGTACTCGATTGTTGCCTGTGAAAATGGTAAGAAAGCCTTGAACATTGTCAAGGAGTTTAATCCCGACCTGGTTATTTCAGATATTATTATGCCCGAAATGTGTGGTGATCAGCTATGCTCTATCCTGAAAAATGATATTGATACTTCGCATATACCGGTGATGTTGCTCACAGCACTTGATGATGACAAAAACAAACTGAAGGGAATACAAACCGGAGCGGATGAATACCTGATTAAGCCTTTCAATATAGGTATCCTAAAAGCAACCATATCTAACTTATTGACCAACCGTGCTATATTACGCAGCAAATTTGCTAATCTGGATATTAAAGAAGAAGAGGCCGGCAGCCTTAATTGTACCTCTGAACTAGATTTTGCCTTCATCAATAAGCTGAAAGAACATGTGGAAGAAAACATTAGTGATCCGGAATTCAAGATTGATGTCCTCGCTTCTTTAATGAATATGAGCCGTACCAGTATGTACAGTAAAATCAAGGCATTGACTGACCTGACTCCCAGTGATTATGTGCGCAACATTCGTTTGAACCGCGCGGCTCAGTTATTGAAAGAAAGCCAGCACAATGTTACCGAAGTAGCCGAACTGACAGGCTTTAGCGATGCCAAATATTTCCGGGAAGTATTCAAGAAACATTACAAGGTAAGCCCCAGCAAGTATAAAGGAGAATCATGAACATTTACGTCAAATTATTTGGTATCTTCAGTAAAATAGGCATGTTTACCATTGGAGGTGGTTATGCCATGGTGCCGCTTATTGAAGATGAAATAGTGAACAAACGAAACTGGATAGCCAAAGAGGACTTTCTTGATTTGCTGGCTATTTCACAGTCTGTACCCGGTGTATTTGCTGTCAATATTTCCATTTTTGTAGGTTACAAATTAAGAGGAGTCCGGGGAAGTTTGGCAACCACGCTGGGAGCTGTTCTTCCTTCCTTCGTTATCATACTTGCCATTGCCATGTTCTTTGATAATTTCAAAGATAATCAAATTGTTGAGCGGATATTTAAAGGGATTCGGCCTGCCGTAGTGGCCCTTATTGCGGCGCCAACTTTCTCAATGGCGCAATCGGCCCGGCTTAATAAATATAATATGTGGATACCGATTGTATCGGCCTTGCTGATCTGGGGATTGGGATTCTCTCCTATCTGGATCATTATTCTGGCAGGAGCGGGTGGTTATATCTGGGGCAGAATTAAAAAAAGATCTCTCCGATAAAAGAATATAATGGAAAATTAGACTTATGATTTATCTGGAACTCTTCTATAGTTTTTTTAAAATCGGATTGTTTGGCTTCGGGGGTGGCTACGCCATGCTTTCGCTCATACAGGGAGAAGTCGTGACAAGGCATGCCTGGCTAACGGCACAGGAATTTACGGATATTATCGCTATCAGCCAAATGACCCCTGGTCCTATCGGCATTAATTCGGCTACATACGTAGGGTTTACCGCTACAGGAAATATCTGGGGTGCTATAACAGCTACCTTTGCCGTAACACTCCCCTCTTTCATACTCATGTTAACGATCAGCAAGTTCTTTCTGAAATATCAAAAACATCCCGTTGTGGTTTCTATTTTTGATGGTCTTCGTCCGGCTATTGTGGGGTTATTGGCCGCAGCAGCATTGGTACTGATGAACAAAGATAATTTTAGTTCTCCAACAGAAGACAGCTATACCTTTATCATAAGTATCTGCCTTTTCCTGGTTGCCTTTATCGGAACCCGTAAATTCAAGATCAATCCCATCATCATGATTCTGGTTTGCGGATTGGCTGGGTTTCTTCTTTATTAAACCGACTTCCTTATTTATCAATCAGTCCCGGTAGCACTTCGGTTGGATTCCGGTAGCATTTGAGGCAAATTCCGGTAGCATTCGGGTGAAATGCCGGTAGGACTTGAACGACCAAAAAAGGGGCGCCTACTTCATCCTGAATATCAATATGTTGGGACAAAATAAGCGCCTCCTTATGAAGATGACATATTACTTTTTGTTATGGACGGCCTCCACCACCTGGCATTCCACCACCCGAAGTATTGCCAACGCTGGTTACCTTGGAAGAAGTGGTGAATGTTTGGGTGGATGATCCTCCCGAATAGGTAGCACCGGTATAGTATCCATGAAAATTGCTACCTCCGGTTATGCTTCCTCCCGTATAAATTGTATATCCTGTATTGGCTTTGAGTAAAGGACAGCTAAATAGCATTACCATATTTTGCGTATATTTCCGGGGCAATTTAAAGGTGAGTATCTCAGATCCTCCCGAAGTTTCCTGAATGCGGATTATCTCCAGATTTGATGCACTGACACCATATATCACAGAATATTGTGTGCTGGCACTGGTTGTGGGCGAACTGGTGGAGCCACCAATACTAACGATTGTACCTCCAGTTACAGCAAAACGGCTCTGGTCACAGTCGATACCACCTTCCGGCGAAGATGCTCCGGCCACAACAATCAATCCCCCGCTGACGCTTAGCGTACCATTTGAGTCAATGGCATCATTTACTTCGCTGTAGCAATAAATATTTCCTCCGTCAATCTGAATATGATCAGATGCATTCAGCGCATCATCGTAAGCTGAGACTTCAATTTCACCACCGGTAATGGTCAAGGTGGCTTTACTTTCAATACCTTCTGCTTCCGTACGATAGGTATTGATGGTTATTTTACCTCCATTGATCGTCAGATTGCCGTCGCTCTTCATGGCTTTGGCGGCTGTATCATTGTTCCGGTCGTACACATATTGATCTCCGGTGGTAACGATGCTTAAGTTACCATCATCCATAGTTAAAGTACCATCCACATTGATACCCTTTCCACCCGATCCGGTGCTCTTAATGGTTATCTCTCCGTTGCTGATTAACAAGTTACCATCACATTTAATACCTGCGGCCGAGGAAGTATCAGCCTCGTCCGCATCGTAACAAGCGTCTCCGGTAGTTTTCAGATTAAGGGTTCCTCCCGAAATGGTCACATCACCGGTAGCGTTGATTGCTTTCGAGGCAATACCCTGCACAGCTACATCCACAACAGCACTTCCACCGATTGTAACATATTCACCGCTTTTCAGTCCGTGACCTTTCTGTCCGGTGGTAGTAATATCAAGCGAACCGGCATTTATGACGATATAGCCATCGCAATCAATACCCTCTCCTACCGAGCGTGTCAGTAAGGTTCCTCCCTCAATACTGGTGTAATCTTTAGCGTGAATGGCATCACTGGCAGCTTCTTTTACCCAGATATCGCCTTCATACATCCGGAAGTAATCGTCTGTACAGATAGCGTGCTTGTTTTTTCCACGCACTTCGAGCTTTCCGGTTCCATAGAAATTCAATTGACCTTCACTAAAGAAAGTTCCTTTCATATCTTCTCCATCTACGTATTGATAGGTTTCTCCGTCAATCAGGCGGTTATTGGTTTGATTTACTACCGTTACCGTGATCTTTTTTCCACATTGAATATTAATCGCTGCCCCTTGCGGATTGGTAATGCCTACTCCGTTGAGTGACAGGCCAAACTTATATTCGCCATAGATTTTTACCGAACCATTGGAGGTAATACCCGATAAAACATAATTCAATTCTTTATCAATAATGGTGGAAGTGATGGTTATATGCCCACCCTCCTTCACAATACTAACGCCATTTCCCTCAAATGGATTCGTAATCGTTGCATCCGTACCGCTGAATGCGATAGATATCATATTATCCAGAGACAAGGTTTGAGAATTGGGATTCAGTTCGTCATCGCCTGAGTCTACGTATTCCTCTTCTTCCTCGTCATCAGGAATGTTGGGTATTTCTGTTTCGTCACCGGGCAAATCTTCCAAGTCATCACTCCCAGAGCAGGATAGCAGTAAACAGGCAAGGCAGAACAAAGGTAAGATAAGTCTTTTTGCAATCATGTTAAATCGTTTTTAGGTTCAGGCTACAATAGTAAGGTAAATCAAAAAATAGTGGAAAAAAACTATATGAACAGCACTGTTTTATCGACTAATCCTTGAAGTTCGTTACACAATCACGTATATTTGCACGTCTTTTCCGTGAAGATGCAATAATATAAGGACGATGATTAAATTTCTAAAAAAATGGACGCTTCCGGTAGCCATGTTAACGGGTGCGATCGGATACCCACTATTTAGCCGACTGGGCTTTCTTACCCTGCTCTTATTTTTATCATGCTGTTACTCACTTTCTGCAAAGTAGAGCTACGCGACCTGAAGCCTAAACCTCTGCATCTTATATTATTGCTGTTTCAACTGATTGTTGCTCCGGTTTCTTATTGGCTGTTGCGGGGTATTGACGAAATATTTGCACAGGCGGTAATGGTTTGCATCATCTGCCCTACCGCTACATCGGCAGCAGTGATCACGTCCAAACTGGGAGGAAGTGCCGCCAGCGTATCCACTTATACATTCCTTATTAATATAGGTGTGGCAATTATGGTTCCAGCGCTGTTCCCGCTTATCGAGCCTCATCCGGGAATTGGCTTCTGGACTTCTTTCTCTATCATCTTACAGCGGGTATTTATCTTGCTGATTTGTCCATTGATTACGGCATGGATACTTCGTATTATCTGGCCTAAAGCACATCAGAAACTTTCATCCGTGCCCGACCTGGCATTTTACCTGTGGGCATTTGCACTGGCAATTGTAACTGCGCAAATCATCACTTCCTTTTTCGATTACTCATCCGGCTGGAAAACAGCAACACTGATTGCTGTTTCTACTTTCGGAGTTTGTTGTCTGCAATTCTTCCTCGGCAAAACGTTAGGAAGTGTTTACAACGACCGAATCAGTGGCGGACAGTCCCTGGGACAGAAAAACACCATTCTAGGCATCTGGATGGCACATACGTACCTCAATCCCATTGCTGCCATCGGACCAGGTTTTTATGTATTATGGCAAAATATCGTTAACTCCTGGCAACTCTGGAAGAAACAAAGATGAGAATTTGTTATCTTTGTCTTTACTGAAGAGTACAATTTGTACGGACGGAACAACAATCAAATTTAGAATTCACAAAAGATGAAGAAGAAATCCTATTATGCTATAGCCTTGCTATTGCTATCATTTATTATTACTGTTGCCTATTCTGGTTCATCGTGTAAGCAGGCTTTCAATGATGATAATATCACTCAGCCAGCGCGAATGACCGAAAATGAAAACAAATCAGGAGAATACTATCAGGTTTACCGAGCATCAGGCATTTATTTGGTACATATCCTGTACAGGAGAAAAATAATATGGCAAAACAAACTACAGATCGTTTTTTCAAGATCATTTAGATAACGTTCCATAATATATTTCTGTCTTTTAAGCAAATATTTAACTAAATAATTTTATTCATTAACTTTTCTCCTTAACATATTCCTTATAATCTTAATTTTTTATTAAATTTGCAAACAATGGAGATTAAACTTTGTTGTAATTACCAAAATGCTTCCTAAGGATTATTTTCGGTTAATTTACAGAAACCTGCGGTTAAAACAGGTTAATACGTTAGGAATGTTAATTAGGGAGTGTTAATTTTGTTGGTATGAAGAAGTCGACAATCTGGATATTAGGAGTTGTGATGGGTCTTTCTTTTCTTGGTTTGCTTTATCTTCAAGTAAAGTATATAGAGATAATGGTAAAAGACCGCAACGAACAATTTGACGCTGCAGTAAAACGCAGCCTCTACCAAGTTTCGAAGAATATAGAATATGATGAAACCCGTCGCTGGCTGGAAGAAGACGTAAAAGAAACCGAAATGAAGGGATTGTCAGCAGGGAGTACAGAGAATATAGTCCAGCAAAAAGGATATTCCATCGCTACCCCTGATGGTTCAATTTCTGCTTTCGAGTTTAAAACAATGACGAATAGGCCATCGTCATTACCCAAAGCTGTTATTTCCAGCAAGCATGGCATGAATACCATTCCTCAAACTTCTCGGACTCTGACCGAAGCCCTGAAGAAAAGATATGTGTATCAGCGTTGGTTACTCGACGAGGTAGCTGTACAGATTCTTTATCGAGCTAGCGATAAGCCTATTGAAGAGCGAGTGGACTTTAGAAAGCTTGACAGCCATCTGAAGTCAGAATTTATTAACGGTGGAATAAACATACCGTACCACTTTTCTGTTATAGATAGAAATGGACGTGAGGTATATCGCTGCCCGGATTGGGAAGACAAAGGAAGTGAATATTCCTTCGTACAAACTTTGTTCAATAACGATCCCCTCGCACGGATGAGTATGGTGAAGGTACATTTCCCGGCGAAGAAAGATTTTATCTTTGATTCGATTAATTTTATGATACCTTCCATGGTGTTTACTATTGTACTATTGATAACTTTCATCTTCACTATTTACAGTGTGTTCCGTCAGAAGAAACTGACCGAGATGAAAAATGACTTTATCAACAATATGACGCACGAGTTTAAAACGCCCATATCAACCATCTCGCTGGCAGCACAGATGCTGAAAGATCCGAGTATTGGAAAATCACCACAGATGTTTCAGCACATATCCAGCGTAATCAATGATGAAACAAAGCGTTTGCGCTTTCAGGTAGAAAAAGTATTGCAAATGTCGATGTTTGATCGGCAAAAGGCGACGCTGAAGATGAAAGAGATTGATATGAACGACCTGATAAATGGTGTTGTCAATACCTTCACGCTGAAAGTGGAGCGGTATAATGGTAAAATTACGTCACACCTGGATGCGCAAGATCCGATTGTCTTTGGAGATGAAATGCATATCACAAATGTCATCTTCAATTTGATGGACAATGCTGTGAAATACAAGAAACCGGATGAAGAGCTAACCCTGGATATCAGGACCTGGAATGAATCGGGTAAGCTGATGATATCGGTACAAGATAATGGTATTGGTATTAAGAAGGAAAACCTGAAAAAGATATTTGAAAAATTCTATCGCGTACACACAGGAAACCTGCATGATGTGAAAGGATTTGGATTAGGCTTAGCCTATGTAAAGAAAATAATAACCGATCACAAAGGCACAATTCGTGCTGAGAGTGATGTAAATGTGGGAACGAAATTTATTATAGCATTACCTTTATTAAAACATTAGAATATGGAAGAAAAATTACGTATTTTACTATGCGAAGATGATGAAAATCTTGGCATGCTCTTAAGAGAATATTTACAGGCCAAAGGATACTCAGCCGAGTTATTTCCTGATGGAGAAGCCGGTTATAAAGCTTTTCTGAAAAATAAATATGACTTGTGTGTGTTTGACGTAATGATGCCTAAAAAAGACGGATTTACTCTGGCACAGGAAGTACGCGCTATCAATGCTGAAATTCCTATTATTTTCCTGACAGCAAAAACGTTGAAAGAAGATATACTGGAAGGTTTCAAAATTGGTGCCGACGATTATATCACCAAACCTTTCAGTATGGAAGAATTGACCTTCAGAATTGAAGCGATTCTAAGACGGGTACGCGGTAAGAAAAATAAAGAAAGCAACATTTACAAAATCGGTAAATTTACTTTCGATACTCAAAAACAGATTCTTTCTATCGATGATCAGCAAACCAAGCTGACAACTAAAGAATCTGAATTGCTGGCACTTCTTTGTGCGCATGCAAATGAAATCTTGCAACGCGATTTTGCTTTGAAAACTATCTGGATTGACGATAACTATTTCAATGCCCGCAGCATGGACGTTTACATAACTAAATTACGTAAACACCTGAAAGCTGACCCAAGTATTGAAATTATCAATATTCATGGTAAAGGATACAAACTGATTACACCTGAAAACGAGGCATAAATCGGGTATTAGAAATAAAAAGGAAGGAGTTAAATAGTTAAGATTATCCCTGTGGAATTTATTCTTAACTACTTAACTCCTTTATTTTTAATACTTTGTCTAATCTTTAGATCAACGGCATATTTAATTCATAGCACTCCTTTCTCATTTCTTCCGGCCAGATGCTTGCCTGGATTTCGCCAATATGGGCTTTCCGCAAGTAGAACATACAAAGCCTCGACTGTCCGATACCTCCACCAATTGAAAGAGGCAACGTGTCCTCCATCAATCTTTTATGGAAATAAAGTTCCAGGCGTTGCTCCTCTCCTTCTTCTTTCAACTGCTTAACTAATGCTTCTTTATTAACACGTATGCCCATGGAGGAAAGTTCGAGTGAGCGTTGAAGTACATCATTCCAAACCAATAAATCACCATTCAATCCCGATAAGCCATTTTTGCCTAGCGTAGTATAATCATCATAATCAGGTGCACGGCCATCGTGTTTGGTACCATCGCTCAATTTACCACCGATACCGATAATAAATACAGCCCCGTATTTTTTAGCAATTGCATCTTCACGACCTTTCGAGGTTAAATCCGGATAAAGCTGAAGCAATTCTTCGGAATGTATAAAATGTAATTCTTCCGGCAGGCAAGGTTTAATTTGCGGATACATTTCATAAACCATATATTCTGTACGTACCATAGCAGCATATATACGGTTTACAATTTCTTTCAGAAAATCAATGCTCCGGTCTTTCGCTGTTATCACCCGTTCCCAGTCCCACTGATCAACATACAAGGAATGCAGGTTACCCATTTCCTCGTCCGGACGGATAGCATTCATATCCGTGTAGATACCGTAACCCGGTTCAATATTGTAATCGGCCAAGGTTAATCTTTTCCATTTTGCTAATGAATGCACCACTTCAGCTGTAACATCGCCCATGTCTTTAATAGGAAATGCCACCGGCCTTTCTATGCCATTCAGGTCATCGTTAATCCCCATCCCTTTCAACACAAACAGAGGAGCAGTCACACGACGCAACCTTAATTCCGATGAAAGATTCATCTGGAAGAACTCTTTGATCTGTTTAATCCCGAGTTCCGTTTGTTTTAAATCTAACAAAGGCCTGTAGCCCTGTGGTTTTATCAAATAGCTCATAGATTATCTTGATTTTTTTATTATTGTAGGCAAAGATAGAAATAATAATCAATATATATTCAGTTTTTCGTTAATTATGAAGCAAAATGATTACAAAAGAATTGTTTATAAAATAAAGAGTAATCATTAGGAAGATGCTAAGTTTTTTTATACTTTTGCAGACACTAAAAACCGCACCCGTAGTTCAATGGATAGAATTCTGGATTCCGGTTCCAGTGATTGGAGTTCGAATCTCCACGGGTGTACTAACTCGCAATAACAACATGGTTATTACGAGTTTCTTTTTATATAGACATTCTATCTAATTTTAATCAATAAAACAGTTCTATCCTTGTATCATTCTTTCTTTTTATATTGACCTTCATTTGCTAGTATAATTTTCATTTAATATTTCTCATTTCCTTGATAAGAAAATATTTCAATTTTGCAATAATGAGATATATGAAAATAAAACATATTTTTGCGGCAATTTAATTACAATTCATATAAT
>JAJQFD010000028.1 GCA_021201335.1 Bacteroides sp. | reverse complement strand
AGGATGCAGGAAAGACAACTATACTTATTTTGAACTTATTTCGAACTCACGTTAAATTATTCTCTTGTATATCCCCAAAAGTAAATGGAAAGCTTTATGACTGTTTTTGGAATCATACTAAATATGAAAACAACAGATCCGAACATTGGCTCATGGAGAAAGGAATCAAGAATTCTTTTCTTCCGCCTTCTTCTTATCAATATCTATTTCGTCTACTTTATGTACTTCTCCTTTTTTGTTTTTATTCATAATGTTTCCATCCATATCAATGATATAAAAACCTCGCCTAGGAGTATATTCCGCACAGAAAATTTCCTCCATTTTATCATAACCTAACTCTTTCAGATTCTTCTGCAGCCAGGATTTATCATGCCCAGAGTCTTTAAGTTGCTCTTCCACAATTTCTCCATTGCTTATCAGCAGGAAAGATTCCGACCCACTTTTCTTTTTTATAATTGTAAATTCTCCATCGGTTTCGAATACTACCTCCTCTACATCCAATAATGAGAATATCTCACTTTCCCTTAATTTAGCCCGGAACTGGTCAATGCCCAAATTGTTCCTTTTCAATATCGTCATATCAATTTTGCCATCTTTGATAAGTATTTCCGGTTCCCCATTAATCAGTTTGCTGAATAAATTAACTCGAAGCAGCCATCTGACCAAAAGATTAAGTATAAACCAAATAAGCATGGCAAAGCCCAATATCCAAAAACGCGTATCAGGCATATAGATGATACTACCAACTAATGCGCCGAGAACAATGGTATTTACAGTATCCAGGGGGGGTAAGGTTAGCCATGTGTGTTTTACCGGTTAACCGAAGGAATAAAAGGACACCAATCATACCCAGAACTAATTTTATAAAAATAGACCAATACATTGTAGTTATTTTTTATATTAATGATCAATTAGCATCTTTTTTTATAACAGTTGAAGAATGAAGATAGTTTTCATTCATTAAAACAACCTTATTGGTTCTATCAGATCACACAACAATAAGTATCTTTGTCGAATGAAAAAAGCAATATTTGCAGAAATGATAATCTGCTGACAACCACACTCAACTATAAATTTTGATAGATATGACTTACGCAATTATTGGTAGTTTTTTATTGGCACTTTTGGCTATTTTATCTTTAGCCCTGCTTTTCGGTGCTCCTATGGGGGAATACGCTTTAGGAGGAAAGCATAAAGTATTGAAGGGTAAGGAACGTTTCATGGCTGTATTTGCCTTTTGTATTCAAGTTTTCGGAATCTTCGTATTGCTTCGTGGCAGTGGTATCTTAGATGCACCACTCTCAGGCAAAGCAATTAACATCTGTCTCTATATCTACGCAGGTTATCTTTCCTTAAACGTGCTGATGAATCTGGCTTCGAAAAGCCAGAAAGAAAAACTCATCATGACTCCTCTTGCTGCCATAACTGCTCTCTGTTTCTGGTTCATTGCATTGCAATAAATAAAACAAATGTAATGAATGAAGAAATACTCACCATTTGTATAAAGTTGAGTATACAGTAATTACTTCCACCTGAAATACTTCAGGAAAACCCGTTTTGCATGTCCGACGGAAGTGCTAATCATTTTCATCGGCTTGAAAGATTTCCCTGCAATAATAAGTATAACGGCCACTAATATCATTAATATACCTGTAGCCAAACGCAATGTAAATGCCTCTCCAAAAATAGTTATCCCTATGATGACAGCAGTTAGGGGCTCCAAAGCACCCATGATAGCCGTTGGAGTGGAGCCGATTTCATGCACTGCTTTAACCATAGTAATCAGAGAAATAATCGTGGGAATTAATGCCAGCATAAGTGCCCACATCCACATAGAAGGAGTGGTAAGCAACTGAATATGGTTGTTTTCATTGCTCAATGAATGGATAGTAATAGTCAGTATACAAAACAGTAAAACATAGAATGTCAGCTTTACCGAAGACATCATCAAAGAGGATTTATTTACCACAATAATATAAAGAGCATAGCTCAAGGAAGAAACCATCACCAATAACACTCCCCCAGTGCTTAACGTGCTTCCACTCTCATTTTTATAAAGTAAACCAATTCCAACCAGCGCCAGCAAAATGGATAAAATAGTAATGATAGATATCTTCTCCTTGAAAAAGACAGCCATGATAACAGCCACCATCACCGGGTAAACGAACAAGATTGTTGAAGCTATTCCTGCATCCATATAATGAAAACTGGTAAACAGACTCAGGGAGGAGATTCCGAATAATAATCCCAATCCACCTAACACGATAAGTTCTTTTTGGGTAACCTTGAAAGATTTCTTTTGAATAAACATTAAGCCACCCAGTATGATGGCTGCAAGCGAAAAGCGATAAAATAAAACGGAATTGGCATTTATCCCTTCTTCATATAAAAATAAGGCTCCAAGAGGATTTGTCCCATAGCTTATTGCGGCAATAATACCATAAATAGTACCTTTCAGTTTTGCATTCATCCGGTTATTTTTAATCGGATGCAAAAGTATTATTTTGCCGACAACTAAAGATTAAAAGTAACAGAATTATTTTTAGAAGAGTACCAATAATTTTCCTATTTTTGTCTTGTACTCTTTTACGAAGTTAACCACAAAAACCGATTGAACTCTATGAAAGGAACGATTACTACCCTGCTCCTGTCGGCATGCATGTCAATGACTACTGTATCTGCATTTTCCTCAAGTCTGCCCGACAGTCTTCTTACCATTGATAACATATACTATTACACTTTTTCTGATTATAACAAAGCAATACAGATAGCTCGGATGATACGCCAACGGAAAATGTCAGAGCCTTATAAACTTGATATCGCCGAGGGGGATCTTTATTTTAATAACGGTAAATACTACCAAGCCTTGAAATATTATGGACGCGCCATCGAGAGCGATTCGGTAAAAGCAAATGATGAGGCATCTATGAAGCTCATGCACCGATTCATTTCCTGTTATGATGGCTTGCACAATGAAGCAAAGAAAGCACAATATATTGAGCAGTTGCTTCAGAAGGCGCAGGCTGTTGGCGATCCGGTAATGGAATCCATAGCACTGTTCAATATGGGCAAAATGGTTTATGACCAGAAAGATAAAAAGCGAGGTTACCGACTGATATATGAAGCTATTGATTTAATGGAAAATTCCAATTACGAATACAGGAAAGACAATTTGATATATGATTATAATACATTATATATCATGCAGCAAAAAGAAGAGAAGTACGAAGAAGCACTCGAAACACTTGACAAACTGGGATACGTCATAGCAGAAACTTCCGATGAAGAATTCAACATACAAGGTATAAATAAAAAGGAATTGAAAACGATGTATGCCCACCGTGCCTTTATATTGTCAAAGCTGAACAGAAAACAGGAAGCTACTGAAGCTTATAACAAATGGAAAGAAATAGGCCATATAAACGATAAAGACAATTACCTGATCATTTCTTACCTGATGACCATTGGTGAATATGATGAAGTGATCCGAATAAATAAAATTCGGGAAAACTTCCTCCAACAGCACAATGGTACGATCAACTACCATATGGTAACGATGAAACGTACTACCGCCCGTGCGTATGAAGCAAAAAGAGATTACGAAAAATCATCGCAGTATTTTTATCAGCTTGCCGTGCTAACTGATAGTCTCAAAACACGAGAGCAACAAAGTGCTGCCCTTGAGCTTGCTACTGTCTATGAAACCATGGAAAAAGAATCTGAACTTCAACAGAAGAATGTCCGCCTTAACCTACACAAGTACTTGCTTATCTCTGCTTTATTGGTGATACTTCTGCTAGCTATTATATTGTGGCGTAACATGCATTATGCGCGTATTATCAGCCAGAAAAACAAGCTCATGGCAAAAACGGTCAACCAGTTAATACTTTATAAAGAAGAAAAGCGGGAAAACAAGAACTTCGTCCCCGAAGAAGAGGATCAACCGGAAACACTCTGCTTATCGAATAAAGCTCTTTTCGAGAAACTGGATAATATGATAGTAAGCCGCCAGCTTTATCTAGAGCGGAACCTTACTCGTGAAGACTTAATGAAACTCATCGGAGTGAAAAAAACAGATTTGGACAAATTCTGAAACAGGAAAACCAAACAAGCATAACAGGTTACATAAACAACCTCCGGTTGGAGTCTGCCATCAAAATATTAAAGGAAAACCCGGAAATATCAATCAGCGAAGTAGCGGAGAAGTGTGCTATACCTAACATATCCACTTTTTACCGTCTCTTCAAAGACAAATACGGAATGACCCCTGTAGAATTTCGCGATGCCAGTAAAAACAACCAATAAAAAAGACTTGTTGTAAACAATCAGAAGTATTCCTTATTCTCATCTCTTTTCGTTTTTAATATCTTACAAACGAATAACCTTTATTACAAGTCATCTGAGTCACTTTTCTTACCAATGGACAAAATAGGAAACAACAATGGACAAAGTAGGAAACGCTCTTACTTTGATCTGATGCCTTGTAATCTTATCTTTGAAACCATCTTATTCGGCAGAACCTTTAAAAAAAATAGCACAACTTATTACATTGTATCCCATCTGTTTTTAATTAATATTATTGATTAAGTTATACAGTGCAGATTAAGTTTAATAAGAATTACTATTAATTGAATAGATATGAGCAACAACCTTAAACGCATGTTATTTCTACTAATGCTTCCGGTATTTTTTTCAGCAAATGTAAATGCCCAGTTGTCATCAAAAGACAATAAGGATGAAATAATACAATTTACATTCCACCCTGCAAGCGACGCCCTCTACATGCAGAGGAACGAAAACGAATTTAAACGTCTTTACTCTTTTGTTGACCAGCACCTTATAGCCATAAACTCTGGCCAGATACCGATTTATGTGGATGGTTATTGTGCCTCAGCAGGCAACAAAAAGGAGAATTACCGATTAGCCTTCATCCGCTCTAACCGTGTTAAATCCGAACTGATAGTAAACAAAGGCTTACTGGAAAAGCATTTTGTTACTACTAATCACACCACCGCACGCAACGGGGTTAAAGATGTAGTTATCGTAAAATTTAAGTTTCCCGAGATTCCTGAACAAAAGGTTAATGAGCCTGAAACTATGTCTCCAACCGATCGGGAAGAAAAGCCTGTTGTAAAAGAACCCGAACCATTGGTAGAAAGTCCGTCGAACGAAGCTACCCATGAATTAGCTTCCACTAACCCCACCAGACGCATATTAGATTTACGCACCAATCTTTTATATGATGCCTTTCTGACTCCAACTTTAGGTATAGAATGGCACGTTAGTAATAGTATCGGAATCAAGCTCGATGCCAGTTATGCTTTCTGGGGCAACGAACACGGGCGTGTACATAAACTCTGGCTTATTAGTCCTGAAGTGCGCTGGTATATGGGGAATACCCGCCAGTTTTATTTGGGCATAGGCGGCAATGCAGGCGAAGTTAATATATACAAAGGCATGGTTGGTAACATTATCTCCGGTAAAACGGGTTATCAAGGTAAGCTATACGGCGGCGGTATCACCGGTGGGTACCTGCTTAAGTTATCGCCTCGCTTCTCCCTCGATTTTAATATTGGCCTGGGGTATACCCGGATTGAATACGATGCTTTCAGCATATCTAATGAGGTAAGGGTTTTTAAGGAAAAGAATAAAACCAAAAATATATGGGGGCCTACACAAGCCGGCATCTCACTTATATGGCATTTTTTCGAGCACTGATAAATAATAATAAAGAATCCTGATATGACAAATATAAAATCCATCTTCTTAGTAATCTGTCTCATAACAGCACTCTCCGGTTGTGATGTTAAGGACCCTATATACAATACTGACCACCCCGGTAAAGGTAAAGTTACCCTTACCACCGACTGGAGCAACCGCAGTGAAGGCATTGACATACCGTCTTCTTATAAGGTAGTAATAAATAATCAAAACCTTACGTTCAATCAAGCTACCCAAATACTGCCCGAACTGGAAGCCGGAACCTACCAAACGCTTATCTATAATACACCGGATAAAATTACTATTAATGGTACCATAGCCACAGTTAATACAGAAAACAGTATCATTGATGTATCTCCCGGATGGTTGTTTTCTTCTTTGTTAGACATCAAGTTTGTGGCGGACACAGATGGTGCTATAACAGCCCTAATGAAACAACAAGTACGCCAGTTAACCTTTGAATTATCCGTAAAGGATGGCAATCCTTCCCAGATTATTTCTACAATCGCTTCCCTGAGCGGCATAGCCAATACACTCAATATTAGCACGGGTGAGATATCAGGTAATAATTTGTCTGTAAAACCTGTATTTATTTTAAATGGAGACAAATTAACCGCTAACATGAGATTGATAGGAGTAACCGGCACTCAAGAATTTAATTTCACTGTTACTTTTTCTGATGGGAATACACAAATCATTGAAACCAACCTGACAGAGGAATTAGCAGGTTTTAACACCGGAAAAGATAAGACTTTTACCCTTACTGGCGATCTTAATATACCTGTGGAAGCAGGCTTCGGGGCTACCATTACCGGATGGAAAGTCCAGACCGGAAGTAGTGGTGTGGCTTGGTAATTTTGTTAACAGTAACAGTGGACTACTATCAAAATTAAAAATTAAAATATAGTACAAGATGAAAACGATACGATTATTTACAGTGCTATTTAGCCTGGTTTTGCTCGCTTCATGTAGCAATGACAGTGACGAATTACCCCCCAGCATTCAAGACGATGGACAAATAAAGTTTGAAATAGGTATTGCGGGGAAAAGCTATAGCAGGTTTGTTGATCATGAAGACTTTGAAAGTGGTGCTGAATGGGAAACTGGCGATAAAATTGGCTTATTTGCCGTAAAGCATGCAAGCGATAACCCAGCCACCCTTCAATCTTGGAATAATTATATCCACAATGTAAAACTGACTCGCCAAAGTGACGGTTCATGGAAAACAGATCCCGGAACAGAGATGTATTATCCCAATGATAACGAAGTATTAGATTTTTATGCTTATTATCCATACGACGATAATAACGGAAGTCCAGAACTTGTGAACCCCACTGCTCAAAAATTTAGTGTGCAGATAGACCAAAGGTTGAACGTTGATTTTAGCAAAAGCCATTTCCTATGGGCAAAACAGGAAAATGTTAGCAAAAGTGAGAATGCCGTTTCATTACAGTTCTCATATACAATGGCATTGATACAGGTAAAGATAATCGAATATTACAATCTTTCTACCCTGCCGGATATATATCAACTTGAGGTACCAACCGATTGTACCATAAATCTATCCAACCAAAATATATCTGCAGAGGGTACAAAAAATAAGATAATTATGAGAGATATTGAAACCAATGAGAGTAGTAGTCAAACAGACGGTATATTCTGGGCTTTAGTACCTCCGCAAACCATAGATATCCATTTCGCATGGAATTACAATAACAATTCCTACTCTGTCACTCCGGCTACAAATGTAAATCTAACCAGTGGAAGGGTAGAGAAATATGAAATAACTATTCAATAATTGGAATCGAATAATATTGAATAATTTATAAACTATTTAATAAACAAAATCATGAAAACGAAGCTTTTACCAGTATTAGCACTCAGTACTATTTTATTTACATCATGCAACGATGAAAAGACACCCGAAGTGAACGATGGTCGTGTCAAATTCTCCTCAGGTATAACAGATGTCCATTCCCGGGTAGGTGGAGCAGAAGGTGATCTTTGGAATAATGGCGATGCTATCGGTATCTATATGATTGAACATGGTGAAACACTAAGCGCTTCATCCATCAAAGAAGGAGCTGATAATGTAAAATACACAACAGCCTCTACAGGAGCCTCGGCATTATTTGCATCTACTACACCCATCTATTATCCGGTGAACGGTCCGCTTGTAGATTTTATTGCTTGTCACCCTTACGGCAGCAGTGCAGTTGATGAGAATTATTGGTATGACATTGATCTTAAGGATCAAAGCAACCAGTCGGCTATTGACCTGATGACTGCTTCAGCGAATAATGACGGGGCAGGTTACGATAAAACTAATACATCCGTTGTCAATCTGCATTTCAAGCACCATTTGGCTAAAGTGATACTCCAAGTAAAGGCAGGGGATGGTGTTAACAACCTTACCGGGCTTGAAGTAAAAGTAAAAGGTATGCATTACACAGTTATATTTGACTTAACAGATTTCTCTTTCGTTGGAACTGGTTCTACAGCAGACACAGAAATAACCCCATACTTTAATACAGAAAACGGTAATTATGAACTTATCCTGCCTCCAACACTCCTCTATAATCTGAGTGACTGTATAGTAGAGTTCACCGTAGGCGGCAATACTTATGTATGGATAATAGCGGATAACAGCAATGACATAACCGATTTCAATAGCGGCGAAAAATATACATTCGATGTGACATTGACTAAACAGAAAGTACAAGTATCGGGTACAATTGAAAAATGGATAACTTTGGATGGAGGTACAGGCACAGCCAACTAAATAAATAAATTTATGAAGCTAAACCTTTTGAATATATTGTTACTGATAACAGGAGGAGGATTATTTTTAACTTCCTGCAACCGCGACGACGGTATAGATATAAACTCCTCTCCTGTTGCCGTACAATTCAGCCCGAAAGTAGGAAAAATGCAAACCCGTACTACCGCGGGAGGTAATGAATGGTCGGCAGGAGATAGGATCGGTATCTATATGTTGAAAAACGGAGAGGCATTGTCTGACCTAAGTATTGTGGATGACGCGAATAATAAGGATTATTGGGCAGAGACGAGTAATAATGCGACAAGCAGCTTTATGCCTGTCAATGGTAAACATATTTTTTACCCGCAGAATGGTGATAAAGTTGATTTTATTGCGTACTATCCCTATAAGTCATACAGAGAAATAAATGACTATATTTATCCGGTGGATATAAGTAGACAGAATGTACCGGCCGATATAGATGTATTATATAGTAATGATGCCATTGCAAAAGATAAGAAGAGTGGTATAATAGATTTAAAATTCGAACATGTATTAAGCAAAGTGAGCTTTACACTGATTGCAGGCGATGGTGGACCTAATCTGATGGGAGCAAAAGTAGAGATCACAAATCTCGCCACCCAAGCCCAATTAGATTTGAAAAATGGTATGGTTACTGCAACTAATAGCGGACAAACCGTAATAGCCAACACCGCATTTCATGGATTGAGGAGTTCAGCTATTGTGATACCACAACCTTTGTCGGCAACAAAATTGATTATTACTTTATCAGGTAATGTGAGTAAATTTGAGTGGACTTTTACCACATCCCAATTTGAAAAAGGTAGAAACCACGGGTATGAGATCACCATCAGCAAAACGGGTATTACGGTGAGTCAGGAAAATATTATCCCATGGACGGGAGTGAATGACCCACCAACGACGAGTACAACAGAAAAAGGATATAAAGTGGGTGACTATTATCCCGATCCTACAGCCATTTATGAAAATGGTAGGCTGAAAAGTGGGACAGCTGCTATTGGGGTTGTTTTTTGGTTGGATAATCAAGTTAACGGTGATTATCCTTATGATAAAGTCAGTGAGCACGGAAAAATGGTAGACTTATATGAACGGGAAGCCGCCCCTATCGATGACAAATGGCCTATAGAGTATGGAACTATTTATAATGCGGGTACTGATTGGGAATTACCTACACTAGGGGATCATAATTATATTTACTGCGCTTTTAACGGAATTTCATACGACACATGGAAGCTATATGAATCCCCAAGTGATCCGACTATAAACGCAGACAAACGTATATGGTTCAATACTAAAATAACCAATGCAGGAGGAAATATTACAGATGGCTGGCACTGGACATCAAACGAATATAATGTAGGATTTTATCATATTTTTTCTTTTAGCCGGGGGGGGGAATACATGTCTCCCACGGGACGAATGACTTCAAAGTACGGGTTGTTAAAGCATTTTAGAAAGTAATTATAAATATTGTACTGGAATGGATTATAAGAATGTTATTAAAGTGGATTGATCATTTGCATGATTCCTAGCTATTTAAAGGCTGCACCTATATGTGCAGCTCTTTTAAGTACAACAGATTTCTCTACCTGCCTTTCCGGAATATTCCAGTATTTCTTCAATAAACTGTTTTTCTCTTTCTCCAAAACTTGTCTGAAAACCATTTTTAAGGTAGAAATCAATGGCCCACACAGCGTCTTTCCAGGTGCCTATCAGGATAGGCTTTTCCTGATTATACTTTAGAAAATGGAGTAGTTGTGTACCTATCCCGCCTTTTCGTTTGGTAGTACGTACATAAGCATGACGTATCAGCTTCACATCAAGTACATCTTGAATACCCATTACGCCGAGTATTTCTCCATCTTCTTCATAGCAATAGAAGACCACCCCCTGGCTGATCTTCATCCATAGGCATATAAGGTTCTTTCCAACGATCTGCCGGAATGTGTCCTTTATAAGCTACGGATGCATCATTTATAATTTCATAAATTGTTTCTATTTCCGAATCCAAACATTTTCTTATCATACTTAATTGTTTACTATATTGTATTTACTCTCTTTTTATTTGGCAAAAGTATAAAAAAAGAAGAAGCTTATATAAAAAATGAGAGAGAATACACTCCTCTCCCATCTGCTTATACATATAGTTTAACAATCAAAGTCCCTTCTTGATCTCCTTTATCACCCGGGAAAGTGATTTCTCCGACTTCCGTTTCTCGTGTACGGACGCCGTATAATGCCAGGCCTCTCTGCGGAGTTTAAGATAGCTCTCATACACACCTTTATCAATCTCTCCGTTTTCGACAGCCTCAATTACAGCACAACCTTTTTCATTGATATGCTGGCAGTCTTTAAATTTACACTTACTTTCATAGTCCGAAATATCCAGGATTTCCAATAAGCTATCAGAATTATCATTGGTAACACCAAAGACTTTCATTCCCGGAGTATCAATCAAGACACCTGAATCCGGCATCAGCACCATCTCTCTGCGGGTTGAAGTATGCTTGCCTTTGCCGGTGGAATTGCTGATTGCTCCTGTTTGCAACATTTGACAACCACACAGGAAATTAATCAAGGTACTTTTCCCAACTCCCGAAGATCCGGTAAAGACGATTGTTTCTCCCGGAGAAACAGACTTCCGAAGCTTCTGAATGCTTTCCGGTGATTCTGTAGACGTGTAAAAAACAGGAATTTTATGAGAGAGATGTTTCAAGGCGTTTTCTGTTTTCTCCGGGTCGAATCCCAGGTCTGTTTTAGTCAACACTAGTACAGGTAATATGTCTTCCTCTGTCATTTGCAGCATGAAGCGTTCGATCCGGCGGACATTAAAATTATCATCCAGGCTCTGGATAATAAAAGCTTTGTCTACGTAAGAGGCAATGGCCTGCTTCTCTGATACAGTGCCGTTTTTAAGGCGGTAAAGTGTTCTTTGGCGGGGTAATACATCTAAGATTACACCTTTATCTGTATCAATTATTTGAAAGATTACCCAATCGCCCGTACATGGATATTCAGAGGCTTCTCTTCCATATAATATATTACCAGCCAGTTCACAAGTATAAAAACCATCTTCGGCTACTATTTCATAACAGGTTTTATGGGTAACAGTTACTCGCCCGTGAGATAATTCTTTAAAGGACGATTGTTGTTTTAGCTGAAACAATTCCTCGTTCCAGCCATATAATGATAAGTTGTTCATTGTTTCTTGCGTTTAAATTTTCTTTCCGATGTAGAATACGTAACCATAGTAATCTTTATACGTATGGTATAACTGCATTTCGTGACGTTCGCTGGCTACCAGTTCTTCAGCAGCTTTGTTACCTGCATGCTTTTTCAGGAACTCTTCCTGTGCCTTCGCCTGCGGAGCATAGAAATGTTCCGTCCAGCAGTTTTCCGGCAGGATAAAAGTGGCAACGGGGATGTATCCGGCTTTCTGCATGAGAGCGACTTTATTCGGAATGGTATCTATCTGCGGATAAGCATCCATCCAGAAGTCGTTGATTTCGTCAGGACGTTCGCTAGTGAACCAGGATACTTCTGAGACGGCGAGGTAGCCACCTGATTTCAGATATTGTTTCCATGTATTCAGTCCGAACTCAAAGCCAATATTGTAGATAGCTCCTTCCGACCAGATCAAGTCTAACTCTTCTTGTTGAAAAGGTAGCTTGTCCATCGAACCAATGATGCCTTTTACTCTGTTTTGCAGATGAAGACATTCGGCATTTCGGTTGAATAGATGGATGAAACCAGGAAACAGATCGATCCCGGTAATTTGTCCCGGAGCATTTCTGGCCAATATCATAGTCTGTCCACCAGTGCCGCAACCAAGGTCGGCGATACGAGATTGATTCGTAAGATTGTCGATAAAGCTGCGGGCTTTCAGGGTTGCTTCAGGACTTCCGGGTCCTTGACGTTCGAGACTTGAAAAATATTCGCAGATTAAACTGAAATCGAATTCGTGAATTGAGTTATTTTCGTTACTCATGATGTTTAAATTTATATGTATTATATGGACATGAAAACAACTCCGGCAAGACATGCCCGAGTGTATGTGAAGGGATAACCTCGACTGAGAAAGTCAAAGGTTATTTACTTTACCAAATCCTTTTTAAATTTAAACATCCAACAATTTGAGAGTTGAAAAAACTTTTTAGTATAACAAAGGTAATATATTTTTCTTAAATAAGTACGTGTTTATTATTTTATTGCCAATAATAATGAAAAGACTGCTTTCGTCATCGTCCGCATGGGTGGTAGAGATAAATTCTATCAAGGCATCCACAAGAACAACCCTTACCCATGCAGATATCCAATATTTCTTTACTCTTTTACAGCCTCTTTGTATTTATCATGCAATTCACGTGGGGAATATATATATACAACATTGCCGATTGGATCCAGTAAACTGAATGCTCTGTCGCCCCACTCATGATCGGTAATTTCTTCTACAAATAGGGCACCCGTTTCCTGAAAAGACTGGTAACAGGTATCGACATCTTCTACCATCAGATTCAGTGTTACTCCTCCGGCAAAAGTATTCGCTTCTACTCCCCCATCACAGCCCTGAAAAGATAAATATATCGGATGATCGCTTTCCAGGCGGATGGATACATACCAACCAGCATCAAAAATAAGCTTTGCTTGAAGGTATTTACTATAGAAATCAACACACTCCTTAATTTTTTCGGTGTGGAAAGTAATGGATAAATCTTTAATCTTCATGTTTTAATTATTTGTTGGTAATCTGTAAACCTTAATCGCTCATAGTCAGGATATGTCCGTTGCTATGAATGAATCACAAAAGTAACTCCTGTCAAGATATGAATCCTTGTAAAAATCCGACTTTTTACACATCCGACGGAGAAATCTTTCCCAAAGAACGGAATTCCTTGTTCATATGTGACAAATCATGATAGCCACAAGCAAGAGATACTGAGAACAGGTTCTCTTCTGTATGCATTTTCAGGTATCGACGGGCAAACTGGAAGCGCATAACATTACTGAACATTTTGGGTGTAGTGCCGATAGCTGCTTTGAATTTACGTTCGAAATGACGCTCGCACAAGCACACTTCTTCTGCCAGCTTCCGTACGGATAGTTGCCCATTATTCTTTCGAATCACGGATACAGCAAATCCGATTTGTCGATCGGGCAAGTATAACTTATGCAGCTGTTCTATGAAATATTGGTTGATATAGGTTATGCGTTTCTCCATCTCTGTTATTTCCGGCAGGCTTATGTAGAATGCGGAGTCGAACAGCATATCGGCAAGGGGTAGTTCAATAATCCGATTGGTGATTTCATACACAGGAATATGGGTGAGTGCAGTTATTCCACCCGGAGCAAACCGGATTCCCATCATTAGTACCCGTCCGGGTTGGCAGGTAACTTCCAGAGGAGAAGTCATTGTGCCAACCAATTGAGGTAGCCCAATGCAATTATCATGGTCAAAATCAAAGATAATATCCACACAACCGTCGGGCATAATGCCTTGGGTGAACCGGGTATCGATCATGCCATCTGTTACCCAATAAGTTTCAATTAGGTGTTGAAGACGGATGTCGGGGGGATATTCATTATACATGGCTATGCAAAAATAATAATTAGTTGCGATTTTCCCCTACTTAATCGGTTCAGCTATTCTTAATTACATATTATCAAGTTTTTTTCATTTAAAATGTATCATTCCTTCAAGCAGCGTATTACCTAGGGTTGCTTAGTTATATACCTTGACCCCCTTTAGTTATATACCTTGACCATGCTTAGTTATATAACTTGGGCATGCTTAGTTATATACCTTTGGATCATTTGGCAAGAATCCCCTCTGTAGGGCACTCAGGACGCCCTTTAGTAGTCTGATTTCTGTTGACCTTTTTTATTCTCACCTTTATCGTTGATACATATTTTTTACCGCTAGTTCTATCTTAAGTTTACTTTTTTTGTTTTTACTCCTAAAACAATTTATTTTCTTCTATTACAATAACATTAAACCAAGAAGGGACCTACAAGTTTTTCGGGCTTTGAACCATACAAATATAGATACATTAAAAAAGAGATATTGCCTCATTTCTGCAACAAAACGAGGATTAAGACGAAAAGAGTTTACTTGCAAAAATCAAAAATTGTATTTAATATAAAATCAAAACGGGAGTTCAATAGCTCTCAAAATTTAATATACATAAAATTAAATCACATCATTTCCATTTCCTACTTCATTTCTTATCTGTACTTTTGACCTCGGAAATTACGATTAAACAATCTTGTGAAATCTTTGTTAAAAAACAGGTATTCAAGATAAATTAAACTCATTCCGGTAAATGAAGATTTTCAATGATAACGCAGCTTCGAAAAGTCGTGTACGGGTAGCTATTTTCTGTCTATACTTCTGTATGGGAGTTTGTTTCTCCAGCTGGGCCAGTCGCATACCCGATATCAAAACAGCCTTAAACTTAGGAGATGCCGCATGGGGCACCATACTTTTAATGATTCCCATCGGGCAGGTTTGCGGAATGACTCTTTCGGGCTTGTTAATTTCCCGGATTGGTAGTAAACGGATATTTCCCATTGCCTTAGCAGGATATGCATTGTCATTATTAGCCATTGGTATATCAGCCACAGAATATGCTCTGATTATCAGCCTTATTATTTTCGGTTTCTTTGGCAACTTCTGCAATATATCAATCAACACACAGGCAGTGACGCTGGAAGCGACATACAAAAGACCTATTATGGCCTCCTTTCATGGAGGATGGAGCCTGGCCGGACTTATGGGTGCATCTATAGGTTTACTGATGTCGTCCACTCACATAAAGCCTGTATATCATTTCTGCATTATCGGATTAATCGTATTTACCACGCTCTTTCTAAATATGAAATACCTGCAAACCGATCTTAAAAGAGAGAAATCACCGGATGACATTTTAAAGAAAAAAAGGAATAAACCCGAAACATTCCTCTATCTGTTAGGTATTATCGCTTTTTGCGGAATGGCGGCCGAAGGAGCCATGTCTGATTGGAGTGGGCTTTATATGACGGATGTGGTAGGAACTCCGAATCATCTGGCACCGATAGGTCTGGCAGCCTATATGATAACAATGGCCCTGGGAAGGTTTATGATTGATAAATCAACTCAGAAATGGGGTGCCCGGAAAGTTGTGCAGGCAGGAGGTTTTCTTATTGCAACGGGATTATTCTTGTCAGTCGCCTTTCCTACTTTTATCACAACCCTGATTGCTTTCATGATAATTGGTTTTGGCACAGCGGGTATTGTTCCTACTATCTATAGTATTGCCGGTCAAAAAACCCGGATATCCACCAGCATAGCACTGACAATCGTATCTAGTGTGAGTTTCCTCGGTTTCCTGATGGGACCGCCCCTAATCGGATATATATCCAGTATAACCAACCTCAGATATTCGTATGCATTGATAGGATTATTTGGTATTTGTATTGTGGTATTGGCATCTATAGTGAAGGTATTTAAAACGAAGTAACTCACCACCAATTAGTTTATTTCATCACACGAGGAAGAATACTAAAGTTGCCAGCTTTACATCCATAATTCTCCTCTTTTACTGTTATCTTGTTAAATACCTCCGGCTTTTAAACCATTTTCACTTTTTGCTGTTTATTAATATAATTTAGAACACTAACAGCTAATCAAACAAAACAACCATGAAAGTAAAAATAGGGAACAATAAATTTCTTTGGGGAAATTTACAACTCTTTATAATCTGCGTGTTATACTTATTTTATAAGGAAAAAGGCCGTTGGTTTTTTATAACCACATACCGTCTCCACACCATCCCACAGGCCATTTATTCGTATCAAAGAGTTTTGCAGTAACAAAGTTTTTCTTTAAGTTTGCACATCTAATTGAACATAAAGCGTTAATCACATGAAGAGATCTTTTTTCATCCTGTCCCTATGTCTTCTATCATTGAACCTTTTCCCCCAAGGTAATAAATCTCTTAATCTCAGAGAAATTGTATCCGGTTCTTTCCAGTCAGAAAATATCCGCAATGTCATACCTATGGCCGATGGAGAGCATTATACACAAATGAATGCCGAAGGAACCCAGATTATCAAATACTCTTTCAAAACAGGAGAACCAGTACAAACAATCTTTGATGTATCTACAGCCCGGGATATTGATTTCAAGAAAATCGATGGTTATAAATTTTCTCCGGATGAAAAGATCATTCTGCTGCAAACAGAAACGATGCCTAAATACCGGCGTTCCTATGTTGCTGTGCATTTCTTATATCATATAAAAAACAATAAAGTAGAACGTTTATCAGACGGAGGTCCGCAGGAAGTGCCTATATTTTCTCCAGATGGAACCATGGTAGCTTTTGTGAGGGATAATAATATCTTTCTGGTCAAACTATTATATAATAACAGTGAATCGCAGGTTACAGAAGATGGAAAGTTCAATCAGATACTCAATGGTATTCCCGATTGGGTTTATGAAGAAGAATTCGCTTACAATAGAGCATTGGAATTCAGTGCAGACAGCCAAATGCTGGCTTTTGTCCGCTTTGATGAATCTGAAGTTCCACTTTTTTCTTTCCAGCTTTTTGCCGGAGAAGCTCCCCAATATTCCGGATTGGAATTATATCCCGTGACGTACGACTATAAATACCCGAAAGCAGGAGAAAAGAACTCGAAAGTAACCGTACATACCTTTGATATCCGTTCAAAAGTAACCCGGAAAATGAATTTACCTTTAGAGGAAGACGGCTATATACCCCGTATCCGTTTCACCAAAGATCCTAATAAATTAGCCATCATGACATTGAACAGGCATCAGAATCGGCTGGATATGTATTTTGCCGATCCCCGTTCAACGGTGTGCCGCATGGTTCTAAGAGACGAGAATCCCTACTATATTGATCATGAGGTTTTGGATAACATTTCTTTTTATCCGGATAACTTTAGTTTCCTTAGCGAAAGAGATGGCTATTTTCATCTATATTGGTATAGCATGGGAGGAAACCTGATTAAGCAGGTAACTCAGGGGAATTATGAAGTGAGTCGTTTTTTGGGATGGGAGCCCGAATCACAAACATTCTATTATGAGAGTAACGAAGAGAGTCCGCTCAGAAAAGCCGTTTATAAAATTGACCGGAAAGGAAAGAAAACAAAACTGACTGAAAAACCGGGAACTAACACCGCCATCTTCAGTACCAGTCTGAAATATTTTATTAATACGCATACAGATTTAAATACTCCAGCTTCTATTACCATTAATGACAACAACGGTAAAGTTCTGAAAAGCCTGGTGACGAATGATGCCTTAAAAAATAAACTGGCTCAATACAAGCAGCCGGTTAAAGAATTCTTCCGTTTCACTACCACCACAGGAATAGAATTAAATGGCTGGATGATGAAGCCGACAGATTTTTCATCCTCCCGTAAATACCCAGTCTTAATGTATCAATACAGTGGCCCGGGAAGTCAACAGGTAGTAGATAGATGGACTTTCGGATGGGAAAACTATATGGCCAGCATTGGTTATGTTGTAGTATGTGTGGATGGACGGGGAACTGGCGGTCGCGGACAGGAGTTTACCAAAAGTACTTACCTGAATCTGGGAGTAAAAGAAGCGGAAGACCAGGTAGAAGCAGCTAAATATCTGGGTACACTTTCTTACGTCGATCAATCCAGAATTGGTATCTGGGGTTGGAGTTTCGGAGGTTATACCACCATTATGAGTATGAGTGAAGGAACACCAGTATTCAAAGCAGGCGTTGCAGTAGCCGCCGTAACCGACTGGAAATTCTACGATAGTATTTACACAGAACGCTATATGCGTACACCTAAAGAAAATGCAGAAGGATATAGAAGAGGCTCTGCTCTTACCCGTACCCAAAATCTGCATGGAGAACTTTTGCTGGTACACGGTACGGCAGATGACAATGTGCATCTTCAGAATTTAGCCGAATACAGTGAACGTCTGGTACAAGCTGATAAACAATTTGATATGCAGGTATATACCAACCGTAATCATGGCATTTACGGAGGAAATACCCGTTACCATCTTTATACGCGTTTAACTAATTTCTTTAATAGGAATCTGTAAAAACGACCATGACAGATCGAGTCCGCAAACCTGAATGGCTGAAGATAAATATAGCAGCCAATAATCGATATACAGAAACAAAACGGATTGTAGAGTCACATTGTCTTCATACCATCTGTAGCAGTGGCAGATGTCCTAACCTGGGAGAATGCTGGGGAAAAGGAACAGCTACCTTTATGATTGGAGGAAACATTTGTACACGCAGTTGTAAATTTTGCAATACCCAAACGGGGCGCCCGTTACCACTTGATAAAAATGAACCGCAAAACGTGGCAAGATCTGTTGCTTTGATGAAGTTATCTCATGCTGTTATAACTTCGGTAGACAGAGACGATCTGCCGGATTTAGGTGCTTCTCACTGGGCAGAAACCATCAGCCAGGTAAAAGCCAGCAATCCAGATATTACCATAGAAGTACTTATCCCCGACTTTCAGGGAAAAGAAGAGCTAATTAATCAGGTTATTAAAGTCCGGCCTGATATTATCTCCCACAATATGGAAACAGTAAAAAGAATATCACCGGTAGTTCGTAGTGCAGCCCGCTATGAAACAAGCCTGAAAGTGATCCGATGTATCGCTGAAAGCGGACTTACCGCTAAATCCGACATTATGGTTGGATTGGGTGAAACACCGGATGAAGTTGAAAAATTAATGGACGATCTTCAGAAAGCAGGATGTCGGATTCTAACCATCGGACAGTACCTTCAGCCTACCCGGAGACACTATCCGGTAGCCGAATACATTACCCCCAAACAATTTGATAATTACAAAGAGATAGGACTGCAAAAGGGTTTTTCGCAAGTAGAAAGTGGCCCACTTGTACGCTCCTCGTATCATGCTGAGAAATATATTATTAATAAATAAAAAGTTAGAACTAAAGGAACAACCAGATTGTTCTATGGTTGAAGAAAGGAGATTTTGTTAGGATGAGTAGTCAAAAAGTAGTTCTTTCCAGTACGTTTAATATGTCATTAGGTTTTATGCCTGTGATTCTTTCCTGTATATTATCAGAGTTTATTCCCATAAACCTGGCAATATACATCGGAACTGGTATTGGCTTGCTTGCATCTGTACTTTCACATTATCATACCAAACTACAGATACCTAATTTTATTCTATATATTAGTGCTTCGATATTAGCTATATATTCAGTATTGACTTTTATACCTTCCATACATTTACCTGCAGAACGATTCTCATTTTTACTGGAAGTAAGTATTGTTATACCTTTCCTTATATTATATATCTTCAGGAATAAATTCATAGGTGTTTATCAATATAACATGGCACAGAAGAATCGGTGCAGCTTGGTGCAGGGAGCTGAATCGACCATTATTGCGATTCGGGTTTTACTGATTTTCACCACTTTGCATATTATTATCATTGCCATAGCTGAATTAATTACCTGGGGACAGCTGGGAGAAACAGGCATCTTGGTCTTATATCATGTACTTCCTCCCCTAGTTTTTGTAGGAAGCATTCTTTTTAACCAGTACGGTTTGAATTATTTTAATAGGATGATGTCACATACCCGTTATATTGCTGTAGTGGATGCCAAAGGAAATGTGATCGGCAAAGTGTTGAAAGTAGACGCCTATCAATATAAGAATCTCTATACCAATGTGGTTATTCGTATCATTCCGATAAGCAACGGCATGATCTTTTTAAGTGAACGCGGTCCGCGTGCTATACTGGAAAAAGGAAAAGTAGACACTCCACTGGAAACATTTCTGAACTTTAAAGAAAGCATTCAGGAAGCTGTGAACCGGTTAATGACCACTAAGTTTCCGAGTGCTAACAATCTGGAGCCAACATTTGCACTAAAATATTCTATCAAAAACCAAGAAACCAGCCGTTTGGTTTATCTCTTCTTGATTGATATTACGGACGACAGTTTATTATACGATTGTACCGGAAAGCTTTGGACACTTCCACAGATTGAGCAGAACTTAAATATGAATTATTTCAGCACTTGCCTGGAAAATGAGTATGAATTATTAAAAGACATTATAGATACAAGAGAAAAATACAGGGGATCTTAGCAAGATCCGGAAGTTTTCTGCTTTTCCACTCCTTCACCGTTTTGGTTTTTATAAATTCGCTCTCAGTTGTCAGATTGGCTGCAATGCATAGTTTTGTCTGAGGCCGGCAGTTATTCAGGATATCTTCCAACATTTTGTGGTTCCGATAGGGAGTTTCTATAAAAAGCTGAGTCTGATGCTCGGAATAAACCCGTTGCTCCAGAAGTTTGAGCTTTTTAATTCGCTCAGCGGGTTCAATCGGCAAATAACCGTGAAAAGCAAAACTTTGTCCACTAAATCCGGAACCCATAATAGCCAATAAAATAGAAGAAGGACCAACCAAAGGAACTACTTTCAGATTTTTTTGTTGAGCCATGGCTACCACATCTGCTCCGGGATCGGCAACGGCCGGACATCCCGCTTCAGAGATTACTCCCATCGAATAACCTTCCGATAATGGAGTCAGGTAACCGGAAATATCATCCGGCGAAGTATGTTTATTCAGCGGATAAAAGGTTAGCAAGTCTATATCAATGCTCTTATCTACTTTTTTAAGGAAACGACGGGCCGAACGTATATCCTCAACAATAAAATGTCTAATGTTTAAAATAACTTCTTTATTATAAGAGGGTAAAACCGATTCAATGTCAGTCTCTCCCAGTGTAACAGGAATCAGATAAAGAGCAATATTCATAAATTAACTATATATCGGAAAAGAATAATCAAGGGTTAAAACGAGACTCAACTAAAATTTCACTGTAATTGCTCATATTCAACAATTCATTCAGTGTAACCTTTTTGTGGTTTTTCATATAAGAAGATATAATAGTGGTTCCTAGCCAGATGCCAATCAGCCCCGGGCTTTTCTCTCCAAAGAAAGGGGTAGAAGGAACAGGTCGGAGATAGGTACGAAGCAACATGGGATCTGTATCATACAAGTGTCCGCTGTTTATCACAAAACTCCAGATCCCCTCCAGGTTCTTTTTACACCACTCCTCTTCTTCTTTTGAATAACCAATCACAGAACCTACAGAACGGTAATTAAGTATTTGCTGCACCACATAATTAATTTTTCCCCGATGCAGAATGATGTCCAGTAATGTTCGTTTGCTGTTATCCGGTAATGGGTAATAGGCAATCAAATAGAACAGAAAACTATCCGGAAGAATCCTTTCTGGATTCATGGTTTTACGCTGGTATGGATAATAATATCGTTCATAAAGAGGATATTCAGTACCCATGTACTTATCCAGGCTGATACCTAACAAGGAATCACCCACGACAATTGATTCGTTTAAAGCAGAAACCTGGATATAAACTTCCGGAATTCGAATAGAAGGAACTTCTTCTTTTAATTGTCTGAATCCTTTATTCAGGTCTTCCTGTAATTCTTTGATATCCAGAAATTTATTTTCCACATCCTTCATTAAAGCCAAAAGTGTTGTATCGGAATAGAAAGCATGAAGCTTTTCATTAATATCGGGATCACTGACTTGTCCCAAATTCAGGATTTCTTCCATTAAAATCTGTGTCTGGCGGACATATCGCGTGTTCATTTGTTGCAACGCAGTAAAACTATCAAAAAGGATATATTCATTTTGCAGGCGATCATAGCGGATAATGGAAATTTGTTCCTCTTCGCTGAAACCAAGAATACGATCAAGGTTTATTTCACAGGAAGTGAAACAAATACAGATAAAAGTAAGAAGAACAAATTTCCGCCAGAACATATCAAATCTTTTTCAGGTATTAACCATATATAATGTTACCCTGCTCATCTTTGTATTCATCCAGTCCTTTTTCGTAAGTTGCCATAGCACGCAAACTCATGCCTACGCTGGAGAATCCTCCGTCATGGTATAAATTCTGCATGGTCACTTTACGTGTCAGGTCAGAGAACATAACAATACAATAATCAGCACATTCATCCGCCGAAGCATTTCCCAATGGAGACATCCGGTTTGAAAAGTCCATCAGCTTATCCATTCCTTTTACACCTGAGCCTGCCGTAGTGACAGTGGGAGATTGAGAGATGGTATTTACACGTACATTCTTTTCGCGCCCGTAAATATACCCAAAGCTACGGGCTATCGATTCGAGCAATGCTTTCGCATCAGCCATATCATTGTAGCCAAAAAAAGTACGCTGGGCTGCCACATAGCTGAGTGCCAAGATAGAACCATATTCTGCCACAGCATTCATCTTTTTGGCTGACTGAATCATTTTGTGGAAAGAGACAGCCGAAATATCCAGTGTTTTTTCCAGCATACCATAATCTAGGTCATCATACGTACGCTTTTTACGTACATTGGGTGACATCCCAATAGAATGTAGTATAAAATCAACGGGGCCACCCAGAACTTCCATGGAACGTTTGAAAACATTTTCGAGTTCCTCTATATTGGTTGCATCCGCCGGAATCACTTCACAGTTTAATTTTTCGGCCAATGCATTTACTTCTCCCATACGTATGGCCATAGGAGTATTTGAAAGTGTAATGGTTGCGCCTTCTTCTACAGCTTTTTCCGCTACCTTCCAGGCAATAGATTGTTCGTTCAACGCACCAAAAATAATTCCTCTTTTACCTTTAAGTAAATTATAACTCATACCTTACTAAATTGTTAAATTAGGTTGCAAAGATACGAACATTTTACAGATTCCCGGGGAAAGAGTTTAAATAAAAGGTCAAACAAACAAAAAAATACACCTAAACCAACAATTACTACACATGTTTGAATGGTGTCCCTCCTATATTTGCATATATATTAATAAGAGGTTTTTTCATAATATTATTTAAGGTTAGAATTAGGTTAACATGAATCATTATTTCTTCTAAATGGCTCGGGAGAGTCGTTTATGAAGAAATATGAATCAAACAAATTAATTCTAAATGCAGAAAAGACAAGTATTAACAATAATCATAGAATTTCACCGAACTAATGAAGACACTACTCAAGATGATTTTTATGTGGACGGCTATAAGCGCTCCTCTATTATTTATAAGCTGTAACACTTCTTGTGCGCCAAAGGAGACTACCGGCATAGATGAAAGTATCTATAAAGATCTTCCCTTTGATATGCCCAGAGTTGAACAGCCAAACTTTCCGGATTATGAAGTGAATATTCTAAGCTTCGGTGCAGTGAGCGGTGGTATTACTTTGAATACAGAAGCTATCAATAATGCGATTAAAGACGTTCATAGTAAAGGGGGCGGTAAGGTTATCATTCCGGAAGGTTTATGGCTAACCGGTCCGATTGAAATTCTGAGTAATGTAAACCTTTACACAGAACGCAATTCATTGATTCTTTTTACAGATGACCACAGTGCCTATCCTATTATAGAAACGTCCTTTGAAGGACTCAATACACGCCGTGCAAAATCTCCTATTTCTGCTCGTGATGCTAAGAACATTGCAATTACCGGTTATGGAATATTTGATGGAGCCGGTGATAGCTGGAGGCCTGTAAAAAAAGAAAAGCTGACAGAAAAACAATGGAATAATTTGATTAAAACCGGGGTAATAGATGAATCTGGAGTTCTCTGGTTTCCCAATGCAGGCGCATTAAAAGGAGCCAAAGCTACCAAAGAATTTAATAATCCCGAAGGTATCAAAACGGAGAAAGAATGGAATGAAATTCGCACATGGTTACGCCCTGTATTACTTAGTTTTATAAAATGCGAGAAAGTATTGTTGGAAAACGCAACTTTTAAAAACTCTCCAAGCTGGTGTCTTCACCCTCTTTCCTGTGAGCATATTACTCTGAATAATGTGAAGGTATTCAATCCCTGGTATTCACAAAATGGTGATGCCCTGGATTTGGAATCATGCAAAAACGCCTTAATATTCAACTGTACTTTTGATGCAGGTGATGACGCAATTTGTATCAAATCAGGAAAAGATAAAGACGGTCGGGATAGAGGTGAGCCCTGTCAGAACGTAATTGTAAAGAATAATACCGTTTTACACGGACACGGTGGTTTCGTGGTAGGCAGTGAAATGTCAGGAGGGGTGAAAAACATCTATGTAACTGACTGCACATTTTTAGGAACAGATGTAGGTTTACGTTTTAAAAGTACCCGTGGAAGAGGTGGTGTCGTTGAAGGTATTTATATCAATAATATCCAGATGATTGATATTCCTAACGAGCCTCTGTTATTCGATTTATTTTATGCCAACGGCAATAAAGACCAAAACATTGTCCCGGAAGTGACAGAAGAAACCCCTTCTTTCCGCGATATACACATATCCAATGTATATTGCAAAGGAGCAGGACGGGCCATGTATTTCAATGGATTGCCTGAAATGCCGATTGATAATGTTACGGTAAAAGATGTCATCATCTCAGATGCAGCAGAAGGAGTCGTGATTAGCCAGGCTACCAATGTAGCTATGCAAAACATTCGCATTGAAGGTCAAAAAGGAGCTCCCTTACAATTATTAAATGCTCAAAACATAAAAATCAACGGAAAGATTCATAACATAGGTAACAGAGCTGAAGCGCTCAGCTTTCAATGAGAAATGATGGTAACTAGTTTTTAGGTAATTAGGAGAGCCCGCATCTTTGTAGATGAAGGACTCTTTTCGTATCATGTCTGTCCTATTTTTCCGATTATTTTCCATAAGTTTGTAATCCATAAAATACTAAAATATGAAGAAGAACATTTTTACTATTCTTTTAGCATGGTGTGCCTCTCCCCTGCTTATAATGGCACAATCACAAGAAAAGGTTTTAACTGTAGAAGTCACCAACAACTGGACAAAAAACAAAACGGAGGTACCGGTAGTTATCCAGCTGGATAAAACCGGAGCTAAATTCCAGGTTCAATCTGCAACCGTACTGGAAGAGGGAACTAAAGAAGTAGCTTATCAGCTGGATGACCTTAACAATGACCAGCAAGTAGATGAACTGGTTTTTCTCGCAAACCTTTCTGCCAACGAAACCAAAACATTCCGGATTGTATTATCCCCTGCTAAAAGTAGCAAGCAATTCGAACCCCGCGTATTTGCCGAGATGCTTATCAGCGATAAAAGAGGAAAACATGTACCCATCCAATCCCTCACTATTCCGGGAAGCAGCAATGTTTATAACCAGCTGCACCACCACGGCCCTGCTTTTGAATCCGAATTAGTAGCTTACAGACTTTATTTTGATCAAAAACAAACCATAGACATTTACGGCAAATTTAATAAAGGTTTTGAGATTGAAGAATGCCAGTTTTATCCTTCCGATGAACAATTGGCCCGTGGCTTTGGTGACGATGTGTTGCGTGTAGGTGGAAGCTGTGGCGTAGGTGCGCTGAAAGGCTGGAACGGGGAAAAGGCTACTCATATTGAACCGGTTAAGACTCTTACAGAAAGGATCGTAGCTTATGGCCCCATCCGTACAATCGTAGAATCAGAAGTGAAAGGTTGGGAATATCAGGGATCAGTCCTAAATATGACAAATCGTTATACACTATATGGTGGTCATCGTGACTTGTTGATTGAAACATTCTTCGAAGAACCGCTAAAAGGAGAAATCTTTTGCACCGGTGTGCAAGATGTGAAAGGATCATCATCATATTCCGATCATAAAGGATTGATTGGCTGCTGGGGTACAGACTGGCCTGTCAATGATACTGTTAAGTATGCAAAAGAAACCGTAGGTCTTGCTACCTATATTCCTCAAAAATATGTAGTAAAAGAAGTAAAAGATAAACCAAACTATCTTTACACCGTGACTTCGAAAGGAAATAAATACTTCCATCATTATTCTACGTTTACTTCGATGAAAGAAACTTTTGGTTATAAAAAACCAGAAGACTGGTTCGCCTTCATCCGGGAATGGAAAGAAGATTTGGAAAATCCGGTGACTATTAAAATAAAGAAATAAGAGATTCCTGTATTATGGATATCTTTACCCATACCCTCTCGGGACTTACGGCAGGAACCGTTATGGCTTCCTGCACTTCCCAGGGATGGAAACATAAGCTTTCAATCATTTTCTTTTCCGGACTGGGCGGTGCCCTACCCGATCTGGACGCCATCAGTATGTGGTCTAAATTTGATGTTACTTTTGGTAAACTATTTCACTTAGAACATACCGGCCGGGTAATATATTCCTCTAAATTCTGGTACTCCCATCATGGATTCATGCATTCTCTGCTAGCAGCTTTTCTCATTGCTGTTCTGATTGGAATCTTATTCCGGATTTTTCAGCGAAAGAAAAAAAGCTCCTTATTACAAACATTTATTGATAAGCAGTGGGTTCTGTGGGGATTCATCGCAGGGTTTGTAATTCATCTGTTGCAGGATATGATTACCCCAGCCAGTGCCTGGGGTGGCGTCCGCCTCTTCTTCCCTTCTGAGATTTATGTGGGAGGAACAGGTGAGATATGGTGGTGGAACAATTACAATTTATTCCTGACCGTGGTATGTGTGCTTTTCATCAACTGTATACTCCTGTTGTTATTCAACAAAAGTAAACCCTGGCGCTTCATAATTCCTATTTTTGTTATCGGATGCTTTTGCTTCTTTGTACAGGTAAAAAGTATTAATTAATTCAAGTTGCTATTTATAAATTGTACACTTTATCAAAAGTATA
>JAJQFD010000039.1 GCA_021201335.1 Bacteroides sp. | reverse complement strand
TGGGCATATACTTTTGATAAAGTGTACAATTTATAAATAGCAACTTGAATTAAATAGTAGAATGCTCATGACTGTATAGTCCGTAATAACTGTAAAGAAAATAATTTCAGATAAATTTTAGCAGTTTAAATGAAGACGGTATGATTGCGTATATGCGGCATACTTACCCATACAACATTCCATCCATATTGAACCTAGATGAACTAGTGTTCCGTAAAAGTGTAACTTTTATTGCTGGAGAAAACGGTTCAGGTAAATCAACGTTGATAGAAGCACTGGCTATAAATGCCGGATTTAATCCGGAAGGGGAAGCCGTAACTTTAATTTCCGGACACAACACTCTCATTCCGGATTGTATAATGACCTAAAATTAACCATATCTGCCAATCGAAACAAAGATGGTTTCTTTCTCAGGGCAGAAAGTTTTTATAATGTTGCCAGTGAAGTTGAAAGGCTTTTCGATCCTGGCGATATGGTTAGAAATTACGGAGGATCTCTTCATCATCGTTCTCATGGTGAAAGTTTTCTTGCATTATTCCATCATCGTTTTTCCGGTGAGGGGCTGTATATATTTGATGAACCCGAATCGGCTTTATCACTTCAAAGCCAGTTGCAGCTATTATTGGAAATTAAACGGTTGGTTGAGCTTAATTCACAGTTTATTATCGCAACTCATTCACCAATATTATTATCTTATCCTGATGCAGACATCTATTATGTGTCCGAAACAGGCTTACAATTAACCAACTATGAGGATACTGAACAATATAAACTGACAAAATATTTTACCAATAACTACAAGGAGATGATTGAAAGGTTAAGGATAAATTGAAGCCGAGAAAATCAAGCTTTTTTTCTTCGTATTACTTTTTTTATTGTAAAAATACTATCTTTGAAAATAAATTAATCATAGACATTTATTGACACGATATGAAAAACACTTTAACGAAGCTTTCCACACCACTTCTTTTTATATTTTTCCTTATGCTTCTCAATGCATGTGAATATGATAATGATGACATGAATTATCATGAATTAACTCCTCCACCTGATAATCCAGAGATTTCCGTAAATCTTGCCAATGTAGCTGAGGGCAAACAAATTTACGTATACGCTCCTACAGAATTCACCTATACAGTTAATATCTCTGCTGGCAAACTTTTGTATACTCGTTTTTATATTGATGATAAGGAGATATACAGCAACAATGGACGGTTCTATTTAGATCCTCAATCTTATCCTGACACCAATACCGCCGTTTTAAAGGTAGTCATCAAATTGACTTCAGGGACAAGTAGCCTAGCCGAATTTTTCGGACAGGAGGTGTATGATGAGGTTACATTTACCTACCCCCTGAAGTTTGTGAACCCCGCTTTTACGATAAAACTTGAGCAACGAGTAAATGCAAATGGTTTTCTGGAAGTTTTCTGGAGCAAACCTGAAATCGAAGGTGCCGATGTAGAAAAATATGAAGTCTATTCCAGTGACGGTTATGAGCAAATACTGGTAGAAACCATCAAGGAACCAAATAAAACCCACTTCGAAGACCGTGATTATGTATACGGCGAAAAGTTTTTCCGGGTGGTGGCTTCTGTAAACGCCGGAGGAGAAAGATACGAGTCTGAGGATTACTATAAAGTGAAATATACGGAGATAAAGGAAGAGAACTTAAAGTTCGATTTAGTTGAGGGAGGGAAGCTGACATTGGAAGTCGATAATCCAAATCCATACAGATGCAAATACTTTGTGAAATATAGTGACAATATATCCTGGCAGGTAACTGATGCTAATTTGATAATATTCGATAAGCGACCTGCATTTCCAATGAGAAATAGTTTAGCAGCGGTTCCGGGATATCAGAATTATATAATAGGCATTGCACCAGCACATATTACGGATGTGCCAGAAAATAATACATATTCTTACTTTTTTGCTTCTTACGAGGAAATACAATTGGAACCCTACTATAGAAGTATAAACGATGATCGGATTTTCCGAAAATGTTTCTATGATCCGTCTACGAAGAATCTGGTTTTCCATAACAAATCTTTGAAAAATGATTGCGATACAGAGCATCTGACTGTTTATAACTTGAATCAGAATCAAATTGTTGACAATTTTCCTATTACTTGCTTGGAGGGAAGAACAGGATTCTCGTTTCAAAACTACGTATTTATGAACACCGGAAACTCCAGAGTTCTCGTGAGCAGTGAATCTTTTTCTGGGGGCTCAAACAGAATGTATTTATTTTCATCTTATAAATCACAGAGTCCAGAATATCAGTTTGATTTCAGGAACGGTGAGAGTGTAGTGTCATTTACCACTAATAATATAGTATTGACTTCAAGTGAGGAAAATTGTAATTTATATGACTGCACTACAGGCACCAAGCTGAAAACTTGGGCTGCCAATAATTCGGAGACATACCAATTATCGCCCAATGGTCTTTACATGAGTCGGATAGATGTTTCGAAAAATCAATATATCTACAAAATCAATGCTGATTTGAGTTTTGAACTAATATTTCAGCACATTGCGGATGATGTTTATGAAATGGGTTTTCATCCTACAAAGGATGAAATTGCGTATATAACTTATGGACCCCCAACTGCTTTAAAATCGGATTTAATTAATCTGGAAAGTAAAAGTGTTATTAAGAATTTCGATTACAGGATCCGATGTTTCGATCCACAAACAGACAATATCTGCCTGCATGAAAGCCATGATTCGTCATATAAGTTTCATGTTTTGAGCAGTGATTATAACAATCTTTATACATTGGATACAAATGCTTTTGGCGCCGCTTTCGGATTATCGCTATTCGATAATTTCTTGATTGAAGACTTTAATTCTATACTCGACATTACTAAAGCTATCAAACAATGAAAAAGAAAATATTATTCCTATTGATTTCCCTGTTATGGGTGATGAATATCCATGGACAAAAACGAATAGAGTATTCAGCTGGCTATGGCGAATATAAAATGGATGATATGCAGGCAGCACTTAGCAGTATTATGGATAATCTGACGAGTCAGTTTCCTTTCGACATAGCTGTGATTTCCAATTTTCCAAGTTATATTAACCGCAATGCAGGGCTAATGTATCAGCTTAATAAACACGAATTTGGAGCAAATGTTGGTTATCTGAGTACTGCTGGCAAAATTGCTTATTCCGATTATTCGGGTGAGATTATGGGCAAACTGTCTCTCAATGCCTACCGCATAGGTTTGGTCTACCGTTATCATGTTTATCGGGTAGGGCTGAGTAGGGGAACTAGTGTTACCTTTTACGGAGAATTATCGCCAGGAATCATTTTCACCAAGCTGAAATCAAAAGAACATGTGATAGTTAATGGCCAGTCAAAAGATATAGATAATGCGTATAATGTAAATTCCAGTCTAACTGGTTTTTCTGTTTTGCCACAGGTGGGGATAAGCATGAATTTACCCTACGGTTTCGGTATTCGTGTGTACGGAGGTTATGATATTGAAAGCGGCTCCAACGTGAAAGAAAAAAAGGTACGAAGGTCGACTGGTCAGGCCTTCGAATCGGGGGAGGTATATCATATCAACTGCCATGATTTCCTATTATTATCAAATAATCTCCTATCTCAATTCAGATTAAAAATAAGTATCGCCACAATATTCCATTGTTGAATCTGGTAGAAAAACGGTTACCACAGAGGGTAGAAACGGTTACCGTTATTGGTCTGAGTGGTTACCACAGACGTTCCTAGTGGTAACCGTTTTGGGAGTAAATGGTTACCGTTTTTAGGATTTTGCTTTTCAAATATATTTTTCTTTAATTTTACTCCATTTTACCTACTTTCTAAATTTCCCTACTCGTGCTAGATAGCAAGTGATATCTGGTATAAAGATCAGGATTTTCACCACCCACTTATCAATCAACCACAGCAACCCTTAAGAGCAGACTCTCAATTTCCTACTATTTACCTTACAAAACGTTTGCGCAAATTGAAGACATTAATGCGCAAAAAAGGGTTTATTTTTCTTAATAACCTTATACATTTGTTTAACTGGAAAAAAGAAAATTAAAGAGAGAAATCAGATTACTCCATAAGCTAATAAATGAATTGTTAACCAGGAATACCATCGAAGAAAAAAACTTCGATACGGGATTCGTATGACTAAACGGAACCGATATAACAATCTATAAAACAGGGTTATATCTATAATCAAAGTGGTAAATATTTTATTATTGAAAGCATATACCAATACTTTTTCAGTTTGAATACCTAATTCAGTTAACACTGATTTTAAATAAATTCCACACCTATTCCTTGCTTATTTTCATTGAAATAATTTTTAGATGTAAATTATAAAAAATGTTTAACCTTATAAAAACATAATTTATGGATGAATGAAATAGAGGAATTAATTTGAGTAATAAGAAGCGACGAAATCAATGAAAGATTTCGGCTTTCTACATGTATTTTACTTAATAATCAAAGAAGTACAAAATCTCATAAAAAATTTAATTTATATGAAGTGTTTATTAGTTCTACCTATTAAATCGAGGAGAAGAATGATAAAGTTTGCCACAATTATCGTATTACTCTTATCGATTTGTATGCCTGACATATATGCTGAAGGGAATAACATTCAAGATGTAAAGCAAACAAAAACTGTGACAGGAATTGTCAAAGATGATTCGGGAGAAGGATTAATCGGTGTAAGTATTCAGATAAAAGGCGCCTCTACCGGAACTGTAACTAACCTTAGCGGGGAATTTACATTAGAGATTCCCAGTGAAAATGCAATATTAGTTTTCTCTTATATCGGTTATAAAGCGCAAGAAATCACAGTTGCCAACAGAACCCACATCAATGTAATACTGGAAAGCGACATTGGTTTATTGGATGAAGTTGTTGTGGTTGGTTATGGTGTTCAGAAAAAGAAATTGGTAACCGGAGCCACTGTACAAGTAAAAGGTGATGATGTTCAGAAATTGAACACAGTGAATGTATTAGGTGCTTTACAAAGCCAAACACCGGGAGTGAATATAACTCAGCAATCCGGTATGCCCGGTGAAGGATTTAAAGTGACAATACGCGGTTTAGGAACTGTAGGCGATTCAGATCCATTATATATTATTGATGGATCTCCAGGTGGAGACATCAACAGTTTGAATCCAGCCGATATCGAATCTATCGATGTATTGAAAGATGCAGCATCCGCAGCAATCTATGGATCACGCGCTGCCAACGGAGTAATACTTGTTACAACAAAACAAGGTCGGGCCGGTAAGATGCAGGTCTCATTTGACGGATATTATGGAGTACAAAATGTATACCGTATGCCTCAGATACTGAATGCCCAGGAATATACGACAATAGTGAACGAAGCCCGTCTGATGGATGGTCTTTCACCTTATAATTTTGAAAAAGATGTACCCAACTGGGCCAGCATTCAAAACGGCTCATGGAAAGGTACGAATTTTCTGGATCTATCCAGAAATAAGAATGCTCCCACACAAAATTATGCGCTAAATATGACTGGAGGAAGCGAACAGGCCGTGTATTCAGTTGGCTTCGGCTATACGTCACAGGAAGGTATTCTTGGAAAACCTTCCCAAACTGAATATGAACGCTATACAGCTCGTGTAAATTCCGAATTTATACTCTATAAAAAAGGAAACCTGGATGTTGTTAAGTTCGGTGAAAACTTAACATATTCTTACGCAGAAAGGGCCAAAGGGATTGCCATCGGAGATATGTGGTACAATGATATACGTAACATGATAAAGACTACGCCTTACCTTCCTAACCTGGATGAAAACGGAGAATACCATACTGCAATTCCCTGGGATATACGTACCGCGAATCCTTTAGCAGAGATGGAAACACGCTCACACAATCTCGAGAAAAATCACCGGTTGAAAGCAAATCTTTTCCTTACAGTTCAACCGATAAAAGGACTGATATTTAAAACGAATTTCGGATATGTTGTGAATGCCGGATCATATCGAAGTTACAAGCCAGCATATAATTTATCTTCAACGGTACTCAACACATTAGAATCTGTGAATCAGAGTATGTGGACAGGTACGGGATTTACATGGGAAAATACCTTAACATATAGTTTCGATATCAATGAAAAGCATAATATTAATGCTCTGATCGGGCAATCTATCGAAAAAACCGGTATGGACGATACGTTGGAAGCTACCAATGGCAATCCCATCTTTCATGATTTTAAGCATGCATATATAAGGAATACTCCTTTTACAGAGATGAATGCTGCTTCGGCAATGGACGGTACCCCAGGTGAAGATAGAACGAAACTTGCTTCTTTCTTCGGGCGTATCAATTATGACTATAACAATAAATATATGGCAACCGTAGTATTGCGTGCGGATGGATCATCCAACTTTGCAAAAGGACACCGCTGGGGTTATTTTCCATCAGTATCTGCCGGTTGGATAATGACATCCGAACCTTTTATGGAATCAGCATTGTCTGTGGTGGATTTCCTGAAACTAAGAGTCAGTTGGGGACAAAACGGAAACCAGGCTATAGATCCCTTCCAATATTTGGCACCAATAGCTACCACTGACCAATATACTTTTGGTAATAATAAAGGCACACCCTCCGTTGGTTCTTATCCAAGATTGTTACCTAATAAAGAAGTAAGCTGGGAAATCTCTGACCAGACAAATTTGGGAATCGATGCCCGCTTCCTCAACAGTCGTTTAGGTTTAACATTCGATTATTATATTAAGAAAACGAAAGATTGGTTGGTAGTAGCCCCTCAATTGGCCTCTTTTGGCACAGGTGCTCCTTTTATCAATGGAGGCGATATCGAAAATAAAGGCGTGGAATTTAGTCTTAACTGGAATGACCAAATCAATGATTTTAAATACGGAGCGAATGTAAATTTCACACATAATAAAAATAAAGTTACCCGTTTAGATAATTCAGAAGGAATTATACCTGGGAAGACAGATATAATATTCCAGGGATCAACAGAAAGTTACCGTGCTCAAGTGGGATATCCTGTGGGATTCTTTTATGGATACAAATCAGCCGGCATATTCCAAAGCCAGCAAGAGGTAGACGATTATAAAGGTCCTAAATTACCCGGTGCCCGTGAAGGAGATGTTATCTGGGTTGACCGGAACAATGATAAAAAGATTACTTCCGAAGATCAGGATATGATCGGTAATCCTCATCCCGACTTTAACCTGGGAATTGGTTTGAATGCTTCCTACAAAGGTTTGGATTTGAATGTGACTATGAGCGGCGCTTTCGGTCATCAAATACTTAGATCGTACCGTTCCTGGAGTGACTCCCCACTGGATAATTATACTTCTGAAATCTTCGGCCGCTGGCACGGAGAAGGAACTTCCAACCGTTTCCCGAGATTAAGCACCAATGTACATACGAATCGTCAGTACGTTTCTGATCTTTATATAGAAAATGGAGATTACCTGCGGATGCAAAACATTACACTAGGATATGATTTCAAAAAATTGTTCCCACGCATGGCTTTGCAACAAGCCCGTATCTATGTATCAGCCCAGAATTTGTTTACCATTACCAAATATCAGGGAATGGATCCTGAGGTAGGATTTGGAGCAGAAGACCCTTGGGCGTCTGGTATAGATGTGGGATTTTATCCGAGTCCCCGTACTTATATAATAGGTGTTAATTTGAAATTTTAAATGGAAAGCAATATGAAAAAGATTATAATTATATTCTCTCTTTTAGCACTGATATTAACAGGATGTGAGAGCTTTCTCAATACAGACAATCTTATTGAAAAAGATACATCCAACTATCCCACAAATGAGAGTGAAATAATGACTTTGCTGACTGGAGTTTATTCGGCAGCCCGTTATATGGAAATGGACGAAAATGCGCGTTGTGGTTTTGTGGTGGCTGAAGTTCTTTCCGATGACCGTTTTGGTGGTGGTGGCCCGGATGATGCTGACTGGGCAAGTCTTGAAAAGTTCGAGCTATCCGATCCTAATATGTTCCGGGATACATGGTCAAATGCTTACCGAAGCATTTTTCGTGCCAATATGTTGTTGGCTTCTATCGAAATGATAGAGTGGTCAGATGCTACTACACGTTCGTATGTAGAGGGCCAGGTATATTTCCTCAGAGGATATGCATATTTTTATCTGGCCCGGCTATTCGGAACTGCCCCGCTAACCTTAACTCCGGAGCCCATAAACCTACCACGGGCTTCAGCTGATGAATTGTTCGCTCAAATTGCACTGGACCTGAAAACTGCTATCGAGAAAATGCCGAACACACCTAAAGTTGCCGAGAGAGGACGTGCTACGAAATGGGCGGCAGAAGCATTACTAGCCCGTGCATATCTTTTCTATACAGGATATTATAAAAAGGATAGCATGCCCCTTCCCGAAGAAGGATCCTTAACCAAAACTGAAGTTATAAGCTACCTTGATGATTGTATAGCCAACAGTGGATACGATCTTTATCCTGATTTTCGCAATTTATGGCCTTATAGTAACACCTATACTAAAAGAGACGGATATGAGTTTTCTGTAGCTAATGACTTATCATGGGCTGGAGAAGAAGGTGGAAATTATGAAACAATATTTGCCTTTCACAGTGCTGCCAAAGTAGCATGGTCAGTCAATGTGGGTGACTGTAACCGCATCAATCTGTATTTCTCTCCTCGTGAACAAGAATTAGACGGTTTATTTCCCTACGGAAAGGGTTGGGGATTTGGTACAGTAAATCCTGTTCTTTGGGATAGATGGCCGGCGTCGGATATTCGTCGTAAAGGTTCTATCATTGATGTTGAGGATAAAAAGAATGAAATGCCCGACTTTCAATGGGCAGCAGATCATCAGCAGCATGAGTCCGGTTACTGGCAGAAAAAATACATTGCTGTAAATGTAAAGAAAGACGGGACTTATGTCAATTATAGCAAAGAAATGTATGGAGATTTAGTGCATGATGATTATCAGATCAATAATACGCAAGACCTGGTTATTATTCGTTTTGCAGATGTATTATTAATGGCTGCCGAATTAAAGCAAGATGCTGAACCTCTTAATAGAGTAAGAAAACGTGCCGGATTAGACCCCGTATCCTACTCGGAAACCGCATTACAGAATGAACGCCGTTGGGAACTGGCATTCGAAGGAATACGTTACTACGACCTGCTTCGGTGGGGTATTGCCGCAGAAGCTTTGAACAGTCAGAACGGAGTTGAAATTCAGAACGACGGTGTAAAAGAAAAAATGAATATAGGCGATCAGATTACCCGTCTGAAAGAAACAGGAGGTTTCATGCCTATACCTCAGGCCGAAATACAACTTTCAGGAGGTGTACTTAAACAGACTCCGGGGTGGTAATCTTCATTATGGTATAACAAAAACAAAAAATAAAGATGATGAAAAAGATCCTATTATTTCTACTTTCCATACTGACCATCACAGCTTGTGATCCGGTAGTGGATAACAAAAGTATTGGAGGAGTATTATCGGAAGATCAGCTGAATCTTGTAGTACAATCTACATCCGAAGGTAGCAATGAAATATTACTAGAAAACAAAACAAAAAGGATTGGTTCTTACTGGGATTATATAATCGGCAAATCGACCAAGCCACAGGAAATAGTGAGATTACCGTTCGTTGGTGAATTAACCATAACATTTACAGGCTTGTGTGATGGTGGTACTGTTACAACAACACGCAAAGTGAATGTTACCAAGATCGATAAAGAGGTTGAAAAAGAGTGGACCCTTTTTGCGGGAACAGATGTCAACGGAAAAGTATGGGTTTGGGATGCCGACGACAATGAAACGGTTGTGTACGGAACAGCCGGATACGGTAATGACTATGCACCGGGATGGAGTACATTTACGTTAGGACAGGAAGTTGTTGAAGGGAAAGTCGTTGACCCTAAAGAGGAAATGATATTCGACCTCAACACTGGCGCCAATTTCAGAAAGGTTACCAGCGATGGAAAAGAGCTGGAAAAAGGTACTTTCAAATTTGATATGTCGAAGCAAAAGTTTCGGGCAAAAGGTGAAATATGGAGTATCGGGCAATTGGAGCTTTTTGACGCAACTATTCTTTGCGGAAGCAGTTGCTGGAATACTACGCCTGTCTATGTTTTTGATATTATCGAACTGACCGAAGATAAGATGGTGCTTGCCTGGGCAGCAGAGGGGTCTGAATTTGAAGTGTGGAATGAAGCTACTTTCTGGTGCTTCAAAAGAAAATAGCATTCTATTGGTTAATGAGAAACAGGATAATATAATGTGAGTTATCTACGATCATTGAAAAGGCTGTCTCAAAAGTAGATCGTATATTAAATGAAGTTACAATTTGTAAGTCGGCAAGTCCGCAGGACTTGAATGGGCATTACCCCGGGTAAAACCCAGTCTTGGTCGGAAGATTTGAAGACGTTAAAATCTGTAAGAAATCCCGTAGGGATTGCATGCGCATAACCGTGGGATGGATATCCCACGGGATAGAAATAACTATCCCGGGAGCTACTAAATAGGTCAATAATATATTTTTCACCCCCTATTGGGGCTGTAAGAGTAGAGTTGGGTTATCTGTTTCCACGGGATTACATCCCGTGGTTATGCACATCAAATCCCTCCGGGATTTCTTCAGCAAACCATAGATTTTGGATTGATTGCTAAGGAATGTTATCTTCCAAACATGACTGGGTAAAACCCGGGGTCATGCACATCTGACCCTAGATGGGGTCACTGCTTACAACGTTCCTTCGTGTTAACCAATAAAAGAATGGTCATGACGGAAAGGAATAATTTATAACTTTATCAAAGATCGATTAGTTTTTGAGACAGCCTTTTCTTTAGAGGAATCCTATTTTTCTTCTTGACTCCATGCATTTAAATTAACTTCAAACATTTACGTAAAATGAGGATGCATATACGCAAAAGCATGCACATCTATCCTCTTCGATATTCTATATTTGTTATTATAAACCAAAAAGAAACAACATGATATTAGGTGTGGACCTGGGAGGTACCAATATACGTATAGGGCAGATTGCCAAAGGGAAGATTCAAAATAAAATATCCGAATCGAGCCCTTCTGATGAATCTTTAGAAAATTCGTTGGAATATATAAAAGATAAAATACGCAGTATGATAACCGATGATGTGGAAGGGATCGGGATCGGTGTTCCTTCCGTATTGGATATTTCCAAAGGTATTGTATACAATGCTACTAATATTCCATCCTGGAAAGAAGTGCATCTCAAAGATCTATTGCTGGAAGAGTTTAACTTACCTGTCTATATCAATAACGACTCCAATTGCTTTGTGCTGGGTGAAAAAGAATATGGATCGTGCAAGGAATTCAAAGACATCGTGGGCGTTACTTTAGGTACAGGTGTGGGAACTGGTATCGTGATCAATAATACGTTATATGGTGGTCGCAATACCGGAGCAGGTGAAATAGGATCACTCCCCTATTTGGATGCAACCTTCGAGGATTACTGCGGAAGTGACTTTTTCGTCCGACAATACAATACAACAGGTAAAGTTGCCGCCATAAAAGCCAGGCAAGGCGATACCGAAGCAATAAAGATATGGGAAGAGTATGGCATACATGCCGGACACCTTGTACAGGCCATTTTATACGTTTATGATCCTGAAATAATTATATTTGGAGGCGGAATAGCAGAATCTTACCCGCTTTTTGAAAAGAAGATGAAACAGACCATGAATAGTTTTCCGTATCCGGAAACAATCAGAAACATACAAATCGCCGTATCCGAAGATGCTGACATCAGCATTCTGGGGGCCGCAGCCCTCGCCAGCAACAAAATATTAACCTATTAAACTTATGTATCCATGAAAAATAGAATGTCTCACCTTATATTTTTGACTATTATGAGCTTTCCCCTAATAGCCTGCGATAAGAGTTCCGATACCTCGGTTCCGCAGCAGATAATATTGACGGACAACTGGATGATACAGCAATCCGATAAAGTCGGAGTCGACGGAAAGGATATTTCCAGTGCGAATGTTGTACTTGAAAACTGGTATCCAGCCGAAGTTCCCTCTACGGTAATGGGAGTCCTAACCGAAAACGGTCTGTACAAAGACCTGTTTATCGGTACAAACTACAAATCGGCAGACAGAACACCTTTTGATTCTCCCTGGTGGTACAGAACCACATTTAAGTTACCCGATCTGACAGGAAAACATGTCGCTCTTCAATTCGACGGATTATCCTACAGAGCGAATATCTGGTTCAACGGTCAGCTGGTTGCTCCTAAAGAAGAAGTGTACGGACCATTTTGCCGCTTCTCTTTTGATATAACGGATATGGCTAAGGAAGATAATGTATTGGCCGTAGAAATATTCCGTGCCCACGAAGGCGAACCCAACATTGGTTTTGTAGACTGGAATCCTCGTCCCCTCGATGAGAATATGGGACTATTCAGAGAGGTAAAGTTAAATATTACAGGAGCGGTAGAAATGAAAAATACCTGGGTTAAATCAGTTGTTAATACCGAGACCCTCAAACAGGCGTCCCTTAATATTGAAACGGAATTAAAAAATCTTTCTGAAAGTCCCATCGAAGGTCAATTAATGGGAGAAATTGAATCTATCAAATTCAACATACCAGTAAAGCTGGCCGGGAAGGAAACAAAAGCCATCCAGATAACACCCGAGCAAGTAAAAGAACTGAGTATCCAGAATCCCCGTCTGTGGTGGAGTTGTGATTTGGGGAATCCCGAATTATATGAACTAAAACTGAAGTTTATTACATCAGGACGCACAAGTTCCGAAGAGAACATTACTTTCGGTATCCGCCAAATCGATACGTACTTTACGGACGAAGGACACAAAGGATTCATCTTAAATGGTAAAAAAGTACTGATAAAAGGAGCAGGCTGGACAGATGATATATTTCTGAGGGATACACCTGAAAGCAACGAAAGACAGGTGAAGTATGTAAAAGACATGAACCTGAATACCATTCGTTTTGAGAATATATGGGGAACCAGCCGTAATATTTATGAATTGTGCGACAAATACGGAATAATGGCCCTGATAGGTTGGAGTTGCCAATGGGAATGGGAAAACTATTTCGGAAAGCCCGATGATGATTTCGGTTGTATCAGGACCGAACATGACATGAATCTCCTGACACGTTTCCTGCACGATCAGGTTCTATGGTTACGTAACCAGCCTAGCATTATTGCCTTTTATGGAGGGAGTGACAAACTATTACATCCCGAATTGGAGAAAAAATATATGGAACTGCTTCCAAAGATATACGATCGTCCTTACATCGGCTCAGCAAAAACTATGACCAGTACGGTTACCGGACCTACTGGTATGAAAATGTATGGTCCTTACGAATATGTCGGCCCGAATTACTGGTTCATTGATACACAATACGGAGGAGCCTACGGATTCAATACAGAAACTGGTCCAGGTGCACAGTTGCCCGTTTATGAATCCATCATCAAAATGGTTCCGAAAGATCAGCTTTGGCCTATCAGTAAGGCTTGGAATTACCATTGTACTACATCTACAACGGCAATGAATAACCTCGATGTACTTACCAAAACCATGAATGCAAAATATGGTAAAGCTGACAACATAGAAGATTACCTGCGAAAGGCTGATCTTATAAGTTATGAGTCCACTAAAAGCATGTTCGAAGCCTTCCGTGTGAATAAACCGCAGGCTACCGGATTGATTCAGTGGATGTTGAATTCAGCATGGCCATCAATGTACTGGCAATTATATGATTATTATGGCATTCCAAATTCTGCCTATTACGGGGTAAAGACTGCCAATAATCTTTGCCAACTGATTTATAATTACAAAGATAATGGTATCTATGCTGTCAATGAAACCTTATCGGATGCGCAGAACCTGAAAGCTGTTATCAGGACATACTCTATCCATTCCAAGCTTTTAGTAGAAAAAGAACTGGAAATATCTATTGCTTCGAATTCCAGCAAAAAGATATTTGATATCGATAATAGTCAGAAAAATACGTTTGTCTCCCTGAGATTATTCAAAGGTAATGAACAGGTGGCTGACAACTTCTACGTACTGTCGTCGAAAAAGGATACTTATGACTGGGATAAAACCGATTGGGTAAACACTCCCATGACAGGATACGCTGACTTCAAAGAGTTGGCAACCGTAAGTGAAGCAGATGTGAAATTAAATACAACTACCGGAACGAAGAACGGATATCCAACAGTTAAGGTGGAATTAAAGAATAATTCAAACGTTATTGCTTTCTTCGTGAACCTGAAACTTAAAAGCGCAGAAGGGGAAATCTTATTCCCTGTTTACTGGAGCGATAACTATGTAAGCATACTACCTGGAGAAACGAAGATACTGGAATGCCGGATTGAGGATAAAAACTCAGATATCAGCACATCACAGATATCTATAGAAGGGTGGAACGTGAAAAGAACAAAAGAAGAAATGAAATAATCACTATCTTTTGTTCAGTCGAAAACGTAAAGGAGCATTTATCTATTTCAGATAAAGTAGCTCTCCTTTACGTTTTATTTTTATCTTTATAATTGATATCTCCCTAAAAGCATTTTGCCTATATGCCAAGAATTATATTACTTACAGATTTCTCGGAAGAATATGCCAACAATTTACTAAAAGGCATCATTCGGTATTCCAAAGGACGCGAACCATGGGTATTATGTAAGATGCCCCTCTCCTACCGTGACCTGTATGAAGTGGAAGGCGTATTGGAGTGGGCATTGAAATGGAAAGCGGATGGAATTATCGCGCAGTTTTATAACAGCGATAATGTGAAAATCTTCAAGGAAAATAAGATAGCTGCTATCGCACAAGACTTTAAGCAACGTTTTACGGATATTCCTAATATCACGGGAGCCCATCATCTAGCCGGGAAAATAGGGGCAAACTATTTTATAAAAAAGGGATTTACCAATTTTGCCTTTTACGGATTCAAAGGAATCGTGTGGTCTGAAGAACGTTGCGACGGATTCCGAGATGAAATAACCAAGCAGGGTTTTGGTGCTAATTTTTCGGAGTACCAGAATATTGAATCCACCGACCTTTGGTTCTACGAATCTGCTCCTTTGGTGGAATGGCTGTACAATCTTCCCAAGCCTGTTGCAATTATGGCTTGTGATGACAATCAAGGGCACCATATTATTGAAATCTGCAGTCAATATGGAATAAAAATACCGGAAGAGGTGGCTATCTTAGGTGTTGATAATGACGAAATTGTATGCACTTTGTCTGAACCGACTCTATCGTCTATACAGCAAGCGGTAGAAAAAGGGGGTTATGAAACGGCCGTACTCATGGACGAGATGATCAAAAATCCCCATAAGAAGTATGAAGATGTAATAGTCTATCCTACCAATATTGTAACCCGCCAATCCACCGATATCTTTGCTACTGAAGATCACCATATCTCTACAGTGCTTAAATACATACATCAGAACTCCGACCGGAAGCTAAATGTCGATGATATTGTAAAGATTGTACCTTTGTCTCGCCGGTTACTCGAAACACGTTTCAGGCAAGTAACGGGATATTCCGTTTATTCGTACATGTTACACCTAAGAATTGAAAAGTTTGCCGAGAAACTCATTGAAACAGATGATTCGATTATTGAGATAGCTTTGGAAATGGGATTCTTCGATTATAAAAATATATCCCGACAGTTCAAAACCATTATGGGTTGCACTCCTTCCGAGTTTCGGGCCAATCAATTTTAAAAAGACCAATCGGTATTATTCCCCACTTTGAATAATGGCTTCCTGTATTCCTTGTCCGGCTACCGTAAAGAAGTTTGATCCAGCCAGTAAATACACCTTACCGGGTTGCTCGCTATTAGATAGATTATTTACTTTCAAATAGTTTTCCACCTGAATTGCTTTAATGATTCCTTTTACAATATTTCCGGCTACAAGGGCTGTGGGTGAATCAATGCTTGCATCCTTTAAATCACTTGAGATGGCAAATTCCCGGGCTCCTAATTTCATGGCTTCCCTAGTTGCCGCTACACCTACAGAAACCATTAAATCCGGAGTAAAATTATTTCGGTTGCCGAGTCCAATCAATAACAGTTTCTTTGCCTTGATGGCCCCTTCGGGAGGTGTCATTAAGAACGTAGACAATGCCTCTCCGGTGAATTTACTTGTTTTGCGGATTTCTGTTATTTTTCCTTTCAACGCTTGATCTAAATGAACCATTCCGTTTAAAGCTGCCGGAAGTGCCGGTGGTGAATTGAAAATATCTCCTTCCGTATACTCAAATACACAAGCTATCTGCAGTTCCACATCTGCTGTGGCGGGGCCTTCAACTAATCCAATTATTGCAAGGCTATCCACGTATCCCCATATTTTCGAAGTGCCCTCCGGTGGATTGATTGGGTTTATACTGCTTTTTGTTGTGCTCTGTTGGCCAAACGTTCCTGAAACATTCATTATCATCGCTACTATTATACAAATATAATAGCTGTATTTCCGAATGTTGCTACCTGATACTTCCATAATTCATATTGTTTATATGCACTTTAGCTTTATAACAGATAACAAATTATTAAAACTGTTTGTTTTTATTCTGTACTACCTGGCGGGAAGTATAAAGTAGAAACTGTATGCTTATTTGTTTTCTTCCGGACTGTACATAGGAGTCTTACAATTTGCCTTTTTAAAATAGAAGACACCTCTACTATTTATAATCAGGCTGCCGTACGCTGTTTATTTAAGCCGCTTACTTCTTTTAGCTTGCGCCTTATAAGCATTCGACAAGATGCACATCCTGTCGCATACAAGATGGGCATGTAACCCACAACAAGATGCGCATCCTGTACCGTAAAAGATGTGCATCTTGTCGAACACTTATAAGACTGTAAAGAAAGAGTGGGCGGGCTCAATGATCAACTTTTAAGCACGAGAATTATAAAGAACTGAAGGCTGAAGATATTTTATGCCTTTCTTATTCACCGTTGTGAAATTCATAAGCCAAAATCTGTTTTTTCATCTCTGTTCCCCAATAATAACCCTGAACGTCACCATCGCTCTTTACGATGCGGTGACACGGAATAATATAACTTATAGGATTAGCACCCACTGCAGAACCAATTGCCTGAGCACCTCCGGCATTTGGGGCAAGCGAACCATAGGTTGAAAGCCTGCCTTCCGGAATTCGTACTAATTGTTTCCATATACTGACCTGGAATTTAGTTCCCTTCAGGTGAAGCGGAATAGTTAACTCACGCTTACCGTTGCAGTATTCGGCTGCCATCTTTTGAAATTCACTTAATTTCTCTTCCAGTTTATGCTTCGAAAACCTCCGTATAAAATCCTTTGTTATTTCTGTGCTACCTTTACCCACAAAACCTAAAAAGCATAATCCTTTAGTAGTGCTGGCAAGCAGTAATCTTCCGATTTGAGTGTCTACAAAGGAATACTCAATTATACCATGATTATCTTCCGATGTCCAGTCAATAAACAGAAAATTGTCAGGCGCTTTACCGTATTTGTCCACTGGCAAGGTACGTTGCCTGATAGCCTCTTTCCCAAAATGTTGTATTTCGAAGAAAGGATCATACAGCCATTCTTTTATTTGATCAAATGTAATTCTCATCTTTCCATTTTTTATAAACAAAGTATGCACAATTCTGCGAAATAAAACACCCCATTTGTCCTTTCCAGTTATTTTGTCACCTGATAAAGTTTGTGTTTACCCGATCTTCCGGTTCGGGTATCGGTTGTCCTCCGTTTTGAAGGTTTCTAAGCAGCCAGGCCATATTTCTGCCCAGGGTTCTCATTACCTGCAAACCTTCTGCATCTTGTGTTGCCTCTCCTTTCTGTAATCCGTGAACACTATTCCAATACTGCGATGAAACCACAGGCATATTAGATATGGTAAAGTACTTATTTAACCGGTCAAAGGCTGCACTTGCACCTCCTCTGCGGCAAACGGCCACCGACGCTGCCGGCTTATATCTTAAAAGTTCCGAACTGGAATAGAAAAGACGATCGAGCAAAGCACATAAAGAACCATTGGGCCCTGCATAATACACCGGAGAACCGATGATTATCCCATCAGCATCCTTTAAACGCTCTCTTACCGAGTTATAAAGCTCGTCTTTAAAGACACACCTGCCTAATTCATAACACTTATTACAAGCAATGCAACCTTGCACAGCCTTATTCCCAATACTTATTATCTCGGTTTTTATTCCATTATTCTCTAATGTAGTTGCAACTTCTGTGAGTGCAATGTACGTATTCCCTTCTTTCCGGGGACTCCCACTTATTAGTAAAACTTTCATAAACTTTAATTTGTAACAAATATAGTACTTTTGAAAACATAAAGCTTTTCTATTTAGTTCAAAATACTTTATTTCTATTTTATATCTCTTCTTCTATTCATGTTTTCCACCTATTCCTTTTACCTTTTAAAAGGAACTCCTCCATGAATTTGAACCTTTCAGGAAAGCAGATTTGGACCTTTCAAGAAACTTATGTATAAAACTTTGTGTTATTTTTGTGAAGTTCTCTAGCAGACAGATTTAATAATTAAATATAGCTTATGAAAAAGAATGTAACTTTTAAAAATCGTACAATCGATGTTGCTGGTGACCTTTACTTACCACCCAATTTCGATGAAAGTAGAAAATATGCAGCCATTGTTACTGTCCATCCTGGGAGTAGCTGTAAAGAACAAACTGCAGGCATTTATGCATCAAAGCTTGCCGAACGAGGATTTGTAACCCTTTCAGTCAATGCATCCTATCAGGGTGAAAGTGGTGGTGAACCCAGAAATATCGAAGACCCCGCCATGCGGGTTGAAGATATCCGTTGTGCCATTGATTATCTGACAACCCTTCCTTATATTGATGAAGATCGTATAGGAGCTTTGGGAGTTTGTGCAGGTGGCGGTTATGTGGTAAATGCCTCCATGACAGAGCGCCGTATCAAAGCAGTAGGTACATCTGTCGGGGCAAATATTGGTCGGGTAAATAATGAAGGTCCTGCCGAAGAAGTTATCAAAACATTGGAAATGATTAGCAAGCAACGTACAGCGGAAGCTCGGGGTGCAGAACCACTCATTGTACCTTGGGTTCCCTGCGAAAATAAAGATGCCGAAGATATTGATTTGCGTGAAGCCTATCAATACTATTTAACGCCGCGTGGTCAGCATCCCAATTCAACAAATGAGCTTAGATTCATTAGTATGGGTTCTGTAATTGCATTTGATGCTTTTCACAGAATTGACAAGTTATTGACCCAACCTCTGCAAATTATTGTAGGTGCCAAAGGAGGTGCATTTAAATCATTCCAAGATGGAAAAGAATTGTATGAGCGGGCTGCTTCAAAAGAAAAAGATCTGCTGATTTTTGAAGATGCTTCTCATTACGATTTATACGATAATCCACGCTATGTGGATCAGGCAGTAGAAAAATTCACAGAATTCTTCGGCAAATATCTGAAATGAGAATAATATAAGAACGTAAACTTTGAAAAAAATCCCTGAGAAAATCCATTCTCAGGGATTTTTAATTATCCACGATTTACACAAAATTCTGTCTCCCCTCCAGCAGAAATATCAATCTCTACTGATACAGACAGTTCGGTTACAGATAGGGTTACGCCGGAGCTACCCATACACCCGCATAAGGCCACTAAAAAGATATACAACACAAGAAACATTTCTAATAATTGTTTCTCCTTTACTAGATAAGCCATAAAAATAAATTTATATCATACTATTGAAAACTACTCTTTATTTACACCATCCAAATTTTACTGGTAGCGCATATTGGTATAATAGGTGTCATAACCTACCGTTGCCAGACGTTGCCTTATTTCATCTCTATATTCCTCCACCAAATCCGCCGAAACACTGGTATGTACCCGGTATTCTCCGGAATCTGTACAGAAATACAAATCCGTACAATGTGATGTGTCTTCATTGCGTCCTGTTTCGTAAACAATCAGATAGGTAGGATGAGTCAATCGTTGGCTCTGTTCTTCAGCTTTAGTCAATGAAATCACCCTAATATCCTCCTCTTCCAACTCTTTTATACGGGACAGCACTGCATTTTCATCAATAGATTTATATAAAGGGGCAAGAGACTGCAAACGCATATATAATGATCCATCGAACCAATATTCTGTTTCCAAAGGAGATGCAACTGTCATACCTACTGTATTAATAGTTAGTGGAGACACCAGTGCAGTTGTCTCCATTCTCCGTTGAATTTCTTTTTGATATTTTTCTTTATAATCAATTGGAATACTTGTATGAACATAGTATTCTCCAAAACTTGTCCGGAAATATAAATCCATACAATATGCCGTATCTTCATTTTCACCTTTTTCATAGATAATATTCCATGTCGGATATCCCAATCCTCCACTGTATTCTTTATTAGGTTCACCGGAAGAAGCCAGAGACGTTATCCTGATATCGTCTCCCTGTAATACTTTTATACGGGAAAGCATCGTATGGCTGTTATAATCCTTATCATTAACGGAAGAATAATAGGTTAGAAGGCCAACATATACTACGTCATCAAGTATATATTCTGTGTCATTACTTACCTCTTCCATCCCGGATGTATCTATCCTTAACAAAGGCATCAGGTGCTTATTTCCCATGCTGTAAATTATATGTTCATTACTGATAATATCGTAGAGATATACCATCCCATCCTCCGTTACTGCATAATGTTCATTTATTGTAAACTTATCCTTCGCATTTGAACCGAGTCCAAAGCTCCAGCAGGGTTGACCGTTTACATTACTTTTTCCCGAAGATACAAGTGCCAGGCCTCCCTGTAATTTATTGCCTAGTGCAGCAGTTAATATATTCATTGCTGCTGCTTCATCCATAGGTTTTATTTCTGTAATACTATCTGAGGTTGATGTTGACGGTTCGTTTACAGAAACCTTAGATCCGCTTTTTATTCCACAGCCCACTGCAGTAACCGAGAAAATAAAAATAATAAATAGGCTTATTAATAAGTGATCTCTTTTCATTAAATATCTCATAAATGTTAGTTTTATTATTATGTTGATGATAAAAGAAGAATGTTGATTTGCATGATGTAAATATAAGGAAAGTTATTATGTAGAATTGTCCAAAACAAGAAAAATTCCTATTCTCATTTTGAACAATAATATGCGATATAGGTATTTGCCAATCCCATCTAGTAGGTTTTCAGGAAATATTGGCCATCCCACACCAAAAAATATTACTACTATTAAAAATAAAAACGCGGTATATTATAACTTTAAATTCTTGGTATATACCTCAAATAATGAATTACACGAAAACTAGATAATAACTCTTGTACTCTTTCGTGATTGTGTGCATATTTTAAAATTTAAGAATAATAATTTTGTCGGATAATCCTTCTTTCTTTGTTTTCATAATAATGGATAGATTTTTTAACTTCCAAATCTATACTTTCAACTAGGTTGTTACATTTATCCTAATAATTCCTACAAATTGAACATTTTCTTCCAAAATAAGCAATGAATAATAACATTTTTTTCCAATAAAAGACTTGTATTTACAAGAATAAATGTCTACCTTTGGTGTTATAAGATTTCAATCATTTAAACGAAGGAAAAACACGTTCTCTTCTTACACAAACAAGAAAACAATTATTCAATTGGGAATTCATACTAAGAATAAAAATTGAATAATTATCAATAAATCCCCCACTTTGGCATACGTAATCAATGAACATTATTGGAAGTTTTTTTTAATAAATATATTTCTAATATTTAAAACTATGATAAAAGAAGATGTTGGATCGTGTGCAGGTGCGATTTATGCACTGCTTTCTGAAAAGGGCAAATTAAATCTACGTAAAATCGGTGAGTATACACGTAGAAGGGAGTCTTCCATTTACATGTCCATTGGATGGCTACTAAGAGAAAATAAAATTTTGGTATCCAAAGAAAACAATGAACTGTATTATGAATTGCAGCATACTTATCAGGAGGTCTATTATTAAGAAATTGGATAATACCATTTCTACTAAACCTTAATTTATAGAATAACCTACCACTTCAGGAGGTTAGCCTCCTGAAGTGATCTTTCTTTTGAAAGACATGCTTATTGCTAACTCCTCGACAAGTAAAAAACCTCTTTTAAATTACTTTTTAAAGAATAATCACTATTCCGGGAATGGTTTGATTCCCGAATAGTGATTATTTATTTTAGAACGATTGATACATCCTTATAGAATGAAGAAACGTATCTTTACCAAAAGAATAATCATTTTACTACCATAAAATAACAATCATGGAAATGCCATTTATTACACTTCACAAAGATAATATCGATAAAGAACATATCTGTTGTGCTTTGTCTGACAAAAAATGCACGGAAGGCTACGGGATGAAGAAAAACTGGTTAAAACAGGAGTTTGAAAAAGGATATGTGTTCCGGCGTATAAATGATCGGGCAAAAGTAATGATAGAATATGGTCCGGCAGAAAACAGCTGGTTACCCATAGAAGCCGCAGGCTACCTGAATATAAACTGCCTCTGGGTCTCTGGCCAATACAAAGGAAAAGGATATGCCAAAGCACTTCTGAAAACTGTGATTGATGATGCCCGAGAACAGGGAAAATACGGACTCGTAACCGTAGCAGGAACTAAAAAACTTCCTTATATGAGTGATCCGAAATGGTTGAGGAAACAAGGCTTTATATCCACCCAGCAACTACCTTACGGATTTACCCTTTGGACGCTAAAATTTTATGCAGATGCTCCTGATCCGATTTTCAAAGAAAGTGCTCTTATCGGAGAATGTCCAGAAAAAGAAGGTTTGGTTGTTTATTACACCAATCGCTGCCCTTTCACTGAGTTCTATGTAAAAGAAAACCTGAAAGAGACTGCTACCAGGCTAAAGTTGCCACTTACCATTATTAAAATGGACACCATGGAAGTGGCACAAAACGCCCCCTCACCAGCCACCATATTTAGCCTCTTCTGCAACGGAAAATTTGTGACTAGTGATATAAGCGTTTGCATAGAATCCCGCTTCCATCGAATAACGGGTATATGATTAATTATATAGCATAATATAACCGTTTAGGTAAGTAGCAAACAATATCCAGACTATATATGGCCAAAACAATATAGATGCCATTCGATTAGCATGCCATGATCTGGTAATATATAGTAAAACCAGTATATCCAGAATCACAATATTAATAAGCCCCAGTAACGGATTCCTGAGAGCAAAAAACATAATACTCCAGGTAAAATTAAAAAATTGCTGTACACCCCATAAAGTCAATATCTCAGTACGCTTTTGTTTGGCATTATTCCAAATAAGACCTGCCGAAATTCCGGATAACAAATATATTATTCCCCAGGCAATCGGGAAAAGTATATTCGGCGGAGTCAGTGGTGGTTTATTCAAATAAGGATACCAGTTTTGTATGGCATCTTCCTGAAGCTGGCTAGCTACAAAACCCAAGATAAAACAGATACTTATTGGAATCAGGTACGAAAAAAATCTTTTCATTGCTAAAAACTTTATTTCTTTTTGGATTTCTCTTTCTTTCTTTTCGATTCTTCCTCAATATGGTCGCTAAAGATTTTCCGTGCATCAGCCAGTTCCTGCTTAGCTTTTTCGGATAATACCGGATAATGAACATCCAGTTCAAGCATTCTTTCGCAAAGAATATCGGCTACAGCATAACGCATGAACCATTTGGAATCTGCAGGGATGACATACCATGGCGCATATTCTGTGGAAGTAAACGTCAGAACATCCGAATAGGCTTCCATGTATTTATCCCAGAATGCTCTTTCTTTCACATCGGACATAGAGAATTTCCAGTTTTTGGAATCATCATCTAACCGTGCCAGGAAACGTTTCTCCTGTTCATCCTTCGAAAGATTCAGGAAAAACTTAACAATAACCACTCCATTCTCAGTCAGATACCGTTCATAATCGTTAATTTGCCGGTAGCGGTTTTCCCAGAATTGCTCATTAATATCATCGATAACATGCACGTCCGGAAGCTTGTTATTTAATAAAATCTCAGGATGTACTTTTGTCACCAAAACTTCCTCGTAATGAGAACGGTTAAATATACCGATTCTACCTCTTTCCGGAAGACTCCTGTTAATGCGCCACAAATAATCATGATCTACTTCTTCAGCCGATGGCTGTTTAAAAGAAAAAACCTGGCATCCCTGCGGATTAATACCGCTCATTACATGTTTAATGGTTCCGTCTTTCCCTGCAGCATCCATGGCTTGGAAAATAACCAATACAGCATATTTATCATGAGCATACAATTTACTTTGCAATTCCTGCATCTGTAATATTTTCTGGTCCAACATTTCTCTGGCTTTAATTTTGGTAAGCCGGGCTGTATAAGCGGAGTCAAAATCAGAGACCTGGTGTTTTTGGCCGGGTTTAGCTGTCAGTTTTTTTAGAATTTCTTTTTTCATTTTCTTATATTTGAAGTATTATTTTTCCTGATTTAAATAGTCATACAGGGCTACTTGAGAGCGAATAACTTTTTTCGATTGTTTCTTCACATACCTATTTTCGCCCAATAGCGTCAGATCTCTTGCCTTTACATTATCGCTCCACTGAATATCAAATATATCTCTCAATGTTTTTTTGATCTTTGCATCCAGAATCGGAATTCCCACTTCCACCCGGTAATCCAGGTTTCTTGTCATCCAATCTGCACTCAGTATAAAGGTTTGCTCCTCCCCTCCCTGATGAAATATAACCAGGCGGGCATGTTCAAGATATTTATCTACAATGCTGATTACCTTAATATATTCGCTTAAGCCTTTTACCTGCGGTTGCAGACAGCATGCACCTCTCACAATCAGCCTCACCTCTACCCCAGCCTGGCTCGCTTTGTATAATTTGCGGATCATCTGGGTATCTGTCAATGAGTTGAACTTTGCATAAATGGCGGCCTTTTTACCGGTTTGCTTATTCTTAATCTCCTGTTCAATCAAATCTTCAAACTGCTTGCGCATATAGTAAGGTGAAACGACTAATCGCTTGCAAGTAAAATGCCTGTGTGCATCTAAAAGAAAACGAAATACGGCCCTGGCATCTGCAATGGCTTGTTGATCTGTGGTAAAAAGTCCGAAGTCCGTATAAATACGGGCGGTGGCTTCGTTAAAATTGCCAGTACCAACATATAGATATCCTCGGTTCTGACTCTTTTCTTTCCGTTCTATTAATATGAGCTTACTGTGTACTTTGATATCTTTAAATCCGTGTATCACTTTTACACCGGCTTTTTGAAGCAAGTCTGAATTTTCCACATTCTTTTCTTCATCAAACCGAGCCATCAATTCTTCGAGAACTATCACTTCCTTTCCGTTTTTGGCTGCATAGATTAAGGCATTGATTACTTTCGATCGTTCGGCCGTACGGTATAAAGTGATAAATATCTTTTTTACTTTCGGATCAATAGCTGCTTCTCGTAAAAAGTCGATGAGATGATTGAAGGTATGATAGGGATAATATAACAAAATATCTTTTGATCGGATTATTTCAAGCAAGCTTGAACCCTCCTTAATCTCGGGATGAGGTAACGGATCAGGATTTTTATTCTCCAACTCAGGATTCACTCTGGGAAACTTCATCAGGTCACGCAACATATGGTACCGACCACCTTCCGCAGTTTCTCTTTTAGTTAGTTTTAGCTTGGAAGTTATAATATCCAGTAAATCGGATGGCATTTCTTTATCATAAGATAACCGGACTGGATTTCCCTGAAAACGATCTTCCAAACTTTCTTCCAACTTCTCAATCAGGCTTTTTGAAACATCATCGTCAATAGTTAGCTGTGCATCCCGTAAAAAGCAAAAGGCATGTGCACTGATTTCATCGTAATGAAAGATAAAGAAAATCTCATCCAGACACAGCCGTATAATATCGTCAATAAAAATAATATCTTTCTTTCCCCTCTCCGAAGGTAGCTCAATAAAACGAGGACAACCTTTATTTACGGGTACTCTTAAAATAGCATATTTGGCATTTTTCGAAGTCCGGTTCTGCATCTTTACTCCCAGATATATTTTTCCGTCGGGTAGAAAAGGAAGCTTGGTTGTTTTCCGTAACATTAAAGGGACAAGCCACTGACTGATTTCTTTTGTAAAGTAATTCCTGCAATATTCTTTTTGTTTAGATGTTAGTTCCTTCTCATTCACCATCCGAATGCCTTTTTCTTCGAGCTCAGACAATATGCTTTTATAAGTTTCCTGAAAAGTTTTTTGCGAAAGTTCCATACTTTCATTCATCATCGTCACTAGCTCAGCAGCCGGATAACCATTAGTCAATTTAAGTACCCTGTCATCTTTGATCCGTTCCATCCGCATCATATTGGCCAGACGTACTTTTATAAATTCATCAAGGTTGTTTGAAAAGATTCCCAGAAAACGTAACCTTTCCATCAAGGGCACCGAACAATCTTGCGCCTCCTGTAAAACTCGATTATTAAATGCCAACCAACTCAGCTCACGATTATTTAACGATCTGTCTGATTTCATCCAAGATATTTATTTGGATGTTTAACAACAGGTTATAATAAATTGTTTACTATATTTCCAAAGGAAGATTCGTGAAACGTGAATAAGAAAGGGTATTCTTATATGGTTTCAGTTAAAAAGAAAATAAGTTCTGATAAATAGAATTATGCTAAATAATATGTGTCTATCATTATAGAGTTTTTAACAAATAAACGCTAGTTTTGTTGTCAATCCAAACAAAACAAATCTATCAAAAAAGAATCACTAACAGATAATTTAAGAACAAATGAATATACTTATTAATTGATTAATATCTTTTGAAACAAAAAGAAATATGAATGATTTCTTTTTGTATTTCTCTAATCGAATTTCCTTGCGATATTTTGATTATCTCGAAGTAATCTCTGTAAATTCGCGAATCTGAGAGTTCTGAGTGATCAAAACAGAAAGGTAATATCTTATATTGAAGAATTATTATAAAGTCGATTTTCACTCTTGCTTAAACTCATACGCGATATTAGCCCAAAAAATTTCATCACCTTCCTAATCCATAGCTTCTGGAGAAGTAAAACAATTGGGATAAAAATGATCCTCATATACACCATCTCCGTCGGAAACCGGATCATTATCAGAGCAAGAAAATAACACAAGGATTGACAATAAAAAGAGCAGACCATCTTTTTTCATAATTAGTATATTTAAAGGTTCTAGTTTTTTTGATTAATTACAAATCTATTTATAAAAATCACCTGGAGAATAGGAAATACCCTCTTTCTCTGAAGGATTTTTCATCTAAATAGGTGATACTTATCCCATATAGTTTTTATGGATCAACTTTTCGTTTGCCACTCCTAATTTTAAAGTATGATTTTCTTTAAAAGGTCCAGCTACCTGGCGAATTGTGTCCAATTCATAACCGTCAGCGGTAATTAAATAAGGTGTACCGCCATTCTTTTCCATGCTCCGATTACGAATTCACAAAATATGGAACAAACAAAATACTGGTATATTTCTGCATAGGTAGTTGCTACTTATTCCGCAACCTCTTTTTTAATACTCTACTAATAAATTCATCTCTGTATCCATTTCCGATCATTAGTTCATGTTCTTTGATATAAACGCTATTATTATCAAAGGCATTGATATGACGGGTATTGATGATATAAGATTTACTTACACGCATAAAAAGAGTATCGGGCAGCAGTTCAAGAATATTTTTAAGATTTATGCGGGTAATTATCCGTTGGGTTCCTACCTGGATGATGGAATAATCTTTCAATCCTTCAATAAAAAGAATATCCTGATATTCTACTTTAAAATATTTCCGATCCGATTTTACAAAAAGATAATCTTCTTCTACCACTTCAATATTATCCTTCTTATCACCCAACAAAAGAGTGTGATAAGCAAGAGCTTTATTCACAGCTTTACGAAATCGAGCAGATTCAATGGGTTTGACCAGGTAATCAATGGCATCAATATCGTAGCTTTCAGCGGCATATTCCGTATAAGCTGTCGTAAAAACAATAAGAGTAGAATCTGAAATGGTACGGGCGAACTCCAATCCGGTAACTTTAGGCATTTGAATATCCAGAAAAACCAGGTCAACCGGGTTTTCATTCATAAATGCGGAAGCAGCCGAAGCACTGTTAAAAATACCAACCAGATGGAGCTGATTTGTTTCCTGGATCAGGATCTCTATGGCCCGCCGTGCCAATGGTTCGTCATCTACAATAATACAGTTCATTCTTTTATATAATTTAATTCTAAGCCTACCTGGTAAGTGATTGCTGTCTCCTGAACCTGTAGAACATACTTTTCAGGGTACAGCAATTCAAGCCTACGGCTGATATTTTTAAGTCCGATACCTCCTGGTTTATTTGGAGAACCTTCATCCGATGGTTTTGAGTTCTCGCAACAGAATCTGATCTTATCTTTCTGAACCGAAAACAGTAATTTTACATAAGATTCCTTTTCACTATCCTGACTGTGTTTAACCGCATTTTCCACAAACGGGATAAAAAGCAAGGGAGGTAAGGATATATCTGTTATATCCCCCTCCAATTGAATGGTATAAACAAAACTATCCCGGCGAACCTTTTCCAGGTTAAGATAATCGTTCAGGAAATCAATATCCTCACTTAGCCGAATCCTGTCTTTGGTACTTTCATTGATTTGATAGCGTAATAAATCTTCGAGTTTGAATAATATGGAAGAAGCCCCCTTGATCTTATCTTTGAATAAAACATGTACATTATTAAGCATATTAAACAAGAAATGAGGATTGATCTGATTCTTCAGATACTTCAATTCAGACTGTAAAGTAGCTGACTCCAGTTCGGAGATCCGGTAAGAAGAAATCAACCATTGCCTGAAGAGAACAAAGGTTGTAGTTCCAGCCAATAATAAAGAAAGGATGCTAAAGGATGAGAATATATTCAGAAGAAACCTAGAATCAAAATCTCCTCCCAACAAACGAAAAATAAAACACTGGATGATATATATACTCCCTAATGTGATAATGGTAAGGCCAACCAGAACCATTAAATAAGCAAACAGTCGGGTTTTCATTAACAAGCGAGGAATGGCCCAGAAGATATTTATATACATCACTCCAATGATAGTAGATACATACAAAACACTTCCCATCCAGAATCTTGAGCTTGAAAGCATTGCACCGGGCAGATGGATTATAATATCGACTGAAAGAATAGTAAATACAAAGATAAGCAGAAAATGCCTGTATATCCGGTATTCCTTTAAGAGTAAAAATCTAACCAATATATCTTCCATTGTTTTCATAGCTGATCAGTTTGAGGAAGACTAAGACGCAAACAATGACCTTCGGGAATTATAAAAGGAGGCGAAAGATATTGCAGATTATAATTATTGCCAAATAAGAGGGCCAACCGTTTAGTAATAAATCGAAAGTCCGGACTAAAACTTTTTATCTGAGTATCTCCGGTAGTAGTAAATTGAAGCGTCTGATCATTTGCATTAAAATGAAGTAAGAAGGTAGCATACGTATCCCGCTTCTCAATTCCTTTTATTTGCTCCCGAACAAAAGGAATAAAAAGCAACGGAGGAACAAGTACAGAGGCAACATCTCCTTCTAAAGTTATAGTAAACTCCATTTTCTCATAATAGAGTTGTTCCAGGCATAAATAATCATGCAGAAACTTTATTTCCGAAGTCAGAAATACTTCTTGCCGCCTGCAGTCATAAAGCTGATAACGGAGTAATTTACTGAATATCAATAACATTGCAGAAGCTTGGGAAGGATCTATTTCCCCCAACCTTCCTATCCGGTTGAGGGTATTAAACAGAAAATTAGGGTCTACCTGCTCTTTCAAATACTCCACTTCTGTTTTTAGTTGTTCGCTTGCTAACTGTCCGGCGCGCTGACTATCACTAATCCAGTAACGAAACAGCAAAGTAACGGAACAACCTATAAAAGCTATCAGGTTAAGAAAATAATTACCTAGGAAATCAAATACTAAGATGAGTTTATCATCTAAATCATAAGTTGGCTCCGGAAAAATTTCCATTGCCTGATAAGCATAGTACTCCAGCACAAACTGGGCTAACAGCATAATAAGAATAACGATCAGTAATATGGAAAATAGGCCAGATACTTCTTTTTCCGCAGATACCGGGGAATCAGAAAATAGAAATTAAAATAAGCCGGAAGTAAATAAGTAAATATTAACCCGATAAAGTAAACGACGAAAATAGGTGAACCAATAAATCCATACTGCTCATAGGGAGTTGCATAATTAAGAGCAATGATACACATCAGCAACACCAGTAAAACATGTCTTAAAATCCTGAAGCGTTTACCCATCAGGATTTTATATAAAAGAGTCTGATTGTTTACTTGTTCCGACACTGCTTAACTGAATGTATTAAAATATCCACTGAATTCCAGCTGTATAACCGAAAAAGAGTTGTTTCAATTTTGTATCAGAATATTTCTTCCACAAGTTATGACCGGGGAATAAATCTCCGTTTTTAATATTATCCGATTCCATATAGTTTAGGCTGGGCCCGGCAAAAAGCTCAAGATTGGAAGTAAGTTTGTAGGCAGGCAGAATACTGAGTCCTGATTTCGTTACATCCGAATTAGAGAAGGAAGTCATATATTGAGACTTTAACTCCACATTGATCCTGAACCGTTCAACGATAGGAATATGTGCTCCAAAGCCACCTTCAACCACATAATGTTCATCCTCTGCTTTGTGATTATAACCTATACCCAGAATACCATATAATACCCGGCCACCGGAACGGAAAGAAGTAAGAATACTACCGGTATCGTCATACGTAAAGCCTATACTCTTCTCTCCGTTTTTAATGATATTGACCAACCCGATCGGATAATCACTATTTTCAGCAATATTAAGAATACTACCAAGCTGGAAACCAGTAACATTTCTGGCTACATTGAATATCCCTCCAAATTGGAAACCGGTAACATTTCCAGCTATGTTACCAATGCCGCCAAATTGGAATCCTATTACATTCTCAGCAACATTGCCTAAACCGGCAAACTGGATCCCGGTAACTTTGGTGACTACATTTCCCAGACCTGCAAACTGAAAGCCAACCAGATTCTCAGTAACATTTGCCAACCCGGCAAACTGAAGACCATTCGCTCCTCTGGAAGCATTGAATAATCCAGCAAACTGAAGACCGGAAGCTCTGTTTCCTATCACATTGGCTAATCCAGCGAATTGAACACCACTTGCATTATTCTTGATAATATTGGCAAGCCCTCCAAAAGTAAAATATTTCTCGTTTTTGGAGATACCAGCCAGGAAGTTAATAGAGACTCCATTGGTATACTCTCCGGCCTGTGTACCGTGTGTACTTAAGGGAGGAATGAAACTTATATGAATGGCTGATTGCTTTTCTGTATTACTCTGTCCCACAACAGAACAGATACAAAGCAGGCTACATAGAAGAGGAAAAATAATTTTTCTCATTTTCGTGTTTTTAAATTTAGTTTGAAATTTGTTGCTCACTGATGCGACAAAAGTAAACAAATAATTTGTCGCTCGATAAAATAATATACCAAACTAACTTTTTCTGATACGAAACTTATATATTTAGCGCTTATAATTCAGCCTCAGATAAGCAATATCTGAGGCTGAATTATGGAACCTAATGTTGAAAGAACAGAACTTAATAGTAATCGGATTAAAATATTTTCTTTCCGTTCACCTTCACATCCTTTAATTCAAAATTCCGGATGTAATCAGTATGTATCTCTCCATTCTTTTGGGCGTTAATTTCCAGATTCTCAAATACAAAATCCGAAAGTTGATATTGCTCCGAACTTTGCACATTAAAAAATGTTTCGCATTCCAGCTTAATATTGCGCATGGTTACATGACTGGAATAAGACATAGGTATTTCTGTTTGTCCTTTCAAATCAAAGAATTGAGTCCAGGGCCGGATATACAGAAAATTGGTTGCATTTCCTGTTATGTCTTCCACTGTGACATATTCATAGTTCTGGGGTGTATCGGGACGCATTTTTAACCAAAGCAGGCGTTGTGCCTTATCGATTTTACAACGACGCAAAACAATATTATGGTTATGAATTGATTCACTACCGAATGTCAATACTCCATGACAAAAACCATACGTACAATCTTCTATAATGATATTCCGGTTGCCACCATTGTTTGGATCTTTATCTGCCAGAGGACCTTTACCTCCTTTGAGGGCAACTGCGTCATCGTTTACGGATAAAAAACAATTCTTCACGTGCACATTGGTACAGGCATCAATGTCAATGGCATCAGTACTAGGGGCTTTCACAGGTTCTTTTGGGGAGTAAATATAAAGGTTCAACATCTTCACATTCTCACACTTATACAAATGGGTTGTCCAGAAAGGAGAGTTAATGAGTCGAACACCGGATAATTGTACATTCTTACTATTGGATATATAAACCAGGCGAGGACGCATTTCGTCCATATTCGTACAATCTGGATTAACTTCCCGTCTGAGCCAGAATGACTTCCAGTAACGTAAGCCGTTACCATTAACTGTACCTTTCCCGGAAATGGTGAATCCGTCTACGCCGTCTGCATTCACTAACGCAGCGAAATACTTAAGGCTTTGTCCTTCCATGCGGGTGGGAACAATAGCGAAATGACTAATATCATCACTTCCTTTTAATACGGCTCCTTCTTCAAGATACAGATGAGTTTTAGGTTTAAAGAAGAGAGAGCCACTCAGGAATGTTCCTCTAGGAATAACAATCACACCACCTCCTGACTTTGAAGCCTCATCAATAACAGCTTGTATTTTCTCTGTCTGGAGAAGAGTACTATCGTTGGCAACACCATAATCTGTAATACGGAACAACGTTCCTAAAGATTCTACTTTTACCGGTTCATTCTGACGAAACCAGTCGGGAATAGGAGTTCCATCCGGAAACAGATCTTTGGCCGATACTTGCAAATAAAAAAAAGACAAATGAATAGAAAAGAAGGAATTTCATGATTCTTGGATTCATAGTTGTATTGATTAATTTATGCAAACATACACAAAATAACGATTTGTCAAAAAGAAAAAGTATAACTTGCTGTTAATTAATTCTTTTCGAGAAGCTTTAAATCATTAGACTGAACAGAAAAAAACAAAAAATACACTATTACAATCAAAAAGTCAAATACTTTGTCGGTTTTTATTTTTAGTTTTGTGCCTTCAGCAATCTATGTATTAAGAAACCGCCTAGTTAAATTAATAATGACGCCAAAAATTTAGATAATGTCGCCACAATTATTAACCTTTTCCTTAAGGGTTACGCGTAACTCTGATATTAAAACTAAGAAAAATAATATCCTCATGAAATTATCTCGTTTTATCACCTGGTTTTGTTTACTCCCTTTGCTCGTCGGATGCAAACAAGAGTCTTCCCCCACCTATCCTTATGATTATTTGTACACCAATTTGCCTTTCGAAATGCCACGGGTAAAAGCACCTGTCTTCCCGTCAAATGAAGTAAACCTGAAAGATTTCGGTGCAGTTGGTAACGGACAAATACTTTGTACAGAGGCTTTTCATAAAGCAATTTCTTCTCTTTCTCAACGTGGAGGAGGTAAATTAGTAGTACCTGCCGGCGTTTGGTTTACCGGCCCTATTGTATTAGAAAGTAACATCAATCTTTATTTGGAAAAAGGCGCGCTGATTCTTTTTTCACCAGATGTAGACCTCTATCCACTCGTAGAAACTGTATTTGAAGGATTAGATACCCGTCGGTGTCAATCGCCTATCTCAGGTCGTAATCTCACAAATGTGGCAATTACCGGACAAGGTGCGATTGACGGAAATGGACACTATTGGCGTCCACTAAAAAGAGAAAAGGTGACCGAAAGCGAATGGAAGAAGACCATTGCCAGAGGAGGCGTATTCAAACGTCCGGATTATTGGTTTCCTTATCCTGAAACGTTGAAAGGAGACGCTCTCAGTGATATGAATGTACCCCAAAATTTAAAGACAGAAGAAGAATGGCAGAGTGTTCGTCATTTCCTTCGCCCAGTCATGATTAGTTTGATTGAATGCAAAAACGTATGGCTGCAAGGAGTGATTTTCCAAAACTCGCCTGCCTGGAATATACACCCGTTAATGTGCGAAAACGTACTGATTGAAAACGTGCAGGTTCGCAATCCAAGTTTTTCACAAAACGGAGACGGACTCGACTTGGAATCCTGTAAGAATTCACTGATCGTAAACTCTACTTTTGATGTTGGCGATGACGGTATCTGCATTAAAAGTGGCAAAGATGAAGACGGCAGGAAACGCAACCGCCCCTGCGAAAATGTTATTGTTGATGGTTGTACTGTATTTAAAGGCCATGGTGGTTTTGTGGTAGGCAGCGAAATGAGTGGAGGTGTTCGCAACATTTCGGTAACCAACTGTAAATTCCTGGGTACAGATGTAGGACTTCGCTTCAAAAGTAAACGCGGTCGTGGAGGTGTAGTTGAAAATATCTGGATCAGCAACATTTCGATGATGGATATCCTCACCCAACCCATTGATTTCGATCTTTATTACAGAGGCATGTCGGTGTTAGAGATGCGTGAACAAGGAGTTGTTTTCCCTGATTCGGTTCCTGCAATGCCCGTCAATGAGGAAACGCCCGCATTCCGTAATATACACGTCGAAAACATGGTTTGCGCTGAAGCATTTCAAGCGCTTTTCTTTAACGGACTTCCTGAAATGCCTATCGAAAATATTACCCTTAAAAATGTGGATATTACTTCGAAGCTGGGTGCAGAGTTTAAATACAGCAGCCATATTACACTGGAAAATGTAAACATCAAAAACGAGGAAGGTGACGCTTTTATATTTAAGTTCTGCGAGAATGTAAAGCAAATTCAGCAATAGTTCTTTCTCATGCATTAACTGAAAACTTTCTAAGCTTAAAGAAGAAATTTTCTAAGCTTATCGTGCAAAGATTCTAAGCTTAGAAAGTTTGCTCTTTAGGCTTAGAGTACTCAAAGCTAATATATCCCGTCCACAAGCCTCCCGGGCGGGACTTCCCGTTCAACCCCGGAAATATTTACCTGAAATAACCTGTAAAAATATGCGATCTTTCATCTCTATTTCTATGTATCTCTCCCTGGTATGCTATTTACTCGTGTTGCCGGTTCATTCCTTATCCGGACAAAGTATCCGCAAGCAAATCGGAGCTTTTATTGGCGCAAGCTCGGTTAATGACAGTCTGCGGGATGTTCCACGTCGCCTTAATTACTATCCGGATGGCGAAGACTTTGTATGTATCAACGGACAAAATCGATATACGCGTGCCTTATATGGTGGACATTCACCTTTCCGTCTGGAGACAAGTGATCGTCCTGTATTTGCTATATATAATAATGGTCTTGGTGGGAATATCAGTTTCAGTATAACGCTGGAAGACGGAAAAGTTATCCAACTGGATGAGACCGCTTTTTGCGAATCCAGATATACAGCCGGCAAAAGAACCTATCAACTAAAAGATCCATCATGGGGTAAAGGTGAAATTCATATCACAGCCCTAACCTTGCACGATACAGACGCTGCTATCTGGCGTTTTTCTGCTTCGAACATGCCGAAAAAAAGTATACTCCGCTGGAAACATGGAGGTGCTACCGGAAAAAGACTTAGCAGGAACGGTGATTTAGGAGTCGATCCGGATGACGCTTTCGAACTCAAACCGGATGCCACAGACATTACAACTGGAGATATCCAATTGACCGGAGAATCTTTCTTCACGTGGGGAGAAATACCGTTAGACAAAGATCCAGCCACCCTATTTAAACAAGCGGAACAAGCACGTATAGAAGTAGCTTCGCGCATTCGCATCGTCACTCCTGATCCTTTCTTTAACACTATCGGAGGAGCTCTTGCTGTGGCTGCTGATGGTATATGGGATGGTCAGGTATGGCTGCATGGAGCTGTAGGCTGGCGTATGCCTTTAAGTGGCTGGCGTGCGGCCTACACTGGTGATGCATTAGGCTGGCACGACCGCGCTCGCACTCACTTTGATGCATATGCGGCAAGCCAGGTAACCGAAGTTCCCAATATCATTTCCCACCCTGCTCAAGACCCGGAATTAAACCTGGCACGCTCCATTAAAGAATGGGGTACGCCTCAATATAGCAATGGTTACATCTGCAGGAATCCTTACAGAAACGACCAGATGCATCATTATGATATGAACTTATGTTATATGGATGAATTACTCTGGCATTTAAACTGGACGGGGGATTTAGCTTATGCCCGCAAATTATGGCCGGTTATTACTCGCCATCTGGCGTGGGAAAAACTTAACTTCGATCCTAATAACGATGGCTTATATGATGGTTATGCATGCATTTGGGCCAGCGATGCCCTTTATTATAATTCCGGAGCGGTAACCCACTCCACCGCCTATAACTACCGGGCAAATAAAATTGCTGCTGAAATTGCCAAAAAAATAGGTGAAGTTCCAACACTTTACCAGAATGAAGCAGAAAAGATTTTAAAAGCCCTCAACGAGCAACTCTGGATGAACGATCGGGGCCACTGGGCTGAGTTTAAAGATTTTATGGGACATCAACGGCTGCATCCCAATGCGGGTGTATGGACTATTTATCATGCCATTGACAGTGAGGTAGCTACTCCATTTCAGGCTTACGAAGCTACCCGGTATGTTGATACAGAAATTCCCCACATCCCGGTAATAGCCGAAGGGCTGGAAGAAGAAGGTTACGAAACGATTTCAACAACTAACTGGTTACCTTATTCCTGGAGTATTAATAATGTAGCTTTCGCAGAAGTCATGCATACTGCCCTCTCCTACTTTCTGGCCGGACGCCCGGAAGAAGGAACGAAATTATTAAAGAGTTCCATGCTGGATGGTATGTATTTAGGAAGAAGTCCGGGAAACTTCGCACAAGTTTCTTTCTATGATGCTGCCCGGGGTGAGTGTTACCGGGACTTTGGAGATCCTGTCGGAGTTGCTTCCAGAGCCTTTATTCAAGGATTATTCGGTATTTTGCCGGATGCAATGAATAAACGCCTGGTGATTCGTCCTGGCTATCCTGCAAGCTGGCCTCATGCAACTTTGCAAACACCTGATGTTACTTACAACTTTTCACAAAACCAACATACAGACCGCTACAGCATCCAACAGAATTTCAACGACCTGCTTACTATCGAACTGGAATTACGCGCCCGGAAAGAGAACATCCGGGAAATCACCCTGAACGGAGAAGCAATTCAATGGAAACTAAAAGAATCCGCTGTAGGGTATCCAATGATTGTTTTAACTATTCCTCCTCTTTCCGAATCAAATATCCAAATCAACTGGACAGGTGAAAATATTCAAACTGATTATAAAACCAGTAAAGAGATATACGTACCAGGTGAAAGAGCGGAAATACACGTTCCGGGAAAGTCCATTCAGCTTCATGATCCCCAACAGGTTTTAAGTCAGAAAATTGTTGGCTGGGAAAAAGGACTAGTCTTTGGAGAGATTACCGGAACAACAGGACATCGTACTTTATTTATACAGCGCGAAAAGGGAAAAATGCGTTGGTGGCAACCCATACATATTACCATCCAAGAGCCTGCCAAAAATTATCCGGACCCTTTCATACGTGTGAATGCTACCCAGTGCGAAAATATCAACATGAGTTTTTCCTTCAATGCATCCGTAACGGATATATTCCGTAATCAATACTTAACACCACGTTCACCCTATACCACCTTACAAATACCTACCCAAGGAATTGGTGAATGGTGTCATCCCAAGCTAACCGCAGAGATTGACGATTCCGGCTTGAGAGCAAAAATTAAAGACGGTGTTTTCTCTACTCCACTGGGAGTATCCTTCCGCAGCCCCGCAGAAGGTAACAACATTGCTTTTACTTCTCTTTGGGATAATTATCCGGATAAACTGACAATCCCTCTTCACGGAAAAGCCGAACGAGCCTATTTACTAATGGCCGGAAGTACCAACCACATGCAATGTCACATGGTGAATGGTACCGTTACAGTTACTTATACCGACGGTACTTCTGAACTGTTAGAATTGATTAATCCTGAAAACTGGTGTCCGATTGAACAAGATTTCTATGTGGATAATAAAGCTTTCAAACTAAATGCCCCCCGTCCTCATCGGGTACATTTAAAGTCAGGACTTGTTAGCAACAACCTCCAAAAAGAATTAAATATAACAGGTGTATATGGAAGAGAAATTGAAGGAGGTGCCGGTATATTATTAGAAATGGACTTAAATCCTCACAAAGAACTGGCTTCCTTGACTTTAGAAACAATCTCCAATGAAATTGTTATTGGCTTAATGGGGATTACTCTCCAACGAAATTAACCAAAAGAAATTTTGTGTAGAAAAAAACATCTAAACTATTGCACATTCAAAAAAAAGCTCTACCTTTGCACCGCAATCGAGAGAGATTGTTACTAGAAAAAACAAATTGGTGTGGTAGTTCAGTTGGTTAGAATACCTGCCTGTCACGCAGGGGGTCGCGGGTTCGAGTCCCGTCCATACCGCCTAAACCTCGAAAATAACCTGTTGGTTTTCCAACGGGTTATTTTTTTGTTCCAACTTGACATATTTATAATTTCAAATTATCTTCGTCACTGAAAGAAAACAATCAAAAAGCAAATTAAAAAATGATCTCTGCCAGACAAGGACTATCATAGCATCCTGAAGCAGTAGTTAATACGTATCCATCTAAACTTTCGGTGGTATACATCTGATAGCTTTGATCATTGATATATATTTCGAAGCGCTCTTCTATCAGGTTCTCTCCTATATCTATCTCCAGAGGATCTAAATAAAACCCTTTGCCTGTAACTTTCATCAAAGCTTCTTTCTGAGTCCAGATACGATAAAAATCGGTAGTACTCCCTAATTCTAACAAGTTACATTCTTTTTGATTAAAAACTCTTTCAAATTCATCTAAATCAAAAGGATTAATTTCTTCAATATCAATTCCAACCTCTGTTGTACTGTATCCACAGGCAACGATATTACCGGAATGTGAAATATTAAAATTCCCTTTCATCCTTTCAATATAAGGTTTACCATATTTATTGAAAAGCAATTCCGGTAATACATTCTTGTCCCAATCTTCATATTCTTTTAAAATATGAAGCAAAAGCATTTTACCCAATAAACTTAAACATTGATCCTTTTCTTGTCTTTTATCAAGAATCTTTCTGATTTCTTGATTGGATAATATGTTTATATAAGGCCTGATAGAATTCCACGAATATTTATTTATATCTGCGAAATAAACCAGATTCATTCTTATCCCGCATTTGAAACGACTCTGACATTTGTTCTTGGTAACTCTACAGTACTCCGTACCATACTTTTAAGAGAAGATACAATATAAGGGATATGCTCAAAAATAAAGAAATGATTTCCTTCCATTCTTTCAAAGGAAAGAGGAACGGTTGTTTCATTCTGCCACGCTTGAGCAGCATTCTCAGTGATGTTCTCTCGTGTTCCGGTCCAAACAGTAATCGGTATTTCCAGTTGTTCCCCAACTGTATAAATATATGTTTCTACCGCCGCAAAATCACTCCGAAATATGGGTTCAAAGTATTCCCGGAAACCATCATTCTCCAGCAATTCTTTCGACATGCCTCCCATTTCTTCCAGAACACTAAAGAACTCCGGAGAAGGCAGTGTATGATACATACTTTTACGAGAAACAGAAGGTGCAGCCCTCCCGGAAACGACTAAATGTATAGGAAGCTTTTTCTTTCTACGGGACAGTTCTTTTGTAATCAGATAGGCTATGAGAGCTCCCATACTATGCCCAAAGAAGATGTATGGCCTGTTTAAATTTAACGGACTGATCCACGTGGAATAGACAAATTCCACGAGCCTCAACATATTATTTTCCAGAGGCATACCAGACAGGAAATGTCTTCCCGGTAATTCGGTACAAACGATATCAAAAGTATCTTCCAGTTGCTCGACCATTCCTCTATAGGAAAAGGTATTACCTCCCCCAAAAGGAAACATGATAAGGATAGGTTTCTTTCCAAAAGAAACATTAAATAACTCTTTACTGTTGTGTATTACCATAGGTTTGCAAAATGATGTTTTCAACGTGATTCCTTGAAGAAAAAATACGTAATCAATGGATGACAGCTTCATCCAACAAACAAAGATCATTGGTCTTTATTTCCTGAACTGCTGATATCTGACAAGGTTTCTGAGAAGTATGCATAACCAACCTTAAATAATTATCCTGTATATCATTGATTATAACAGAATCACTCTGCCCATCTAATATAGCAGAATGATAAGTAAAAATACAGGTATAATATTCTTCACTTCTTTTCAATAAATAAACCCTGAATAAGCATCCGATATTCAGCTTAAAGGGATAAGCTTTGTCAAGTCCAATGACATTTTCGATATAGAGATTTTGTGCCAACTCATTTAAACCGGAAATATCTTCATATTCCCAGTTGAGTTCATTTTTCTTATTTATAATTCGTACCGGCTCTTCTTCCCAGGCAAGGCGTAGGCGCAGCGTTTCAAATTTCTCTTGGGTTAGCTGAATGGCCTGTTTTAGCTTTTCAACCTCCAAAGATGTTTGATAATTCCATAATAGTTGTGTATGATATATATCATCTATATTTCCGATACGTAAGGCATGATAAATAAACTCTTTGTGCAAGCTATTAGCAAGATAAACTTTTTCAATTTCTTCTTCTGCCTGAATATGATCGAGATATTTTTGTCCGATAATAAAATCTATATCCGATAAAGTCTTATAACTCCTTTTCTTCGTAATTAAAGCAGCAATCAATTTTTCCAGATTTTGTTTAAAGGAACGGGATAAGTTTTCTATCTGCATTGAAGACAAATAGCCTTCAATGATAAACGAAAGTTGACCTCCAATAAGACTTCCCTTAACATTTAATATATTTGTCTCTTCATTACTTCGGGCGATAGTTAACCCCACATTCTCATTACAAAAAGACCACGATGCATTAGAAATATTCCCTGTTTGGTCATACGGTCTCAGATAATTGAAAGCAACCAAAGGCAATTCTACCTTGTAACCAATAAGAGGACCATAACCCATTCCATTATTAGGAATACGTCTCAATGTATCTTTAACTGAAACCAATAACTTTTCCTGGTCTTTCTCTGAAGAAGATAACTTCACCGGAAAGATACTGGTAAACCATCCAACCGTATTATTGATATCAAGCTCCGGGAAAATGCTTTCACGCCCCTCCCCTTCCCATAATATATGGTTTTCCGTACGTCCAGTTATCCCCGACAATGATTTACAAAATGCAGTCAGAAGAATATCATTAACTTGGGTGTTATAAACGTGGTGAACTTTAGATAATAATGAATCAGTTTGATTAATATCTAATGTAAATTCAGTCCGGTAATATTGATCGGTTTTCTGTTTTAGTAATATCGAATTATTCTCTTTTATACCCAGGGTTACTGATTTCCAGTAATCGAATTCATTTTTAAGAGATTTTTGATCCTTTTTCAGATACTCAGAGATGGCTTGTGTCCACTGCAGGTAACTACTTCCTTTGCTTCCCAGGATAACTTCTATAGCTGTATCTGTTTCCTGAGTATGGGTGGAAAGATAATCATATATACGATTAAAATCGTTGACTATTATTCCCCAGCTCACAGCATCTACAATCAAATGATGAGCAGCCAAATGCATCCGGTCATTTCCGTCTTTAAAACCTTTCAAGTAACCGACATGAAAGAGAGGTCCGTAGAAAATATCAAACTAACTTTGCCAGGAAGTTAGCTCATCTTCAATTTCTTTCTCCGACAGACCTTTCACATTTAACGTATCAAGAGGAATATCTATTTGCTTCTCATATTGCTGATAATAAGAAAGATTTCCTTCTCTGAATACAAGTCTCAGAGAATCATGATATTGGCTTAGTAAATTTAGACTTTGTTTGATGATATTTATATCCAGTTCAGGCACCTTTATCATACAGGCTTGGTTCCAATGATCGTAACAAGGTAGTTTTCCTTTTTCCAGGATACTAAAGAACCATTCCTGGATTGGCAGCAGTAAAGACTCTCCTTTTAAAATGCCGTGTTCCCTTTTTATACCATCTGATACCCAAGGAGGCAAAACACAGATTATCCTGTATTTCTGTTCTCTTAACTTTATGATATGCAAACGAAAAAAGATATCTTTCTCCAAATTAAAAGGCTCTGAAATAATTTCTTTTATTTCATCATTCGAGAGATTATGAGGATGATAAATAATGATTTCTTTTGTTTCATCCTTCTTCTTCTCATAAAAACTGCTTTCCCTATTTTCAACTGTAAATCTAAATATTAGATGTTCATTTAATAATTTAAGTAAGGTTTCTTTCTTTCTCTCACAATTCAACTCACCCACTACTATGTTATCCATTACTACATTATAATCACTTCTTAAAGGGTTTTGCAGTCATTCTCTATAAAAAATAGACTGATAAGGCGTTAATTTCATAAGTTAATGCGTTTGTAATTGCTTGACTTAGGCGCTACTGTTTTTTGCTAATCTGCGAGCCATACATTCAAAAAAATAAGAACCGTGGTACTATGTAATAATTTCATTTACTTGCTGTCGTAAAAGCAAAGTTTGTTGAATGTAATGTTCCCGTGTTTTATTTGTCGCTTCAAAGATAAAACATTTTTTGTTAAATAACTGATTTATTTAACTATTTAAACAGTTAAAATTAACGATTCCGGCAAATAATAGTAATAAATGATGATTTGACAGTTTTTAAAGTATTCCCCCATCGTACAACCATTCGATAGATAAATTGTTATATTCTAACAAATAAAATAAAAGTAATTATTGTATAAATACCGCATGTGTTCAAATATGAAACTTATTTTCTTCTTATCACTTTTAATGGCTTTCGCTTCTTGTGGAAAGACAAAAAGTGGATCTTCTAGGAGTCAGAATACAGTTAATAGTAACATTATTTCAGAGGAATCGATGCTGAAAAACCATTTAAATGATCTTTACCATTCTTTACCTCTTATTGATTTACCTTTATCTTTCCATGAAGATGTATTCCAATACTTTGATAATTACAAAAATCTCAATGAAAAAGATTATCATTATCTGACGGATATAGCGGATATGAAATCGCACTATAGTATAACCAATTCTGTTGCACGAGTACCAGAAAAAGAAAATTTAAAATTCATTATTACCCGTTATTATGAATCTGATGAAGAACCTATCATGGAATTATATAGCCTTTCTGACGATTTAATTCCTAAAGATCGTTTGCAACTTTTTTTCAAGGGAAAAAGTAAATAACGGATTAGATACAATAACTCAAACATTTGAAATCGAGAAAAATTATCGTATCAAAGTGTCCAAGCATCTCAATCGGGTATTAATAGAACAACTCACCTACCGACCAACTGTCGAAGGTATATTCGAAGAATTACGAGATGGTAAAACAACGACTGTTGCTTTTGATAGTTATGAGGATAAAAATTATATTGTTCAAACTTTTATATGGGACTATAATTCATCTGGTGGCTTAGAGAAGAAAAATCTGAAAACAGAGAATTATCTTTTTCAGGAAGATGGACGTTTTGTAAAAGCAAAAGATTTTCCATCTGAATAAAAAGAAATCAATATCCATTTTACTATTCCAATAACCCAAACTTATGTCCATAACTAATGGCTTCATACATATTATCTGCAGCTATTTTTTCCAGGATATTCTGACGATGCCTGTTTACAGTATGTACACTGATAGATAATTTATCTGATATCTCCTTACTCAGCATTCCTTCATTTACCAGCTTCAAAACTTCCACTTCTCTCCTGGTTAATGCCATGTTTTTTTCCTCAAACAAAGGAAATTTTACGACTTCATTCGTTTTAAAATTGACTAATTTGAATTTAACCGGTTCATCCAAACCTTGTTCGGGAGATATATCTGCCACAAACAATAATAAGACATAATCTTTTGTTTCAGCTCCTTCCAAAATATGGTATTGAAAAATGATTCGTAGATACTTTCTGGATGGTCCCATTACTCTGAATTCAAAAATATGTTTATAATCCTTCCGCTCTTCAAAAGGCAAACTAAATATATAATCGAAGACTCTATCTTGAAAATTAATCACCGCAGCCAAATCATCAGGATGTATGGAAGCATCAATAATCTCAACTTGTTCTTCAATCGTTTTCAGATTATAGTCACTGACATAATCAAAAAAATCACCAAAATTAGGTGAAACATACAAGCATTTTATACGCCATTCCGTCACTGATACATAACTATTGTTTACCTGCGACAAAATCTCAACGTAAGGTCTGTGTTTTTCCCAAAGTATATCTTTCTCTGACTGACTTATCATAGGATATAGAACGTATTTGATAAAAATGGTTATAATTCACCATTGACCAGAGCTTTTTTCCACTCTAATTTTGCCACAAAAATAAACAAATTAGAATGAAAATTAAAAGAGTATTAGGCACTTTATTCATGTGTTGTCTCACAATTGCAGCTTATTCCCAAACAGGAAGACCATTAAGGGGAGTCATAGTAGATGAAGCTTCAGGAGAAACACTGGTATCTGTTACAGTAAAGATTTTAAATTCAAACCCCGTAAAAGGTGTAATAAGTAAACACGACGGCACATTCAGCTTTGAAAACTTACCAGTCGGACGGTATGATATTCAAGCTAGCATTGTAGGTTATGAACCGGCCATAGCCAAAGAAATCATTGTCTCAGCAGGAAAAGAAGCGTTTGTAACCCTAGCATTGAAAGAAAACATCAATGAACTGAGCGAAATTGTAGTCACTCCTAAAATTAATAAACAGGAACCTGTCAATAATATCGCGACAGCCAGTGCCCGTATGCTTAGCGTAGAGGAAGCCAGTCGTTACGCTGGAGGTTTTGATGACCCCGCCCGGTTAGTTACTTCTTTTGCAGGCGTAGCCGGAAATGTATCCAGCAATGGAATTGCTATCCGGGGTAATTCTCCGCAATTTCTTCAATGGAGATTGGAAGGAGTTGAAATACCCAATCCTACTCACTTCCCGGATATATCGGGCGTGGGGGGAGGTATATTGACGGCACTAAGTTCACAAGTGTTAGATAATTCCGATTTCTTTACCGGCGCATTTCCAGCAGAATACGGAAATGCCTTATCCGGCGTGTTCGATATGAATCTCCGTAGTGGAAACAAATGGAAGCATGAACATACTTTCCAAGTAGGAACGATGGGAATAGATGTCAGTTCTGAAGGACCGTTCAAAAAAGGTGGAGAAGCTTCTTATCTATTTAATTATCGTTATGCTACCATGGCATTAGCCGATGATTTGTTTCCCGGTTTACTGGCAGAAGCTGCGGGGATGAGATATCAGGATCTATCGTTCAAACTCAACTTTCCGACTAAGAGAGCTGGAACTTTCTCTATCTGGGGAATTGGAGTCATCGATAAATTTAGCGAATATGCTAAATCCGATACAGCCAAATGGGAAAGTGTGACAGATAAAAATGATGCCCAGTTCGACCAAAGTATGGCAGCCGGAGGCATGGGACATAAATACTTTATTAATAATACAACGTATATTAAAAGTGCTCTAGCAGCTACATTCACACAGAATGAATTATACGTTGATTTACTGGATGAAACAAAAAAACGGACGCGTTTAAATGATATGGAAGGAACCAACTGGAATCTCTCTTTTAATTCCTATATCAATAAGAAGTTCAGTTCCAGACATACCAATAGAACGGGTATTAACATTACCAGACTAGCGTATGACCTTGATTATAACATAAGCCCCTCCTTTCCGAATGACTATCTGCCTATAGAAAACTTTGCAAAAAGCGATGGAAGTACCTGGCTATATTCCGCGTTTACACACTCCAGAATACGATTAACAAATACAATAACAGCTACCGTCGGACTCAATGCCCAATATTTTGTATTAAACAAACGCTACAGCATTGAGCCCCGACTGGGAGTTAAATGGCAAATGCAACCTAAACACTCTATAGGTTTTGCTTATGGAAAACACAGTCGCCATGAGAAAGTTGATTATTATTTTGTTACCACACCAGAAACTGGAAATGAGCTAGTCAACAAGAAATTAGATTTTGCTAAAGCTCATCACTTTGTTTTATCCTATGACTGGTTGATCAATGAAAATACTCATCTAAAAATCGAACCTTATTTTCAGTATTTGTACAACGTTCCGGTTGCCAGAGATAGTTCATTTTCTATCATTAACCATCAGGACTGGTATTTAAATGTACCGTTGATCAACAAAGGAAAAGGTAAAAACTATGGAATAGATATTACGCTGGAAAGATACCTGGCAAATGGATATTACTATCTATTTACAACTTCCCTATTCGAATCCAAATATCAGGGAGGCGATGGTGTATGGAGAGATACTCGCCTCAACCGCAACTACTTGTTGAATGCGCTGGGAGGAAAAGAATGGAAGTTTGGAAAATACAATCAAAACATCCTAAATGTCAACCTCCGGTTCTCTTTCCAGGGTGGAGACCGATACTCTCCGATTGATGAAGCAGCTTCTGAACTTGAGAAGGATGCTGTTTACGATGAATCAAGAGCTTACGAGAAACAACTGAAACCAGCTTTCATCAGTAATTTTACGATCAGTTACAAGATAAACAAAAACAAACTTGCTCATGAGTTTGCCTTAAAAATTATAAATGCAAATGGGTATAAAGAGTTTGGAGGACATTTTTATAACTACCGTAAAAAGAAAGTGGAAGAATATCGGTCTTCAATTGTTATGCCTGGAGTCAGCTATAAGATAGAGTTTTAAAATCTAATGGGCATAAACCTTCAAAATCAATTATTTGTTATACATAAACATTCACTTAAGCAGTAAATGGTTTATGCCCAGAGAACTTACATTTAAAATAAAGAAAAAAGAGTATGCCACGATCCCCCAAAAGACTGACCGAAAGAAGCTTTACGGATGGGTGGATATTATCGCCCTAGATGATAAAGGAGAACCTTGCAATCTGATAAGTACGGATGAAGCGGGAAGTGTATTAATTCCCAAGGGAGGAACAGGTTTGGGAATTCTTTCTCCTAAAATCGAATGGATTGAACGCTCTGAACTTGTGGCCGTTCGTGAAGATGGTTCTCCAGCTAAATTAATCACATCCAGTTACAAAGCCCCTATTGAACTGAAAGAAAAAGTAACCATCGAACAATTCCTCGATTACAGCATTACCGATTTTTATCAGTTAGAACAAGCTGAGGAACACTTTCTCACAGAGATTGGGAATGATATTTATACTTTCACTTATAGTTATCTCGATAATTACGAAGGAAGTCCCGCTTTCTTAATGGTATCAGACAACAAATTATATATGTTAATAGGTGTGGCCAATAATTTCGAAATGCTTTGTTTTGGCGATTGCGGTAATATAGATGATACAGAAGACGACACTCTTCAAATCGAAGATAACGATGATCTGGACTTTTCTATGTTAAATTTTAAATAATTGATGCAATGAGAGCGATGAATATAGCCAATGATAAAAACCGGGACGCACAAATTGTTTTTGATGCTGAAGTGAAAGCCAGATCTACCCAATGGGTACTGCCGGATGGGAAAGAAAGAATGAACGTAAAAATACTCAAATCAACCGTTAATCTGGAAGAGGATGCTTTGCTGGATAAATACGGTGAACTCACAGATGTAGCCGAAGCCTTGATTAAATCTGATCCAGAAGTTGATATGGAAGTAATCGGAAAAATACTGCATCGCACGCATAAGTTATATGTAGATAAAGACAATGAAATAGCTTACAGCATTAATCTTTACCAGGTAATCCATAACCCGGATGGCACAGAGAAAGAAAGGCATGACCTGAACAAAGTACCTGCCAACATCAATGTGGAACTACCCTTAAAGTGGACTAACAAAACTTTTCAGAAAAAAGAAGCCATCCGACGGTTTGTATTCAGCCGGAAATACCAGTTACGACATATTAACGGAGTTACCTTTGATTTCCTCTACAATATGGCAAAACAATTACAGGAGAGTAATATGATGGTGTTAATTGGAGCTGGAAAAAAAGGTAATGAACCAATATTGCTTACCCGCGGTGGTGAACCCTATCGCGGATTCTTGGAAGGAAGAATCCAAGAAGACAAGTATAGCTTAATTCTTCACTTAACTGATATAGAATTAAAACCGTTGGAAGATGAAGTTAAATAATTCCAGATTCAAAAAAATACAAAGTTACGAAGAAGGCAAAGGAGATGTACTGGACGCAGAATCGCAATTAAAAGCCGCTTCCTACAAAAAGAATTTCTTAAAACATTTTATATCCATCAACCAGAATCAAATCGACTTGCGCCTGGGTGGAGAAAAATATTACGTCAGCCGGAAGTATGACGGAGAATATGCCATTATTTTTTTTTGAAAACAAGATAGCGGTTACTGTTAACCGGTCAGGACGTGTCAGGCGGGGGATTCCTTGTATTGATGACGCTGCTAAGATTCTGACGAAAGCAGGCTTGAAGCAAGCCATTATTCCCGCGGAGATATATGTTTACGAAAAGAATAAAAGGACACGTACGAACGATTTAATTAGTGTACTGGCCGGAAAAGATGACATAAATAAACTTCGCCTGGCCGCTTTTGATATTATCGAACTGGATAATAGGCCTTATAACCCGGATACTTATCAGGATACAATCGACAAATTGAATGAAATCTTGAAGGGAGGGGAAAGAATACACCCAGTTGATATGATTGTAGCTCCTACCAATAAAGAAGTGAAAGAGATTTTTAACCAATGGGTTTTTGAAGAAAACACAGAAGGATTAGTAGTACGGAGCGCGATGCCTTTTGTCTTTAAAATTAAACCCCGTCACAATATTGATGTTGTTGTCATTGGTTTTACAGAAGGAACAGGTGAGCAAAAAGGCAAGGTACGTACTTTGCTTGGGGCTCTCATGCCCGAAGAAGGAAAGTATCAAGTAGCTGCACATATCGGAGGCGGAATGATGGAGAGCCTAAAACAAGAATTATACAAAAAATTTACTCAAAAGATCATCCGTTCCGAGTTCATCGAGACTGATTCTAATTTTGTCGCCTTCCACATGATTAAGCCGGAAACAGTGATGGAAGTGGAAGTAAATGATGTTATCTATGAAACATACAATGGCAACATATCCAATTCTGTTTTGGAAATTATTGATGATACCTATCGGCTTTATTCCACCGTGGACGGATTTAGTTTTATTGTTCCCATCTTCCAACGAATCAGAGATGATAAAAGTGCAGATGCTTCCGATGTAAGATTATCACAGGTAGAGGACATATCTAATTCAGAACCGGAAGACCGGGAAAGCGTAGATATTGCTACCAGAACTGAGGAGATGCCGAAAAGTAAATTACTGACGAGAGAAGTTTACAGGAAAGAACTGGGTTCTAAAATAATGGTGCAAAAATACATGGTATGGAAAACAAACAAAGAGCAGACAGGCGATTACGTCGCATACGTGTTTTATTATACAAATTTCAGTTCCGACCGAAAAGAGCCATTGCAAAGAGAAGTGAACATCTCCGATAGTTTTGAACAAATTATGCAACTGAAAGATAAAGCCATGGAAGAAAATATCAAGAAAGGATGGAACCTGGTAAATAGCTTTTCCAATATATCAAAGAAAAATAAAAAATGATTATTGTAATTTTATATTTCAGATTAGTACTTAAAAGCATCCAGAAAAACCAGAAAATAATTCCCAGGGTTTACTTTATACGCTCTGGGAATCCTTTTTATGCCTATTGTACAGTTATGACTTACTTCTCAAAGTCTACCTGCTCACTGGCAATCGTCTCTCCATTACGGGTGAGTACATAAGTAACATACCCACTGTAGCCTGTTACATTAGCAACAGCATTCTGAACGATGGTCATGGCAGCTGTGAACTTGACTTTGGCTTGCATATCGCAAGATTCCTGCGATCCTGTTAACGTGAAAGATTTGTCATACTTTTTCTCCACCTCGTCGAGTAATGAAAGGTAGTACATGTCACTACCTGATACATTCATAGATGTAATGCTTATACTATATAAATAGTGCTCATCATCGTCGTCGGAACTGCAAGAGGTTAATGCGATGGCAGGCAGTAACATAATTACCGCAAGTAGGAATATACGGACTATGCCATGAAAATAAATTTTATTCATCTGATATATGTATTGGTTAAAGACAAATATAATAAATAAATCCAAACAGAATAAACAGAAATTATGAATTAAAGACAAGATTACCATACAATCAGAATTACAGAGGAAATAATTAAAATCATTGATATCCTGTTAGCAAATAAGTACAGCATGTTTGTGGGAAAACTTAAAAACATGAAATCATATTGTAAAATCTATTATTATTCTTTAACAACACAGCTTAGATTGCAGTCTCAGACTAAGAACTTATTTATCTTCCCCGAAACTTATCTGACTTTTACCACCATCCTTCACTGTTAAAAAAAACTTATTAACAATGAATTAGTTAAACATCCCGTAAAACACACCTGTTATGAGTTAATAATCATACTAACAATCATACATATGGACTTACATTCGGGATTACCTTTTTGGATAGTAAAAAATCCCCTTTACGATTACTTCAATCCGCTGACTCAGAATTATTCTACTGATATAGCTATTATCGGTTCAGGAATTACGGGTGCTCTCGTAGCACATGAGTTATGTAATGCTGGTTTTAAATGCTGTATTGTAGATAAACGAACCCCTGCTACCGGAAGCTCTTCAGCCAGTACTGCCCTGCTTCAATATGAAATTGACGTTCCCTTGCATACAATGGCAAAGCAACAAGGAGAAGAGAAGGCAGTACTTGCTTATGGAGCATGCTTACAGGCAATTACGGATATCGAGAATGTATTTAAAAAAATAGATGTCAATCCGGACTTTAAAAGAGTTCCCAGTTTGTTCTATGCCAGTAACGGAAAAGGATTGTTCCATATTGAGCAGGAATATGAAATGCGTAAGAAGCATGGACTACCAACCGAATTCCTCAAATCGGATGAAATAAAAAAAATACGGTTTCAGAAGGCCGGGTGCACTTATTAATCATAGTTCTGCACAGATCGATGCTTATCTGGCAGCCACTACCCTACTGGAATATCATTTAAAAAGAAAAGAGTTGACCATTTTTACGCATACAAAAGTTGATCAATGCGTTGAAAATGAAAACGGATATGAGTTAATTACTGAAGCCGGGTTGACTATCCAATGTAAGTATGTGGTGATTGCAGCCGGATTTGAATCCGGCAAGTTCTTACCTAAACAAGTAATGCAATTAACTTCTACGTATGCACTGGTATCTCAACCCCTTCAACCAGAACAGCTCTGGTTGGATCGCGCCCTGATTTGGGAAACTAAAGAACCCTATCTCTATATAAGAACCACGAATGACAACCGGATCATTGTAGGTGGAGAAGATGAAGATTTTAAAAATCCGATAAAAAGAGACGCATTATTACGAAAAAAGATCTCCATTCTTGAGAAAAAAAATCAAAAAACTCTTTCCTACCATACCTTTTGTTACGGATATGGCTTGGTGTGGTACGTTCAGTTCAACGGAAGATGGTTTACCTTATATTGGCAATTGGCCCGGCAATGAAAAAATGTTTTTCGCATTGGGATATGGAGGCAATGGGATAACCTTCAGTATGAGCGCCGCACAAATGATTCGAAACAGGCTGGAAGGCAAGGAAGATAAACGATTCAAGGTATTTGGATTTGAAAGAATGAATTTATCCTAACAAGTTTAAATTATTTGTTAAATAAAATACACCTCTTCAGTTTTTAACGGGAAAGCAGAAACATAATAAGAGAGCCCTATGTTATAAATTATACAAAATAGGATTTTTTACTGTAAACTATATTAATCTATCATCACTAAATATAATTTAAGAGATTATAGATTGTATGAACCATAAAACTGTGTCATTATGTTAGATAACATAAAAGAAAATCGATATGATACGCCGGTAACACCAGCTCCCTGGTTTTCCCGTTTAAAACTTAAGGAATTCTGTGGTTCTATTAAAGGATTAAACGTTTGTGAACCTTATTTCTTTGAAAATAAGGGTTGTAAAACGTTGAAATAAAATGTCTTGAAAACAAAAACTAAATAAATGAATAACTAATTTTAAATGAAAAAAGTGATGAATATATTCAGATTTGGAGAAATTAAAGGAAGAATTTCCTGGGGAAGTATTACGGCAGGGGTTATAACCGTAATCGCCGTCTCAATACTTTTATCGATTTTGGGTTCTAGCATTGGTCTTTTCATGTTTGAACCAACAAGTGAAAATCCGGCTTCCGGAATTGGAACTACTATAGGTATCTGGACTGCCATTTGCTTTTTAATCAGCCTTTCATTAGGTGGACTTGTGGCTGGTAAATTAGCCGGAATAGATGGCGGAATACATGGTTTCTTAGTTTGGGGTACTACCCTGATTATCGCCCTTATTTTTGGAATATTCCTAGCTGTAGGTGCCATTAAAGCTACAGGCAACATTTTAGGTTCTATATCTTCGGTTGCCGGAAGTGTGCTTTCCAGTGTAGGCTCAGTTGTAGAATCCGGTGTTTCCGGACTCGCTAATCAAGCCGAAAACATTTTTGGCGATATTGATATTGACATGGATGAAAACCCAGAGGAAATTAGAGCGAATGTTCGCCAAGCATTGCGAAGAAGTGGTGTCAGAGAATTACAACCGGAATATATACAAAATCAATTAAAAGGAGTGAAGGATGATCTGGGCAGAGCTGTGAAACTAGTACTGAGAAACCCAAATGATGCCGACCGGGTTATCGATGGTTTTACCAGTCGTTTATCTGCACGGGTAGATAAATTTACGGATAATATTGATCGTGACGACATTACCCGCGCCATTGCTAATAATAGCAGCATGACCAAAGCTGAGGTAGACCAGACGGTAGATGAATATATTGAATTCAGGGATCGGGCAGTCAGTGCAGGAAAAGAACAACTCGAAAATCTTCGGGAAAATATTGAACAAGCCAAACAACAATGGCAACATACCAAACAGAATGCTTTAGAAGAAGTAGAAAAAGCATCCAACAAAGCAGCTTATTCAGGTATTATATCTTTCCTGGCGTTGTTGGTAGGTGCTGTATTGTGTAGTCTCACCGGATCTTTTGGTAGTAAAAAAACAGAAGAAGGCTATGATGTATAAACTTCATCAACAAATAAAAATATATTATTAACTATTAATTTATAATCATATGGCAATTACAACTCCTCAAGAAGGACAATTAACCAAAAAGATAGAGAAAAAAAACAGCTAAAATCCAATCAGTAGTGTTTTTAGCAGCAGGATTAACATCGTTAGGACTTTCCATCGCATTTAAATGCATGGGAAGAAAAAGCTCGGCTTTATTTGTAGGCCAGTTTGCCTCTCCATTTTTAATTATGGGTCTTTACGATAAAATTGTAAAAACAGAGGGGCACGATTAAACAATCGTCTATTATTTATTAAATGTAAAATGAGGGTATGTCAAAATCCCTTTTTATGGAAAAAGTCTGAACTTTATGAGTTCAGACTTTTTTGTCCAAATGAACCTATTTTTGGAGTAATACGCCTCTTATACGATGCAATACCAAAATAAAGGGATAATGCCATCGGAAAATAGTAAAAAACCTAATTGGATGGAATTCAAATGCCACCGGAATTTGGATCAAATCTTACCGCAACCAGAACTTAAAAGAACTTCTTTTTAGAATGAACTATTCTCTGCTCAATAGACTCTCTTAAATAAATTATTTCAAAAAAGTATTACTAGTCTCATACTTTCCATATAAAGTTCTAAATATAAAAATATTAAGCCAGTTTCTTTATCGTTTTCTTTACCATGTAAGTTACATAAGTCTCATATTTTGATAAAGTATCTTTTGACCCAAAAGGTTTACATTGTGTTAAGTATTGGCTTATAGAGAAAAATGATGCTTTGTTGATAACTCAATGCACTAGCATATAGGTTACTTATGGACATTAAGCGCAAGTAATATTTTCGACAAATAATCCTCAGGAAACTATTTGCCTTAATAACTCCTCCCATTGCTATTCAACTAAATGATTTCCAAATGGAAGAATATCCTCCCAAGCTGGTTGTTATTAATCGGGAAACAGGTGCCACTCAACCTGAAAATAAACCGGAATACCTGCATCTGGACGGCACTGCACCAACAATCCAAATTCATTTCTCCAAATGGGACATTCAATTAGAAGACTATATCCACGAAGCTATTCGCAACAGTGATAGTACTTATCATGAAGTACACATGCCGGGTACCTCTCCCGCTGCTAGGATCAAGGTCAGGAACAGGGAGAATAACCTAGAAAAGGAAGGATGGGCATGTGTCCCGGAAAGTTTTCAACTTACAGAAGTATCGAATTAGTGTACGATCCGTGAATAATACCAGCTTATGCGGGTATTATTCTGTTGGGCATTGTATCAATCTGTATGCTCTGGATTGGAAATAGAAAGGGGGGAAAAGTGACGTGGAATGAATTTCTTTGGTTTGCTATCCCGGCAATTATTTGCTGGTTTAGCGCGGGATATCTATATACTTACACTCTAAATCAACCTTGGCAGACATTTTAAAGATCACCGGTATCGTGATATTTGCTTCTTTTATTATTGGTTTGTGGTTCGGACAACAACGTCCTTTTTTGCGTACCCTGGGAGAAACCCAGTTATGGTATTCGTTTTTTCCTTTCCAGCGTCGAGTTTATAACCTATAAACACTGGAAACATAAATGGCTACTTTCATTTTCGGCATTCATTGCTTCCATTTTTGTATTCGTGAATATCTTCAAGCCGGAAATTCACTCTACCAACCTGATGCTGGCCTTGCAAAGTTATTGGATTATTCCTCATGTTACGGTTTACATTTTGTCTTATGCCATGTTTTGCGGTAGCTACAATTGCTTCTTTTATTCAGTTAAATAAAATAAGTAAGAATTGTGTGAATACTCAATTATATTCTTTGATTGATAATCCGGTATATGTCGGTTTCGGATTTCTCATGTTGGGTATGTTAATGGAATGCATCTGGGCAAAAGCGTGGGGGCATTATTGGTCATGGGACCCCAAAGAAATCTGGGCAGTTGTAACAGCAGCTGCCTATTTAGTATATATTCACATGCGCTTAAGAAGACTCCATCCCCGACTCACTCTTATGATGCTTCCTCTGGCTTATATACTATTAATGATTACCTGGATAGGTGTAAATTATTTACCCCCTACTCAGAAAAGTATTCATACTTATTAATCCCTGTTCATATTTTCCCTAATAAATCTAACAGAAATTTAATCGCATAAACATTCCATAAAAAAGTCATGTTCCATTCATATCTAATTAAATAAGTTTATTCACTTATCAACAAAAAGACATGGACCAGCAAGAAAAAGTTATTGATTTATCGAAAGAGCATGTATTAAATAATAAAGTATTATCAGCAGAAGAGCAGGCATCCCTGACTCCTGAAAGGGTTATTGAAATTTTAAAAGAGGGAAACAAAGAGTTTGTTGAAGACAGACTTACCATTCGTAATAATACCGAACGGGTAAGAAATGCTTCCCTGGGTCAGTATCCTAAAGCAGTTATTGTTTCCTGCCTTGATTCAAGAGTGCCCGTAGAAGATGTATTCCACAGAGGGATCGGAGATGTATTTGTTGCCCGGGTAGCTGGGAACATCATCAATGAAGATATTTTGGGCAGCCTTGAATATGCATGTAAAGTCTCTGGTGCCAAATTAGTCATGATCTTAGGTCATGAGCATTGTGGTGCGATATCTTCAGCGGTTAAAAATACCCAACTGGGTAATATCACACAACTTTTATCTAAAATCCAGCCGGCTGTGAAGATGGCAAAAGAAACGTTTAAGGGAGAAATTGCTTACTCCAATCCTGATTTTCTGGAAGCTGTCTGCTACCAGAATGTAGAAAACGGAATAAAGGAAGTAAGGAAAAATAGCCCTATTTTAAAAAAAATGGAGGATAACGGTGAAATTAAAATAATTGGCGGTGTATATGACATGGAATCCGGTAAAGTAGATTTCATGAGTTAATCTTTTAGCGCATGAATAGCATAAACGTTCTACGAATATTTCGTAATACAAACTTTTTCATTATCTTGCGGGCATTATAATATAATAATATGCAAAGTAATGAAACATATTCTAGTATTCTTATTCTGTTTGTATGCTATAGGTACCTGCGCACAACAAAGGAACTCTATTCAGGAGGCCATGAGTAATTATGATTACGAGAAAGCGATTGAATTAATAGGTCGGGAGAAGATTACTCCTATCCTCCTCTACCAAAAAGCAATCGCATTGAAAGGACTTAACAGGTACTTTGAAGCAACAAATGTTCTTCTTCAAATTTTAGAGAAAGAACCAGAAAACCAACGAATTACACTGGAACTGGCAGAGTGTTACAAACAAACGGGCAAATTTAACGAGGCATTAAAATGCTATGAGAGAATCTTATCCAATAATCCGGAAAGTAAATATTCTCATATTCAGGTAATAACGATATTAAACATCATCGAACGTTTTGCTGATGCAAAAAAACATGCCTGGATCTAATGCAAAGGGATAGCAGTGCCGTTTCATTACGATTGATGGCACAGACTTACCTAGGTTTGAACCGTCCATTGGAAGCTATTGACTGCTATGAAAAAATAATCAAACTGGAACCTAATGACAACGCATCTGTTGCCCGCTTAGCCAATTTATACATTAAGCTAAATGATTTCGGAAGTGCCATACAAGTTACCGAGACTTACCGGAAAACTGATCCAAGTAATTTGTATGTCAACAGACAGAATGCACAAGCTTATTGTTTGTTGAAAGATTATGACAATGCTATCCAAAGATACAGCTACCTCGTTAACCAAGGCGATAGTAGCATGCACACATGTTATTATCTAGGTATGAGCTATTATGCGAAAGAAAAGTTTTACGATGCACATGATTACCTGCGGACAGCTTACAAATATGAACCCCAAAATATAAATGTACTCTATTACTTGGGAAGAGCCTGTGCTAAAACGTCCTGGAAAAAAGAAGGAGTACAACTCCTAGAAGAAGCCATTAATCTGACCATTCCTTCAGACTCCGTATTAACTAATCTGTATAATGGATTGGTAGATTGTACCAAACTGGCTGGCATGTTTCATAAGCAGATAGAGGCTTATAGAGAATTATACAAGTTAAATCCACAAAAACATACATTATTATATAATATAGGAGCAGCTTATCAAGATTATCTTAAAGACAATAAAAATGCAGTCAGATACTTGGAAAGATTCCTGAAAACAAAACCCAAAGATTTAATGGATGACACAGCTTCCGAAGAAGGAGATATTGTACTAACAGAAAGTACGTATTACAAAGCAGCCGAACGTAGACTTCAAGCTATTCAAAAAGATGAATTCTTCCAGAGAGGTCCTGAAGGGTAACCTGAAAACGTTTGCATAACATTCTGGATAAAACACGAATTTTCAAACAATGCTTTCATTTATTTGTTTTATTTTAGCGGAGAATAGATAAAAACATGAATCAGGAAGTTAAGAATCCATACATTATGGTCTAATTCATAACGACTTGCTTTCTTGATTCATTAATCAGCAGCTCAAATTCCTAACGCCTAATTATATAACTAATAACATGAGAAGAATTGTATTCACTTTATTGGCAGCCATTACCTTTATAACTGCTTTTGCTGCTAATATCAACAAAATTGACCCTCCCTTCTGGTATGTGGGTATGCAACACCCTGAACTTCAATTAATGGTTTATGGAGATGGCATTGGAGATGCATCTGTAACAGTCGATTATCCGGGTGTAAATCTCAGCAGTACTGTACGTTTAGAGAGCAAGAATTACCTGTTAGTATATCTTTCTCTTGACAAAGAAGTGATTAAACCCGGTACCATGACTCTTACTTTTACCCAAAACAAAAAGAAAACAACCCGGGAGTATGAACTCAGAGCCCGGGATAAGAATCCGACCGAACGGATGGGTTTTGATGCTTCTGATGCATTATACCTGTTAATGCCCGATCGTTTTGCCAATGGCAATCCGGACAATGACATGATAGCAGGACTAGCTCCTTATACCGTAGATCGCAATGACCCGAATGCGCGTCATGGTGGCGACCTGGCTGGTATAGAAAAACACTTAGATTATTTTACAGACTTAGGTATAACAGCCTTATGGTTCACCCCGGTCTTGGAAAACAGCATGACGGGTGGTTCTTATCATGGTTATGCAACTACTGATTATTATCGTGTTGATCCTCGCTTCGGAACCAATGAAGAATATAAATCTTTAATAGCAAAATCTCATAGTAGAGGTATTAAAATGGTTATGGACATGATCTTTAACCATTGCGGTGTAGAACATGCATGGATTAAAGATATGCCATCGAGAGATTGGTTTAATAATCCAGATCATGAAACAAATTTTGTTCAGACTTCCTTCAAACTACCTCCTATGGTCGATCCTTATACTTCTAAATATGATTTCTGGAAAATGAATGATGGCTGGTTTGTTCCCAGCATGCCTGACCTGAATCAGAAAAATCCACATGTGTACCGTTACCTGGTTCAAAACAGTTTCTGGTGGATAGAATATTCAGGTATTGATGGCATCCGTATGGATACTTATCCGTATGCCGATTATGACGCCATGAGCAATTGGATGAAAGAATTGAATAATGAATATCCAAATTATAATGTCGTGGGGGAAACTTGGGTAACAGAACCGGCATATACAGCCTGGTGGCAAAAAGACTCCAAACTATCTGCTCCTCGGAACAGTCACCTCAAATCAGTTATGGACTTTAGTTTTTACGATAAAATCAACATAGCCAAGGGAGAAAGAACAGATGATTTTAGTGCTGGATTCAACCGCATTTACAATAATTTTGTTTATGATTTCCTTTATCCTAATCCGGAAATGGTTTTAGCTTTCTATGAAAATCATGATACGGATCGGTTTCTGGGCGACGGCCAAAATCTGGATCAGCTAAAACAAGCGGTAACGCTCCTGTTAACAACCAGGCGTATCCCTCAGCTATACTACGGAACAGAAATAATGATGAACGGACTAAAACACGGAAGCGATGGTTATGTACGTAAAGATTTCCCCGGAGGATGGGCAGGAGATTCACAGAATGCCTTTACCGCATCCGGCCGCACTGCTTTGCAAAATGAGTGTTTTAATTTTTATCGTACTCTTCTCCAATGGCGCAAAGGCAATGAAGTCATAGCCAAAGGAGATATGATTCAATTTATGCCTCAACACGGTGTATATGCTTATGCCCGTATGTATAATGGAAAAACGGTATTTGTTTTATTGAATGGTACTGATGAAGAAGTAACTATACCTCTCACCTATTACCGGGAAATCACTCGGGATAAAAAACAAGGAAAAGATATCATCAGTAACCGAAATATTTCATTTGGTAATGAACTAAGGATGAAAGCCCGGGAATCACTGATATTGGAACTCTAATAAAAAATATATTTAAACGAATAGAGGGAATCCTTTGGAAAGCAAAAAGGATTCCCTCTATTCATTTAAACAGAACTTACATCTTTCTATTAATCGCTTAAACTAAACTCCGAAAAGCTCTGATGCTGAGGATCAAATGTAATACCACTTGATATTTCAACCGTATAAATATCTTCTACGCCTTTCCTTATTAGTACCAATTTTGTTGTATTACCTGGAAAAGGAATATCGTCGGCAACTGCCCATGGAGCAAAGGTCGTTTTTGTTTCCGGACTTCTGGAAAGCATAGGATCCTTAACATATTCCAAATCACCCAAAGTAATGGATAAGATAGTATTCTCTTTTTTTACGAAAGTTTGAATTTTACCTAAACCTTCTTTCTGACACCAATCTTCTACTATACGAATATGTAAAATATAGGCTGAAGCAGAACCGGGAATAGTAGAAAGCCATACCTTAACTTTATAATCCACATCTTTGGTCGTTTCTTCATCATTATCATCACTTGAACAAGAACAAAGGATTAATGAAACAGAAAATAAAAAATAAAACAAGTTTTTCATAACTTAGCTTTTAGAATGTTCATCTATATTTTGAATGCATGTTAATAAGACTACTGCTCGGGTATAGGAAATATCAAATCTATAAAATCGTACGAATTTGTGCCTATTTAGTACCGCTTGCTGCAAAAATAAAAAAAATATACTTTCATAGTATAAAAGTTCTCGATTTTCTATTTAGATTTGTAGAAAGCAAACCCCTTTTTATCCAAACGCATAACTTTATCAGACATCCCATGAAGACAAAATTTATTGTGAGTTTATGTTTATGCCTGTTTATATTAGCTGCCTGCAAACGCCCTGCAGAGACAGGTGTCACCGAAAAGAATTATATACTGAAAGCTCAGTCTACACTGGACTCTCTTTCTAAGAACTACGGAATCCCAGAAACCAATCTATTAAGAGAGATTTATCCTTTCGATGAAAAATACCAAGCCTCTTATCTGGCATCAGAAGAAAAAAACAAAGTTCCGAATCCCTATTCTTATCTCTGGCCTTATTCAGGAACACTTTCTGCTGTGAATGTTCTTCTTGAAACAACCTGTAGCTCTAAATACCGCCAATTATTAAGTAATCAGGTATTACCCGGATTGGAAGAATATCTGGATGTTAGTCGGATGACTACTGCTTATGCTTCCTATATAAACTCAGCTCCGGCTTCGGATCGATTTTATGATGACAATGTATGGATAGGTATTGATTTTACTGACCTGTACAGAACAACCGGAAAAGAAAGATACTTGAAAAAAGCTCAGTTACTTTGGAGATTTATACAAAGTGGAACTGATGATAAACTGGGAGGAGGCATTTATTGGTGTGAACAAAAGAAAGAATCCAAAAACACCTGTTCCAACGCTCCGGGTTCTGTATTTGCATTCAAACTTTTTGAAGTAACGAGGGATAGTACCTATTACCACCAGGGGAAATCTTTATACGAATGGACCAAGAAGAATCTACAGGATCCACAAGATTATTTGTATTTTGATCATATCAAGATGGATAGTACCATCGGAAAAACCAAGTATTCATACAATAGCGGACAAATGATGCAATCGGCTGCATTGTTATATAAGCTAACAAAAAATCCCGTTTATCTGACAGAAGCACAAAATCTGGCAAAAGCCTGCTACCAGTATTTTTTCCAGGATTTTATAGGAAAAAATGGAAAAGAATTCAAGCTCATTAAAAAAGGGAATACTTGGTTTACTGCTGTCATGCTACGGGGATTTATTGAATTATATTATCAAGATAATAACTCAGTCTACCTGGATGCTTTCAGCCAAAACCTTGACTATGCCTGGCAATATGCCCGGGATGAAAAAGGGCTTTTCCAAACTGACTTTAGTGGAGAAACAAGAGATGCTCAAAAGTGGTTATTAACGCAAGCAGCCATGGTAGAAATGTACGGACGAATGGCTGGAATTAAGTTGAAAGAATAAGATTATCCTTTATTAGTTATTCAAAAAAAAGTTTATGTTATCACCATTACCCGGGGAACTAAGGCTTCCAGCCTCGAATAAATCCATTACACTAATATATTGACGTGTAAGTTACCAGCTTATATATTTACCTAAACTTACTCTGATGAAATATTTAACCAATTATATTATTATACAATCAACCTATTCTTAAAATGATGAAAAGAAACATCGGATTATGTGGAGTAGCTTTAGCTCTTCTTATCGGAGGAAAAGCGAATGCTTTTAACCTTACCTTACCCAAGGACAACACGGTAGTAATCAATCATTCCCGTACGACAGCGGAATACAAGAGCAACCGTCCTCCCGTTAATAAACGCCTGTTTACTTCAACAGCTGTAGAAAATGAAATTATCCGGGTTAAAAAACTATTAACCAACCAGAAACTTGCCTGGATGTTTGAAAACTGTTTCCCTAATACACTGGAAACAACTGTTCATTACCGGGTTATCGACGGTAAACCGGATACCTTTGTTTATACCGGAGATATTCATGCGATGTGGCTGCGTGATTCGGGCGCACAGGTATGGCCGTATGTACAATTGGCTAATAAAGATCCTGAACTTAAAAAGATGCTGGCCGGAGTTATCAACCGTCAGTTTAAATGCATTATCATTGATCCGTATGCTAATGCTTTCAACGACGGACCAGTTGTAAACGGACATTGGATGTCTGACTATACTAAAATGATACCGGAATTGCATGAACGCAAATGGGAAATTGACTCCTTATGTTACCCGATCCGCTTGGCTTATCACTACTGGAAAACAACTGGCGACACCAGTGTATTTAGTGAAGAATGGTTGCAGGCTATTAAACTGGTATTGCAAACATTTAAGGAACAACAAAGAAAAGAGGGTTATGGTCCTTATAAATTCCAACGTAAAACTGAACGCGCCTCAGATACACTGATTAACGACGGACTGGGCGCACCGGTTAAACCTGTTGGACTGATAGTGTCATCTTTCCGTCCTTCAGATGATGCAACTACTCTTCAATTCCTGGTGCCTTCAAATTTCTTTGCAGTAACCTCCCTGCGTAAAGCTGCAGAAATTCTTACTGCAGTTAATAAAGAAGCGAATGTAGCACAGGAATGTCTGAACCTAGCCCAGGAAGTAGAAACCGCACTAAAAAAATATGCAACCTACGATCATCCTAAGCATGGTACCATCTATGCATTTGAAGTAGATGGATTTGGCAATCACTTCCTGATGGATGATGCGAATGTGCCTAGCCTCCTGGCGTTGCCATATTTAGGAGATGTAAATGTCAAGGATCCGATTTATCAAAATACCCGTCGCTTTGTATGGAGTGAAGACAATCCTTACTTCTTTAAAGGAAAAGCAGGAGAAGGTATCGGTGGTCCGCATATCGGTTATGACATGGTGTGGCCTATGAGCATTATGATGAAAGCTTTTACCAGCCAATCTGATGAGGAAATAAAAACGTGTATTAAAATGCTGATGGATACCGATGCGGGAACAGGTTTTATGCATGAATCATTCCATAAAGATAATCCGGAGAAGTTTACCCGCGCCTGGTTTGCCTGGCAAAACACATTATTTGGTGAACTTATCCTTAAACTGATAAATGAAGGAAAAGTAGACTTATTGAACAGTCTGTAACTGCATTCTGAGGCGCCTAACTTTATAAGCTTATAATAAAAACTTTCTAAGCTTACAATCTTTTCTTTCTAAGCTTAGAAAGTTTTCAGCTTAAAGCTATACTAATAAAGGGTACTTAAGGAATAAGTTCTGCCAAAGATTTCGGGTATGCAGTATCCATCAATCTCTTATATTCATTCGTAAAGAAGAGGTATTTCTTCCGGGCTTCATCCACTCTTTTCAGTTTAGCTAATGCATTAAGTTGATAACGAAGAGCCTCGTCATGGATAGAATCTATATGAAACAGACCTTCGACTAAACGAAGTGTTTGTATATAGTTACCCGACTCATACGACTTTTCCATTTCAACCAGTAATACCGGTTCAAGCATTCTCTCTACCGTAGCTTTAAAATTATCCAGTTGAGGTGATTCTACAGATTTCAGGAATCTACCACGGGAAACTATTTGTAGTAATTCTGTTGAAAAAGAATCTATATGGGGTTCAGATATAAGCTTCCGGAAATGAATATAGTCACAATAACATGCGGAAGTAAATACAATCTTATAATATCCCTTTTCGTGAATCAAAGTGATTCCATCCAGTTCACTTAGTACTTTCCGCAGGTTATTGAGAGTTACTCCTCTTGAATTCTTAACTTTATCTTCCGGTCTGTCCGGCCATAATAAGTCGCTGAATTCTGGTGTAGAAATTCCGTTATCTAGGCTACGTTCCAAGATCAATAAGAATGCCTGTTTTAATTTTGTACCCAGTAAATAAGTTATATCACGCTTATTCCGGTCGTACATCTTGAATTCACCAAATAGATAAATCGCATTGGTTTTAAGTTCGGGTACAAAAATATCTTCCTGTTTCACCCTTAGCTTAGGAGGCGAATCCTCTGTTGAAAGAATATCTATTCCCTTCCTTGCGTTTCTTTTTGATCTCCATCTGATAAAAAGAATGAGTCCAATTACTACCAATAATACAATAACTGAGAGTAATATCTTCAGAAGAGAGCTAAATGGTTTCTCTGCATAATACATTAGGGCTTTCTGCGTTACCGGAGGAGATAAAATAGAATAAAAAGTAGCTGTAGAAGCTATATCGTCATTCTCAAATTCTTGTATGATGGAATAAATCTCACTGGAATTCTGGTTGTAATATAAATTAGCGTGCGTATTAATTTTCTCCGACGTGATAGGAATAGAATCACCTAAAATCTCATGATCGCCATTCTTCAGGGAAAAACGATACAATTTCAATAAAGACTTTGAAAAATGTTCCGGATAACATAGCGTATAAAAATTCTCGTTATCAATCATCAGCATGCTCCGTACCGGAACTACATTCTCATTATTCCAGTCTGTTTCCCAAAGCCGGGTTATAATATCGTTGTTTAAATCTATTTTATAAAGATCATAGTAATAAACACGTCCTACAGTTTGATCGCCCGATTCATTTCCCATTCCACCAAACAAATACAAAGCATTCTCATCCGGTCGATAGCCCATGGATGAGAAATATCTTGGTGTAATTTTATCTCCTCCTAAGGGTAAGGTTGACCATTGATTTTCTTCCAAATCATAGACATAGAAATCATTACTATAGTTGGTTCGTCCGAATCCTCCAAAAATGATATAACGGTTGTTCCTTTTATCCAAAAAACCAGTATGATGATGCAAAGGCATAGGCAAAGAAACCGTACTGAGGGCAGTCCATAAAAAGCTAGTTAAATCCAGAAAAGCCATCGTAACCTCTCCCTGAGATCGTGAATCTACTTCATAAATATACAACCGCTTTTTCTCTGGATCAATAAAATTAGTTCCCGTCCGAATATTCATAGGGCAGGCATTCCTATATCTTTTGGACGAAACTTCTTTAGTTTTTGGATGGTAAAAAGAAATGGAATCAGCATTGAAATAATATAGTTCCTTTGTTTCTGGATTGAAACCAGAACCTGCCACTTTCTCTGAATAGAAAGAAGAATTTGTTTTCCAATAATAAGCGTCATTTATTAACCATACCGGATTTATAACCTGTCCAAATACCTTTCTGTTGCTGTCATGTACCTCTTTTCCTGTGCTTTCATTCAAAGGAAAGCAATATACTGACTCCTTATCTGCTATCCTCAGCTTACGGATTGCTATCTGCGGTACTTCGATCAAATGTTCACTCCGGCCAAAATACAAAACCGGATTCCAGTTGTTTTGAAGGCCTAATCCGCTAGCTCCATAAACAGAATCATTTAACCGTAATAACACAGAGTCATTTTCCAAATCAAATAATAAATGAATCTTTATCCATGGATTACGAAGCAAGATTTTCTGATCAAATGAAGCAGTAATCAGTATATCTTTACCCTCATGGTTTAAACGGAAAACAGTGGTACCCTTCTCGTTATTATAAAATAAATTATAGGTGGTTTGAATAATTTCGTTTTTAATACGTAATATATAACCCATATCATAAGTGCCCACAGGCTTTAATGGGGCTATTTCAAAATCCACAGATAACCAATCTTTAAATGTGGGGCGTTTCTGATCAAAAACGAGATATGATGTACGTTCATCTATAAGATATTCATTTCCTTGTAGGCGTAAACCCTGAGAAAAAGTTATAGAAGTACATACGATGAATAATATATGTAATATAATTAGGCGTCTCATTAAATACATCTTTGCTTCTAAAATCGCAAGTTGCTTTACAAATATACGATTCAAATAAGACTATAAAAAAGAATAACCGGAAAAATATATATAACCGAAATAGCGGTTAATAAAATATTTTAGTCGCTTAATCTTTATTTAACCCTTAAATAACCCCATAGTTAACCGTCCTTTTAGTAACTTTACCATATCAGCAGGACCTTAACGTCTGAAGTAACCTAATTATATACATAATATTATTAACCATGAAAAAGTTTTTTTCTTCACACTTCTTCTAACCTTTTTCTGCAAAATAACTTTTGCGCAACAAGAAGAGCCCGTTGACTATGTAAATCCGCTAATTGGAACCCAATCCAAACATGCCTTATCTACCGGAAATACTTATCCGGCTATTGCCATGCCGTGGGCAATGAATTTCTGGATGCCCCAAACCGGAAAGATGGGAGATGGCTGGGCGTATGTATATACGGATGATAAAATCAGAGGATTTAAACAGACCCATCAACCCAGTCCCTGGATCAATGACTACGGTCAATTCGCCATTATGCCCATAACGGGGAAAGCTATTTTCGATCAGGACGAACGGGCGAGCTGGTTCTCGCATAAAGCTGAGACAGCTACTCCTTATTACTACAAAGTATATCTGGCAGATCATGATGTGGTAACCGAATTAGCACCTACCGAAAGAGCCGTCATGTTTCGATTTACTTTTCCAGAGAATGACCACTCTTATGTGGTAGTAGACGCATTCGACAAAGGATCGTATATAAAAATCATTCCAGAGCAGAATAAAATTATAGGTTATACCACCAAAAACAGTGGAGGTGTACCTGCGAACTTCAAAAACTATTTCGTAATTACTTTCGACAAACCATTTACGTATACGGCTTCTGTAGCCAGCAATGTAATCCGTACCAATAGTCTGGAAATGCAGGACGATCATGCAGGAGGTATCATTGGTTTCAAAACAAAGAAAGGAGAAAAAGTACATGCCAAGGTTGCTTCTTCTTTCATTAGTATGGAACAAGCGGAAGTAAACCTGAAAGAGCTCGGCAACAACAGTTTTGATGAAATTGCTAGCAAAGGAAGAAATGAATGGAACCGGGTATTAGGTAAAATTAAAGTAGAAGACAACAATATCGATGATTTAAGAACATTCTACTCCTGTCTGTATCGCTCTGTTCTTTTCCCCCGGAGTTTTTATGAAGTAGATGCCAAAGGACAAGTTCTACATTATAGTCCTTACAATGGAGAAATACTTCCCGGTTATATGTTTACTGATACAGGTTTTTGGGATACTTTCCGTAGTTTGTTTCCTTTCTTAAACCTGGTTTATCCGTCGATGAATGTAAAAATGCAGGAAGGCCTGGTGAATACATATAAAGAAAGTGGTTTCCTTCCCGAATGGGCAAGTCCCGGTCACAGGGATTGTATGGTAGGAAATAATTCTGCGGCAGTGGTAGCAGATGCCTATCTCAAAGGATTACGTGGTTACGATATCGAAACTCTCTGGCAAGCTTTACTACACGGAGCGAATGCAGTACATCCGGAAGTCAAATCTACCGGACGCCTGGGATATGAATATTACAATAAACTGGGATATGTACCTTATGACGTAGAAATCAAAGAAAATGCTGCCCGTACATTAGAGTATGCTTACAACGATTGGACAATCTATAAATTAGGGCAGGCATTGGGCAAACCTAAAAAAGAAATTAATATTTTTGCCGAAAGAGCTATGAACTACAAAAACCTGTTCGATCCGGAACATAAACTAATGCGTGGTAAAAACCAGGATGGCACTTTCCAGTCACCTTTCAACCCGTTGAAATGGGGAGATGCATTTACAGAAGGAAACAGTTGGCACTACACTTGGTCTGTATTCCATGATCCACAAGGATTAATCGACCTGATGGGAGGACAAAAAGGATTCAATAACATGATGGATTCCGTCTTTAATGTTCCACCTTTATTTGATGAAAGCTATTATCAGTTCGTTATCCACGAAATTCGCGAAATGCAGATTATGAATATGGGTAATTATGCCCATGGAAACCAGCCAGTACAACACATGATTTATCTTTATAATTATTCCGGAGAACCCTGGAAAGCCCAATACTGGACACGCGAAGTTATGGACAAACTGTATACTCCCTACCCTGACGGTTACTGTGGTGATGAGGATAATGGACAAACATCTGCCTGGTATGTATTCTCCGCTATGGGATTCTATCCTGTTTGTTCGGGAACGGATGAGTATATTCTTGGTTCTCCTATCTTCAAAAAGATAACACTTGAACTGGAGAATGGAAAGAAAGTTATTATCAATGCTCCGACCAATAATAAGAAAAACCGGTATGTACAGTCAATGAAAGTCAATGGACAGTCTCACTCCAAAAATTACCTGACTCATCAAATATTGATGAATGGAGCGACTATTGATTATCAGATGTCTGATACACCGAATACAAAGCGTGGAATTAATAAGGAAGATTTCCCGTATTCGTTTTCGAATGAGAAAAAGAAATAAATTATAACTCCTCTACAGCATGATATAAGGTATCTCTGAAAGCAAGTACTTTGTATCATGCTGGATTCATTTTCTTGCCTAAACTAAGAAGCCTCATCATTTATCTCTTCCCGTTCGCTCATATCCTTTTTCTTCATTTCCCGATAATTACGGGGTGTCATTCCATGTTTTTGGGTAAATGTACGGAAAAAGTTACCCCTATTTCCAAATCCTGATTTATTGATAATCTCATCAATGGATAGATTGGTCGTTACTAATAATCGTTCTACAATATTCAAACGGAACTCACGAATGATTTCATTAGGTGTTTTTTCTGTTACAGTCTTTACTTTACGGTAAAACTGGCGGGAGCTAATATTCATTTCACCACTTAGCATCTCTACAGAAAGCTCCGGGTTCATAATATTTTTATCAATGACTTGCAGAATCTTGTCGTAAAACTCCCTGTCTTCTTTATGCATAAAATGTCCGTTATCCAGTTCAAAGGAACTAAGCACAGAACCATAGTAGGTCCTAAGTTCTTCTTTCCGTTGTAACAAACGGTCGACAACTCTTTCCAGGTAATCTACATTAAAAGGTTTGGTTATATAAAACTCTGCTCCTGCTTCAATTCCTTTAACCTGATCTTTTGAATCGGTTTTAGAGGATAACAGAATAAGTGGAATATGATTTAATACTTTATCCTCTTTGATGGCTCTTGTTAAAGAAATACCATCCAACCCTGACATTACAATATCAGAAACAATCAGATTAGGTTGGTTTACTTCTAACATTTGCATTACACGAGTTGAATCATTGACTGGAATTACATTATACTTCCCGGAAAACAATTCGGTTAAAAACCAAAGCATAGAATCATCATCTTCCACAATCATGATGGTAGGTTTGGACTTATCATGTTGCTGTTGCTTATTCTCAAATACAACCGGAATATCCGAAGGGAGGGAAATATCGGGTTGTAATGTTAAGTCAGGAGTTTCCGGTGTATTGACTTCCAGCAAAGGTAAAGTCACCATAAATACAGTCCATTCTCCTGGTGTACTTTCCACTGTAATATCTCCTTCCAATAACTTAACTGTACTATGACAAATAGCAAGACCTAATCCATTCCTAGGCGACATTCCTTTCCGGCTTTGTGATTCAAAATTATCCAGTATCCGGTAACGGTCGAAAACATCGGAAAGGTTTTCCTCCTTAATACCCTTACCCGTATTAGAAACAGCGAGGTGAAGCTTTTCTTCTTTCCGGTAAAGCTCTATTTTTACTACCCCTTTATCGAAGGTATATTTAAAAGCATTCGATAAAAGATTTGTAATAATCTTACTTAATCCGCTACTATCCGAGTTCCAGGTTATATTCTCTTCAATACATATCTGATAATCAATTTCACGGGATTCTGCCAGCTCTGCAAAAGAAGAAGCAATACCAGCAGCCAGATCAGACACAAGGAAAGATGTTATTTTCAATGATTTATTACCTGTATCCAGTCGACGGAACTCAATTAACTCCTGTATCAATCCATTAAGTTTCTCTGCATTGTGTTGAATAAGTGAAGCATACTTGTGAACATACTGGTCATCTTTTACCCGGGAAAGTATCTTCTCACAAGGTCCCTGGATCAAGGTAATAGGTGTACAAAGTTCATGTGTTATATTGGTAAAGAACCGCAACTTTGATTCGTAAATCTCTTCGCGCTGCTGACGATTCATCTTTTCAATCACTGTGTTTTTCTTCATATAGTACCATTTTACGGTTAACCGGATGGCAGCATAAATCAGAAACAGTAAAATCAACGAATAAATAATATATGCCCAGGTTGTACGATACCACGGTGGTGTAATAACAATAGGAAGGGTATATATTTCGCTTACTTTTCCTGTAATGTTATTCCGATACCGGACGGATAAAGTATAATTGCCGGGAGAAATATCTGTAAAGCTGGCAATATTGGAATTGCCGTTATCCGTCCAATGTTCCGTTAATTCATTAAGCTTATAATAATAGGTATAATCATTACTGTTAATATAGTCAATTACTCCGAAAGAAAGGGCAAAGAAATTCTGTTCATAATTGAGTTTTAATATTTCCTTTCCTTTCTTCTCATCCAGAAAATCAAAAAGGTTTTGCTTTTTCCCAAAGACGGAAAGCTCTTTAAAATGAATAGTGGGATTATAAAATTGCTGCACAAAATCATTTTCAATGATGGTCACAAAACCGTTGATACCCCCCAGGAAGAGATCCCCGGTTTGGGAATCTTTATAGTAGGCTCCATCACAAAATTCTATGACTTCCATTTCATTTTGCTGCCGGTAAACCTGAAAAGTCTGCTGATCCATATTAAACTTCACCATGCCCTGGTTGGTACTCAACCAAAGGTTATCCCGGTTATCTTCCAGAATACCATGAATAGTATTATTCGGAAAACCATTTGACTCATTAAACAGTTGCTTTTTACCTTCAAACAATCGTACCAATCCATAGCTTGTGCCAAACCAGTAACCTTTGTCATTAATATAGATAGAATATACATCGTTCAATGCCTGCGTTGTATTGCTTTCATTAAAACGATAAATATCAACTTTCTCAGTGAAAGTATTCAACCTGTAGGCGCCACTCCCACGGTTACCAAACCAGACGATGGAATCGTTCTCTTTACAGGAAGTAAAGAAACAATTAGAAGGAATCTTTCCTCCATCAAATAAAAGACGTTTGGTTCGGATAACAATCGGTTCATCTGCAGTTCCTTTTAATTCTATTTTTACGATGCCCTCTCCTACTGTTGCGACCCAGAGGGTTGAATCATTTAGTTCGCAAATGGAATATACAAAATGTAGCAATGTTCCGTCTGCCATTACAGGAAATTGTTTTAACTTTCGTTCTTTATAGGAGTAATAATTCAGTCCCAGTTCATTCCCCACCCATAAAATATTTCTTTTACTCTGGCTAAAAGTATAAACAGAATTATCATCAAGTGCCGTATGTCCGGCAAGTAGCTGCTCAGAGCGGGAATAAGTATTGCTTCGTGAATCATAATCAAAAAATCTTAGTATTCCATCCCCTTTGGTCCCTACCCATAATGTCTTTTCTTTGTCATATAATAGAGCCCGCACCGGATTGGTTACAGATTTATCTAATCCGCTCAACAAGGAATGTTTCAAAGAATAATCATCCATAAAGTACATTAAAACACCCAGGCCATCGGTTCCTACCCAGATAATATCCCGGGATTTATCTTTGGTCATACAAAAGATACGGGCATTTACTTCCAACTTTTCCGTAGTATATTTATTCTTTTGTTCAGGAATGCTTCTTAGCTGCACCAAACCGTGATACTTGAAGGCAATCATATAATTTTCATTACTTAGCTTGACAATGGAAGCAATCTCACCTTTTTGCAAGCTTTCCTGTTTTAAATCATAGATATAATACTTCTTGTGAGTAAAGAGATCAAATTCATATAATACAGATTGCTCATCTACCAGATAAATCGCTTTTTCATCATGAAAACATTTCATGATGCGTTCCTCATGTTTGAAGAAGTCTTTAGGAGTTAATACCAGTTCTCTTTCATTCCAGCTGATGGAAAAACTAATACTATGATTGTCTCCCGTAAAAATCCAAAGCGTATTGTTTTTATCTACAAACATATTTAATATATCCCGGGCAACAATCTGAGGTACATACAGTCGTCTGAAAACATCTTCATCCGGCAGGTTATATTCTATATAATTACTCTCTTTAACGATAAAGATTTCATTGTTCAATCCGCGTGCCATCGGATGGTATCGTTGAAACTCATTAAATGTAATCACGGATTGTGTACGACGGTTAAAACGATCCAGACCATAGTTCGTCTGAATCCACAAAACATATTCTTCTCCCTCTACAATATTATCAATTAGGTTACCCGAAAGATTATTCTCCCCATCGGCGGGTTTATAAATCTGGATATTCTGACCATCAAATGTATTTAGCCCGTCATAAGTTCCAAACCACATATAGCCTGTCCGATCCTGGTAAATGGATACAATGGAACTACTGGAAAGACCATTCTTACTGGAAAATTGCCTTTGGCTATAAGCACCGGCATATTGTATAAAGTAACAGGAAAAAGCAACCCCTATTAACAATCGACGGAAAAATGAAGCGTTTTTCATATTTAAAACAGTTATAAAATAAAGTCTGTTACATAGAAAGCTGTACATTTACAAATGTAGAAACTAAGCACCGATGAACCAATTAATTCCAAATAAAAAAGCTAAAATAACTGATTATTTTATTCTGGTTTACAGCAACTTACAAAAACAAGAACACCGAAAAGTATGTTATTTCGCCAAATGAAAACCTTATTCTGCCATTGTCTGAAATGCGTATTCTGTTGGCATTTATTTAGCATTGTGATATGATTTATTCATGTATGTTTGCATCTGTAATGAAACAAATGTTTAACCGTATTTAATACATTAAAATCTTATGCACTAAAGAAAACGATGACAAACGATGATAAGTATTCCTTCCGATCTTTATCATCCACCCATTGAGAACAGTTAATAATTTAATGAAAAACATCTATCATTATGATCAAGAAAAACACTTTCATCAAACTTCTATCCGGAAGTTTCCTTCTTGTGTCATTGTTATATGCATCTAATTTGCATGCCAACACAGACAATGCGCGGGAAGTAGAGCAAACACCCGGAAACCAGCAAAGAACCATCATCGGTATAGTCTCAGAAAATGGAGAACCTTTAATAGGCGCAACCGTTCGTGTAAAAGAAACAAGCGAAGGTACCATTACGGATATCGACGGGAACTTTACTTTAAAAGCAGCTCCCGGTTCCACGCTTGTGATATCTTATATTGGCTACATCACTCAGGAGGTAAAAGTAGGGAAGCAAACAGCATACTCTATTGAGTTAAAAAGCGACACTCAAACAATCGACGAAGTCGTTGTAGTGGGATACGGTAGTTTGAAGAAATCCGATATCACCGGATCCATGAATGTGGTGGGTGAGAAAAGTCTTCGTCAGATTCCTTCTGCTAATATTGCCTCGGCTTTACAAGGAATGGGTTCAGGAGTTGATATTCAGAAAAGTAACGGTAGTACTCACCCTTCTTCGGTACCCACCATTCGTATCCGTGGGGAACGCTCGCTAACTGGTGGAAATGATCCTCTTATTATTGTGGATGGTATTCCGTTCGACGCCGATATGTTGAATGATATTTCTCCGGATGATATCGTTTCTGTATCTGTACTGAAAGATGCTTCTTCTACCGCTATTTATGGTTCACGGGGATCGAATGGGGTACTTCTCATTACGACTTCCAGAGGGAGTAAAGAGCAAAAAGCAACTGTAAGGTATAACGGATATTATGGTTTCAACAAAGCACTGGGTAAATATGATATGATGAATTCAGAAGAACTTACCCAAATGCGTAAATGGGCCAAATACAATGGTATGTCCGAAGGTACTTATACCGGAATTGATGATCCGACATTAATGGATGAAGGCCAGAACAGTATATTCCAAGGATTGCTGGCAGATGAACGTACAGGTTATTATAATGGAACAAACGTAGATTGGCAGGATTTGATGTATCAGTCTACATCCACCATGACAAACCATCAGTTGAGCTTAAGCGGCGGCGGTAAAACCAATCAATATGCTGTTTCATTAGGATATTACAAAGCTACAGGCATCTATGATTTGCACTCTTTAGAGAGATACACCGTAAAACTTAGCTTCGATCAGTGGATTGGCAAATATGTAAAAGTAGGTATCAGCAGCATGAATACTTTCACGAAGAGTAAAGGTGAAGATGTTAATCCCATGGATCAGGCATTACGTATGAGCCCGATGCTTTCACCTTATCTGGAAAATGGGGAACTTCGTAAAACAGTTCATACAACCAATCAGATGATGAACCCGTTGGCCGACCTAGTACCGGGAGCTATTCAGGATATGAATACACGTTGGACAACATTCACGACCGGCTATCTGGAGGTAGACTTTACACACGGTTTTAAATATAAACTCAATGCGGGTATTCAACTTTCTCCGTCTACCCGCCAGAAATATTACGCGTCCGGTACTACCAAGCAAAAAACCGGTGCAAGCTGGGCAATGAATCAATCCACAGATATCTATGATTATACGATAGAAAACCTGCTGACATACGATAAAAAATTCAAGAAGCATAGCATAAATGCTACAGCTATGTTCAGTACGGAAGAAAAGAAACACCAATGGTTCCAGTTAGATTATACAGATATTCCATCAGATCAGGTGGGTTATTATGGGCCCAAAACCGGGCAAAACCACAAAGGAGACGGTAGTTATTCTAAATGGAATCTTCTTTCTTACATGGGACGAATAAACTATGTATATGACGACAAGTATCTGGTTACGGCTACTATCCGTTCTGACGGCTCCTCTCGTTTGGCGAAAGGTAACAAATGGCAAACTTTCCCCTCGGCAGCTGTAGCGTGGAATATAAAAAATGAAAACTTCCTGAAGGATGTGGATGCTATTTCTTCATTGAAACTGAGAGCCAGTTATGGTACGGTTGGTAATACAACCCTTGATCCATATTCCAGTATGGGTAGCATGTCTAGCAATAAATACACATTTGGGAGTCAAGGGGTGATCGGATATTATCCAACAGGAGCCTCTAACAGTGATCTGGTTTGGGAAAAAACATCAACCATGAACTTTGGTCTGGATTATGGATTATTCAATGGTCGCATCACAGGATCATTGGAAGTGTATAAACAATATACAACCGATTTGATCATGGACTTTACACCGCCCGCCTCTACCGGTATCAGTGAAGCCATCAAATACAATGTAGGTAAAACCGAAAACTTCGGGGTTGAATTTAACTTAAAGGCCCGGATCTTGGAAGGTGACGGAGATAAAACATTCTCCTGGGATACTGATTTCAATATCTTCCTGAACCGGAGTAAAATCAAATCCTTAACAGAAGGAGTAGATCAAATCATCAGCAAAAACTGGTTTGTTGGCAAGGCTATTGGTGTATTCTACGACTATAGACGTCTCGGTATCTGGCAGAACACACCGGAAGATATTGCTTTGGCAGAATCATTCGGTTTGAAAACTTCCGGTACGGAATCGGTGATCGGTACAGTAAAAGTAGCCGATATCAGTGGACCGGACGGAGTACCTGATGGAGTAATCAATGACAATGACAGGGAGATCGTTGGAAAACGCGAACCGAAGTTTGAAGGAGGTATGACCAACACATTTGGCTATAAAAACTTTGACTTCTCCTTTGTTACTTACTTCAGAGTGGGAGGCAAATTCCGTTCGGAAATGCATAATGGTTGGATGAATACTCTGCAAGGAGGTGCATATAATAACCTGAAAGTAAACTACTGGACTCCTGACAATAACGAGAATTACTGGCCGAAACCCAATCGCACCATGGAGAGTCCGAAGTATCTGAGTACATTAAGCCTTATGGATGCCTCTTATCTGAAAATCCGTACTATTTCGTTGGGATATACAGTTCCAAAATCAGCCTTAAGTAAATTAGGTATCGGTTCATTGAGGGCCTACACCACGGTGTCCAACCCCTTTACTTTCTTCTCAAAATATATGAAAGATTTTGGCGGTCTGGATCCTGAAACAACCGGCAACTTAGGTAAAGACGGTACTCCGCCTCTTCCTGCTATGTGGTCTATGATATTTGGACTTAACGTAACTTTTTAACCAATAAATAGATAATAACATGAAAAAGATATTATACCTTTTACTTTGTTTGCCGCTTATGCTGACGACAGGATGTTTAGATAAGCTTGATGAAGTAAATCACTCCAAAATCACTCCTGAATCTTTTGAAACTTCACAAGGTTTCACCCTGGGCCTTAATGGTGTATATGGCGGTATGCGGAAATTCTTTGGCCCGCAGGATGCTATTCATATACTGACGGTAACAGGAACTGATGAGTTTTTCAGCCGTTCTTCCGGCGATATATACAATATAGGTAATTACACAGATAACTTTACTCCGAATGCGGGGTATGTTTATAACTATTGGAGAGACTCCTATACGTTTATTAATACCTGTAACGGTTTGGTACACTTTGGTGAAAACATAACGGATATTAATGAAGGAAACAAAAAAAGAATGTTAGCGGAAGCACGTTTCTTCCGTGCCTTCCTTTACTTCCGCCTGGTGCAGTTCTTTGGAGATGTAACACTCAACAAAACTTATAATACATCCATTTCCACATCAGCCACCCGGGCACCTATAGCCGAGATTTATGATTTTATTATCGAAGACCTGAAGTATTGTATTGAACCCGGAACCATGCCCGCCGGCCCAAAAAGCAGTGAGGCACAGACCGGACGTGTAACCGCTGCAACGGCAAAACATCTGTTGGCCAAAGTATATCTTACCAGAGGATGGAGTACTGCCGCACAATCTACAGACTTCGAGAATGCTTATAAAACAGCCAAAGGACTGATCGACGAATCGGCTTCCATCGGCTTGGGGCTGCTGGACAATTATGCAGACGTTCATGCTCCGAATAATGAAAACAATAAGGAAGCTTTGTTTGTCGTTCAATTTGGGGATGATCCTATTTACGGGGTTGCTTCGTCGGATAACGGATCGAACCGTTTGGCTCATGTCTTTGTTTCCGGTTACTTTAATTTCAACGGTAGCGGAAACGTGCAAACCATTGAAGACGGTCGTGTATATGCACGCTATCACGGTACCAGCTGGTTATATAATGAAGCCTTTGGAAATGTTGATGCTGATACCCGTTATTCCGGCACATTCCAGACCCATTGGTATGCCCCTGTAGATGGAAACAGAACACAAGAGTTCTATGTGGGTGATAGTGAAAAGCTAACGAAAACAATCACAGTGAAGGCAGGAGATCTTGCCGGTTGGCTTCCCGGAAAGAACCTGACCGAAGCAGAGATACGGGCACACGATTATTACATCGTAACACCGGAAAACTATACCGATCCCAGTTACCCAACTATGAAGAAGTATCTCGATCCGAATCGGGAGTCAAAAGATTTTGATTCCAGACGTTCGATCATCGTATACCGATTGGCAGAGACTTACCTGATCGCTGCGGAAGCTGCATTTAAGATGGGCAATACGGGCACAAGCGATGGCGCTGCTTATTATATCAATGAACTGCGTAAAAGAGCAGCGGCAGACGGCAAGGAAAATGATATGTTGATCTCTTCCGGCGATGTTACACTTGACTTTATCCTGGATGAAAGAACTCGGGAACCCTGCGGCGAACAACTCCGCTGGTTCGATCTTGTCAGAACCCAGACATTGGTTGACCGTGTGAAAAGGTACGGTTTCTTCCAAACCAGATGGCACACACAGTCTCCAATGAAGGATAATATAGACGACTTCCATGTGTTACGTCCTATTCCGCAAAAACAAATTGACGACGTTATTACAGGCGATCCTTACCCACAACAACCGAATGGCTGGGATCAGAAATAAATAAGGTAAATTGTTTTTCGGATAACATCACACAATCTCAGAGAGCCCGGCGTAGATATTTTATCCCACCGGGCCATCTGATAAAATACAAATCTAATGGCTTCAAAGAAAATTTGGATAATCGTACTACTTACTTTTGCAGGCATATCCCAGACATTCGCCCAGCAGGGTGAACTCAGGAAATTTCCGAAGGGAAGTACTCCACTGGAAGTAGGACAAAAGGTAGCCCAACGGTATTTATCAATACCTTTCCGCAATTTCGACGGGATAAAAACTCCCCCTTCTGAAGTAACCTACCCGGAAGTATGCGCCTGGTATGGCGCCTTGAAATTCGCCCACGTTACCCGGGATAAAAAACTCCTCCGCCAACTGGAAGAACGCTTTTTCCCATTGCTGGGTTCGCAGAAAGAGTTGATGCAGAAACCCGATCATGTGGATCATACGGTCTTCGGCGCAGTACCTCTCCAGCTTTATATGCAAACAAAGAATGAGTGCTTCTATTATATAGGAATTGACTTTGCGGATCGTCAATGGCAAATGCCTGCCAACACCAAGCACCAGGAACAATACCAAAGTTATCTGGATAAAGGTCTTTCCTGGCAAACCCGCTTCTGGATTGATGATATGTTTATGATTACCACTATCCAAAGCCAGACTTACGCAGCCTCCGGGAATGAAAAATACATCGACCGGGCTGCCTACGAAATGACAGTCTACCTTGATTCTATCCAGCAACCGAACGGCCTGTTTTATCATGCCGGAAACGCACCCTTTTATTGGTGCAGGGGTAACGGATGGATGGCAGCCGGTATGACGGATTTATTAAAGCATCTCCCCTCCACTCATCAACACCGCGAACGCATCCTGGCACAGTACCGGAAAATGATGAATACGCTCAAAGAGTTCCAACAGGAGAATGGATTGTGGGGACAATTGGTAGATGATCCTTCCTCATGGACAGAGACATCCGGCTCGGCCATGTTTACCTACGCCATGATTACCGGTGTAAAGAATGGATGGCTCGATGCAAAAACATACGCACCCATCGCACGCAAAGCATGGCTCCAACTGCTTACCTATATCAATGCCGATAATGATATTACCGAAGTATGTATGGGAACCAACGTGGGTACCACCAAGCAGTACTATCTGGACCGCCGAAGAATTGTAGGTGATCTACATGGTCAGGCTCCTCTTCTGTGGTGCGCGGCAGCTTTATTAGAATAGAATCGAACAATTATTTTAAATACGCAGTAACCATGAAACGAACCTTTATTTTCTTTTCAGTACTTCTGTTTGGGTATGTGTGTAATAGTTATGCGCAGGAAATGGAGCTTACTTCGCCCAATGGAGATATTAAATTATCCATCCGGCTGGCAGATAAAATATATTATTCCGTATCGTACAACAATGATCATCTACTGGAAAACTGTTACCTGCAGCTCAGCCTGAAAGACCAGGTACTGGGGCAACAGCCTCGCCTATCTAGTCAGAAACGCACACAGGTAAACGAAATGTTGACTCCGGTAGTACCTTTAAAATACGCTAGCATTCAGAACCATTACAACCAATTACGGTTAAATTTCAAAGGCAATTACGCCGTAGAATTCCGGGCTTTCAACAATGGAATCGCCTATCGCTTCGTTACCAACCAGAAGAATGAAGCGTATGTGATGGATGAAGACTTTGTAATCAACTTCCCTGGTAATTACCTGGCGCATTTGCAACAACCGGCAGGTTTCAAAACAGCTTATGAAGAGCTTTATACTCATGTAGCTACTACCGAATGGAAACCATCCGACCGAATGGCTGTTCTTCCTGTATTAATAGAGACTGAAAAGCCTTATAAAATACTTATCTCGGAATCAAATTTAAGCGACTATCCGTGTATGTTCCTGAAGGGAACGGGTGAGAACGGTATGCAATCCGTATTCCCTAAAGTGCCGCTGGAATTCGGAGAAGATGGAGATCGTAGTTTAAAAATCCTCCGGGAAGCTGATTATATTGCTCAAACATCCGGCAAAAGAAATTATCCCTGGCGGTATTTTGTCATCACCAAAGAAGATAAGCAACTGATTGAAAATACCCTGACTTATCAATTGGCCAGTAAGAATCAGATTCCTGATCCTTCCTGGATTAAACCCGGGCAGGCCAGTTGGGAATGGTGGAACGGGGCTACTCCTTACGGACCCGACGTAAACTTCGAATCAGGGTACAACCTGAATACCTACAAATACTTTATCGATTTCGCATCCAAATACGGTATATCTTATATTATTATGGACGAAGGCTGGGCCATGAGTACCCGCGATCCTTACACTCCTAACCCGAAAGTAGACGTTCATGAAATTATCCGATACGGAAAAGAAAAGAATGTAGGCGTTGTCCTCTGGCTTACCTGGTTGGTGGTGGAAAACAATTTTGATGTTTTCAAAACATTCCAGGAGTGGGGAGTAAAGGGAGTGAAAATCGACTTCATGGACCGAAGCGATCAATGGATGGTTAACTACTACGAACGGGTAGCGAAAGAAGCAGCCAAACATCAACTCTTTGTTGATTTCCACGGTTCCTTCAAACCTGCCGGACTTGAATACGCATATCCCAACGTTCTCTCGTACGAAGGAGTAAGAGGTATGGAGCAGATGGGCGGTTGTTATCCGGACAATAGCATTTATTTTCCTTTTATGCGCAATGCTGTGGGCCCAATGGATTATACGCCGGGAGCAATGATCAGTATGCAACCCCATGTTTACAAAGCGGATCGACCCAATTCAGCCAGCATCGGGACCCGAGCTTATCAGTTGGCCTTATTCGTAATCTTCGAAAGCGGAATACAAATGCTGGCGGACAATCCTACGCTTTATTACCGCAACCATGATTGTACGGAATTCATCAGCCAGGTGCCTGTTACCTGGGATGAAACGCGTGTACTGGAAGCCAAAGTGGGTGAATATGTTATTATAGCCAAGCGAAAGGGCAACCAGTGGTTTATTGGTGGCATGACGAATAATAAAGAAAAGGAACGTGTTTTCGAACTTTCCTTTGATTTTCTTCCGGAAGGAAAAGAACTATCAATGACCTCTTTTGAAGATGGAATCAACGCGGGATATCAAGCGATGGATTACCGTCGCAAAGAAACAATGGTGAAGTCGGGAGATAAAATAACCGTAAAAATGGTAAAGAATGGCGGTTGGGCGGCCGTAATTAATTAGCACCGTAAAAAAAGAAATGTATCATTGAAGTAGTTCAAAAGTATTAGTTTGTGTGATTACAATTATAGGGATGATCAAAGGCTGAAAGCCTGACATATTTAGCCTGGGGTCAGCGAACGAAGCGAGCGCAGCCCCAGGTTACAAGAGACGGAAAGATGAGTTCTGAAAGAACGGCATATAATGCTGAATTCTTAGGTATGCCGTGCATACAGCACTCCTTGCCTGCGGTGATTCGCTACCCAGGGCTGCACTCACTTCGTTCGCTGACCCTGGGCTAAATATGTCAGGCTTTCAGCCTTCGCTAAATCCTTCAGACTAAATCTATTTAGCGGAAAGTTGCTAACTCATGTCCATTAAACTAATTTATGCCAATACTTATTGAATGAAACCCCGGTAGGTTTTGATCTGAACTCCGGTAGCATTTCAACCAAATCCCGGTAGCATTTACGTCAACTTCCGGTAGTATCAGAAACGAATATCTAAAGATTCAAAAATAAACGAGTATGAAAACAAAATTAATAATATATCTGTTGCTTTTCTTCTCCCTCCCTCTTATGGCGCAACCTGCCCAGAGAATGATTAAAGTAAGGGTAGTACCCAACCACAACGACTGGAAATATAATCCGGGAGAGAAAGTTAAATTCGATGTACAAGTAACCAGGAACAGCATCCCGCTAGAAAACGTAGAGATTCGATACGAAATCTCTTACGATATGATGCCCACACACCAGGAAGAAACACTCACTCTGAAAAAAGGAAGCATAACTATTGAAGGCGGAAGTATGCAATCACCGGGATTTCTGCGTTGTCGCGTTTTCGCTACATACGAAGGAAATAGGTACGAAGGACGTGCTACCGCGGCCTTTGCTCCTGAAAAGATAAAGCCGATAGCCGATCTTCCGGAAGATTTCAGTGCTTTCTGGGAAAAAGCAAAAGCAGAAAACGCCAAAATCCCGATGGATACCCAGTTACGTTTTCTGCCGGAAAGAAGTTCGGAAAAAGTAAAAGTATACGAACTCAGCGTACAAAACTATCGTCACGGGAGCCGCTTGTACGGGATATTGTGTGTTCCTCAAGCACCAGGCAAATACCCGGCCAAACTGCAGGTGCCGGGTGCTGGCGTTCGTCCTTACAACGGTAATACAGGAGAAGCAGAGAAAGGAGTTATCACCCTCGAAATAGGAATACATGGCATTCCGGTAACGATGGATAACTATATCTATAGCAACCTGGCGGCTGGTGCACTGAATGGGTATCAGTATTCAAACTGGGATAATCAGGATCAAGTATATTACAAACGGGTGTATTTGGGTTGTGTACGTGCAGTAGATTATATATTCAGTATGCCGGAATTCGATGGAGAGAATCTTGTGGTACAAGGAGGTAGCCAGGGTGGTGCCTTAGCCATTGTCACAGCAGCCCTCGACCCCCGTGTGAAAGGATTGGTATCCTTCTACCCTGCCCTGTGCGATCTGAACGGTTATCTTCACCAACGGGCCGGAGGATGGCCTCATCTTTTTAAGGATAAGAAAGATAGCCCTGAAGTACTGAAAAAGAAAACTGAGAATACCCGTTACTATGATGTGGTGAACTTCGCGCGTATGGTACGTGTACCGGGATTTTATTCATTCGGCTACAACGATATGGTGTGTCCGCCAACCTCCATGTATGCGGCTTACAATGTAATTACGGCCCCCAAGACATTATTACTTATGGAAGAAGCTGAGCATTTTGGATACCCGGAATAATGGGGTAAAGCATGGCAATGGACTACCTCCGTGATACAATTAAACAAGTAACAACCCTCTGATAATCGCTTACTGATCATGAAACAACTGTTTTATCTGCTTATTGCACTTTTACTGCTATCCTGTTCGCCAACAACAAACAAAGTCACGTATCCGGACGAGTTCTGGCATACACCCCGCGGAACATACGATGAACGCAGGACGCTTTTCCTTGATTACTGCGTAAAACACGGAGAACCCAAAGAGCGAATCGGTATCTTTACACAAATGTGCCGGCTCCTTTCCGGCCTTGAACCGGACGAAGCATTGGTGCAAGACGCAATCGACAAAATACGAAGCAACTGGGATTGCAACGACTTTTCCCTGAATGGGCTACTTCGTATGGCCTACATGGAAAAAGAACAGAAACACCTTTCTCCGGAAATGACCCAAAAAGTAGAAGAATGTATCCTCGATTTCAAATACTGGTGGAACGACGCCCGCAAAGACACCACTTACCGATGTTATCATACGGAAAACCACCAGGCACTTTATCATACTGCGGAACTTCTAGCTGGTCAACTCTATAAAGATCGCACCTTTACTAGTGGACAGACCGGACGCGAACTGATCGAACATGCCGAATATCTGTTGGAAAGATGGCTTGATTTCCGGTTCCGCTTCGGATTTAGTGAATGGAACTCCACTTACTATGAGGTTGACATCCTGATTCTATTGAATTTGTTTGATTATGCCGAAAACCCAAAGATCAAAGAACAAGCCCGTCAAGTACTCGATCTGCTTATGTTTGATCTCGCTTTGGGTAACTTTCACGGCATACTGGCAACCACTAGCGGAAGAGCATATTCCCACTCTCTTATTACCGGACATCATGCCATGTCTCCTACTTTAAAGCTCGTATTTGGAGAAGGTCAATACCTGCCCGATGCCATTATGAGCAATACCGTGTTGGCTGCCAGTAGTTACCGTTGCCCCCAGGTTATTATTGACATCGCCACCGATTATTCTCAGCCTATGCTGAACAGACAGAAAACAAGTATCGAAGTTGACGACGCTGAAAAGTACGGTCTTTCCTGGGAGAAAGAAGAAGATACCCATCTTTTCTGGGGGATGCAGGAGTTTATTCATCCCAAAGTAGTTCGGATGTCCAAGCAAATCTCCGAGAAATACGGCACTTATCCGTATGGTAACTACGATGACTACATCAAACGATACGATGAACAAATTAAGGAACACGGAAAGATCATTAACACTCGGGTGGATCGCTTCGCTTTGTCAGAAGCCAATTTCGAGACATATCGTACCGACGATTATATGATGAGTTGTGCCTTTGACTACCGGGCAGGTGCCATTGCCTACCAGCAACATATATGGCAGGCATCACTAGGAAATGAAGCTGTAGTATTCACAACTCACCCCGGTAAAAAGGGATTGGGAAGCAGTCCGAACTATTGGGGAGGAAGTGCCGTACTGCCTCGCGCCGTACAGCATAAGAATGCTGTTATTTGTATATACAACAACCCGGTAAAAGACGGTATGAACCTAACACATGCTTACTTCCCGCAACAAGCCTTCGACGAGGTTATTCAAAAAGATGGATGGGTATTCGGCCGGAAAGGAAACGGATATGTAGCGCTCTATTCGCAGCATCCTACCGAATGGCAAAATGATGAAAGAGGAAATATCAACGACCTGGTTGTACAAGGCCGTCAGAATATCTGGATATGCGAGGTCGGTTCAATCAGCGAATGGGAAAGTTTTCCTAAATTTGTAGAAGCCGTTCAGCAGGCGAAAGTATCATGCAATCAACAGGATGTAACGTACCATTCCCCCACTTCCGGCGAAATGAAGTTTAGTTGGGAAGGCTCTTTCCTCCTTAATGGAAAAGAGATACCACTTAAAACAGGTTATCGGTATGATAATCTGTACAGTCAGACTCGATTCGACTCTTATCAGGTTGAAATAAAAAAAGGAAAACACTCCTTAAGCCTGAATTATACCACTGGAAAAAGAATTGAAAAGTAATATTATGAAAAAATATATACTCTCTTTACTCTGTACTGTTGGGATACTTTCATCCTGCCAACAGCCTGAAACATACGATATTGTAATACTGGGAGGTACTCCTGGAGGAATTATGGCAGCCATTGCTGCCTCACGGGAAGGAAAAACTTCTGTTATCCTGGAACGAAGCGCGCATATTGGTGGCTTACCCGTTAACGGACTGGGAGCCACGGATATAGCAACCAAAGGCGCAACCACCGGACTGTTTAAGGAATTTATCGACAGAATGCTTGCCTATTATACGCAAACGTATGGGGAAAATTCCAAGCAAGTGCGGGATTGTAGCCAGGGATACCACTTTGAGCCCAAAGTAGCTGCCCTGATTTTTGATGAAATGCTGGCAACTGAGAAAGAAAGGATTACAATCCGTACCATGCAGCAGTTTGATGTAAGCCCGCAAAATATAAGAATGGAAAAAGGAAAGATCCAAAGCATTACCCTTACCAATCGTACCAACGGAAAGCAGGAAACATATACCGGAAAGATCTTTGTGGACGCCACGTATGAAGGCGATTTAGGAGGAGCAGCCAACGTACCTTATCGCATTGGCCGGGAAGGTAAAAGCGAGTTCAATGAACCAGGAGCCGGGAAAATCTATAAGCTCTGGAAAGGTCCTGAATTGGAAGGAAGTACCTTTAAAGCGGATGATGCATTGCAGGCATATAACTACCGCCTCTGCCTTACTAACGATCCGGCTATCCGGATACTCCCCGAAAAACCAGAAAACTACAACCGGAAAGAATATACCTCACTAATAGATGATGTCTATCTCGGTCGGCACGCAGGTGCAGACATGCTGGAAGTTACAGAAGAAATGATGAACGCCAATAAAGAACACATACTGAAAGGAGGCAAGACACAAATACCGGGGGATGTATGGGGTATGTGGAAGATTTCCAGTATGACTACACTCCCCAACATGAAAATGGATGCCAACAACCAGCACCTGGCCCTTATCTCCACCGACTTACCGGAAGAAAACCAGCAATGGCCTACAGCCACCTGGGAATGGCGCGACCAATATGCTCAACGCCTGAAAGAATATATTCTGGGGCTATTGTGGTTTGCCCAGAACGATGACGCATTGCCTGAAAGATTCCGGGAAGCTTGTTGTGAATGGGGATTGGCTGCGGATGAATATCTGGATAATGGTCATTTCCCTCGCCAGGTATATGTACGCGAAGGAAGACGATTTGAAGGAGAATATTTCTTCACTGCGCACGATGCATTGCCCGTAGAACCGGGAAAACGGCCTCCTTTACATAGGAGTATTATTACCGCCAGCCATTACGCGCTCGACTCACATGCGGTACACAAAAGGGAACCCGGAAAAATAGCATTGGATGGTTTCTTTAGTTATCCGACAGTCGTTTATACAGTACCTTTCGGAGTCATCGTTCCCAAAAAAGTTGACAATTTACTGATTCCTGTACCTGTATCCGGTAGCCATGTGGGCTTCTCCACTTTGCGGATGGAACCCTGTTGGATGGCACTGGGACAAGCTGCCGGAATTGCTGCTTCCCTCGCTATCGACCATCAACAAAGCATCCGGGAAATTGAAATCGACGAATTACAAACCAAACTGATAAATGGAAAAGCTACTTTAATCTACTATCGGGATGTAACACCAGATTCTCCGGCATATTCGATGGTACAGTATATGGGGATTCAGGGGTATCTACCGGATTGGGAAGCGAATCTGGATACAAAACCGACACCAGAAGAAATCAATTTGTGGTCTGAACTATCCGGAGAAAGGATTGAAGCAGGGAATAAAACGAAGTATGAGGTACTCAATGATCTTTATTTGAAACGAACGAATAGAAAGTAGTAAACTCATTTTATTGCTCCTTTTTTATTACACTGTCTTTCCTCTTTACCCCTCTTCAGAAGCCATATAAGAAAGGCTGATACGATACGCTTAAAAAGAAAAGTTTCTAAGCTTAGAGTCTTAACTTTCTAAGCTTAGAAACTTTTTATTATATACTTAGTCTAAAATGAGCTTATTCTTATTTTCTCTTTTTCATACTCATCTTCTTCTGCTCCCGATAGATTTTAGGAGTAATACCGTGCTTCTGAGAGAATACCTGGAAGAAATTGTTCTGGCTGGCAAACCCTGCTTTCTCCATGATTTCGTCTTCCAGCAGATTGGTGGATACCAATAACTTCTCTACCAGATTCAGACGAGACTCCCGGATAATTTCATTCGGCGTCTTCTCAGTGATCTTCTTCAGTCGACGGTACAACTGATGGGTACTTAATCCTAATTCTGCACTTAATATACCCACAGAGAATTCTTTATTAGCAATATTCTTGTTTATTGCCTGCAACATTTTGTCATAGAATTCTTTATCTTCATTGTTCGTATATTGTGCTTCATCCAATTCGAGTGTCTGGTTAAGAGTCGTGGTATAATATTGCTGTTGCTGTTTATAGGCAGTCAGGCGATCAATCTCTTTATCCAGCACTTCCATGTCATAAGGTTTCTGCAGATAGAAGTCGGCAACTTCCAATGATGCAGTTTTTTCTGCTACAGAGTTATCCGAAGCCAGCAATACACAAGAGATGTGCGTAAACTCGATTCTTTCTTTAATTACCTTAACCAACTGAATAGTATCCGTATTTGGTGAATCAGCCTCTGCAATCAACAGGAAGTATTTACCCGTTGCAAGTTTAGTTAAAACATCCTCTCCAGAATCAGCCTTTTCAACATTATACTTATCCAGGAACTGATCAGTGAGGAGCCACAACACAGCCTTAATATCCGTCAGAACCAGTACAGAAGAAGCATATTCATTTTTAGAAGGTAAAATTTTGGGAGAAATTCCGGATACGGGTTTGATAACCGGCATTTCTTCTTCGATTACCATTCCTTCATCTTCCAATATCTCCAGATTGGGGAAAGTAGTTATAAATGTAGTTATACCTCCTTCGGATTTATGAATATCCATTTTTCCGCCAATTAATACAACCATGCTATTCGCCAGGGCGAGAGTCAATTCATTGGCAACATTATGGCCTCTTACTACATCTTCTTCTAACAGGTCAACGATTTTGAAATAGTCTAATGCCCTTTCAAAGTTCTTTTTGAATAACTCTTCGGCACTGCTGGAAACTTCCACGTATAGCTGCCTATTCCTAACTCCTACCTTAATAGTAATAGCACCTTTCTCTTCAACATTGCCAAAAGAAACAGATAACAAATGTGTGATGATACGAGTTAAGCAATAGTAATCTGAGTTCCAGTATAAACCGCTGGCAATAGATATCTGGTAATCTACCTTTTTCGTTTCCGCCTGTTCTATGAAGGCTTCCGCAATTGTATCGGCCAGTTCCGATACCAGCAGAGAACGAATGTGTGCAACCCTATCCCCCATTACTATTTGCCGATACTCAATGAGTTCATGTACAAAACGGTTCATCTGTTCACCGCTTTGATAAATGGTATTGGCATAGGTATGTTCACGGCTACCGGGAGTACTTTCAGCCAGAAGCTTTTTGGATGGATTCAGAATAAATGTCAGTGAATTATAGATCTGATTAGCCATATCGCTAAAGAATGCAAGCTTCGATCTATAAATATCTTGCTGATGCATCTGATTCAGAGAGGTAATAAGTGCTTCCGTATTTTTCTTTTGACGTGCTCTCACAAACCAGCGAATAATAAAGAAGGCTGCTGCTATAATGATTATAAAGACGAGATATATCCATAGGGTTTTATACCAGGGATGAAGAATACGGATAGTAAGCGGGAACTCTGCACTTTCTTTTCCGGTCACATTGTTGCGGTATTTCGCCATGAATGTATACTTACCGGAAGCCAGATAAGTGAATAAGGCAGTGTTTGAAGTTCCATTATTAATCCAGTTATCATTCTGCTCATTTAATTTATAGAAATAAGTATAGTCTTTTCCGTCCACATAATCCGGAGCGACAAAAGATATGGCAAATACATTCTGATCGTTATTCAAAGTAAGTACCGACTTATTCCTTGTTGTGGTCAGGTGTTCATAAATATTCCTCTCTTGTCCGAACAGGGCAAGACCAGTAAATTTAATTTCAGGAGAATAATCCGGAATGACAAAGTCCGACTCATTAATTAAGACAAAACCGTTGCTTCCACCAAAAAGCAGCATACCACTAACAGGATCTTTGAAGAAGGATTCATTGCTAAAATTATTAATCTTCCTATTTTCTGATTGCCTGCAGAGATAAAAAGAGTTTTTCTCAATATCGAATTTTACGATTCCATTGGTGGTACTCAACCACAAAATATTATTTTTTCCTTCGAGAATGCCATGGATCGCTTCGTGAAGGAAACCGTTTGATTCCGTAAATGTTTGCTTTTCTCCTTCGGAGGACATATAGGCAAGACCTCCTCCAGTACCAAACCAATAACCTTTTTTAGTTCTGAGAATACTATATACTTCATTGATGGGATCACCACTCTTACCGAACTGTATATTCTCCATAGCCTCCGTTTGGGTATTTACTTTGTAGACACCTCTTCCCAGTGTACCAAACCAAAGGGTATTGTGATCTTCCTGATAAATGGTTGTGAAATTATTCAATTCTTTATTTCCTTCTCCAAACACATATCTTTTGGTGCCTGTAATAATCGGAGAATCAGACCAACCTGCTACATGAGCTTTTACAATTCCTTCGCCGGCTGTAGTCATCCACAGAACTGTATCATTGACTTCACAAATCGAACGTAAATATCTTACCGGTTTATTATCAGCCATAAATTGCAGATTCTTCATACGATATTCACTATATGAATAGTAGCTCACCCCACTTTCTGTTGCAATCCAAAGAAGATTCTTGCTACTGGGTGCAAAAGAATGTACATTGCCACTACCAATCATGCTGTTACTGGTCGTATAGGAATCTGTACGTTTTCCTCTGATATTTTCACCGCTAAACTCCCGAATAGTTGTGATACCATTCCCACCGGTAGCTATCCATAATGTTTGCGACCTGTCAATATATAATGCATTGATTGGATTAGAAGACGATTGATTAAAAGAACTTGAAAGTACTCCTTCGAGTGTGGATGCTTCTTCGTAATACATATATACTCCCTTATCCCGTGTGCCGACCCAGATTATTTCCTGGTTACTATCCTTTTTCAAGCAGCTAATTCCCATGGGAACAGCAATTTCCGACAACAAATATTTACTTCGATGATCGGGCATATTTTTTACACGGAACATACCACCAGCAGCAAAAGCAAGATAATAATCGCCCTGATGTTTGATGATAGATGATATATCTCCATACCGGGCCACTTCATTCCGAAGATCCTGAATATAGTTCTTAGTCTTGTTGGAAATACTGTATTCGTATAATATAAAACTATCGTCTACGAAATAAACCTCATCATTATCGTAGAAACTCCATAATACCGGGGCAGTATGCCGAAAGCCTGCTATGGGAGTCAATCTTAATTTCTCACCGCCTTTTTCTAAGACATAACAACGGTGATTATCATCCTCTGTGATAACCCAAATAGTATTGCTTGTGTCTACAAACATAGACACAATTGCATCCTTAACAAGTCCCTGGGCAGGTATTTTTTCGAATTCTTTACTCTCTTTGCGAAAACAATAGATATAATTATCTTCTTTCACTACAAAAATTTCACCGTTCGAACCTTTCACCACCATTGAGTTCCCATCAAACTCCTCAAACCGCTGTACGGTTTGCTTCGAATAGTCAAGACAAGTTAGTCCGCCATTGGTTAATATCCAAAACACATGGCTACTTGTCTCATAAATGTCCCCTATGGCATCATTCACTAAAAACTCTGACCCCTCAATTGCAGGCAAGTTGTGAAATGCCCGACCATCAAATTGCTTTACGCCCCGGTTGGTTCCAAACCACATGAAACCGTCCTCATCTTGAAAGATAGCGGTTATCGCATTGTTCGACAGCCCATCTTTTGCTGTATAATGCTTTAGGCTATATGCATAAAGCGGCAGCCCCAGCAGTAAGCTGGTTATTAGTGCGAGACATAGTCTGCGCGTGATACATGTGTTCCGCATGAGAATTTATTTGTATTGGTTGGTTGGCGCAAATTTAAATACTTCATGTAGAAAAACAAAACATTTATTAAGATATTTGTGTGAAACGTTAAAATCATGAATTAACAGTTATGAATCATGAATAAAAGCATATAGGTTACTTATTCGGACACTTTTTTAAAGTATTGTAAATAAAAAAGAGGTACCCGGTAGGTACCTCTTTTCTTGTTTTTAAAGAATATAATTAGTCTAGCTTACCAGCCGATCCTAATACATCTTCAATTTTATGTTTATATAATTTCTTCATGTTTTCGCGAGCCGGTCCCAGGTATTTACGTGGGTCAAATTCAGCTGGCTGTGTAGCAAATACTTCACGAACAGCAGCAGTCATAGCTAAACGACTGTCAGAGTCAATGTTGATTTTACATACAGCCGATGCAGCAGCTTTCCGAAGTTGTTCTTCCGGAATACCGATTGCATCTTTCAATGCACCACCGTATTTATTGATAGTCGCAATTTCTTCCTGTGGAACTGACGATGCTCCGTGAAGAACGATAGGAAATCCAGGTAATTCTTTTTCAACACCTTCCAATACATCAAAACGCAAAGGAGGAGGAACTAATACACCTTCTGCATTGCGAGTACATTGTGCGGGCTTAAATTTGTTGGCACCGTGAGAAGTACCGATTGAAATCGCCAGACTATCGCATCCAGTTTTAGTTACAAAGTCAACCACTTCTTCAGGTTTGGTATAGGTATGGTGTTCAGCAACTACATCGTCTTCCACACCAGCCAATACGCCTAATTCGCCTTCTACTGTTACATCAAACTGATGAGCATATTCTACTACTTTTTTAGTAAGAGCCACGTTTTCATCATAAGGAAGATGAGAACCGTCGATCATTACAGAAGAGAATCCCATATCGATACATGATTTGCAAGTTTCGAAAGAATCACCATGGTCTAAATGCAGAACAATTTGAGGATTTTCGCAGCCTAATTCTTTTGCGTAAGCCACAGCTCCTTCTGCCATATAGCGAAGCAATGTCTGGTTAGCATAGTTGCGTGCACCTTTAGACACCTGAAGAATAACAGGAGATTTGGTTTCAACCGCAGCCTGGATAATAGCTTGCAACTGTTCCATATTGTTAAAGTTAAAGGCAGGAATAGCATATCCACCTTTAATAGCTTTGGCAAACATCTCTCTGGTGTTTACGAGGCCTAATTCTTTGTAACTAATCATTTTTTCTATTTATTATTTATTGTTAGTGAATTTAAAAACTCACTGCAAAAGTACACAATCTTGTTTACAATTGATATAACAAATGCCAGATTTAATCTCCATTTTCGGGCATTTTTATGCAAAAGAAGTGTTTATAACGATTTCTTTTCAGAAATTGTAATACGCATGTTACAAAAGGACCTACCGGGAAAAGGCCTATCCAGATAAGCTGGATATACTGAAAAATGGAACGAGCCACGTCACGCCTGACGTGACTCGTAGCCAAAACCTATTTATGCTTACAGAAAGTCGCGCTTCACAGCGAGAACCTACTGATTAACTAGTCCCAGGTATTTCTGTCTCCCGCCTGGGACGGGAGTTTTTAATTTTTAATTCTCTTTTTAATCGCAACAGTCTATTTGGAAGTGAAAGTTTTGAGTAAAGAAAGGTACTGTTGCTACATCACTGTGTATGCTTGTTTTTATAAGTGGTTTTAAACTGTATTTAAAGTAGGTTTAATATTTTATAGTCTGCAATTTGTAAAAGATAAAGTGTTTTTGCTGTGGCGGGTAACTGCACCAAGAGTGAATGAGCCTGACGATTTTCACCTAAACAGGCTAACACCAAGGCTGTATTGTAATCTTTATAGCGTGTAAGAATATTCAATGCATGTTCATATTCCCGCCCACGCAATAACTGTAATGCCTGATTGTAGTCACGTCGATCTTCTTCAGTAAAAGTTTCATTGACCAATAAAGTACCATCTGCCAACTCATCCAGCGAAGAGATGATATAATTCAAGGTATCTGTACGGACATTGAAAGCACTCCTATCGGTGGCAGTAATCAATCCTTTCAGACATATACGAATGTTTTTCTGTCCTGCCTTTACCGGATAACGCTTTGTGTAACGGTAGGTAAAATTATTACCTTCCGAAATCACCAGATTGTAATGAGCATCCGGACGATAGGGATAAGGTACCAGCTGGCGAAAAACAGCATCTTTACGAGAATCTTTAAATTCGTTCATAGCAATACGGTCGTGTAATAAATGCTCACGCGCCATACGGATCGAATCTTTATCCAACGGAATATCGGGTTGAACATCTTCAGGGCGGACTCCCTGCAAATAGATTTCACGATATTTCTGAGGAACCGAAGCCAAAGTCAATTCTCTATTGGACGCATATTTACGTTTCAACGCCTCACATTCTTTCCGGTAAGCACGAGACAAGGAAGCTGTATCACGTCCCGTACTTAAACGGCGTAAAAGTTCTTTCTCATATTTTTGGCGGGAAGATTCCAGACGACGACTTAACTGGTAGTCTTGTAATACATTCCGACGTGTATACTCTTCTTCCTTTTTATAGCGCCATTGCCAGTATTCATTTACTAAAGCCCAACGGTTATAATAATCGTCCATACCTAATTTGCGTCGGTTACTTATGTCGCGATTCAAACCTTTGCGGTCTACAAAAATGCTGTCATAGCCTCCCGCATCCACAACACCAGCCAGATACTTCTCATACTCTGCATAATCAGTTTCCTGTTTTTTCACGAAATTTTCACCACGAAGAACAACATCACCCAAACGGATTACAGAATCATTCTGAAACAACTCAGGAGTCAGGCAAACCTGATAATCATCTGAGATAAACTGACGGGGAACATGGATTACAAAATCAACATCTACAAAACCTTGGCGTACTGAAGTAAAACGTGTACGGGAGGTCACTTTCACTTCCGGAAGAGTATAAACGCGGTTTGTATCTACCCGATTAGCGTCTGATAAACCATCCACCCCTTCCTGTATTTTTTCAACCTGAGTAAAAGTCACTTGCTCACTTAACACCCGGCTGGCTTTCGAACCAGTTCCTTCCGGATGATAGATGGTGATCTGTTCCCGCTCCAGAAAGAGTCTCTCCACTAAATGAGAACGTGAAGTTCCACAGGAGAATAAGACCAATAGCAGGAGCAATAAGCCCAGAAGTTTTACTGACCAGTTATATTGTTTCATGTAATTATATAGGATTAAAATTGCGTTCCGAGATTCTTGAACTATTTATTTCTTTAGCTTCTTATCGTTCTCTCTTTTTTTATTTAGTTCTTTCATATTATGACCAGCCTCCTGAATACCTGCTGTAGCAGCCTGGCTGAGTAATTCGGCAGCTTTATCATAATCTCCCTGACATAGATAAATCACGCCCAGGTTATTCCATACCGCCGGAGTCTGAGGAGCCTTTTCGAGCAAACGACGTGCAGTCTGAAATTCTTTGTTTTGAATTAACAAGGCAGCGGCATTACTTAAAGCTGTACCATCCTCTGAGAAATATTTAGGAATTGTTTCGATGATTATATTCTTGTATTCAGGACTATTTTCGCCATACTCCATTGCCACATTATACATTTCAATTTGCGACAGATTTTCAGGATGAGTCTTAATTATTTCACGGGCTTCTGTTAGGTTATAATTACGTACGAGATAATCAATACGATATTCTACACGACGAAGATCAGGAAACATTTCGCGCAACATCTTTGCATAAGGAACACCACCGGCAAGACGTTTCAGGCGAGCCTCACGAACATCATAATCTTCACCGCTGTTAATAATCGCCAGAACCTCATCTTTATAGGCCATCGAACTTTGCGAAACCAATTGTTTTAAGCCATCCCAGTCTTCTGCTGTCCAACGAATCTGAAAGATTTCATTGGAGAAAGAATAACGCTGGCTAAGATAATTCTTCAGAGCCTGAACACGTTCACGTGCCAATTTATCATTATGTGCATAAGGAGCTTCGGGAGAAGCAAAACCTTCCAGCATAATTCCTTTCAAAGTAATATCGCTATCATAAGAGACACCGGCAAGTGCATCATTGATCTTAGCAAGTTCTTCCGGATTACGACGGAAGTCAGGAAGTATCTGAGAACGATTCACCGGAAAATCAAGATAAGCACTCCCCTGACGAGAACGGTTTTTAACCTGATCAGTTGGAGCCAGAAGGGTTACCATCGGCTGAACTTCATAAGGAGTTGATACAGATACATTATTCTGGATAGCATATGTATACAACCAGCTCTTACCACGGCAGCCGACCAATTCATGTTTCAGATAAAGACGGGCATCTCCCATCCAAGGTTCATAAGGAAGATTAATTGTATAATTTAAAGAATCGCGTGTGTATTTGTTTACGTCCACCTGAAAACGAGGGGGATTATAGTGGGACAACCATTCATCACTACAGATAGTCAGCCACCTGCGGTTCAGGTTTGCACGGGCACGTCCGTTCAACTGTATGTAAGGAAGAACAACCACTGTATTACCATCCGTAAGTTCAGGTTCAAAAATAACAGTACCACAGGAAGGAACAGCTTTAGAATCAATATCAATTACAAAACTGATGCAAAGGCTGTCATTACGTTCCACCAACTCACCACCGCGCAGTGTTACAAATCCTTCATAATCCTGGGAATAAAGTTGGCCGGAAAACAAAAAGGCAACAAGTCCTATACAAAGTGTATATTTAAACAAATGTTTCATCTTATTTCTTATATTAATGTGTCTTGGATATGCTTTATTTCAAAATGTATATCAGGCTTATACCTGCACGGGTCGGGCCTACATAATGTCTGTCACGCTTCTTATCCATTTCACCGCAACGACTGCATTCAAAACGATCATAATCTAAATAAAGATATCCGAAACCGATTGTAGCCTCCAAGCTCCAGCGAGGTGAAAGAAACCAGTTGTAGCCATAGCTGAAACCACCCCCATATAAATCTCCTTCATACCGGTGATCTTTCAGGGAACCCAGGTTGATATTGCCAACATTATAATGTGCGTAGGTGGGATGAATGCCGAAGAAATGACCATAGAACGGTTCACAAAGCCAATAACGAAATTCCGGCTGAACCATCCAGTGCTTGAATTTCTTATTGTTATCAAAGGTCCAAGGATTATAACTACCTCCTAATTCAACGGTATGACGATTCGATACACGAAATTCAAGTGCCAGGTTAAAACTGAGTGTGGCATCTAAAAGAATGTTGTTCTTGATAGCAAAGTGAGGAATTGAACGACCACCATATACACGAGGTGTGTCGTAAAGGGTACCCAGGGATTGTCCCCAAAATGGAATACTGCAAAGAAACAACAAGGAAACTATACATAAAAACTTCCTAGTCATGATGTAATATTTAAATTGGATTAATTAGATTATGATCTATTAATGGTTATTTGCTAATTTTATAAGATTATGGTCTAAACGCCATAATTGTTCCAGGCTTCAAATAGGTAAAAACAAAAAAATCCACTCCTATTCCACAGATATAAATATCCTAGAAAAGATGGACTACAATTAATATTTTTCGGTCTTGCTGCATACGTTCTTAAATTTTAAAATATGGTTTTTAGCTGTTTGTTGAGTTCCACATCCGTCATTTAGGTTGCTGACTGATGATTACTCTGCAAACATAAAGCATTCTTCCTTATCTCGCAAATTTTGGTTTAAATTTCTTTTTTTGGCTTTTATTAAATATTTGAGAAAATATGCTACAAGAATAACGGCTTGTGTTTATATTATATATACTAACCTTAATTTTAAGGATAATTATTGCACATTTAGACATTCAACAATTAACTTTACTTAACTTTTAAGAATCTAAAAAAAGGACTTATACACTCTATTAGTTTAAGTATATAACATCCTTTAATTAATAAACTACCGAATGCATTCTTAGAGAACAAAGGCCAATATGAGGTAATAACAGCGTCCATATAATAATAAGAGAATAGCTTATAACAAAAAGAAACAAGGGTGTCATTTTCAGTTTCTTTATTTTCTAAAATCAGTTCTTCTACTTACGGGCATTTTTTCTAAAAACGCTCTTCCAGAAGCGGGAATATATATTTTTTCGTAAGTTTTTTGCTCTTTGGCCTTCTTGTAGGTTGAATAGTATCCTGTAGAAAGACTTGCGCGGCCTTAGTCTGGAGACTTGCGCAGCGCTAGTTTTGGATCTTGGGCGGCGCAAGTCTGGGAAGTTGAGCTGCGCAAGTCCGGGAAGTTGGGCTGCGCAAATCCAGGTAATTCTTTATTCTTTTGTTTTTTTATGCTGGGAGGATAAAAAAACATACCGGTCTCCAAAAATCATTTCAGAAAGAAACCTATTAATTATTACTTCATATTCACTCTTTAGAAGACAATAAATAAACAAATAGACACCATTTGCAAAAAAATTAAACTATTTGATTTCTCGCAACTCTATTTCCTTGCAATTTTCGCAAGCATTCTCAACTTTGCCTTCGTATATCCAATTCTAAGAGCGTTTGAATATCAAAATGACATTTTGCTATTTGCAAATCTCTCTGTTCCCGACGGATTGTAGAAACAACAGATGAATAGTGTAATAATATCTTATACAATATAAATGAAGAAACTATATGAAAAGAAAAGCTTAGATTAATTCACTATCAAAAGAACATAAAACTATTTTTTTTAAATAAAGAATCACAGGTAAATGATCACTATAGCCATTTAACCATGTTTTCCCGGCATGAGTACGAAAAGGGTATCCTCTATAATTTCCTTCTTGCTGGAATAAATAGTCTCGATTGAAAACTTCATGTGAGTCATAATGCAGTCCTTTATTATTTAATAAGGTGTAGGATAAGACGATTTGATCAAAAAGATTCCATTTTCCTCTATAAAGTAAAGTTCCAATCCCTTTATCTTCCAGTGTCTCCCACCAGGGGTTATAGAAATCACCTCTCTTTACTTCATTTATATACTTACGGGCACCTAGTCCTGAAGTCATACTTTCATCCATGGGATCATCGTTCATATCACCCATAACTATAATTTTCAGTCTCGGCTCCACACGGTTTAGTGAATCAGTAATAGCTTTTACCTGACTAGCTGCCCATATTCGGGCAGGTGCCGCTGCTCCCCGGGATGGCCAATGATTGACAATAAAACAAACCTTATCTTTTGCCATCTTACCTTTTACCACCAGAAAACCCCGTGTTTTATGAGTTGTATCATTGTTCTGATATTTATGCGGTATCAGTGTTGAAGTAATAGTCTTTAATTGTTTCGGATCATATAATAAAGCACAATCAATGCCTCTTCTATCTTCACCCTCATAGTGTACAATCGCATAATTGGCCGGGGCAATAGCCGGTTCGTTTACCAAATCATTCAGTACATATTGATTCTCCACCTCTGCCAATCCAATAACTGCAGGTCCCTGCGGAGTTTTCTCCCGTCCCAATTCGCTTAAAACCTGTGCTATATTTCGAAGCTTGGCCGAATATTTCTCCGTATTCCACTCATTCCTCCCATAAGGCAAATATTCTGCATCATTTTTTCCGGGATCCGGTATTGTATCAAACAAGTTTTCCACATTATAAAAAACAACGCTATAAAGTCCGTCGTTTTTTTGAAGTTTCTGAACCGGACTACAGGCTACAAATAGTATCCCTACAATACTATATAAAATCCATTTTTTCATATTCAACTCTTAAATTCCTTCAAAATTCAGAAAAAAAATTGAGACCCCGCTTTTTTTATCTGTCTTTTTTTCCAGTTCAAACAAAAGCATTATCTTTGCAAACTGAAAAATGTCCATTACACTATTCTTACCAAAATAGTTAAAAAGAATAATAATTAAAAAACAAATACGGAAATGAAAAAAGGTCTTCATCCGGAAAACTATCGGCCAGTAGTATTCAAAGATATGTCTAATGGCGATATGTTTTTATCACAATCAACAGTGAACACCAAAGAAACAATCGAGTTTGAAGGTGAAACTTATCCACTAGTAAAACTTGAAATTTCAAACACTTCTCACCCGTTCTACACCGGTAAATCTAAACTGGTAGATACTGCAGGACGTGTTGATAAGTTCATGAGCCGCTACGGTAACCGTAACAAAAAGTAATCAGTCCACCCACAAGACAGATAATAGCAGAGGGAATTCTATATTGAATTCCCTCTGCTATTTTTATATAATAGGGATTTCCCTACCAACGATTAGGAAAAAGAGATTGGTTATGGAAAACTCCCTCCCTACTTTTGTACACAGAATAACAAACGGAAGTTATTCGAGCAAATACAGGTTACAACAACTGAATAAATTATCAATGTATTCCTACTATGAAAAGGATGCTAATTATACTTATTCTGTTTCCCATAGTTGCATGGAGTTATGCACAACAGCGGAAAGACCTGAAACAATTGAATTTAGATGGTGTTTTCTCAGCCAATTATGGCTCTCATTCTATAGGAACGCAAGTAAAATTAATAAGTCTTGCAGAATTAAACGGAATGAATGATGGAAGTTTAGATGGGTTAAATTTAATTGTATCTATCAACCACATACAGGAGGCAATACCAATTCATAAAGCTAAGATACTAAATCTGAACCTTAATAATAGCGAAGAGTTCTGGACATGGATCTTCATCAAAAATGGCATGTTTGACCATTATAGCAAAAACGGTTATCGAAAAGACCTGCGCAGGTCGATAACAGAAGAATCGAATGAATTCGAAGAGCAAATGGCAGACATGTATTACAATGATGCATATATAAAGGATTATGTGCATACGATTTTAACAACAATTGCCCCCCCGAGGGGTAAATGACCTACAACCTGAACGACCACATATCGAGATCTTAAAGTCTCCGGCGCCAGATGTTTACATGCATCCCAACGGAGCCCTGATAGTGACAACAGGGTTGCTCTCGACCTTAAGTTCTGAAGAGGAACTTAAAGCAATTATTACTTCAGAAATAGTGCATCTACTTTTCGACCATCATTTGGTTAATATCGTGAAGGATGAAGCACGAATTCGAAGAGCTGAATTTTGGTCTGGGGTATTAGCTGGTGCCGCGTCAATTGTTGAAGAAGTGTTGGTTGAAAACAACAAGTATTACATTCCGGGAGGAGTCTTTATTACTGCAGAACTTATTAGTTCTGGTATTTCGAGCCAAATATTAAAACGATTAGGCATGAATTACAGTCGCAAGCAAATAAACGAGGCAGACGATATTGCATTGGAGTATCTCCGTTTTGCTAACATCGATCCTAGTACACTCGTTACTGCTTTAGCGAAAATACGAAATTATTATGTTACAGAGAATGATTTCTCTACTCTTTCAGAAAGAGATTACCGGGATTTAGAGTATCGCATTAATCGTCTGAAGAAAGAAACTGAAATCAAGAATTTCACTAACCGTAACTATCAGAAGAGGATATCAGGCATAACTACTTTCAATGCGATTGCCCAATTGAACAGTAATAATTATGCCGCAGCAGAACGGTTAGCTCAGCAAAACATTAAAAATAAACTGGCGTCTACAGACGATTATGTGGTCTTTATACAGGCCAGCATGAAGTTATCAAACTCTGATCAGGATAACGAAAAAAATCTGGAGTTAATACAACATGCTAAAACATTAAGTCTGGTACCTAATTTTAACCTATGCAAACAAGAGATCTTACTACTGCTTAGAATGAATAAACAAGCAAAAGCGAGTGAAGCTCTCAAAGAATATATTGAATTATTAAAGAATTATCAGGATAACATTAAAAATGGCAATGAATTCGACTGGGCAGCATCGGAAATTCATTGGGCAAATGACTTATTTCAAAGAATAAGATTATTTTAAGTTAGTTATTATGCAACCTAAACCTAACTAACGCATTAATTACTATTTTCATGACCCTGAAACCCGCCACTAGTCCCTTAATGGCGGGTTTCTTTTTTATAAAAAGACAACCTAAAAAATCCAAATAAGCTTATCTTTGCATAACGAATCATTGAATAAATATTATGAGTTTTCTATTATTAATCGTAAGCCTTCTACTACTTATCGCACTTTTAATTCTATGGATGAAGTGGAAAAAAGAAAAGATAAATGCCTCCGCTCTTTCCCAAAAACTGGAAGAGACAAAAGAAGAATTAAACAAAGAAAGACATCAAACACGGGAAGCCAGGCTCGTCAAAGAGAAGTATGTCAGATATTTCCTGAATCTGTGCTCCATGCATGTTGAGAAATTCAGTGAATATCAGCAAATGGCCAATGAGAAAATTAAATCAGGAGAAATTGATGACTTATACCGCCTCAACTGTTCCACCTATTTCGTGTAACGAGCAAATGCAGACTTTTACCAGCACTTTGATGAAGCATTCTTGGAAATATATCCCAAATTTATCGAAGAATTCAATGAATTGCTACAGGAAGACAAAAGATGCTTTATACGTGAGGGTGAGTTACTAAACCCCGAATTACGTATATATGCCCTGAGTAAACTAGGAATAACAGATACAAATCATATTGCGGAATTTATGGGATACAGCCCTGTCACTGTCTATTCCTACCGCAATGAAATAAGAAAACGGGCCAGGAATAAAGAACAGTTTGACAGGGCTGTATTGGAGATAGGTAGAAAATTATAACCTCTCCCCCAGTCTACTTAAAAGTACTATATAAATAAAAACTATGTGAAGGTATAGTTATTGTTTGGGTGGTCGATGTTACAGTCAATGTTTCTTCTGGATCCAGATAGTTATACCAGGTTCCTGTAGACTGAAAGTCAACCGGGCATTGTACCGGCTGATCCGTAAAGTTACCCACAGCAACCAGCCCTTTTCCTGTCACTCCTTTCAATGAAATATAACGCCCATTGTCCCAATCACTCTGAGCGACTTTCCATTTCATTTCAGTAGAAGAAGTAAAAAGATCCGGATGTTTTTCAGTGCGAAGCTTGATTAATGTACTGTATGTATCATACAAGCTTCTTCGACTAGTATCTTCATAATAATCCCATTTTATGGGTTTGCGTCCGGTACGCCCGTTATACTCAATAGAATAATCATATCCTAATTCACCAAATTGCCAGATCATTTTAGGACCGGGGATAGTAAAGCAAAGTGCACTATTCACTGCTAGCTGCTTCATCCGGGTCACTAAATTTGTTTTCAGATCATAGTTGCCCCATTCGGTCTGTTTGAATCCGCCACGTTCCTCGTCATGACTCTCCATGTATCCAACCCAACCACCAAACGGCATGGTAGTTCCATCAGTTGTCATAGTAGTAAACGAACTATTGTCTTGCCATCCCATCGCTGTTTGGGAATATTGCCAGCTGACATTTCGCCAAAGCATCATGCCATCCTCGGCTAGTTCTTTCTCTTCTCTTTCTTCTGCCAAATGCTCCAGTATAACAATAGCCTCCGGATGCACTTCTTTAATGGCTGCATTATAATCTTTTAAGATAGCGATACGGGAAGGATCATAATTACCTACAGTAGCTTCCGTGCTGCTATTCTGTGTGAATCCCTTTGTCATATCAAAACGGAAACCATCAATCTTATATTCTTCCAGCAGGAATTTCAGATTACGTTTTACAAACGTCCTTACCAGAGAAGATTCGTGATTAAAGTCATGGAATACACCATAAGGATGCGGCTCTTTTACATTAAACCAAGGATTATTAGATGTGGTTTGATTATTCTTAGCATCCCAATATAACCGCGCAAAAGGATTAGAACCGGTCGCATGATTATAAACCACATCAAAGAGTACTGCCATTCCTCTGTTATGGCACTCATCAATAAACCGATGGTACATTTCTTTGGTTCCATAAGCTTTATCCAAGGCAAAATAGAAGCAAGGATTATATCCCCAGCTATCATTTCCGTCGAACTCCTGTACAGGCATTAACTCAATGGCGTTTACACCCAGGGCCTTCAGGTAATCCAGTCTTTCAATTGCACCATTGATATCACCGGAAGTAGTGAAATCACGGAAGAGCATTTCGTAAATTACGAGATTATGCTTATCTGCTACTTCAAAAAACACGGGTGTGAGATCTTCCTTCACAACTGTTTCGAAGGTAGATACAATTCCAGAAGTTTTCCCAGATGGATAAGCTGGCATATTCGGATAAGTAGATGCCGGTATGTCTTTATCATTATACGGGTCGAGTATCTTCTCGGTATAAGGATCAGCTATTCGCAAGGCACCCTCGGCCGCCGAGTAGAGATAATATTGGAAAGCATATTCTTTTCCACTTTGCAGACCTGTAAGCGTTATCCACCAGCATCCGGTATTATTGTCACGTTTCATCTGATAGGCAGTACTTAACTTCCAATCATTGAAATCACCCATCACACAGGCATAGTCTTTATGATTTCCATGGGTGTCCTTATCATAAAACACCAGTGTCACAGTAGTGGGATTTATCACATTAATGCCATCTATTGTTCCGGACGGCTGTGGTTCGAACACCACTTCTCCTGGTTTAAAGACATTATCTTCGACAGCGATAAATGTATCATCCGGTAATCCTTTCTTTAACCCGTCCGCACTTCGGAAAACGATTCCAATTTTTTGGATGGAAACTCCTTCAGGAGCTCCAAACCACGTACGTATATTGGGGGAAAGAGTTATACTCCAGGCATTTTCCTCTGCCTTTTTCATTTTGCATTTATCAATGTTCACCTCCCAATCCGCGGGAACATACAGCCAGTCAGAGCCTTCTACAACACCGATGTGAGCATATACATCGTCGGTATATCCATACAGTTCAGATGTCGGAGCAGCTTTGAATATGATTTTAGCCTCCTGGCTTGCTTCCAAATCTTCCGGGAATAGATTTACTCCCTCTACGATTTGAATAGGGGGTTCAGGTGGTTCGACTATCGGATCATCGTCATTATCCGAACAGGCATTTAAGAATATAGCAAGAAAAAAGCACCAACCCAATAAAAATATATTCTTCATAATTCATTTTTATTGTAAAAAAGCCGTCTATTTGCAAGACGGCTTTTCCTAATTTAATTAATTATTGAACCCGACCTGTATCATCACTAAATTTCAGATAAACCTTTTGACCTTCCTGCACCGGAACGGCATCCAGATCGTTACCTTTTCCACGATAAACAATTTTTCCATCAAACACATTGAATTCTGTTTGCCACCAGGGAATACCTGGTAAAGTAACTGCCATCCGAAGATTCTCACTTGCTAAGAACGCTGGAGAAACAAACTCTCCATCCGCATCAGCCGGTATCGAGAAAAGATCGGCCGGATTACTTGCTATATTATCCCAACCACCTGTAGAGGTCGGCCCTACTAACCAAACTTGAGGCTCCAGATATTGAATGGTATATTCTCCATCGGTTGTAACTGTTATAGCAAGAATATACCATCCTGCATTACCATTCTTCAAATTTCCGCCCTCATTTGTTACATCTGCCAGAGCAATGGATTCAGCCGTAATAGTTGCTTCCGGATAACCAATACCATTATCCCAACTTGTTTCTTGTGGGAAGAATTTAATTTCCGCACCTTCAGCCAGATAAACAATGGACCAGAAACCAGTTCCATCATTGATGGGAACCATCTGCTTGTTACCTCCTTCCGTTAGTTTCCAGCCCCAAGGGGTTCCTGTGATAAACATATTTTCAGGCATTTCGAACAACGGCCCCATTTTGTAGGTATAATTATTCATATCAATAGTGATCTTCAATTCTCCCGCATCAGCTATCCGAATAGCTCCGGGCTCATTCAACTCAGGTCTTTTAGCAACCAAAGTCCCTGTTTTAGAAGTATCTTCATTCACCGCTGTTCCTAAAGCTGAATCCCAGAATTCTTGTCCTCCTGCATCCACGCCGGATTGAGGTACAATTTTATAATTCATACCTGCTCTTTCTGCTGTCAATATGAGCTCAAAAATTCCATTTCCCAAACTTTCAAAAGAAAGAAGTTCAGATTGATTCCAACCATTCGGATCTCCTATCAGATAATAAGCACTCTCAATAGGCAGCGTTTTTGTAACAACCGTTAAATTCATGTCGGCGGCTTTTACCCGTGTGGCTTGACCATTGGCTGTTAATAAAATAGCATTCACACGTAACTTTGGTAGATTCGATTGACCATGCTTTCCATAGAATGCCCATACTGCATCTTCCAAATCGTATACAGCTATCTTAATTTTATTATCTCTGACAACAAAAGGGATTGCTTCCTGTTCGGTAAAGTTTTCATCCGAACCCAGATAAACTTCGTACTGAGCAGATCCACCTTCTTCAAGGGTAATATTTGTTATCTCAACTATATCAATAGAATCTGTAGTGATCGTATTCAAATCAACAGACGCTGCTATCACACTTGTCTGAAAAGCGAGTTCTTTCGGATCTTCCGGCCCGTTTGGTTTGAGGAGCCGCCCAATCATCGTAATCATCACTACAAGCAGCAAGTATGATTACGGATAAAAAGGGAATTAAATATGATGATATTTTTTTCATATACATTATTTTAATAAGTTACAAATTATCGATGATGGTCTCATCCTTATTTTATCGAACCTGTTCCATCCATAAAGTTCAGGTAAGCTTTCTTACCGGCTGTTACATTCACGGCTTCCTGATCTCCGCCATTTCCGCGATATACAATTGCACCATTCATGATAATGAACTCTGTTTTCCACCAATCCATCTCTTCTAACTTAACGCACATTCTTAATGCTCCGTCAGCGACAAAATCCGGAGAAACAAATTCTCCTTCCCGATCAGTTGGTACGGTGAATTTCCGCGCATCATCAAAGACATCCCACCCCCCAGAAGGAATACCAGTCAGATATACAATTGGTTCCAGGAAGGTGATGGAATTATAAGTCATAACACGTCCTGATAGGGTTCCCTCTACAACAATCAGATACCAGCCTGCTTTGCCTACTTTAATATTACCATCACTATCGGATAATTCAGCCAGAGCGATTGTTTCGGCAGAGAATAATTCTTGATTATATCCTCCTTCATTCTCATCAGAAGTAGCACTTACATTGTATCTGAACTCATCACCACTATCAAAATACATGATTCCCCAGAACATTCCTGGATTACTGTGAACCGGTGGCATTACAAAGCTTTTCGTCCAATCCCATCCATCGTGTGAACCGATAACATATAAATTATCAACTGTAACCGGCGCTTCCGGATTACCCAAAACCTGCTCAAGGGTGATTACATTCGAGTAAATTACACCCGCCCCTGTAGAGGTGAGTTGCGCTTTCAAACGTACATATACTGACAGGGGAGTATCTGCAGGGAAACCTTCTTCCGAACTATTTTCCCACAAGGAAACCATAGCTTGCGAGAATTGTACAGCATCAACATTCATTCTTGCAGTTGTATAGGTAGTTTCCAGCGTTTCAAAAGAACCCTCATCGGTAAAATTGTTGTTCAACGATAGTTGCACTGAATAGGTGGTAGCCGTTGGATATGCATAATCCGGTTGTGAACAAGTTAATTCCAAAGTGGTAGAATACTTCAAATCATAAATTGTCGAAGCATACGGCGGAGTATTCAGCACAAATGTTGTCGGATCTTTATACGTTGGGTTGCTATCTCTATCATTCTCACAAGCTGTAAATCCCAGCAAGAGAAGAACGAAAATGGAAATAATATGTAATTTTTTCATAAAAACATCAGTTTAAAGATTCATAACCTGGATTTTGTTTAAGATTTGGATTCGCTGTAAGGTCTCTGTCACTGATCGGATAAATATTAAATTTATCCTCCACGTTTGCAGTTCCTTCAACAACGCCTCCTTTATAAGCCCATGCATATCCTTTGGTAAATTTTCCGAAACGAACTAAATCAGAACGACGTTGGCCTTCCCAGTATAATTCACGAGCACGCTCAGCTAAAATGAAATCTTCTGTCAATTCCGAAGCACGAATATTCTGGCTGGTATCTCCATTAGCTCTTTCACGCAATCTGTTTACATATCCCGTAGCTGTAGCCAAATCCGTTCCGGCTGCTCCGCGTACTGCGCATTCAGCATATATCAAATATATATCAGCCAGGCGGAATAAAGGAAAATCAGTGTAGGGATCAGCTGTAGGAGTAACAGATGCACCATCCCATCCTAGATTTGTAAACTTATAGCACAGGTATCCTGTATTCCAGTCACCCATTTTAGTATTAACATCTCTCCTGTCTTTTACCGACCCATCTTCTTCATAAGACTTCACATCAAAGAATCTGTATCTTTTATCTTTCTTAATAGTACTTCCATACTCATCATAGTTAACACCATTATCCGGGTTAGGACCATTAAATAACCCTATTAATTGTTGGGTAGGTTTTAAGCAGGTCCATGAGGAAGTCATTCCAAACCATGTCGGATCTAATACACCACCGTAAGCAGCTGCTGTAACCATCATGGTACTACCATGACTTTTCGCATTTACATCATCAAAAGGAATGGCAAAAATGATTTCTTTCTTTCTCATAGCAGTGAGATGATTCTCACCACAGAATAAATTCCTGTAATCATCCTCCAGATCAAACCCTGCATTAATAACTTTTACTGCATATTGAGCAGCCTTATCATACATAGGTTGTCCGATATATACTTCCGCATTCAAATACATCTTTGCAAGCAATGTGTTTATAACTGGCTTCGTTATTCGTGCGTAATTTGCCATGGAAGGAGTTTCATCCAGATTTCCATTTTCTGAAAGATCGATCAATTCATTTACGATCATATTAAATATTTCTGTTTTGCCTATTTGAGAAGGCATCCACGACTTATCGTTCGTTGGACTGTCATCCCAAACCACACCGGGATTCCGATAAAGATCAATCAGATAAAAATAATTCATGGCGCGGATACCCCGAATTTCATCTCTATATTTTTCCAAATTAGGGATGTCTGTATCCAATGTATAGATATCTAAAAATTCTTTGCAATAACGGATATTCAACATAGCCCGCTGATAGAAAGTATAGGCATAAAATAGCGTATAATCCCAATTGATTTCGCATAGTTCAACAATACCTTCATCTGCCCAATTCCAGATAGCTTCATCTGTCGGATAAAGCTGCATGGATAATAATCCTCGCAGGAATACTAAAGATCCTTGATCGCCTCCTTGTAAATCCGGTTCCTGATCCGCATCTGGACCTCCAGGTCCTACATTTCCAGATAATCCAAAACCACTATAAATCTTAGCCAGAAAAGACATACAATCTTCTTCATTAATGATTGACTGATTTGATTTATCCAGCTTAGGCTCCTGGTCGAGGTCATTAAGACAGGATGTCATTATTAAACATACACCCAAAAGACCATATATATATTTTTTAAAATTCATTTTCATAACATCCATCTATTAAAAGTTAAAATTCACTCCAAACAAGAAGGTTAAAGGTCTTGGATATAATTCTCTATCCATTCCATTGTTAACTTCCGGATCTAATCCTTTATACTTAGTTATTACAATAGGATTCTGAACACTTGCATAAAAACGGGCATTCGAACCATTTCTTAATAAATTTTCCAGCGTATAACCCAAAGTTATATTATCAATTTTCAGGAAAGACGCATTCTGCACATAATAATCAGACAGCCGTTGTCTTTCCATAAAACCTGTTTTTACAGCTTCTTTTGGCTTATTGGTCAAAGCATTATTTCCGAAAACTTCATTTACCGCCAAAGCTGAATTAGATGCTGTCCCGTTGTAATTGTAATTGCCCAGGCTTACACGTCCATTAAAACCAAAGTCCCAGTTTTTATAGGCTAACTTTGAGTTAAATCCCATTAGCACATCTGCATCCGGTTTTTTATATCGATATAAATCTTTATCTGATATGACACCATCACCGTTCCTATCCACATATTCTCCTTCAATCGGATTTCCTGCATCATCATATACTTGCTGGTACACATAATAGGTTCCCGGAGCATGTCCGACGCTATGGATTTTTATCCGAAGACCACCGTCTCCACCTGTTGATTCAAAACGTTTTCCTGGAGAATCGGAATTATCATTGTACGTTAATTCTGTAATTTTAGTTTTATTATAGGCAATATTAAATCCTACATCCCAATTCCAGTCTCTGCTGACAATGGGTTTTGCATTAATTGAGAATTCAAATCCTTTATTTTCCAGTGATCCAATATTTGAAACAACATATTCAGCAAAGTCTGTTCCGGTAGGAACGTTTACTTCAGCATTAATCAAATCTTTGGTTTTTCTCTTGTAAAAATCAACAGCACCATTTATCCGGTTATTCAGGATACCATAATCAAATCCAATATTATAGGTAGTAGTTTCTTCCCATTTCAAATCCGGATTGGCAGCAGTAGGAGAGATTACATTGATCCATTTTACACTACCATCAGCATTATAAAAAGGATACATTGCACCGCCTTTACCATTTCTATAGAAAGAGATATAAGGATAATCCCCCTGATTAATTTCCTGCTGACCAGTGATACCCCAACCTAAACGTAGTTTCAGTTCACTAAAAATATCAACATCTTCCATGAATGCTTCTTCGTTGATCTTCCATCCGAGAGCAACAGAAGGAAAAAGTCCCCAACGGTTGTCTTTGGCAAAACGCGAAGATGCGTCATCACGTAATGTGAAGGTTAATAGATATTTATTCTGTAAAGTATAGTTTAAACGGCCAAAAAATGAAAGAAGGACATATTCTGTATCAAAGTTTTTAAATTCACTGGATACCGCCGTGTTTTGCCCAAAACGTTCTGGTTCTCTTGAAAGATAATAAGTTACATTATCTGATTTGGAACGATAACTCTGGTAAGAATATCCAGCCATCACATCCAGCATACCAAAAGAAAAATCTTTGGCGTATTGAGCATAAAAATCAAACAATTGATTATTCCGGGTACTATTGAATACATAATTTCTTCCTGTTTGATTGTCATCCGGGCTATAGTGGGAAGGAGCATTCGGGTCTGTATAGTTTTGCCCGTTACTTCTTGTATAGTCCAGTGCCAGATTCATATTGAAACGCAATTCAGGTAAAAAATGAAGTTTATAATCAAACTGTGCATTTCCTATAAAGGACTTAACAGTAGAATGGTCATTAGTCATTTCCAATAAAGAAACTGGATTTATTCCGGCTGAACTGGCTTTTGTTCCATTAGGAGTATTATCACCCGTCCAGGTATAAAAGCCACCATATTTATCATTACCATTGTAAACTGGTTTTGTTGGATCAAATGAAACGGCTCCGCCAATCGCACCCGTATCTGCGAATCTATTCTTAATGTAAACACCTTTAGCGTTCAGGTTTATTGATAAATGATCATCTAACAAACGTGGAGTCAATGAGAAACTACCCGTATATCTTTCAAACTTAGACGTTTTAAGAATACCATTTTGATTTGTGTAGCCCAATGATACACGATAAGGAAGAGTCTGCCCTATAGACCCAAAGGCGCTTAAATTATGTTCTGTTGATACAGAAGTACGAAGAACCTCATCTTGCCAATCTGTGCTTACATTCGGATACAGGTCTAATGCGTTAATCATTAAGTCAGTAACCTGCGGATGATTCCTAATGAAATCACGGTATTCGTCTCCGTTCATTACATCAATTGTTTTGCGCTTGGTACTAACAGAAACATTCCCAGAATAGTTAAACTTAACACTTCCTGAAGTACCTTTCTTAGTTGTAATAATAATTACACCATTGGAAGCCCTCGAACCATAAATAGCTGTTGCAGAAGCATCCTTCAAGACAGTGAATGTTTCAATATCCGTAGGGTTAACCGTACTCAACGGATTACTCAGACCATCTGCTTTACTGCTACCCATAATAACACCATCAATCACAATTAATGGATCGTTACTTGCCGATAAAGAAGACCCACCACGAATACGGATATCTGCACCTGCGCCAGGTTGTCCCCCGGAAGATATAACGGATACTCCAGCCACTTTACCTGCCAGCATATCCTGAGGGTTTACTACAAGTCCCCTATTTTGCTCATCTGCTTTTATAGCTGTTACCGAACCCGTAGCATCGCTTTTCTTTACTACACCATAACCAATAACAACCGCTTCATCCAACAGTATAGCATCATCTTGCATGGTTACCGTAATAGAAGAGGAAGCCGGTACCTGTACGGTTTTGTAACCAATAAATGAAATTTCGAGTGTTGACCCCTGCGGAACCGAAAGGGTAAAGTTTCCATCCACATTAGTGATTGTACCTGTGGAACTGCCTGCCACAACAACATTGGCACCAATCACAGGGTCTCCGAAAGCATCTTTTACATGCCCGGTTACAGTGATCTCTTGCGCATACGTGTTCAACGACACAAATAACCCTAATAACAGGGGAAGAATCATTTGATAGATTCTAAGATTAACTTGCTTCATGCACCTAATAATTAAAGTTAACAATATAATTCTTTCTCTTATTTTCTCAGCGAACCCGAAGCAGTTATATAATTTGCTTCTTGCTGTTTGAACCGCCGGTTTTATCGACTGAACAAAAATAGACTTTACATTCATTAGCATTAATAGAATTTGGTTTAAAATTGCGTTTACAAACATGCAAACGATTGCATTCTGATAATATCGTAAACTAAATGAATAAATGAAAAATAATCTTTTAATACACTATATTTGTGTTAATGAAACATTACACGCTATCAATTTGTTTTGACGCTATGTGAAATTATTCTACCTTTGACTAATACCGACATTGAAAAATGAACAAACCGCATATAACCATAAAAGACATTGCCAAAGCACTGGGAGTATCGCCTTCTACCGTATCCAGAGCTCTCAAAAATAATACTGATATCAGTCAGGAAACAAGGGATGCAGTTCATCAGTATGCCCAGGAACACAATTATAAGCCGAATGCACTGGCATTAAATCTACGTACCAGTAAATCAAATACAATCGGAGTTATTATTCCACAACTTGTTCATCATTTTTTTTCTTGTGTACTCAGCGGAATAGAAGAAACTGCCGCTAAATCCGGCTATAATATATTAGTTGCTCAGAGCAATGAAAAGTACGAACAAGAAGTAAAAATTTTACACTCTTTTTTAGCAGCGAGAGTATGCGGAGTGATTACTTCATTAGCCAAGGGTACAACCCAGTACGACCATTACCAGGAATTACTGGATAATAATATTCCGATTGTCTTTTATGATCGTATCTGTACAGGAATTAATACAGAACGAGTAGTTGTCGATGATTATGCCGGTTCGTTTGCCGCCGTGGAATATATGATTCAAACGGGCTGTAAACGGATTTTCTTTTATAGCAGCCCACCGCACATGGAGATATCTAAGAACAGGAGAAACGGCTATCTGGATGCCCTTCGAAAGTATAAAATTCCAGTTGATGAATCCATGATCAGATATTGCGATACATGTGAACAAGCCATTGCCATTACCCCTGATATCTTGGAAGAAGAATACCGCCCGGATGGATTCTTTGCCATCAATGACGAAACCGCTTCCGGCATTTTGTATGCTTGTAAACTAGCTAACCTGAAGGTACCGGAAGAAATTTCCATCTGTGGATTTACCGATGGAGCCATTGCCCAAAGCACCGATCCTAAACTTACTACTGTAGAACAACATGGAGAAGAGGTCGGGCAAAGCGCTATCCATATCCTGATTGATAAGCTGGAGGGTAAATCCGAACAAAAAAGCAGCAATAAAATTGTAAGGACGAATTTAGTAGTCAGAGGAACAACAAAATAAGTTTTGGGCTTTTTTATCTTCAATTTTCTGAGGCCAATACCTTTGGCATAAACTCAGCAATCTGGAAAAACTCGAAAACTCACAAACTATAAACTTAAAAACTCAAATATCATGAAAGTAAAACCTGATTTAAGTTTCTGGAAGCTCTGGAATATTAGCTTTGGCTTTTTTGGTGTGCAAATTGCCTATGCCCTTCAGAGCGCCAATATCAGCCGTATCTTTGCCACACTCGGAGCCGATCCGCATAATTTAAGTTATTTCTGGATACTGCCTCCGCTTGCTGGAATCATTGTACAACCACTTGTAGGATCGGCCAGTGACAGAACCTGGACCCGCTTCGGACGTCGTATCCCGTATCTATTTATTGGTGCTCTTGTAGCTGTTTTGGTAATGTGCCTCTTACCGAATGCCGGGAGTTTTGGTATGTCGGTTGCAACAGCCATGATCTTCGGATTAGTGTCTCTGATGTTCCTGGATACTGCTATTAACATGGCCATGCAACCTTTCAAAATGCTGGTAGGTGATATGGTAAATGAAAAGCAAAAAGGATTGGCCTATTCCATTCAAAGCTTTCTGGTAAATGCTGGTAGCTTGGTAGGATACTTACTCCCTCTCATATTTACCCTGATCGGTATAAGTAACGTAGCGGAAAAAGGTACTGTTCCAGATTCTGTTATATATGCCTTTTATATCGGAGCCATTATACTCATTCTGTGTGTGATTTATACCATCACGAAAGTGAAAGAAATGCCACCGAAGGAATTCGAAGAGTTTCATGGTATTACGGCTACAGAGAAAAAAGAGAAAACCGATTTCATCTCTTTGCTGAAACATGTTCCTAAAGTATTCTGGACGGTAGGATTGGTTCAATTCTTCTGTTGGGCAGCCTTTATGTATATGTGGACCTATACCAATGGAGCCATCGCTGATACGGTATGGGGAACTACCAATGTAGAGAGTGCGGAGTATCAGGAAGCAGGTAACTGGGTAGGGGTTCTATTTGCTGTGCAGGCTATCGGATCAGTAATCTGGGCGGTGGTACTTCCTCTCTTTAAATCCCGCAAACTATCCTATTCTGTGAGTCTGGTTTTAGGTGGAATTGGATTTATCTCTACCTTGTTTCTACAAGATCAATATCTCCTCTTTATTTCCTACTTCCTGATTGGCTGCGCATGGTCCGCTATGTTGGCATTGCCTTTTACCATTTTAACTAATTCCATCTCAGGAAAAAATATGGGAGCTTACCTGGGATTATTTAATGGAACAATTTGTGTACCACAGATTGTTGCCGCTGTAGTTGGTGGAGGTTTACTTCATCTGGTAGGTGGCCGACAGGCTAACATGTTGGTTTTAGCTGGTGTATTTTTGATTATCGGTGCTTTTTGTGTGTATATGATTAAAGAAACAATAGCACATCACGAAGAGTAACAACACATTATAGTATAGCAAAAGGAATATACTGATTACTATACAAATTGAACCCAATGTTATCAATGGAAGAACCCATTCATTGATTGCATTGGGTTTCTTTTTTAAACTCAAGTCAGCATTATTACCAATAAAAATCTCACAAAAAGGAACTACTGCTAATATTAGTTAAGCTACTGCTTTATTTAGTTACTCAACTAGCATGAATAATTGTTTGTTTAAAGTTATCGAGTGCCATCCGTATAACCACGTTGAACTAACAGCTTTCAAAATTAAAACCCAGCATAATAGGTAAGCCCGGTACAGCATTTAATCTGTATTAGCCTTAATTCAAAATAAAACCAACGTCTACATCCCTTAAAAACCATAAAATCAAATCTATAAACTTTATTCTCAATATTAATTCTTAATTTTTTTTATTACCTTGTCCACAGTATTTCTTAAGTCGGCTAACACCATGAATAAAAGACTCCAAGTAGATGAGTGGAACATTATAGAAGAAGGTTTCCAGGCTGATAATCAGCGTGGTTCGGAGAGTATATTCAGCCTTGGCAATGGTCGGTTCGGCCAACGGGGAAATTTTGAGGAAAAATATAGCGGTGACTCATTGCAAGGCTCTTACCTGGCCGGAATTTCTTTTCTGGATAAAACCAAAGTAGGTTGGTGGAAGAACGGATATCCTAAATTCTTCTCCCGTATTCCTAATGCACCCAACTGGAGCGGAATCCATGTGAGATTGATAGATGAAGAGATCGACCTGGCTATGTGGGAAGTGGAAAGCTTCCAACGAAGACTTGATATGAAAGAGGGTATTTCCTACCGTGATTTTCAGGTTACTTCGCCAAAAGGAAATACCCTGAAAGTTCATGTGGAACACGTCAATAGCATGGCAAATCCCAATTTATGCCTCATAAAATACAGTGTTACTTCCGTGAATTACAACGGTAAAATCTCACTGGTCCCCTTTATAAACGGAGATGTAAAGCATGAAACCGCCAATTTTAATGAAAAAATGTGGAACATACTCCGGCTAGGTACGAGTAATGAATATGCTTATTTATGGGCACAGACAAAGCATGAAGATGCCCAGGCATCTTTTGCCATGACTTATCAACTATTCCGAAACAGCAAAGAGATTACTACACGTCCCATCCGGATCGAAAAAGAAAAAGCAGTGGGATTCAGTGCCGGATCGGATATTAAAAGCAACGAACGAGTTACTTTAATAAAATATGTTGCCATCACAACCTCTCTTTATTACGACAGGCAACAATTGGTAGATCAGTCTGTTGCACAAGCCAAAGAAGCAAAAGCCAAAGGCTGGGATGCCTTGATTGAAGGCCATAAAAAAATATGGAAACAAATTTGGGAAGAATCGGATGTTCTCATCGAAGGCGATTGTGCTGCTCAACAAGGCATTCGATACAATATTTTTCAATTGCATCAAAGCTACCGGGGAGACGATCCACGACTGAATATCGGCTCTAAAGGTTTTACGGGAGAAAAATATGGAGGGAACACCTATTGGAATACCGAACTTTGCTGTGTGCCTTACTTCCTGATTGCCAGCCCGAAAGAGATTGCCAGGAATCTTCTTTTATACAGGCATCGCCAACTGGATAAAGCCATTAAAAACGCGCAAAAACTAGGATTTTCAGATGGAGCTGCTTTGTACCCAATGGTAACCATCAATGGGGAGGAATGCCACAACGAATGGGAAATTACTTTTGAAGAGATTCACCGTAATTATATCATCGCGTATGTCATTGTACTATATACCGAGATGACTGGTGATAAAAACTATATGGCTCATTACGGACTGGAAGTAATGATAGCTATCTGCCGGTTTTGGAGTCAGCGGGTATCTTTTTCACAGCCTAAACAAAAATATGTACTGCTGGGAGTAACCGGGCCCAATGAATACGAAAATAATGTAAACAATAACTGGTACACGAACTATACATGTGTGCAAACTCTAAAACAAACGATTACCTATCTCGAAATCATCGCCCACGAATATCCGGAAGAATATAACATTATACGCCGGAAAACATCTTTCCAATACGCTGAAACCAATCGTTGGAAAGATATCATTGATAATATGTATCTTCCGGAAGACGAGTCATTGGGTGTTTTTGTTCAAAACGATGGCTATCTCGACAAAGAGATGAAATCAGTAACCGATATTCCGGAAAATGAGCGTCCGATTAACCAGCATTGGTCATGGGATCGGATTCTGCGTTCTTGTTATATCAAGCAGAGTGACGTGTTGCTGGCCCTTTACCTCCATTTAAGTGAGTTTGATACAGAAACTATACGTCGTAATTTCAACTTCTACGAACCCAAAACATTGCACGAATCATCCTTATCCCCTTATGTGCATTCCATTCTGGCTTCACGCATTGGTGAGATAGATAAAGCGTATGAACTCTTCCTGCACGCTACCCGCCTGGACCTGGACAACTACAATAATGAAATTAATGAAGGACTACACGTCACAAGTATGGCGGGCAGTTGGTTGGCTATCGTACGTGGATTCGCAGGGATGCAACTGGAAAATGGAACATTGAATTTATCCCCTGTCATTCCCAACCAATGGCAACGGTATATATTCAATTTTCACTTCAGAGAAAGATTACTTCAAGTGGAAGTAACTAAAAACGGAACAAATATTCAATTAATAAAAGGAGAAAGAATTACACTGAAAGTAAATGGAAAAGAAATGACAATCGAATAATCCTGATTGAATCTTTTCTACCTTAAAACAGCCTCTTCAGAAGGCTTGTGGGAGGGGTAAACTTTCTAAGCTTATAAAGCAATCTTTTTAAGCGTGGAATATTTGCTTTATAGGCTTAGAAAGTTTTCTTTTTAGCCTTACAGTATTTTTGCGTTCAAGCTTACCTGAGAAATAAATTGACAAATTACTCTTTCTTCATCAGTATCATTTCATAATAAGTATCGAAATTTTTAAATAACAAAGTATATTCATCCACCCATACCCAGTTAGAGGAATAGCATGTATGTGCTTCGTTATACGGCATTTCGGCAACTATTCTATATTCTTTCGCCAATGTATCCCACTCCTCAAAATAATATTCTACACAATCCTGTCCGGGATGCATCGCGTTTAAACGTATTTTTTCATTCGCCGAAACACAGTAATACTGGGGGTTACCCGGTTCTTTACGACTGTTTTTCAGATCAAAAGAATAATCAGCAGAATGTCCTGCTTGTGTAACAAGCACCTGTAAATCTGGATAATAAGCAATAAATTCATGAGGATCATCCTCCCTAAGATTTTTGATTACTCCATCTTTAAAAGAAATCTCAATCACACTATTATCAGGAAACATATATTTTTCCGTCACTTCTTCGGGAGTGAAAAACTTCACTCTTCCTTTTAAAGCTGACATAGCCTCTGCAATATTTGTTATCGCTTTATATCTCTTTCGCCGGAAACCCGATTCCCATAACCTAAGGAAATAACTACTTTGACTTATTTGTTTGACTTTGATAGAGAATTTATCTGTCAATTGCAATTTCTTTTCTTTCCTTGCAAAGCTTTCATCATCCTTCTCAGGAAATTCAATAAATGATTCGCCAGTTAAAAATTCATCCGTCAATAAGAAAGAAACTTCACGATGTTCCGGGTTGCAATTATATACGACAGAAAAAATAGGATTGTTTTCTTTTCGATTAGTGAGTATCAATGAACTATCAGTTACAATAATTGGCATGTCCGCTTTTTCATTTTCAAGAAAGACCCTTCCATCCCGCTTCCTAATAGACAGCGGATAGGTTTCTTTTTCATAGGTATCCGCCTGCAGTTCATAGCCTTCTGTTCCCAATTTAATACGAAAACCAAACCAGCCTTTATGCTGGGAGGCTATCACATATTCTCCCCGTAGGTTTATTGCATAAAAGGGAAAAGCTTCTTCCATTTGTCTGCTCTGATATGTCCCTTCCAGATTACGATCCGAAAGTTTTAATAAGAAGAGATCAGTTGCAGGATTGTATTTGTTATGAAGAGTAATCTCGCCAGTATTATCAATTGTTCCTTTTAACTTTATCGCTTTATAATCTGTAATAAACATATAAAATCCATCCATATTATTATCTTGTGCTCTCAAATGAATGATACATTGTTTATCATGTAATTCTCCCTGACAGGTTATATTCAAATCTTGAAAGATTTGCTGGGCATAACCGATTCCTGAGCAAAAGAAACTTAAAAGAAGGACTAAGATTAAAGGGCTTCTCCTACAACTTATATAAAATGAAGGCCCGTAGGGGTAAATCTCCAGACCTTCTTTCTGAGTGAATCCGATTAAAATAGCCACTTGAATTATTTTATTAAAAATCACTTAGTTCTTTATTTATTTTTGTTAATAGTCTTCTTTGAATCAAGTCGTAGTTCTTCTTCACATACACACCTATAACATCTTTTTTAAACTCTTTATCCAATGCTTCTGAATTATACTCTACTCTTAATTTGATAATTCCCGATGTTACCTTCAATAGCTGTTCAGGAGTTATTGGGTAAAAAGCAATGGCAGTATGATAAATTCGGGCAGATGATTTATTTCCACTGTTTGCAATTGTACCTACTACAATGCGCTCACCACTTTCATAATCAGAATCGGACTTGAGTTCAATAATTTCTTCATTATTGTTTCTCAGTAACAATATACTTCCTTTTTTTATCGTAAGCTCTGTACTGTCTGTATCAAATTGCATCTTGATATAATAATTCGTTTTACCGCTATATTCCTTTCCTAAGAAACCCATAGATAAATAAACCGAATCTTTTCTTTCGTAAAGCCTTAGCTTTTCGCAATTCACATTTCTTACACCCTTCTCGTCAAAAAACTCACTTACAACCTGTGAGAAACAATTCATACTGAATACTAGCATTAAACTAAAAAAAATGTTTTTCATAAGCTTTCTTCTTTAAATTATATAGTTATTGTAACAGTAAATCATAATGGTTTAATACTTCACTACGATTGGCTTATGTTATTACATAAATGGACAATTTATAGCTTAATAGATTTAGTTCAATGGATCAGCAGCTAAGACCTAAAACAATAAGCAACGAAATCAAAGCAGATTAATTTCAACAAAGGCTGCACCTCAGACCCTTACCATAAAGAATAACATAAACTAATCTTGTTGTACTACTTAATTAAAAGCATAAAAGTAAAGAAATCAATTCAAAGTTAAAATATTTCAGAATGTTTTTATCCACTAATATTTCTCATATAATCCATGGCAAGTAAACGATTATATTTTTCTGAATTTATGTTGCAAATAGCCAACAATCATATATCTCATAAGACTTATATAAAAAATAAGGCCCGAAGAAGAAAATTTCCGGACCTTAAATATTATGAAATATCTTTCAATTTACGTTTATGCAAGGAACGAAATTAATACCCCCGCAGCTACTGCCGAGCCAATAACACCTGAAATGTTACTTGCCATACAGTATTGCAATACATGGTTTTTAGGATCGTATTTCAACGCAATATCATTAGCCACACGGCTAGCCATTGGTACAGCACTTAATCCAGTAGCTCCAATAAGCGGATTGATTTTCTTTTTGGTAAACAGATTGAAAAGTTTCACTAAGAAAATACCACCAGTTATAGATAAGGCGAAAGCCAGGAAACCACCTACAACAATGCCTATTGTTGTCCAGTTCAGGAAGGCATCTGTAGTCATGGTTGCACCTACGCAAAGTCCGAGGAAAATAGTAGCAGCATTCATGATGCTGTTTGAAGCAGCATCGAATAAACGGAATGTATTTGCACCAATTTCTTTCACCAGGTTACCAAACATCAACATACCAATTAAAGGCACAGCACTTGGAACAAACAAAGCAACAACGGTAGTAACAGCAATTGGGAAAATAATCTTTAATACACGCATGTTCTTAATTTCCGTAGTAGAAGGAAATTTCTTTTCTTGCTCCTTCATATTGATCATCAACTCTTTTTTACTACAGAAGAGTTTTACTACCAACGGTATAATAACCGGAACGAGTGCCATATAGGAATATGCTGCAATTGCAATTGGGCCTAACAGATTAGGAGCCAGCTTAATGGTGGTAAAAATAGCCGTAGGGCCATCTGCGCCGCCGATAATACCTAGGGAAGCCGCTTCTTTCGGAGTGAATCCCATCAAAATAGCCACCAGTAACACTGTAAAAATACCTAATTGAGCCGCTGCACCAAAAATAGACAAGCGCAGGTTACGAAGCATTGGGCCAAAGTCAGTCAATGCTCCTACCCCCATAAAGATAATAGGCGGAAGAAAACCTGTTTTAATCAACATATAATAAAGGAAGTTCATGATACCCATTTCATGAGCAATGTCATGAAGGGGCATATCCCAGATATTCTTCATAACTCCATTTATCAATACCATTCCGTTCTCATCTGCCTGAATAATACCCATTTCCCCTCCGGGGAAGTTGGCAAGCAATACCCCGAATGCAATAGGAACCAATAACAGAGGTTCGTATTGCTTTTTAATACCTAAATAAAGTAAAATGAAGGCGATCAGATACATTATCAGGAACTGTGGTTCGGCAATAATATTGCTGAACGCAGTCATATTGTATATATTCTCAAATATCTCCTTCATTATTGTATCTTCATTAATACGTCATCTTCAGAAACTGTATCTCCGTTGGCAGCCAGGATGGCTGTTACTGTTCCGCCAAATTCAGCACGAATCGCATTATATGTCTTCATAGCCTCTACATAGCAGATTACATCGCCTTCTTTCACTACATCACCCACTTTCAGCGGAGTTTCAGAAGTATCTTTAGTTAAGAAGAATTTACCTTCAAGCGGCGAAATTACATCTTTACCCTCTCCGGTTACTAAGGGTGAAGCACCTGCAGGAGCACCCGCCGGAAGATCGGCCTCTCCATAAGCAACTGTTACAGTATATGATTGACCATCAACCTGAACCGTTAGTTTTTTAGGTTTGGCATCATCCAGTGGTGATTTGTCTTTCTCTGCTTTTTTCTTTGCCACATCTGCCAAGAAGTCTTCTTTGGCTTTACCGCTCTTGTATGCTTCGTACTGAGCCGGGTGCATGGCGTATTCGAACAACTCTTCGTCGTCTTCTCCAAGCTCCCATTTGTTTTCTTTCATCAGTTTACGATACTTATCGAGTGAATCCGGATAGTTTTCCTGAGGATCACCGTCAAAGAATTTACGGCCTTCACGTTCGGCTTTCTCAATAATTTCAGGAGCCAATGTGCCTGGCAAACGTCCGGCTTTACCCAGGATCATATCCCAGATATCATCGGCAATCATACCCCAGCGTTCTTTTCCTTTTTCCATGGCAATCACATTCATCATCGCCAGATTTTTTACATACTGGCTGAAAGGAGTTACCAATGGAGGATAACCTACCCGAGGCCATACATAGGCTACTTCGTCGAAAAGTTTAATCAACAGTTCGTCTTGTGTCATGAATGGCAGGTTGCGTTTTGCTTTGTATTTATTGATTGATTCGAGGTTGGATTCAAGGTCGGACATCAAACTTCCCATCATGCCACCTGGTAATCCCGGTCCAATTAAGAGTGAGTTCATCAGTCGATTTTTGGGGCTGATATAAAGACCCAGGAAATCGTCCATAAATTCTTGAACCATAGAACGTACTTTCATGTAAGCCTCCATGTTGATTTCAGGCACCTGGAATCCGGCGTCTTTCAACATAGCCTGTACGCTGATTAAATCCGCATGCCCAGTTCCCCATGAAAGAGGCTCCATACCTACGTCAATGTAATCGCATCCTGCTTCACAGACTTCCAGGATAGAAGCCATGTTGAAGCCTGGACCTGCATGACTATGATACTGGATCGGTATTTCCGGATAAGCTTTTTTTATATTGCCAACAATCTTGCCCAGAGATACAGGACGCCCGATACCTGCCATGTCTTTGATACAGATTTCGTCCGCTCCATTTTTAATTAATTCAAGAGCCATTTCTGTATAATACTCTACAGTATGTATAGGCGAATGTGTAATACTAAGCGCACATTGCGAAATCATACCAGCATCTTTGGCATATTTAATAGAAGGAATAATATTACGAACATCGTTTAATCCGCAGAATGTACGGGTAATATCAGTTCCTTGTGCTTTTTTTACTTTGTAAAACAGCTTACGTACGTCGGCCGGAACGGGACTCATACGCAGTCCATTTAATGCCCGATCGAGCATGTGTGTCTGAATGCCCGCCTCATGGAAGGGCTTCGTCCAATCGCGGACAGCTTTATTAGGATTCTCGCCAAATAATAAATTAACTTGTTCAAAACCACCGCCATTTGTCTCAACACGTGCAAAACATCCCATCTCAATAATAGCGGGAGCTACTTTAACCAGTTGGTCTACCCGGGGTACATACTTACCGGCCGATTGCCACATATCCCTAAAAACCAAACTGAACTTTACTTCTCTTTTCATGTTTTAGTGTACTAAATCTATTGGATTAATTTTTTCTCTCTACTTTCACAACTTTGCCTTTGTTGTGAGTTACTACGTTCACTGCGGCTGTTATGGCAGCCAATACATGTGGGGGTATAGGCGCAGGTCCTCCCGACGCTTTTTTAACCGGAACCACTTCCTCTGGGGCAAATTTGTTGACAAGAGTAATAAGCAGCTTACCGAGGTATATCACTATCAGAAGGATAGCAAATACAGTAATCATGCCCACAAGCATCAACAGTAACCCTGTGTCTAAATTCTCCATGGTTAACTTAATATTACGATTTATAAATTGAAGGAATACTTTTTGCGAAAAAACGCTCGAAAATACTCATTTTTCGCAAGAAACTTGTAGAGTAAAAGGATAAAAAAGCTAAATCGTTAGTTTGGCAAAAGAAAATCGGGACATCTTCCCTTTTCTGGAAAATGTCCCGAAACTATCAAGAATCATTAGGGGTTACATGAATATTATTTAACTGTAATCTTATTCCTGAAATAAACCCGATCTGAAGAGCTACCGACTTGTATTTCAAACTCCCCAGGTTCAACTTCCCGTTTCATATAAGCGTTATATAAGGCCAATTCAGAAATAGGCACTTCCAGGGATACGGTAGTCTTACCTCCCGGCTGAATATCTACTTTCTTAAATGCTTTTAATTGTTGAATCGGGGTAGATACAGAACTGATCATATCCCGCACATACAATTGAACGACTTCTTTTCCTGCCCGTTTTCCTGCATTCTCCACTTCCACATTCACGATCAATTTGCCTGTATCAGAGAAGAGGGAATCATTTAATGTACACGCATTGTATTTAAAATCAGTATAGCTCAAACCATATCCAAAGTTATACAAAGCATAAGGCTTCTCAAAAACATAATGTCCGGCAGGGTTTTCCAGAGAACCACCCTGGTCAAATGATTGTTCGCGATCCGTAGGATAATAATTATAATAACAAGGGGTATTGCCTGTACTACGCGGGAATGAGATATTTAAACGCCCTGAAGGATTTACATTTCCGACCAAAATATCAGCCATTGAATTACCTTGCTGCTCTCCGGCATAGAATTGAACGAGCACAGCGTCTGCATTTTCTTTTACCCAGGAAAGTACTAATGGCTTTCCGGTTATTAATACAACAATTAAAGGTTTACCTGTTGCCTTTATTGCTTTCAATAGTTCCAGTTGTTTACCGGGCAAGTCTAAAGAAGAAAGATCAAAACCCTCACCGGAAGTAACTTTATGGGCTTTGGCATTCCGTCCTAACCAATAACTCCGGGTACCAACTGCAACAATAGCTAAATCACTCTTTTCCACTGCTACTACCGCATTAATTATTTCTTTTTCATCCTGACTCCACCAATCACAACCATCCACCTGATCAACAGTTATCTTCTTACCAAATACATTCTTTATTCCTTCGTACAAGGATACACATTCACGGTCTTCCGGGTTTACCCAAGCATAATCACCTGCTACCCCATGGTCACTATTGGGTCCTATCACTGCAATTGATTTATATTTAGACATATCTAAAGGCAGTATGTTGTTTTTATTTTCCAATAAAACCGCACTCTCATCGGCTATCTTCTTGGCCAGCTCGACGTGTTGCTTATTACGAACGACCTTACTGACACTTTTTGGATCGCCATAGGGATCATCAAATAAACCTAATTTAAATTTAGCAGTTAAAATACGGCGAACAGCCCGATCCACATATTTCACATCCAACTGTCCTTTCTCTACTTGTTCCTGTAAGGTTTCATAAGCCCAATCCCAAACATCCATATCCATACCGGCTGTAAGGGCCATTTTAGCAGCTTCAGCAGTGGTAGAAACGGCATTGTGGAATGTTTTCAAACGATCGATAGAACCCCAATCTGAATAAGCAAAACCTTTAAAGCTAAGTTCTCCCCGTAGGAGATCGGTCATATAATAGGGGGAACCTGCCATAGGAACTCCATCATAAGCACTGTAACAACCCATAATGGCTATAGGGTCTGATTCTTTAATTACACGAGCAAAAGGATATACATAGAGATTGCGCAGTTCACGTTCGCCACCTGCGACAGAAGCGCTATTCAATCCGCCGGTAGGAGTTCCGTGGGCAACAAAATGTTTAGGCATACATCCTACTCCATGTTTCTGGAAACCTCGAACGAAATGAATACCCATTTCGGAAATCAGATAAGGATCTTCTCCAAAAGTTTCTTCCACTCTACCCCAACGTAGTTCGCGCGCAATGTCTAATACCGGAGATAAAACCTGGCGAATCCCCATCACACGCGCTTCTGCAGCTTCAGCCTCGGCCATTTGATAAATAAGTTCTGGATTGAACGTACTTCCTTGTGCAATGGCTTGTGGAAATATTGTGCATCCATTCTGCAAAATGCCATGAATACCTTCGGCCGAAGTTAAAATCGGAATGCCCAATCGCGTTTGGGTGGCCATATATTCATGTATTTTCTGATATAAGTTAGCCGCATCCTGGGCAGATATATTCATTTCGTGGGCAGAGCCAAAACTTTCTCCGTTGTAAGTTCCCTGAAGATTGTTTATATCGCTGGTAGTGCGATTCTGTAATTGAACTACTTTTTCACGCAAGGTCATCCGGCGCAACAAATCTTCCACACGTTCTTCTATAGGGGCGGTCTTATCCTTATAAATTGGATCATTGTCGGCCGAGGCTGTTGAAAAACTCAGGCATAAGGCTAGAAAGCTAATTTTAATGATTTTCATATTGATCAGAATTAATATAATTGATATTTCTTCATTTCCAGTTAATGATTAGGGATATGATTTAGTATAGTTCCAGAAATTACATACATTTGTGAGGGAACGATTAAAAAGGATTCTTTTTTCCTTTATTAATAGAAGCAAAGGTAAGTATTGACACCGCCATTATCATGTATAAACGAATCAAAAAATAACGTGTTTACAGCAAAACACCCTGAAAGCTTTTTGATAAGGTTAAACCTAGCTTCATTTTTATACCTCCTGACGCATTCGTATCAGTATTAGGCGCATTTATCCATTTTTACTACGCGCTTCTCAAATACCTTTGTTACACCATTAATCAATCACACCACTTAAATTTATACTTATGAAACGTATTCGGGATCTCCCATTTAAAATGTGCTACTAATCCAGCTTTCGGGAATGCATTTAAACCTATCTACTTTAAACCATTTCCCTGTATGTGAAAAACCTTTGTTAAAATGTTAAATTGAAAATCATGAAAAGAAACTTAGTACACCAAATCCTTTTCTTCTGCTGTATTGGAGGATGTGCTTTATCAATGACTTTCACCACGTCTTGTGAAAGCAAAAATGAATCTTCGGAATATAACCCCAATGAACCTGTAACGCTTACCGAATTTTATCCGGATTCTGGAGGTATAGCCACACAAGTAATACTCAATGGAAGCAATTTTGGTACCAATATAGATGGAATCAAAGTCTACTTTAATAAGAAAAGAGCAGCCGTTGTTAGTTCCTTAGGAAATAAAATTTATGTGATTACTCCTCGTCGTCCGGGAGACGGTATGCCCGATGATGGAGATCCGGAACGTGATCAAGTGGATATTTCCGTAGTGGTAGGCAATGATTCTGTTTCTTATGACAAGAAATTTAAATACCGTATCCAAACGGTGGTTTCTACCTTATGTGGACGCCCTAAAAATGATAATACAACGAAAGTCGGAACATTGGGCGAAACCGAATTCCCTGAAGTCGGGTTCCTGGCTGTAGATGCGGAAGATAATATTTTTGTGTGCCCACGTGAACTCTGGGGACAAAATAAATTAATACTAGTCAATGAAAAACAAAATATGTCATCCATTATCATTGACAATGCAGGCCAATTCCCTTTGAATCAGCCTTGTGTGGTGGACCAAGGACAAGGATTATGTATACCGACAGATGCAGGTAATACATACTGGTCCGTTAATTCGATCGATTTCTGGACACCCCGTAGAAGAGACTATATGGCTGCTCCTGGAGAAGATCCCGGGAACATTCAAACCAGTTATAAACACTCTTTTGCTTATTGCGAACTGGACGGACACTTCTATTGCAGAGCGAAAGATAAGAATTTCTTCCTTAAAATTGAAGGTAAGACAGGCTATGCCACAGTGGTAGAAGTAGGAGATAATAATTTGCTTCCTACAGCAGACTGTTACATGACATTCAGTAAGTCTGATCCCAAAAAACTATATATGGCATTTACTAATTCGCATTGTATAGGAGTTTTCGAGGATATTACCGATCCAACCCGGCCTAACAACTTTAAAATCTACGCAGGTGACCTGGGTCGCTCAGGACATGCTGACGGAAGAGGTACAGAATCCCAATTTAATAATCCTCGTCAGTTAGTATTGGATGAAGAAGAGAATCTCTATGTAGCCGATTCGAACAACCATTGTATCCGGAAGATTACTACAGAAGGCGTAGTAAGCACGGTAATTGGAAATCCAGAAAAATCTGGTTATAAAGACGGAGCACCAGATGTAGCCTTGTTTGCTGACCCGTGGGGAATTGCCATCGATAGCGAAGGTATTATATATATTGGAGATTTACAAAACCATTGTATTCGCAAATTGGCCATAGAATAACTATCATTCGGTAATTATAAATAATAACACTATGAAACATCGATATATTATCATCGTTTTCTTACTCTGCCTGATAGGTGTCAGCGCACAAAATTCAAAACAAAATACACTAACCATTTCAGGCGTTGTATTAGATGAATTTGATTCTCCTATTCCTGGAGCCAATGTATTCCTGAAAGACCGTCCCGGAGTGGGTACTGTTACAAATATGGATGGGAAGTTCACACTTAAAGGAGCACAACTGGGTGATGTACTTACTCTTTCATTCTTAGGTTATGATAAAATGGAAGTAAGAATCACCTCCAGCATGGATTTAAAAAGTGGTCAGTATAAATTAAAACCTTCTGCCACTGTATTGGAAGAAACCGTTATTGTCGGAATGGGATCACAGCGAAAGATCAGCGTAGTAGGCGCAGTTACCAATGTAAAAGTTTCCGAATTACAAACTCCGGCCACTTCTGTTCCAAATATGTTAGGAGGACGTGTTCCTGGTGTCATTTCTTTGCAAACAAGCGGCGAGCCGGGACAAAATATTTCGGAATTCTGGATACGTGGTATCGGAACCTTTGGAGCTAATCAGGGAGCATTGGTTTTAATAGACGGGTTGGAAGGTGATTTGAATCATATTGACCCGGCGGATATTGAAAGTTTCTCCGTACTTAAAGATGCTTCAGCCACAGCCGTATACGGGGTAAGAGGCGCGAATGGAGTTGTGTTGGTTACCACAAAGCGAGGTGAAGTGGATAAATTGAGAATTACTGGTCGTGTGAATCTGACCCTCTCTCGTCTCCAAAATATGCCCGAATATTTGGGTGCTTATGATTATGCCCTACTTGCTAATGAAGCTAAACTGGCAAGGGGAGAAGAAGAACTTTATTCACCAATGGCACTTGATTTGATTAAATATCAACTAGACCCAGATTTATATCCAAACGTAAACTGGCGAAACGAGATTCTAAATAAGACTTCTTTGCAACAAACTTACTATATGAGTGCACGCGGAGGAGGTAGTATTGCCCGTTACTTCTTTAGCCTCGGTATGTCGAACGAAGAAGCAGCTTACAAGCAAAATAAAAGCTCAAAGTATAGTACGGATGTGGGTTACCGTACGTATAACTACCGAAGTAACATTGACGTAAATCTGACTAAAACGACGACTGCTTATCTGGGAACGGAAGGTTATTTAGCTGAAAAAACTGAACCGGGAAATGCATCAACAGATGATTTGTGGGCTGCCCAACAGAAACTTACCCCGTTGACAATTCCGTTGCAATACTCTACCGGTCACTTACCAGCGTGGGGAAGCGGCAATGAATATTCGCCCTATGTGATGTTGAACTATACGGGAAAATCAAAATGGCGCAAATTTACCAACAAGGTAACATTGGCTGTTAACCAAGACTTGAAAGCTATCACAGAAGGCTTGAAAGCCCGAGTACAGATTGCTTACGATAATGAAACCTGGTTTAAAGAAAAACGAACGATTCTTCCGGATATGTATTATGCCAGTGCGCGTATGATTGATGGTACATTGGCCTTGCAGAAGAGAGTCGATTCACAGAGTGCAAAATATGAAAAAGAAGAGTGGCAATGGTATAAGTTGCATTTTGAAACTTCAATTAATTACGATCGCACCTTTGGTGATCATCGGGTAGGTGCTTTAGCCTATTACTACATGAGTAGCTACCAGAACAGCAACGACGCTAAATCCAGCATGGAAGCAATTCCCTGGCGATATCAGGGTTTGTCAGGCAGGTTGACGTATGGTTTCCGCGACACGTATATGCTGGATCTGAATTTCGGTTATACTGGTTCTGAGAACTTTCAGAAAGGAAACCGCTTTGGTTTCTTCCCGTCTATTGCTGCAGGTTGGGTACCTACCAATTACAATTTCATGAAAAAAACTTTCCCTTGGCTGGATTTCCTGAAGATCAGAGGTTCTTTCGGTACAGTAGGTAATGACCGTATTTCATCCAAACGTTTCCCTTATCTGACAATCATGAATGAAGGTGCCAGTGCAGGATGGAGTGGCGGACAAGGCATATCCGAGCAATCTGTAGGTGCAGATAACCTCAAATGGGAAACGGCCATCAAGGCCAATGTCGGAATTGAAGGCCGTCTGTTTGGTGAACGACTGAGCTTTACCGTAGACGTTTTCCATGATCGACGAGATGACATCTTCCAACAACGTGTTATGGTTCCTGATTATGTAGGACTTATTGAACAACCTTATGGTAACGTGGGTAGTATGGTAAGCTATGGTTCTGATGGAGACTTTGCCTTTACACAAAATTTTGAAAAAGATTTCTCCTTTACCATCCGTGGTAACTTTACCTATACAGAAAATAAAGTGAAAAGGTGGGAAGAGCCTTTCCAGAAATATGATTACCTGGAAAGAGCAGGCAAGCCATTGGATTATTATTCCGGATATATTGCACTGGGATTATTCAGGGATGAAGACGACGTGAAATTCAGTCCGGATCAAACGTCTATCAGCGGACGTAAACTAAGACCGGGTGATATCAAGTACAAAGATGTGAACGGGGATGGCATTATCAATTCAGATGACATGGTACCTCTTTCTTACAAACCAAACTACCCGCGTTTCATGTACGGGTTCGGTGGTGAGTTCCGTTGGAAAAAGCTGACTTTAGGAGTTTTATTTAAGGGAACCGGTAATGTAGACAATTACTTTGTAACCGATAATAAACACTGGGGATATCTACCTTTTGCCTCCGGAGAAACAGGTAATGTACTCCGCATTGTGGCAGACCAATCGAACCGTTGGACGCCACGCGAAATATCAGGAGATCCCGCTACTGAGAATCCAAACGCTCGTTTCCCGCGACTGTCATTTGGAAATGACAAGAACAGCGTACAGCGTTCCAGTTTCTGGAAATCGAATGCCCGTTATCTGCGCCTGCAGGAAATTAATCTGGGTTATACAATAAGTGCAGGTAAAATATTGAAAAACCTGGGAGTGTCTTCTCTTGATTTACAGCTTGTAGCTTCCAATGTGTATGTGTGGGATAAATTTGATTTGTGGGATCCGGAACAGGCTGATGGCAATGGCGGACGATATCCTATCCCGGCACGTTATACTTTCCAGATGTATATTAACTTCTAAAAAATAGAATAGCATGAAAAACAAGATAAATCAAATCCTACTGAAGAGCCTGTTCTTTGTATTTATAGGACTGCTCAGTTCTTGTGATTTCTTAAGTGTAGATGAGTATTTTGACGATACCCTTAAGTTTGATACCGTGTTTACTAAAAAAAGATACCTGGAATCTTACTTGTGGGGTACAGCTGGCCAATTACCGGATGAAAGCAAGATCTTTGGGCATGAGTATGCCCCAGGTATTACAGCTGGCGATGATATATTTACGGTAATGACCAGCGATATTTTTAAAGGTATGGCTTTTACGTTGGGGCAAGTAACTCCAGACGATTTAAAAGGAATGGATATGTGGAGTTCGATGTATAAAATCATCCGGAAAGTCAATCTGATTCTGGCGCGTATGGATGAATGCGAAGATATGACAACCCTCGACCGTCGGTCGTTTCTGGGGTATGCCCACTTCCTGAGAGGTTACGCTTATTACCATATTCTGATGTGTTATGGCCCGGCAATCCTTGTTGGTGATAAAGTATATGAAAGCAATGAGGAACCAGAAGCCTATGATACTTACCGTAGTACCTTCGATGAGACGGTAGAATATATATGTTCCGAATTAGAAACAGCAGCCGAATACCTGCCAGTGAAAGTATCCATCGCCCAATTTGATCGTCCAACCAAAGGCGCTGCTTACTCCATAATAGCCCGCGTACGTTTACACGCTGCTTCGCAGTTATTCAATGGTACGGATATCACCCGCTTTTATTTTGGTAACTGGAAACGGAAAACAGATAATATTCCATACATTAATGAGGTATACAGTGAATACAAATGGGCACTTGCAGCAGGTGCTTGTAAACGGGTAATGGATATGGGAACCTATGAATTGTTCACCGTAGCTAAGGATGCCAATACGCCCCAATTGCCGGAAAATGTACCGACAGCCAATTTCCCGTATGGAGCCGGAAATATTGATCCTCTTAAATCCTATTCCTACATGTTTACCGGGGATGAACCCTTTAAAAACAACATTGAAGTTATATGGGGACGCATATCAGGCGAAGTGGCTAATTACACACAACAGTCATTCCCACAATATATGGGTGGATATAACGGTATGGGCGTTACGCAAAAAATGATAGATGCCTACCGGATGAGTGATGGTAAAACCATTCAGGAAGCCACCGCAACCGGAGAATATAAAGAAGGACCCAACGACTTTACTTCGGGTCCGAGAGATTTCTCTGACTATCACCTGAATGGTAGTATCTGGCAAATGTATGAGAATCGTGAAATGCGCTTCTATGCCTGTATAGGCTTTAGCGGATGTTATTGGCCGGCTCTGTCGACGACGGAAGGAGGTTTTAAACAACAGACCGTGGAATATAGCATCGATGGAAATGCGGGTAAATACGCCGGAACTATTGGTGATACGAACTACACTCCTACTGGTTATGTGTTGAAAAAATATATATCCAGTTATGATGCCTGGAAAGGACAAAACAACGAACGTTATGAAAAAGGATTCCCCATCATTCGGTATGCTGAAATCCTATTGTCATACGCGGAGGCATTGAACCAATTGACTACAACTCATACGGTAACTTTCCCCAGTGGTGAGGTATACGAACTGTCGCGAAATACGGAGGAAATGGCGAATGCTTTCAACCAAGTACGTTACCGGGCTGGTCTTCCGGGACTGACACAGGAGCAATTAAGCAGCCCAACCGAAATGTTTGAACAAATCAAGCGTGAGCGGATGGTGGAATTTTTAGCGGAAGGTCGCAGATTCTATGATGTACGACGTTGGGGTATTTATGAAGAGGTAGAATCTGAACCGATTATGGGATTGAACATTGCTGCCAATAAAAACGGTGGATTCTATCAGCGTACTGTAGTGGATAATAAAGAGTACCGTAACCGGGTGGTAGATAGAAAACTGGTATTCCTACCTCTCAGCAAATCGGAAATACGAAAAGTGCCTCTTTTAGATCAAAATCCAGGATGGTATTAAATATCGAAACATAAACAATATATATATGAAAACAAATCTAAATAAAATCAGAATCCTTTTCTTGTTGCTTAGCATTACTGCTTGCCAACGGTATGATTTTGATAAGGAAATGACAGAGAAAGTGATTTGTATTATCAGTGATAATGATTTCGTTTACACCGGTATGCACGATCTTACGCAGGAAGAATCTGCAGGACATATATCAATTAACTGTGGGGGGTCTTTACACATCGACCAGGATGTGGAAGTAACACTGGAATCAGACCCGGACCTTTTAGACAGGTACAACAAACTGAAGTATGATATTGACGAGTCGAAGTATGCCAAGATATTACCGGAGAAATACTACACTATTCCCCGGATGGGTGCTACTTTAGAGGCTAAAAGCCCGGATACCTATGGTGTGGTACCTATTCTTGTCAGACCGGAAGGCCTTTCTCCTGATTCCATATACCTCATTCCGCTGCGTATTAAGGAAGTATCAAACTATACCGTGAATCCTGATAAATACCAGGTATTGTACCAGGTACATACCAAGAATATATATGCCCGGACTGATGAAGCTACCCGCTACAATGCATCCGGGAAACTACAAAGAGAGGATGAAAACGCGCGGGATGCAGCCGTAACACAGACTTTTCATCCGTTAACCGGAAACTCTTTCCGCATTTTCGCGGGAATCAAAGGATTTGAACCCGATGAGGATGTCATCCAACAATACGGTATTATTGTCACTGTAAAGGAAGACAACACACTGGAAATGAAACCTTATGGTACAGTGGAATTAGCATTGGCCGATCCGGAAATATCCAGCAATTATGGTACATATGAACTAGCCGAAGTATTTGGTGGAAAGAAAAGACAATGCTTTAGCTTCAAGTATAAATATCGTCTGACGGGAGAAGACAAATGGGAAACTGTCACCTTGAGATCTCTGCGCGACGTAACATTTGATAAAATTGACGAATAATACAATTAATATAACTATGAAATTAATGACTAAGTTCTTTTTATTGGTGATCTGCATGGGGATGAGTGCTGCCTCATCTATGGCGCAAAATGTATACAAAGACATGAACGCCCCCATGCATGACCGGATACTTGACTTACTTTCGGTACTGACAGTTGAAGAGAAAGTATCGTTACTGTACTCCAGTTCTCCGGGTATTCCCCGTCTGGGAATTGACAAATATTACATGGGGAATGAAGCATTGCACGGAATTATCCGCCCGGGAAAATTTACAGTCTTCCCGCAAGCGATCGGTCTCGCCAGTATGTGGAATCCGGAATTGCATTTTGAAATTGCTACGGTGGTTTCGGATGAAGCCCGCGCCCGCTGGAACGAATTGGAACGGGGGAAGAAGCAGACCGATCGGTTTAGCGACTTACTTACTTTCTGGTCGCCCACAGTAAACATGGCGCGTGACCCTCGTTGGGGACGAACCCCGGAAACATACGGAGAAGATCCCTTCTTATCTGGTGTACTGGGCACAGCTTTCGTGAAAGGATTGCAGGGGAATCATCCCCGCTATCTCAAAGCAGTAGCTACTCCGAAGCACTTTGCGGCTAACAATGAGGAGCACAATCGCTTTGAATGTGATGCAGCGATTACTGAAACAGACCTGCGGGAATATTACTTCCCGGCCTTTGAAAGATGTATCCGCGAGGGAAAGGCCGAATCCATCATGACGGCTTATAATGCCATCAACGGGGTACCCAGTACGGTAAACCATTGGCTGTTACAGAAAGTATTACGCCAGGATTGGGGATTCAACGGGTATGTGGTATCCGACTGTGGAGCTCCCGGATTGGTGATGACGCACCACCGTTACGTAAAAACTCCGGAAATGACTGCGGCGTTAGCCATCAGAGCCGGACTGGATGTGGAATGCGGAGATTATATCTATAACGATGCTTTGCTGAGCGCACACAAGCAGTATATGGTAAACACTGCAGAAATAGACAGTGCGGCTTACCATGTGCTACGCGCCCGTATGAAACTGGGAATGTTCGACGACCCCGAAAAGAATCCCTACAATCACCTATCGCCCGAAATTGTAGGCAGTAAGAAACATCAGGACCTGGCCCTGGAGGCGGCCCGCCAAAGTATTGTGTTGCTTAAGAATCAAAAGAACATGCTTCCGCTAAATCCGAATAAGCTGAAATCCATAGCCGTAGTAGGTATTAATTCTGCTAATTGCGAGTTTGGTGACTACAGTGGCACGCCGGTCAATGCTCCAGTATCGGTATTGGACGGCATCCGTAAGCATGTAGGCGATCGGGTGAAGGTGGTACATGCACCCTGGGTTTCTTCAGAAGAGGGTTACCAGCTGATATCTCCCACCAATCTGCCTAACGGATTGCATGCGGAATATTTCGATAATGCGACCTTCAGCGGAACACCAAAAACCCGTATCGATAAAGGTATCAACTTTGAACCCAAGAACCAGGCTCCCGATCCGTTCCTGCCAAGCTCCCCGCTTTCCATCCGCTGGACGGGAGAATTAGTACCGAGTGTATCTGGTGAATACGTATTTAGCTTTACCAGTGATGACGGTTGCCGGGTATACCTGGATGATCAGTTAATCATTAACGACTGGAGTCTACACAGTCAACATACAGAGAAAGCTTCTATGGTATTGGAGAAAGGAAAGAAATACCAACTCAAAGTGGAGTATTTTGATAATGGCGGAGATGCGATTGCCCAGTTACAATGGCGCGTACCCAGCCAGGAGGATAACGACATACTTAATATGTGCGGAGAAGCAGGCAAAGTTATTCGGGAGTGTGATGTTGTTGTTGCCGTGATGGGTATCAACCAGACTATCGAACGGGAAGGACAAGACAGAGCATCTATCGAATTGCCGAAAGATCAGCAGTTCTTTATCCGTGAAGCCTATAAAGCCAATCCAAATACGATTCTTGTACTGGTTGCCGGAAGCTCTTTGGCGATTGGTTGGATGAATGATCATATTCCTGCTATCATCGATGCCTGGTATCCGGGTGAACAGGGTGGAACGGCTATCGCCGAAGTTTTATTTGGAGATTATAACCCGGCCGGCCGCTTGCCATTAACCTTCTATAGCAGCATGGACCAACTTCCGGCTTTTGATGATTACAATATTAAAAACAATCGTACCTACATGTACTTTGAGGGCAAACCGCTCTACGCGTTTGGATACGGATTAAGTTATACTCAATTCAACTACCGTAACCTGGATATCAAACAAGATACCCAGAAGGTAACTCTGAATTTCTCCATCAAAAACAGTGGTAAGCATCACGGTGATGAGGTAGCCCAGGTATATGTGCAACTGCCGGACGTAGGAATCAAAACTCCCTTGAAACAGCTGAAAGGTTTCAAACGGGTACATATCAAGAAAGGGGATACGGAACAAATCTCTATCGAGATTCCGAAAGAAGAGTTGCGCCTATGGGATGATGAAAAGAAACAATTCTATACTCCCTCCGGAATGTATAATTTTATGGTAGGTTCTTCATCGGACAATATCCGCTTGCAAAAGTCAGTTAATTTATAAAACTGATGGGTTACAGAATAAAGGAACGAGCGGTGAAATAAGTATTAACCACGTATCCCAGAAGGATATATCTAAGAAGAAGATAAATGACGGTTGCATGGGGTCGAAATCCTATCGCAACTTGACCCGAATGCAACCGCAATTTGAGTGGAATGCAACCGCAATTTCAATGAAATACAACCGTCATTTAAGTACGATTTAACCTAATGAATATAACGAAGGCCGAAGGCCTGACAGATTTAGCCCAGTCATGTTCGGAAGATTTTAAGACGTTAAAGTCTGTAAGAAATCCCGCAGGGATTGCATGTGCATAACCGGGGGATGCATATCCCACGGGATAGGATATAGAATAATCAAGTGAGCCACGAATAGTGGGTCAATAATATATTCTTCACCCCCTATTGGGGCTGTG
>JAJQFD010000049.1 GCA_021201335.1 Bacteroides sp. | reverse complement strand
TTTTATATTCACCCGGTTCTACTACCCTATCCATCTGATCGTCGAGCAATGAGATTTCGTACGGAGTCAGCGTAAAAGAAATGTTTTTCGATTCTCCGGGTTTCAGGTGTACTCTCTGGAAATTCTTGAGTTCCATGACACGGGTCTTGACACTGGCATACATATCGGTTATGTAAAGCTGAGCAACTTCGTCTCCCGGAATCGATCCGGTATTTTTTACAGTTGCCTGCACTTGAATATTACCATTGGGCTGTGCATTGATTTTCAGGTTTGAGTATTCAAAAGTAGTATAGCTTAAACCGTATCCAAAAGAATATAAGGGTTTAAATTCCATATCCGAATATTCATACCGACGGCCAGATGTTTTAAAATTATAATAGAACGGAACTTGTCCGACATGGCGGGGAAATGTCATCGGTAATCTTCCTCCCGGATTGTAATCTCCAAATAAAACATCCGCTGTAGCCGATCCTCCCTCCTGCCCTGGAAGCCAGCTGGCCAGAATAGCTGCGCAGTTCTCGGCTGCGTAGGAAAGATTAAATGGACGACCGGATTGTAAAACTAGTATAACCGGTTTTCCTGTTTCACAAACAGCTTCGAGTAATTCCTGCTGATATCCCGGCAGCACCAAAGTTGCATAATCGTGATTTTCTCCGGAAGTCGGAATATTATCTGCGCTATTGCCTTCACTATTAGAACAGTCGCCCAACACCATAATGACTACATCTGAACTTTTGGCAGCTTTAACGGCAGCATCTACCTTGAAATAATCTTTTTTTGAAGAATTCGCATCCTTTTTCGTGTATTACACGAGTATTTTTGCCCACTGCTGATTTAACTCCTTGTAACACGGTAATAAAACGACCGCGAAGATTCTTTTGTGAATAATCACCGGCTTGAAGATCATCCGCTCCGGGACCAATAACCGCAATAGTTTTGGTAGATTTGGAAAGAGGGAGGATGTTATTCTTATTTTCAAGTAATACAATAGATTCCTGCGCAGCTTTACGGGCCATAGCCAGGTGTTCGGGACTTTCCCATCCGGGATATTTCGTATTCCAATCCAGTCGTTTGGAAAAGCTATTCTCAAACAAACCGTTTCTGAACATCGTGCTTAAGACACTGCGACAAACATTATCCAAGTCTTCGCGGTCCAATTTGCCTTCTTTAGCAGCATTTATCACATCTTTATTATTATAGGTATTTCCACAATTGGTGGCAATACCTGCAGCAAGTGCTTGTTGAGCTGCTTCTATCGGATCTTTGGCTGTATAATGTTTTTTGGCTGTCAGATTACCGATAGCGCCACAATCGCTTACAATAAACCCATTGAATCCCCACTCTTCGCGAAGAATATTGTAAAGTAATTCTTTGCTTTTAGCAACCGGTACACCTTTGTAATCATTGTACGACATCATAATAGACTGACAATCGTAGTTTCTTATTACGTCGCGGAAAGGAACCAGATGTATCTCCCGCATTTCCCGTTCGGAGAGTCCGATATCATGCGAATCGCGCCCTCCCAACGGAGCACCATGAACACCGAAATGTTTGGGAGTAGTCCATAACCCTTTCGACTGATATCCTTTAATCCACGCACCTCCAATCATGCTTACCAATACAGGGTCTTCACCGTATGTTTCTTCGCAACGTCCCCACCTTGGGTCTTGTGCTACATCAAGTACAGGCGACCAGGCTTGCTGCGCATGGGCTGCCAGCGTTTCATCGGCAATGGTTTCGGCAACTTTTTCAATCAATTCCTTATTCCAGGTAGCACCCAAACCAATAGATTGCGGAAACATGGTAGCACCTTCACCGTAAGAGAAACCATGAATGGCCTCTACTTTATATACGGCCGGAATCCCTAAGCGGGAAACTCCGGGCATTCCCCATCCTTCGCGAATGAGTTCCATTTTGTCTTCCGGTTCCATAATGGCTAAAAGAAGTTCGACTCTTTCTTCTACTGGCAAATTAGTATTGAGCCAAGGTTTTTGAAGTTCTGTATCGGTTTGCGTTTCTGATCGTTGCACATTATAAATCTGTATTTCTTTAATGGCAAACGGACGGTTCACCTCTTTTCCTTTATATACAATCTTTACATGTGCCCCATATTTCGGTGTAAATTGCAGAATATAGGGTTTACCTCCAGTCACCTTGTATTTTACCGGCTCTCCAGGATTCATCGGATCATATGTAATAAATATATCTATTAGTTTTTCAATCTCTTTTTTCGAAAGCTCATCCGATTCTATGCGGATTTCATTTATATCATCTGATGTAGCCAATGTAATAAACATCTCCTGGTCGGTAAGGAGTTGATTGGCAGTAAGATTCCATTTGGTTTCCCGATCATCATCAGCTACTAAAGAGGCTCTCTGCTCATTGGCAGAGGCAGTGATGGAAGATACCTGCGCTTTATTCTGCGAACCGGCTAAACCGGCCCACAGTAATAAAAGGAGCGTAAAAAAGAGTTTTTTTTGTTTTCATGGTGTTTTTAATTAAGATTAAAATTAAAACTGAATACAAAGAAAAGAGAGCTACATTAATAAACTGATTAATATTTTGCATATTGATTTTTTTTCCTTCTTTTTAAAGCCATTAATCAGATCATTATCGCTTTCATTAATAAGGCCAGATGATATTTGTGACAGAGATTACTTAAAATCTAATTAACCAATTACACTGAAAAATTAATATTATGATGAAACAGCTTCTTATTAAAGGCCCTGATTAAAGTCCTTATTCCTTATAAAAGGAATCTTTTCGCCTTCGGGCGATTCTCCATGATTACAAACATATACGTCAATTAATTAATTATTGTCTTAATGGAAAACACTCTTATCAAAAAGCCGGGACTAACGGTTGAAAATCGAAAGCAGTTATCCCTAAAAAGTATGCGGCTATTTACTGCCCTATTGTTTATCATTGCTTCCATCCATATAGGATATACTCAGAACCATCGAACCCTTACAGGTACTGTTACTGATGAACAAGGTGATCCGCTGGTTGGTGTAAATGTCACTGTTCTGAATAACAAAAGTCTCGGATCCATTACGGATATGAATGGTTACTATTCATTGCAGACTACGGATAGAGATATTGTATTGAAATTCTCCTTTGTTGGTTATAAAACAAAGATGATTAATGTGGCCAATAACCGAACGGTTGTGAATGTTACAATGGAAGAAGATGCTGTTATGCTGGAGCAGACAGTTGTGGTAGCCATGGATATGCGCCGTGATGAAAAATCACTGTCTACGGCTTATCAGAAAGTCGATACGGAAAGTATGTCTGAAACCCGCGACGCCAATTTTCTGAATATGCTATCGGGAAAAGTGGCCGGTTTGCAGGTTATTTCTAATGGTCCCGCAGGTTCTGCTTCTGTTGTTATCCGTGGTATGAACTCCATCACCGGTAACAATCAACCTTTGTATGTCATCGATGGTGTACCTATTATTAATGAAGTAAACACAGGCGAGAGTAACCTTGACTATGGTAACCCGGCCAGCAGCATTAACCCCGATGATATTGAAAGTATGGTAGTGCTGAAAGGCGCGAATGCTTCTGCACTCTACGGTTCTGACGCGTCCAATGGTGCTATTATCATTACTACTAAGAAAGCCTCATCCAAAAGAGGATTGGGAGTTACTTACTCTACCAATTTACAGTTTACTAAATTGTCGGAATACCCTATTTATCAAAATGTATATGGTTCCGGTGAGGGAGGTACTGGTTTGAAGAAAGAAGGCTTTAACTATATCAACAACAATCAATTCGCTTTCGACCCGACAATAGATTATGGTATTCCCCGTTTAGCGATCCAGAATCAGCGAAGCTGGGGACTTCCTATGATTGGTTTTAATGTAATAGGCCGTAATGGTGAATTGAAACAATACAGGCCAACAAACTCTATCATCGACTTATACAGCACAGCACATGCCTGGACCAATTCAGTTTCTATCGAAAAAGCTTCCGACTTTGCTTCCGTGCGTTTCTCTTATACAAATATCACGAGTGATGATGTGATGATGAAACAAAATGATTTGGATCGGAACATTCTGAATCTGCGTGCCGGCATAAAGCCTGCGAAATTCTTAAACGTAGACTTTGGTGTTCGTTATACCAATGAAAAGGTGAAAAACCGTAATTCAAGAAATAGTTCCAAGGCAAATCCCCTTTATTCAGCAGCCTGGATGCCCCGTGATCTCAGCATCCCTGAAATGACTCCATGGAAGACTCCAACCGGACAACTGGCAGGTTACAATGGTGGTGGTTTTGTCAATCCAATGTGGGCATTGAATGAGATTTCCAATGAGGATAAAAAAGATTGGCTGTTAGCGGATGTTACAGTAAGCTTTCAGCTAATGAAAGATCTGAGACTCAGGCTTAAAGGCAGCATGGACTATAATTCCGGACAAGGATGGACTTTCATCAATATGTTTGATCCAAGCCTATCGGGTAATGATGGTGAATATTCAGAATTCTCTGAAGTGTATAAGAATATGACGTATGAGGCACTCCTTTCTTATAACAAACGTTGGAAAGATTTGAATGTTTCGGCCAGTGTTGGTGCAACCTCGCAGGATTATACTCGTACCAAACAGAACTCCAAAATCGAATCATTGCTGATGCCGGATTTTAAGAGCTTAAGCAATAATGCAGGAACACCCAGAACCTGGCAGGATTATAATGCCAAGAAAAAACAAGCCATATTCGGTACGGCCAGCATAGGTTACAGAGACATGATTTATTTGGATCTTACCGGACGTAATGACTGGACATCTTCCTTGCCGTCAAGTAACCGTTCTTACTTCTATTCTTCAGTCGGTACAAGTTTTATTCTCACCGAAGCAATTAAGAGTATACCGAAAAATATTCTTTCATTCGCGAAGTTTAGGGCTTCTTATGCTCAAGTAGGTAATGATACCGGTTTCGATCAATTGCTGGATGGATTATCGTATGGTTCGATATTTCTGGGTAATATGCCTTGGTTTCAAAGCGATAATAAAAAGATGAATCAGAATTTAAAACCGGAAAGCACTACTTCTTATGAAGCAGGAGCCGACCTGAAATTCTGGAACAATCGAATCTCCTTAGACTTTACGTATTATACAAAAACTACGAAAGATCAGATATTAAGTTCACAAGTATCCAAAGTAAGTGGCTATACACAAGCGGTGTATAATGCCGGTAAAGTAAAGAACTGGGGTACTGAAGTAAGTTTAAGTATTATACCTCTCAAATTCAAAGACTTTGAATGGGAAGCTACGTTGAACTGGGCACAGAATAAATCCAAAGTGCTGGAACTTGCCGATGGTATGGATCGCTTCCAGTTAAGCCAGTCAGAAGGTATTGTTCAATTCTATATTGAAAAAGGCCGTTCTTTAGGTACGTTGTATGCCAAAATGGCCAAGGTAGATGAACAGGGACGTGTATTGGTAGATAGAGAAGGCAGACCGATGAACGAAGCAGATCAATTTCTGACAGATGTTTCTCCAAAGTGGATAGGAGGCTTACGCAACTCTTTCCGCTACAAAGGGATTTCGGCTTCTGTATTGCTCGATTTTAGAAAAGGTGGAAAACTCTGGTCGGCTACCGCACATCAGGGTACACGCGATGGACAAACGATTACTTCTCTGGAAGGACGAGACGATTATTTGTTTAGTTATCTGATTTTAGGTGAGAACGGTGAAGAGCGAAGAGGATTCTTACAAACCAATCATACCAATAATCCGAACGCTACTCAAAATGCAAACGGTAGTACCGGTATATTGGTTCCTTATGGCGACGCTAGTCGCCCGAAAGGGGTAATGGCTCCGAACGCTGTTTTTGATAGCAGCGTTACCCTATTAGCTGGTCAGCCGAATAATGCGTGGATGAATCCGGCTTCTTACTGGATGAACACAGATGCCAATGCACGTTATTACTTACATGATACTTCCTTTATTAAACTAAGAGAAATATCTGTCGGTTATGATTTTTCAAGAGATCTGCTGAAGAAAATGGGAGGAATCTTCCAATCAATGAAAGTATCTTTCGTTGGGCGTAATATAGCTATCCTGCATCGGAATACTCCAAAAGGACTTGATCCAGAAGCATCGTCTTCTTTGGGTGTGGTTCAGGGTTTGGAAAAAGGTTTCAACCTGCCTACTTCGACTTATGGTTTTGATATTAAAGTAACTTTCTAATTAGTATGATGATGAAGAAAATACTAGGTTTATTAATATGTATGTCATTGCTGGGAATCAATTATTCCTGCACAGATGACTTTGATGATACCAATAAAAACCCCAATAAAATATACGATGCACAACCGGAATATGTTTTCCCGGGAATTGTCTACAAGACAATGAATAACTACGCCCGAATGAATTACCGGCTTTTATCGGTCTTTTCCCAGTATGTGGTGAATTGGGTTGAACAGAAAGATACGGAGGACATGAGCTCCTACTTCGAAGGTTTTTATGTGAACTCTCTCAAGGATTTAAAAAAACTGGAAGATGGTTATGTAGGTAAAGAAGGGTTTGAGAATACAGGTAATATGGTGATGACCCGGAAAGCTTATATCTATTACATCATGGTATCTTCTTTTGGTGGAGTTCCTATGTCCGAGGCTAATCCATCTTCCATCCAGGTAGGCTATAAATATGATACTGAAGAAGAAATTTATGTAACGATTCTGGATATCCTTGACAAAGTGGTAGATACTTTCGATGAAAATGGTGACAAGCTTGTTCACGATCCACTATTTAGAGACAGCAGCGGAAAGAGTGATATCTCCAAATGGCGTAAATTTGCAAATTCTCTTCGCTTAAATATCGCTTTAGTCATACAAAATATGGATTCGCAATTAGCTGAACAGCAGATACGGAAAGCACTGACTGGAGGAAATGAGAATAATCTAATTGCTTCCGTAGATGACATTGCCAAATTTAAATATGGAGTAGACATTAATACGGATGCTTCCTTCTATTACAGAGATTTCTTAAATCAAATGGATGCAGGAACCAATACAAATTGGTCTATTTATCCTGCGATGGGTCACAACTTCTTTCTCTATATGAAATCATATAGCGATCCTCGTTTACCCAAATTTGTACAGCGCGCTGAAGGTACCGAAATGGCTATGATCAACAATGATACGTTAACTCGCGTCAATCCGGATGCTACGCATTTGAGAGACTCGATTATTGTACGTTACGGATTACCATACGTGCCACGTAAAGATTTCAAAATAGAACCGGTTGGCTGGATAGTAGGTACAGATCCATCGAGCCCAACGGGAGATAAATACAGAAGCCCTTATAGCGATATTGTTATTGGCCGCAATGAATGTTTTGTACATCGTGACTATCTTAAAGCAGATGCTGAAATTGTGTTAATCAACTGGGCAGAAGTTTGCTTTATGAAAGCAGAAGTGGCTATCAAATATCCGGGTATTGTGAGTGGAACTGCTCAGCAATATTATGAAGAAGGAATAAGAGCTTCCATGAAACAATACGGTGTGAGTGATTCTGAAATTACGGCATATATGAATATGCCGGGTGTGAAATGGAACACAAATGGTAAAGGTTACTGGGAATACCGTCATTTCTTTAGGGCAGATATCAAAGGTGAAGGAGGTGATTCCAATCATCTGGAACAGATTTACAAACAATGGTATATTGCTGACTTCTTTAACGGACACGCCGGATGGACGTTAGAACGCAGAACACGTGCGATAAACTTCCCGCCCCATTTTTACAATGGTTCTTCTTCGGAAGGTGGCAATGGTGTTTGCGACTTCATGCAAGAACGTCTCCTTTATCCTATGGACGAACAGAGTTACAATATAACAGGTTACAAGCAGGCTGTAGCTGACTTACAAGCAAACTCGCCTGCTCCTAACCCTGCTCGTAGTGGTGATAACTTTTATACACTCTTACAAATTGCCACACCACAACCTGATGGGGGTGATTTAACAAAATGGCTGAGCGGTGAGATAATCTTTGACGGTGGATTCATTAGAAACTGGTACGGAAAAACCATGGAAGAAGTTACTCAAACCGTTGGTGCAACAAATGAAGCAGAACTTAAAGATATAATTCGGTATGAATTAATGTCTGTACGTTCCACTTATGATCCGGTGACCGGAGAACAATATGTTTATGATTCTGAAACCGGAACTTATATCCCTAAAAATTAAGAATAATAAATAAAAACGATACAAAGATGAAACTATATAAAAAAATAGCGGCATTCACAATGGGCGTGATTCTCCTCGGTTCTTGCGACCCTTCCGATAATGGACCAGGTGTGGACGGCAATTTCCTAGACTTCGAAATTCCGGAAATTAAGGTTACTGAAGACTATCCTGTAGGTGTTTATTATTTCTATACCGGAACCGGCGGACAAGATGCAAACAGATATAAGCGTTTATTTGATCCGTACGATTTAGATGATAAGAAGGTAGGCCCCTATGTTGATTTTGAATTTGACAATTACGGAATAAATCAGGATGTGACTAAAACCACCGACGAAATGATTGATATTATTCAACAACATGTGGATTGGTGTATAGATGGTGGTGTAGATTTCCTGATTATGCCTGCCTTAAGAGCTGAGAAAAACAAGATTGCTCCCCAATGTATGAACGGCGATTATCGTTTTTATGATTTGGTGAGAGGTGTTAATCCAAGTGCTTCCCAGGTAGGCGGAAGTGGCAAGAAAGTCAACATGAAATCGTTGAAGTTTGTTGCTACAATCAATATTGAAGATCCCATTAGTAAAGACGGATGGGAAACATACAATCCTGATGGAACGCTGACTGGTGGGAAAATGAAAACTTTGAGCAATACCGTTATATTGGAAGAAAATGATGATCTGGTGGCTTTTGTAAATGGAAAAACATATAGCCGTACCGACATGTTTAAAGAATTCTTCAAATCTGTGGCCACTTACTTCAAAGATGAACATTACTACCGTATTAATGGCAAACCATTGGTTGTATTGCAAAATCCTCATAAGTTATATACGGAAGACTGCAAAGCATTTTATGACGGTATTCGTCAAGCCGTTAAAGAATACGGCGGCGAAGATATGTACATCGTGGCTCAACAAGATGCATGGTCGCCACCCGCTCGCTTTGAACTTTTCTATAAAGGAGGAGTAGATGCGGTAACTCACAAAAACATGTATAATCAGAATGTTTGGGACCGTTCATTGTTCTATCCGCAAGCTATCTATTTGAATTGGGAGTATTCGCGTGAATACTTCAGAGATAATTGGAGCGGAACAGATTACATTCCTACCGGGGCAGTTGCATTTAGTGGTTATGTGGACAATGGTAACTATGATAAACCCACCGTAGACTTTAACGGAGATACTTTCCGTACGATGTGTAATGTGATGAAAAGTCAGGCAGGTAATCATAAGATTGTTTTTATTGATTCTTTCAACCAGATTCAATATGGTTCTTTTCTTGAACCAACGAAGAAAAACTATGGAAATGGTTTTGGAACGCTGTTCTTAGATATCGTGAAAGAACAGTTTGATAGATAAGGTAAATAGATTGACTAGGTGAGAGAGGATTCGTCTTCTAACGAATTCTCTCTCACCCTAAAGGTAAAAAGAGAAGAGGAAACACATGGGGCAAGATAATAAGTCCTATGATTTTGGATTGTAATTTGAATTGGATTTTGTTTAATGTTGAATAAAAACATGAAAAGATTATATACTGCTATATTATTTTGCGTATGTGTATTCATGCCTTTTTCAGGATATGCGCAAACAATACTACAAAATGACTTCTCACAACCCAATGACACACTGGAGGTAGTTGGTAGAGGAGATTGTTATATTGCAGATGGTGTATTTCATAGTAAATCCGCCTATGCGTTATTTGGTAATCCTGGCTGGAAGAATTATTCCGTCTCTTTTAAAGCCCGTGCTTCTAAAGATGCTGAGCAGGTACAAATCTGGGCCGGATTTCGGGCATATAATCGGTTCGACCGATATGTACTCGGTGTAAAAGGAGGTTTGCAGGATGATATTTACCTGAGCCGGATGGGATATATGGGTACAGATGAATTATTAGATATTCGTCCACTAGATTTTCATCCCGTACCAGGAGTATGGTATAATTTTAAAATTGAAGTATGTGGTGAACGAATCCGGGTATTTCTGAATAACGAAACATTGCCCCGCATAGATATTATTGATAAGAATAGTAATCTGGCACCTGCAGGATATGTAACACTTGGTGGCGGATGGATAGAGACGGAATTTGACAATCTCAAGATTGAAGAGCTCACTGCAAACGCTTTTGAAGGTATTGCAGTAAAGACTTATGAGGTGAAAGAAACATCTCAGCAAAAAGAAAGTAAGCGCCAAGGTGAACGTGCAGGCTACCAACCCAAAAAACTGTCAAACGTGAATTCACTACGTACTGAAATATCTCTTGATGGAAACTGGCTTTTCATGCCTGACTATCAAGTAAAAGATAAAACTTCGGCTGTTGATCCTCAAGCAGACGACGGTGATTGGCACGTAATGAGTGTACCCAATTTCTGGACTCCGATTCGTATCTGGTTACATGGCGAAACGATGCAACCAAACAATTCTCCCAAAGGAGTATCCGATACTTATTATCAACAGGAAACAGCCCGTTGCGAAGGGTATACATTCGACTATAAAAAAGTGAAATATGCTTGGTATCGCCAATGGGTAGAACTACCGGAAAATATTAATGGTAAGCAAGTACTATTAAACTTTGATGCTGTTTCGAAAGCGGCAGAAGTTTATATTAACGGGGAATTAGCAGCTTCACATATCGGTATGTATGGTGATTTTCAAGTGGATGGAACTAGGTTGTTCAAACCCGGAAAGAATCTGGTGGCAGTAAAAGTATCACGCTCTGTGGCCGACAATGGTTCTAAATCTGATGACCTCAACACTGCAATCGACTTTTATTATTCTTCGGTTCGCGACAGTCGGACTCCTCAGCAAAAAGATATTTCCTTGACTAACAATGTTCTGAAAGAACTTCCTCATGGTTTTTATGGTGATAATCCTGCTGGTATCTGGCAACCGGTATCACTCATTATTACCAATCCGGTAAAGGTGCAAGATGTATTTATTAAACCGGCACTAGACGGAGCTACATTTGATGTAACTCTAAAAAACTATTTAAATAAGAAAGTTAAGTTTAATATCCTGACAGATATTATAGAAGAAAAAACAGGGAACCTGTTCCACAGTGAAAAATCACTAAATAAACTTGAACTGCAACCGGGAGAAGAAAGAATAGTAACTTATAGTATTAATAATCTTCGTCCTCATCACTGGACTCCACAATCTCCAAACCTCTACGACTTTACATTTAAACTTGCTACAGACAAAGGGCAGGAGTTGGATGAAATGACAATCAGATCGGGATTTCGTACATTCAAAGTAGAAAACGGATTGTTTGAACTGAACGGTAAACCTTACTGGCTTCGTGGCGGTAATCATACTCCATTTGCATTGGCACCGAATGATGAAATGCTGGCAAATAGTTTTTATCAGATAATGAAAGCCGGTAATATAGAAATTACCCGCACCCATACTACCCCTTATAATAAACTATGGATTAATGCCGCCGACAAAAACGGCATCGGTATCAGCCATGAAGGAACATGGTCCTGGTTAATGATTCATAGTACGATGCCGGAAATGGAAATGATAAAAATGTGGGCAGAAGAGTACATTCACCTGTTAAAGAAGTATAGAAACCATCCGTCTATTTTATTCTGGACAATTAATAATGAAATGAAATTTTATGATAATGAACCAGATAAAGATAGACGTCGGATGAAGATGGAGATTATTTCTAATATTGTACAACGAATGCGCGAGGTAGATCCCACACGTCCTATCAGTTTCGATTCCAACTACACACGTAATGTAAAGAAACATGGTGAAGCGTTTTACGAAGGTATTGATGATGGAGATATCGACGATATGCATTCTTATATTAATTGGTATGATCATTCTGTATTTAAACAGTTTAATGGTGAATTCCAGAAAAACCACAAAAATGAAGGACGTCCATTGATTAGCCAGGAAATGTCGACCGGGTATCCCAACAATGAAACCGGACATCCTACCCGTTTCTATACACTCGTTCACCAAAATCCACAAACATTGGTAGGATATGAAGCTTATGCCTTTGGTGATCCAAATGCATTCTTGAATGTTCAGGCATTCATCACAGGAGAACTGGCAGAAGCTCTTCGTCGTTCTAACGATAAAGCGTCGGGTATTCTCCATTTTGCTTTACTCACCTGGTTCCGTAATGTGTATAATTCAGAAACAATTGATCCTTATCCGACCTATTATGCCATTAAGAGAGCTTTACAGCCTGTGCTTGTTAGTGCAGAATTATGGGGAAGGAATTTCTATGCAGGCGAAAAAATACCTGCTCAAATGTACATAGTCAACGATCTGGAAAATGGAAGAGATTTGCAACCCACAATCATGCATTGGGAATTGGTGACAGAAACGGGAACTAAACTAGCCTCAGGTATTGAGAAGCTACCGGAAGTTAAACATTACAAACGTCATATATTTACTCCTGATATTAGAATACCCAACCGACTTCCCCACTCCAAGATAAAAGCTATTCTTAAATTCCGCTTACATGAAAATGGAGTACAAGTATCCGAAAATGAATACCAGATACTCCTTGCTGAAAAAAAGTGGGGTAACGTGGATGCTGGAAGCAAGAAAATAGTGGTGGTTGATTATGGACAAAATAAGGAAGCTTTGAATGCCATAGGAGTGAAATATACAGAAGCAAAGACTCTGTCAGAAGCATTCAGAATGAAAGCAAACTTATATTTCTTTTCCGGGATTGATAATAAATGTACTGCCGAAGAGATACAAGCTATTCGGGATTACGCGAAAAAAGGAGGCAAAGTAATAATCGCCAATTCCAAAGAAACTGCACAGAAAGTATATCCGGAATATATCACTGGGCATATCTTTCCAACCGAAGGTGATATTGTAAATATGGAAATACCTGAATCGCCGGTATTCAATGATATTGATTTGCTGGAACTACGCTATTTTAATAACAACAAGCGGGAAATACCTAAGGTCTGTCATACTGCCTTAAAAATAAACCGAAATCCGAATGTGATTGAATTAGCGAACCAGACGAAAATACATGGTTATATCAACGGCGATATGGAAGAACGCTCACAGTATGTAAAAACCATTAAAGGCTTTCCTCTCCTTGAAATCAAAGATAAGGGTAGGGTATTAATATCAGAAATGGCCACTGAAAAAGCAATAACCGACCCGGTTGCCGCCCGTTTATTGGCCAATATGATTCATTACCTATTGAATAACTAATAATAAATTGTATGAAAACATATTGTCCTACGTATATTGCATGGTTTATTGGAGTGCTTTTTATAGCTTCTTGTGCGAATAAGCAACCTAGTGATTCGATTTCACCTGTTGATTATGTAAATCCATATATTGGGACCATCAGTCACATGCTGGTACCAACTTATCCTACTGTACATTTGCCCCTTAGTATGTTGAGAGTTTATCCGGAACGCAGGGAATCGGTAGACGATGTCATTAAAGGATTACCAGTGATTGTAACCAGTCATCGGGGAAGTTCAGCATTCAACATCAATCCATACAGCGGAAATATGCAGAAATTATTTCCAGTTAAAAATTACTCGTATGATTTGGAAAAGATTGCGCCGTATCGATATTCTGTTTATTTAGATGAAGAACAGGTAGAAGTTGATTTCGCACCTTCTCACCAATCGGCCGTTTATGCCATCAGCTTTGATAATACAAACGAAAATACATTGGTGGTTAATACCCGAAATGGTACATTATGCTATGATGAAAACAGCTTATTTGGTTATCAGGAAATTAACGGTGGTCCTACCAAAGTTTATTTGTATCTCGAAACTTTACAGACTCCCCTAATTGCCGGAAGCATTGAAAGCGGAACAATTAATGCTAATCGCAAGCAAGTGGAAGGAAAGGACGAAGCTATCGGATTGTCTTTTAAAGAGAAACTTATCAATATCCGTTATGGTATTTCCTTTATCAGTGTGGAGCAAGCCAAAAAGAACCTGCAAAGAGAAATCAACACCTACAGTGTGGATGAAATAGCTACCATAGGCCGCAATATATGGAACGAAACATTGAGTAAAATAGAAGTGAAAGGAGGAAGCAAAAACGCAAAGACCGTTTTCTATACATCTCTTTACCGTACTTACGAACGTATGATTTGTCTTTCTGAAGATGGCAGGTATTACAGTGGGATAGATAATCAGGTACATGATGATAATGGAATTCCTTTCTATACCGACGATTGGATTTGGGACACTTATCGGGCCACACATCCGTTGAGAATCCTGATTGAAGAAGAAAAAGAGATTGATATGATCAATTCTCATATCAGAATGGCACAGCAGTCACCTGAAAACTGGATGCCTACTTTTCCAGAAGTAACCGGAGATAGCCATCGCATGAATAGCAATCATGGAGTGGCACTAATCTGGGATGCTTATTATAAAGGGATTAGAGGCTTTGATCTTGAAGAAGCTTATGAGGCATGTAAGGGAGCCATTACTGAAAAATCACTGTTACCGTGGAAACGTACTCCCAACACAGAGATAGATATTTTCTACCAGGAAAAGGGTTATTATCCTGCTTTGAAAGCAAATGAACCAGAGTATCTTAAAGAAGTAAATAGGGGAGAGAAAAGACAATCTGTAGCCGTAACACTCGGAACTGCTTATGATTATTGGTGTCTTTCTCAGATCGCCAAAGAATTAAAGATTGAGGAAGAATATCAATATTTCCTGAAAGGTTCTTACTATTACCGGAATTTGTACAATCCGGAAACAGCCTTCTTCCATCCAAAAGATAAAGAAGGAAAATTCATTGAGCCCTTTGATTATCGTTTCTCCGGCGGACAGGGTGCTCGCGATTATTACGATGAGAATAACGGCTGGGTGTATCGCTGGGATGTTCCACACAACGTGGCAGACCTTATTCATCTGATGGGGTTACCCGAGAACTTTGTAAAAAACCTTGATCAGACTTTCAGAGAACCATTAGGACGTGGTAAATCAGAATTCTATGCACAATTGCCCGATCATACTGGTAATGTGGGCCAATTCTCTATGGCAAACGAACCTTGCTTGCATATACCTTATTTGTATAATTATGCCGGGCAACCCTGGAAAACTCAGAAAAGAATCAGGACTTTACTTAAACAATGGTTTCGTAATGATCTGATGGGTATGCCTGGAGATGAAGACGGAGGAGGAATGACAACTTTTGTGGTATTTTCTGCCATGGGTTTTTATCCTGTTACCCCCGGTTCACCTACTTATAACATCGGTAGCCCACAGTTCAACTATGTAAAGATGAAATTAAGCAATGGCCATATTTTTGAGGTTGAAGCAAAGAATAATTCGGAATACAATAAGTACATTCAATCAGCTACTTTAAACGGAGTAAGCTGGAATAAACCGTGGTTCAATCATGCAGATTTAATGAAAGGAGGAAAATTAATACTGGAGATGGGAGAAAAGCCTAACTATAAGTGGGGTTCTGCTTTGGAGAATGTACCTCCTTCTGCTGAACCGATTGTACCGTCATTGACTGAAACCAGACAATAAAAAAGAAATAATCAGATGAAAAGAAGAACCTTAATTTTAGTTGCGGCGATCATTAGCAGTACACTCGTGGGATCGCTAGCCATCGAAGCGCAAAATAATCAGAAGTTGGTATATATCCAACCTTTTGCTCCCAGCGAAGGACTCATAAATAAATACGAGAAACCTCAACGGCAGGAAGTTTGTCTGAACGGTTTATGGAAATTTCAGGCAATACCTCTTCCCGAAGACTATAAACAGGGGAAAGGGATAGCTCCTGAACTCCCTATCCCTACATCCAATTGGGATAAAACAAAAATAAAAATACCCTCTCCCTGGAATATCAATGCTTTCGCCAACAGAGATCTGGCTGGTCCGGATCACCGTAACTATCCGTCTTATCCCAAAGAATGGGAAAATGTAAAGATGGCGTGGATGCAAAAGACAGTGACTATCCCTGCTGATTGGAATAATAAGACTATCAAATTGTATTTTGAAGCTGTTGCCGGATACACCGAAGTATATGTAAATGATACAAAGGTTATGGAAAATTTTGACCTTTTCCTACCTTTCCAAGCTGATATCACAGCACACGTCACTCCGGGACAAACATTTACTATACGTGCTGGGGTGAGAGCACAATCCCTTTTCGAAGATAATTCTACCATCGGACGCCGTATTATACCTGCAGGATCTATGTGGGGAAGTCATATTGCCGGAATTTGGCAGGATGTATTTTTGGTAGCTTTGCCAAATATACATGTGGAAGATGTGTTTGTTAAACCGTTGGTGTTAGATCAAAAACTGGAACTAAATATCACATTGAAAAATAATTCCAGCAAAAAAGAGAGTCTCATCCTACAAGGAAATATAAATGAATGGGTAAATCTTGCCGGTAATGAAGTAAATTCTGCTCCAGTGCCTAACTGGGAACTTGGACATAATGTAATGAATTTACCCACAACTAAAATAACGATCGAACCAGGACAAACACTGAAACAAACTATTCAAATACCTATTCTAGCAAATGAAATGAAATTCTGGACACCCGATACTCCCCATTTATACGGACTTTTACTCCATCTGGCTGATAAAAAACAAATAATAGACACCAAATATGAACGTTTCGGCTGGCGTGAGTGGACCATAGAGGGGACCAAACAATACTTGAATGGCGAACCCTATGAATTAAGAGGAGACTCCTGGCATTTTATGGGAGTACCTCAACTTACCCGTCGCTATGCGTGGGCATGGTTTACAGCGCTTAAAGATGCTAATGCTAATGCCGTACGTCCTCATGCACAAGTTTATCCCCGCTTCTACCTGGACATGGCAGATGAAATGGGTATTTGCGTAATGAATGAAACAGCTAATTGGGCCAGTGACGGAGGCCCGAAGCTGGACTCACAGAAATTCTGGGAGGCTTCCAAAGAACATCTCAGACGTTTTGTACTCAGAGACCGTAATCACGCTTCTGTTTTCGGATGGAGCATAAGTAACGAAAATAAACCGGTGATAAACCATGTTTTCAATCGCCCTGAATTGATGGAACCTCAAAAACAGGCCTGGAAAGATTGGCTAGAGATTGTTACGGCAAACGATCCTACGCGTCCCTGGGTATCAAGTGATGGTGAAGACGATGGAGACGGAATTCTTCCTGTAACGGTAGGACATTACGGAGATATTAATTCTATGAAACGCTGGGTATCCATCGGTAAACCATGGGGCATTGGCGAACACAGTATGGCATATTATGGTACACCCGAACAAGTATCCAAATACAATGGAGAGCGTGCATACGAATCACAATTAGGACGTATGGAAGGATTAGCTAATGAATGTTATCACCTTGTTGCTAACCAGCGCACGATGGGAGCATCCTATATTTCCGTATTTAATATTGCCTGGTATGGACTTAAGCCGCTTCCTTTCGGAAAGAAAGACTTAACCACCACTCCTTCCCTCATAGAAGACGGTATCTTTTTTGCTGAATATAAAGAAGGTGTTCCCGGTATTCAGCCGGAACGTATGGGGCCTTATTCTTCAACTTTTAATCCGGGTTATGATCCTGATCTTCCATTATATGAGAGTTGGCCAATGTTTGATGCCATTCGGGCTGCTAATGCGCCGGGAAAACCAGCTTGGTCAAAGTGGATGGAAACAACAGACAAAGAAAAGAAAGAATTCACAGCTCTATCCGGAAAGAAATATACACAGGTTATATTTTTGGGAGATGAAAATGGCTCATTGAAAAACTTGATGAATAAACAAGGAGTTCAGTTCTCTGCAAAAATCACCCAACCTAGTACTTCCCTTTTCATCATAGACGGTAGTAAATGCCTGAGACCCGAAGATGAAAAAATGTTGCAACAAAACATTGTCAAAGGCACTGATCTCTGGATATGGGGAATTACTCCTGAAACCCTTGACAGTTACCGTGATCTGTTGCCAATGTCACTTCATTTAGAGCAGCGTGCTATTTCTTCCTTCCTTCCAGAATCGAAATCATGGACAAAAGGATTGAGCAATTCGGATTTCTATTTCTGCGAAGTGCAGAAAGCAGATGCTTCCCTTTATGGAATGTCTGGCGAATTGGTGGACGAAGCTCAGATCCTCTTACATGCATGCAATACTGACTGGCGAAAATGGAACAAACGCCCCGAAGAAATTAAGACAGCGGCTACTATTCGCAGCGAAAATGAAAGAAAGGGACCTTCTCCTACCTTCATCAAATATGAAGGTAAATGTTCAAGTATTTATATTAGTACGTTGACGGAATTTGCCAACTCAGAAAAAGGATATAATACGCTTGCCAAAATACTTGAAAACGCAGGGGTAGAGTGCAGAAAAACTATCACTGATATAGCCGATCTTTTCTTTATCCGGGATGGACAACTACAGTTTCCAACAAGTACGAAAAATAAATTTAAGAAGTCTCCTAATAGTATGCTTGAAGTAGAAGTTTGGCTATGGAGCAATCGTCCACTCGACGATTTACTGATTGAGCCCAATATGCCGAAAGTAAGTCTTTTCATTGAATCCCGGGAAAGCAACCTGAGGGTGAATGGAAAAACCGTAAAGAAAACAGTCAGAGGACGCAAAGAAGCAGAATATATGGAACTTCCTTTACAGCAAGGCTGGAACTACTTAGTTTTACAAATAGATGAGAAAGATAGAAACGATTTCAAGGGGATGTTTACGTGCACCAACCGAAAAGAATTTCTGGAAACATTAAAAGCTGGCTTTGAAAATCCTGGTGAGCATTAATAACATGCAAAGAAAGTTATGAAAAAACAAATCAATTTCATTAAATGGATCATAGGTTGCTTTTGTCTACTCAATATTATTACTGCTAAGGCTGATGTACGAATGCCCCGAATATTTGGAGATCACATGGTATTACAGCAAGATGCCTGCCTAACCATCTGGGGATGGGCTGATGCGGGAGAAATCGTTACAGTTTCTTTTGCCAACCAAATAGCAGAAACAGTCACATCCGAAAATGGCTCATGGAAAGTAAGTCTCAAACCAATAAAAACCAAAAAAAGAAGGGCAAACTCTTACCATCTGCGGAAAAAATACCTTTGTTTATACTGACGTATTGGTAGGTGATGTGTGGGTTGCTTCCGGGCAGTCAAATATGGAATGGGGAGTTAAAACAAGAAAAGATTACGCGAAAGATATTTCCAATTCTGAGGATAACCAACTACGTTTGTATTTCGTTCCCAAGCATACTTCTCTTTCTCCATTATGGGATATTGAAATACCTGAAGAAACGTCTAATCCCGAATGGGCTGGCAAATGGGTCATCTGCACTCCAGAATCACTTTCGAAGATAAATGGACAAGGTTTTTCTACTGTGGCTTATTATTTCGCACGCGATATTCGTGCAGCCAATAAACGTCCTTTAGGCATCATTCAAAGCGCCTGGGGTGGTACACGTGCCGAGGCATGGACAAGTCTTTCCGACCTTATGCAGGAACCCACTCTCCAGCGATATGTAACGGCTTATGAGAAAAATGTTAAAGATAATCCCGAAATTCTGCCTACTTATAAACAGAAAAAAGCTGAATTCGATGTGGCAGTCAAAGAGTGGGATAAAACTATTGGAAAAGAATGGAACGAGGCACAGAAAAATTGGGCAATAGCTGTTAGAAAAGCACACGAAGAAGGTAGACCGACTCCACCCAAACCCAATCCCCGTACACCACGTCCGCCCAATCCCCGTCAACCCAATGGCGGGAATAATGGACCTACAAATTTGTTCAATGCCATGATCAGCCCCCTTATACCGTTAAGTATTAAAGGAGTGATCTGGTATCAGGGAGAATTCAATTCTGGTGGATCAGGAAAAGAATATGCAACCCTCTTTCCTCGTATGATAACTGACTGGCGCGAAAAATGGGGAATCGGAAATTTTCCATTTGTATATGTTCAACTGCCTAATTATGGTCCTCCCGATCAGGAACCATCCACTGAAGGAAATGGATGGCGTTGGGTACGGGAAGCACAACTAAAAGCTTTACAACTACCTAATACCGCCATGGCGATTACAATTGATATAGGTGATCCTTTTGATCTTCATCCCACTGATAAATATGATGTGGGGCATCGCCTTGCTTTGGCGGCTAGAAGCCTGGCCTATAAAGAAAAAATAGTCGGATCAGGCCCACTTTATAAAAGTATGTCAAAAGAAGGAAATAAAATTATCCTTAAATTTACTAATGTGGGTAAAGGACTAGTGATCGGAACTTCGCCTTATATTCCAGAAGGAGAAAAATCGAAAAAACGACCCGAAAAACTTACTGGGTTTGGAATAGCTGGAAAAGATCGTAAGTTTGTTTGGGCAGATGCAGTAATTAAAGGAAATAAAGTTATTGTATCCAGTGAGCAAGTTCCAGAACCAATAGCAGTGCGTTATGCTTTTTCTAACAGTCCACCCTGCAATCTTTATAATAAAGATGGATTACCCGCATCGCCTTTCCGTACGGACGGATGGGATAATTAAATAAAGGTAGAAATGAAATCCAACCTATACCACAATCTAAAGAAATATAACTATATGAAAAATCGCCGTAATCTTTGTTACTGCCTGGGAATATTACTCTTACTGATTGCCTGTAATCCCTCACAGAAAGAAGCTTTCAGAGATGAGAGAGTCCCAACTCATGATCGAATTCTTGACTTGCTAGCTCGTCTTACAATAGAAGAAAAAATAAATCTTTTGCGGGCTACCTCTCCTGAGAATGTCCGCATAGGAATTGATAAATATTATCATGGGAATGAAGCTCTGCATGGAGTTGTTCGTCCAGGATATTTCACCGTATTTCCACAGGCTATTGGATTGGCAAGTATGTGGAATCCTGAATTACATTATAAAGTGGCCACTGCCATTTCCGATGAAGCGCGGGGAAGATGGAACGAACTGGAGCAGGGTAAACTTCAAAAAGACCAATTTAGTGATCTGCTAACATTCTGGTCTCCTACCATTAACATGGCACGAGACCCACGTTGGGGAAGAACCCCTGAGACTTACGGAGAAGATCCTTATTTAACAGGTGTTCTCGGTACTGCTTTTGTAAAAGGTTTACAAGGAGACAATCCTCGTTACCTGAAAATAGTATCAACTCCAAAGCATTTTGCCGTAAACAATGAAGAACACAATCGGTTTACTGCCGATCCGCAGGTTTCAGAGCGTAATCTTCGGGAATATTATTTTCCGGCCTTCGAACGGTGTGTAAAAGAAGGACATGCTGCCTCCATTATGACAGCTTATAATGCGTTAAACGGCGTTCCCTGCACTTGTAATCCTTGGTTAATACAAAAAGTTTTGCGCAAAGAGTGGAATTTCGACGGATATGTTGTGTCAGATTGTGGAGGTCCTTCCCTGTTAGTCAATGCTCATAAATATGTTAAAACCAAAGAGATAGCAGCTACTTTATCAATTAAAGCAGGACTCGACCTGGAATGTGGTGATGATGTTTATATGGAACCATTACTCAGTGCTTACCAAAAGAATATGGTTTCCAAAGCTGATATTGACTCAGCTGCTTATCATGTTTTAAGATTCAGAATGAGGCTTGGCCTTTTTGACAATCCGGAAAGTAATCCCTATAATCAGATTTCTCCTTCCGTTGTAGGTTCTCCCAACCACCAGCAACTGGCATTGGAAGCTGCTCGGCAAAGCATTGTTCTGCTAAAGAATAAAAACAACACCCTCCCCATTGACATAGATTGCATCAAATCCCTTGCCGTCGTAGGGATTAATGCTGCGAATTCCGAATTTGGTGATTATAGCGGGTTTCCGGTGAATCAGCCTATTTCCATCTTGGCGGGAATTAAAAAAAGGGTAGGCGATAAAGTAAAAATAGTACATGCACCTTGGGTTTCTGCTATGGATGGTTATGAGCTGATTTCTCCAGATTATTTCCCCGAAGGATTGAAAGCAGAGTATTACAGTAACAAGAACTTTGAAGGAACCCCCAAAGTAAGAACGGACGAATGGATAAATTACGAACCTGCTAATCAGGCTCCCGATCCATTCTTGCCGAAAGCTCCTATTTCTATTCGCTGGACAGGTAAATTACGTCCAACTGTTTCCGGTACATACACATTTGCCTTTACTTCTGATGATGGTTGCCGCCTCTTTCTGGATGACAAACCTTTGATAGACGCATGGCGCGGAGGGGGTGTACAAACGGATACTGCGCGGATAAGCTTAGTAGCGGGTAAAGAATATAATCTGAGAGCAGATTATTATGATAATCGTGATTTTGCTATTGCCCGACTGTCATGGAGGATTCCCCAGGTAAACAAGAAGAGCAGACTGGACTTATACGGAGAGGCCGGAAAAGCAGTACGGGAATGTGATATGGCAATTGCTGTTCTCGGAATCAATAAAAGCATCGAACGGGAAGGTAAAGACCGCACTAATATTCATTTACCTAAAGATCAGGAAGAGTTTATTCGTGAAATTTACAAGGTTAATCCAAATACAGTTGTCGTACTGGTCGCCGGAAGTTCCCTGGCCATTAACTGGATAGATGAAAATATCCCAGCTATCCTGAATGCCTGGTATCCCGGCGAACAAGGTGGAACAGCCGTAGCAGAAGTTCTTTTTGGTGATTACAATCCGGGAGGCAGGCTTCCGCTTACGTATTATAACAGTCTGGATGAACTGCCTCCGTTTGGCGACTATGATATAACCAAAGGGCGCACTTACATGTATTTCCGTAGCAAACCTTTATATCCGTTTGGTTATGGTCTCAGCTATACTTCATTTGAATATGAAAAACTGAATGTAATCGATCTAGGAAAAAACATTCAGGTAACTTTCCAAATCAGGAATACAGGACAGATGGATGGTAATGAAGTTGCTCAGCTTTATGTAAAAATGCCCCAACTTCCTCTTCCTCTTCCTATGAAACAATTAAAAGGATTTAAGCGGGTACATATTAAAAAAGGAGAATTTTCCAAAGTAAAAATCACTGTACCGAAAGAAGAATTGCGTTACTGGGCCGAAGAGAAGGAATCCTTTGTTGTTCCCTCTGGTGAATACGAATTTATGATTGGCGGATCATCAGCAGACATTCGATTAACAACACTTTGCCAGATAGCAGGAGATTAGGATTCTTCATAAAGTCTGAATTTTGTCTAAAAATTGTATGTGAAACAGAAAAAGAAGCAATCATGTTGGGAGTAGTATTTGTTGTAGGCTGCACTCGCAATAATACAAAAATAAATTATACAATTAAGGTCTATGGACAATAAACTTGTCAGAGAATACTCAAAAATAGAACTCTTGGGAATGGTATTCACACAGACAATGCTACTTTATCCACAAGTATTCCTTAATCAGGAAGTCTGAAATGAACCGGTATAGTATATTTGCATCTTACAGGAATCCCTTTCTGGTAAGATGGCTTCCATTGAGGCATATTCAAAATAACATCAATTACTGCAGAATCCAAAGCCGGATGTAATGAACGAATAATAGTAGGTTCTGCAGTACTACCGTCTTTCTCAATCACAAATTGTACCACGACTTTTCCTGAAATATTTAAATGGTCAATTTCGGGAGGATATTTAATATGATCAGCCAAATATTTCATTAATGCATCATATCCTCCAGGAAATTCTGGCATAGATTCAACAATCAAATAACATAAGATATTTTCATCATCATGGCTAATGGAATCTGTCGGGATTTGAGTAATATCTATTAATTCATCGGCGTAATTTATACTCTGCTGTGCTTTCTTCTCTTGCGCTGATAACTGGCTAGTGGTAAATAAGAGGATGCCACCCATCCATATTTTTAGTTTGATTATATATTTATTATTCCATCTATTAGACAGAAACAATAAGATATGGTAGACAAAAGTCCGCATAACCTAATCTTGTGGTTTTATCTGTACGCCTTCAGAATGACTAAAAACAACCGGTACAGTATATTTAACTGCCATTGGTTTACCACGAAGATTTCCTGGTTCCCATTTTGGTATTTCCTTTATAATGGTTACTGCAATAGAATCTAACAGTGGATGAAGAGAACGTACAACTACCGGATTAAAGATATTACCTTCTTCATCCACTACAAATTTTACTATAATCCTACCTTCAATGCATGAATCTTCCAATTCCTGAGGATAAATAGCTCGTTTTTTTATAAATTCCATAAGTACTTGTTCTCCCCCAGGATAACTCGGCATCTTTTCTACCACATAACAGAAAATCGTATCTTCCTCTTTGAAACGAACAGTATCTTGAGCAATACTATCAGTTTTTTGAGCCATTATTCCTTTATGTTCTTGTGCGAGTAACTGATTCGTAAAAAGTAATAAAGAACTTCCTACCATTATTTTCAGTCGGTTAATATATCGGTTATTAAATCTGTTAGACAAAAATAACAAGATATGATAGCCATAGTAATAAAACTGTTTTTTCATATTTTATTTAAGTTAATGAAGAGCATTTGACAGCTCATTTTAAACATATTAAATTCTACTGATAATCTATAAAATTTACACTTATTCTTATTATCTATTCCAGACAAAAAGCATAAACATTCCCTGCAAAATCAGCAGAAACAATCAGATTACCTGAAACTGCTGGCGAAGAGAAAAAGGGAGCGCCGGATTTAAATTGCCAGCGTTTTCTTCCCGTATTTTGATCCAATCCGTAAAAACAGCCATCTGAAGCTCCAAACCATACTATCCCATTTGTCACAACCGGACTACTTTCTACGGTAGCAGCAGGCCGGGTGGTGTAAGGTGCAGTGAATACCAATGAGGTACCTGTTGTATAATTCCATTTTGGAGAAAAATTTCCCATATCAACAGCCAACAGTCCAGTTGAAGCAGTTCCAAAAACAATATTGTGTGAGGTAAATACTGGCGAAGAGTTTACATCCATTGAATAATCCGGGTAAGATTTTTGGGTTATAATTTTCCCGGTTTTCGGTTCTATTACGAAAAGATTTTTTCCTGAAACAATAAAAAATTGTCCTCCCTTAAATACAGCAGATGCGCCCCGGTTGTTTAATCCTTCTTCAGTAAGTTTCCAGAGCAATTTACCAGTGGAAGCATCATGGCCATATAAACCACCCCACTGGCTTCCCGCAACCAGGACATCATTTCCCAATGTAAGTGTGGTAGTTGCTCCTTCATTCTTTTTCCAGGCCTCGTTTCTCCAGATCAGTTTTCCATCTTCTGTATGATAGGCAGCCAGCCCAAAACCGGTACCAGCATATACGATTCCGTTCGTTGCTATCAATCCCTCTGTTAGATAAGGAAACTCTTTTCCCATCAGGAATTGTTGCCATTTAATTTTTCCCGAGCGAGCATCAATTGCATACAGAAATCCAGAAGCATCCTGCGCAAATACAAGTCCATTATCGAATGCTATGGAATTTTTCACAGAATTTCGTAACGGACATTTCCATAAAACAGAACCTGTTTGAATATCCATCGCCGCAACAAAAGCATTAGTAGCTTGATTATCATCGCAAGTGGCAATATAAATATAGTTATTGACAATTAAGGGAGAAGACATGAAAATAGGACTACCTAGATTATTAGTCCAGCGTAACTGGAAATGATTAACAGGTTTCTTAGGTAATGGGTCAGTTGAGTAATGATGTGCACTCCCCAGAAGAGTGCTCCAGTCCTCTCCTATTTTTATAGCTGCAGGAAACTGGTATGTAGCATAATTAAAAGAAGTTTGGGTATTTACACTTGTTCCATCATCAAAATAAGCGGTTATAATCGCCGTTAAAGATTGAGATTGGTGACTATTGGGTATTTCAATCTCGCCGTACCAATTCCAGTCACTTCTAGGTTTCAATGTAAATGACCGTCTATACTCCCTGCCAAGTATTTCTGGTAAATTGACTTCGACCTTCACAACTTCAGCACCCGAATAATAAGCATTTACCGAAAAAGGTATCTTATTACTTGAAAGCATCAAGGCAGAAGTGTTATTTTGGGGTGTGGCTACGACCACTTGTTTATCTACGAAACAGTATTTCAGCTTTTGAGAAGCTATTCCTTTTTTATTCATTAAGAAGACACGGTATGCGGAAGCAGAATGATCGATTCCGCCTTTATCTAAAGTTGCCGTACCGATTGTTAAAACGCTATTCTGGTTACGTACATAGTTGTAATGCATGTGTCCATAAATCCAGGCTTTCAGGTTATAATTTCTTAGATTAATACCACCGTATAAAAAGTCATTACCTGTATTTAATATATCATGGTTAAAAACAACTAGCTTTTTTTGAGGATTCATCAAAGACAGGTCATTTTTAAGCCAGGCAGCCACTTCTTCTACCGAATAACTTGGACGATAATCTCCCTGTTTCATGGGTGTAATTACATAATGTATATTACCCAATTCAAACGAAAACCAGGTAGGACCATACAGTTCTTCAAACAATTCTTCTCCATAATTCCCTTTTACGAGATCATGATTACCGATCAAATAATACACCGGGCATCCCATTGTCTTTGAATTAACAACTTGAATGTGTTCTTTCAACCCGCTTTCATAGCAAATATCTCCGGTATGTATTAAAAAAGCAACTTTCCCACTTTTAATATAATCCCGTAAATATTCAACCCATTGGTTATTGATACCACGGTTAAAGATCTCCGTATCTGTAATCTGAATAAAGGTATGTTCTTCTCTTTGAACATGTGGATTTTTGTGCAGCAGAAAATCATACGACTTTGTAGTATTGCTAACCTGAATGTAATGTTTCTCCACTTTATAACCGGTTGGGGTGGTTATAGTAATAAAGCGTGTTTTTTCATATCCGGGTAAAGTAAAAGTTCCATCAGATGCGGTCTTAACACAGTTTCTGCCATCAGTCACAACAATACCAGCCATAGCAGTGTCATTGGTATCAATACAGTTGTTCTCATTTTTATCAAAAAAGACTGTTCCTGAATATTGTGCGGCAAGAGGAACAATTTGCATAAACAGTAAAATAGCAACAGAAAATGTCCGTAATTTCATGTAAGCGAGTCTATTTAAAGTTTTAAAAAGGGTATAAATTACAGACGAAGTTAAGAAATTGTTTCCAGAAAAGTAAAAAAGAGAACTACAAATAAATGTAATTCTCTTTTCTTTTTTGCTCTTCCTCTTGGACTTGAACCAAGGACCCTCTGATTAACAGTCAGATGCTCT
>JAJQFD010000004.1 GCA_021201335.1 Bacteroides sp. | reverse complement strand
GGGCATATACTTTTGATAAAGTGTACAATTTATAAATAGCAACTTGAATTAATTATATTCAACTTCATCTATTATTTCTTTTTTTAATGCAATTTGAGCACCTTTCATTATTCCAATTTTATTTGCCTCAATTTTAGAATTATGCAAATCTTTGCGGGTTACCGCTTCTTTAAGTTCAGTATATATATTAAATGGTGAAGAAGAAGGGGGATTATTTCGCCAATGATGTAATTTATCTAAACTCATCGCGTCAAATACAGGAGAACACCAAACAAAGTGCTTTTTGTTGTAGTAGATTTGCGACACTGTATATGCCAAATAAGTATTAGTAGAATAAAAATTAATATTGCTCCTCATTCTTGCTTGTTTCGTGAGTTTATCTACTATAGCAGTCTCGTTAACGTGAGAATATAAATATAGTTACATTATTTAAAAACGCAAGGAGATATAATAACTTTTGAAATCTAAAAACAGTTTTTCACTCGTCTTATCATCTCCTCTAAACTCATCTGCCTTTTTCCGGTAAGATTGTAATACAACCCGGAAAGAAGGTGAAAATTAATCAGTCTCCTGTACATCTTCCAGAGAAAAGCCATCAAACAGTAACTTAAAGACCGCTATTAACCCCGATGGTATTGCCGCGTTGCTCCACCTCTGGATTTCAATTTTACCCTCAGGTGCTGAAACATAAAAGTAGGTTTTAGATATACACGATTGAATCAAAGTATTTTTATTCTTCAGGTGTTCGGGCATTTCGGGAAGGCTTTCGCCAAGCTCTAAAATATATTGAAATCGTTCCTGCCAGGACTCTAACAAATTCAGCAGTTCCACAAATTCAGCAGTTCCACAAATTCAGCTTGTTTTTCCATTAAATTCATAATAGGTTGGTTAAAGAGTTATTAAAAATAGCCATCCATCCTGCTCGTTCATAAAACAATTTTGGTTCAATTGCGACAATCTCTGCCGGGAACACAATTAACTGACTAGACGAACAGAAATCAAGCCCGTTCTGGTCTTTCTCCATCCGATTGAGGATGTTACACAAGATATTATGCATGCGGTTCATTAGCAACGTTTCCGATAGGTTATCATTATCCTTTTCATTGTACGGAGCAGCTACATGAATTGCCAGTTTTTCTTTGATTCCGTTCCGCTGATTCGGAGTATAAGAAAAGGCACCGTACTCTACATAAAGAGCAATACCTTCCGTATTTTTAATCTGCTGACTAAGAAATGCCTCATTGGAAGAAAACACAAAGTTGTCAATACCTGCGATAACCAAATCATCAGGTGCAGACATCATTTCGGTTACTAACTGCTCATAGCCGGGTGCCGCTCCTTTTTTCTTCACAAACGTTTTTTTAAGTACTTCTTTGGGTACAAAGGCTGAAAAGTATTTCAGCAATTCTATTAAAACATCCTGTTCGTTCATCCTGCCAGCTGATTTATTTGTTGAATACTTAATCCGGTTGTCCGGGAGAGCTTTTCTATCTTTACCCCATTGGCAAGCGCTTCCGCCAGGTTATCTTTCAGTATGCAGATTTGCTTGTCAAAGAAGTCATTCAAGTTGCAATCAGGGTTATACCCTTTGCGCTCTATCATCAGGACAACTTCGTTCATACCGAGTGAAATATGTGTTTTCTTTTCCGGATCTCTTCGAAAAAGAATGGAGTAAACAGGGTGGGTAGTATAGAATTCCACAATGCCGGAAAACCAATACAAAATACCGAATTTTAATCCCGAAGAAAGTTTACGGATGAAGTTAAGATGATCGCTCACCATGTTTTCTTTGTAATTATCGGTAGCAGGGTAGAGTATAGAAATCATTTTATCCAGGCAATTCTCTTTATTCCTCTGATCTTTTGTCTGGTGATAAGCCAAATACAAGTCGTAACAGTCGGAATATTCTTTTGCGGTGATATTGGTAAAGGGTGCAATGTCCATGACGAACTTGCGTCCGGTAAATCTCCGCCCATTTAATCGTATAAATGGGATTGGATTTTGACGGAAGTTGCGTTTGAAATTCAGGGTGTTATTTTCAAGGGTAAAAGCGAAATCTAACTTTTCGGAAAGCAGGTATAGGTTCAAACTGATCATTTCTCTTTCCGAACGTACCGGCCGATGATCTTCCTTCCAGATGCTTACAAAGGCATTGGCGCGAATTCTCCCTACTTTCACTAAGAAATACAACGCAACAAATGGGATTTTGATCAGATAGTAAAGGGATAGAAGAAGCCAAGTGAATAAACCCGATTGTTGTTTATACCCCGTTATATATGCCAGCATTAACAGGCGAAAACGGATGGGAGAAAGCTTCTGATCGAATACTCTCTTCAGATTTTCGAAGGCAAACCGTTTTTGCGGGAAGGTAAGTTCGTCCCATGTTTCCGGTAGTTCGAGATAGCCTTTGTTGAGCGGTATTTAGAAAACCTGAACGGTAAAATTAGAAAGTACACCAAAAACAAACTTTCATTCCCTAATGATGATGCCTTGAAGAAGTCGGTATATCTGGCTGTAGCGGAGATTGAAAAGAAATGGTATCAACCGATTTGGAACTGGGGGATGATATTTAACCAGTTTTGACTATATTTGAAAATCGGATTAAGGTATAAACCCTAATCCGATTACCTGTAAGTTTTACTGTTTACACAAAATTGGGGATAGTCACTTCTAATGATTTCCTATTATTAGTTTAATCTCATCATCATTTCAATAATTAGACAAAAGATAACCTGTTCATAAACTTTCGGTAACTTCTTATTCTTTTGAAAGTGAATCTAAATCCAATCTTGAGCAAATAATATCAAAATTAGAGTTTATGTAAAATATACAATCTTCAGTAAAAAGTTCTTTTCCATTGATTTCATGTCTTATCTTTGCTTTGATTGAATAATTGCTTTGGGAATATTTATTTTCAATAGTCATTTCGCTTACAGCGATTGCACTTTGCATTAATGCTTTATATTTTTCCAGGTATTTGATTAATGTTTCGCAATCATTCACTTCTTCAACTTCGATAAAGGATAATAATTTTTCACAATCTCTTTCCTCCTTTAGGTTTTGCTCAGCAAGCTCAATTATAGAGGCTGTATTTACTAGCTCTGCTTTACTTTTACTAAATAACTCTTTTTTAATGTCTTGTTTGGAGACATCTATTTTCTTATATTTGCCAAAAGAAGTCGGGATAGCTTTATAAGCTTGTTTTTCCATCCAACTATAAGACTGTTTGATAGCATTCTCACATTTCTCCTGGATAATTTCCTCTTTCACTTTTGCATTGCCAGCGCAAAGCGTACATACAGTAACAGCTATTATTAGTTTATTCATCATCACAATTGTTTTTTGTATTATTCAAACTTAATGATAATTTCTAGATATACAATATCTGCAGAGGCTTCTTTTTCGATCTGGAAACCTTTCCTTTTCCTTTTATGGAACTCCCTTTTTGTATTTAGAGAACTTATAGATCATATATCTTTTCACCTAGGTGAAAAGGTCTCATCACGGCTGTGAAAAGATCTCTTTACAATGCTGAAAAGGCCTTTTCGCGATTGTGAAAAGATAAAGAAGTTGCTTCTACTATATATAGGATAGGTAAGTCCTTTAAATAGGATAAGTAAGCTTTATGAATAGAACCAGGTGGAACAATTTGGGGGATAAAGGAGTTGCAGGTTTATGAAATGAGAGTGGTAATAAAATTCTGATACTATTATTTTAAATACTTCACCCACGCAAATCTCTTCCTCCTATATCCAATCACCTCATCATTCGCATATGCTTCTCTTTCAAAACTTATACTATAATAAGCTTTCCGCCGGTTCCGGTATATACTAAGCCTGATCAGGAACTCAATCGCATACCACGAGTAAAAGAATATGATGAACATTTCAATCATTTGCTGTTTATGTATCCATTCGTGTTGAATAGTCTGCAGAGATAATACTGTTCCGGGGCGAACAAATATAATTCCCAACAACATAATTGCACTATATCCTTTAGGTGGCAGAATGTTATTCTCAATTATTTTCATGATCTTACTAATTAAAGTTTCGTGTACACAAAGACATATCTTGCATAACAAATAAAACCTGCTTTTTCTTCCTTCTTTAAGCCTTAATACTAAAAGAATATAAGTGATAGGACTTTATGTGATATGAAAGAATGTTGAGAATTTATCAATCGATTTTCTCTCTCTATCCCTATAGGGGAGTCATGTAACAAAGGCTGACATTCTAAACTTATGCTGATCAGAGACGGATTTTTATCTTATTTATTCTTACAAATGATGTCCGCAAATGATCCCCGAAATTTCATTCATGGCTAATTCGCGATAAATGCTGATTAAGGGTTATTAAATGGCATTTCAATTTTCGGCAAATTGCTGCTTTGCTTTTTCCTTGAGAGAGCATTTCGTTTATTTTTTGTTCTTTGCCGGATAATTTATATTTGGAGCTTACACTGCCTTTTTTCTTCCCAATACTACTCCTTCCGCTTTTCGGCGCGCTAAACCTTCTTTGGTGCGTTGACTGATTAGATCGCGTTCTATTTGAGCTGACAAGCCAAAAGCAAAGGCCAGAATTTGAGAACTTATATTATTCCCAAGTTCGTACTTCTCTTTAACGGTAAGAACCATAGATTCTTTCGTCATGCACTTATTTAATATGCTCATTATGCTCATGAGGTTACGGCCCAGACGTGAAATTTCGGATATAATTAATATATCTCCTTTTTTCATCCTTTTAATTATGGGCCCCAATTTTCTATCGTTTGCCGCTTTTGTTCCTGATACGGTTTCACTCACCCATTTATCGATGATGAGATGTTTCTCCATAGCGAATTTCTGAATTTCGAAACGTTGATTTTCAACAGTTTGCTTATCTGTACTTACTCTGATATATGCGTAAACCATTTTAGGCGAGGGAATTAATTAGAATAACTTAATTATATATTTATAGGTTTGCTGGGTGTGGAATATAAAATGAGAAAAAATGAAGCCTCCATAAGCTCCAGATACTTTTTGATTTCAGGAGAAATGAAGGCTTTATTTTTATTTAAAAAGTTTCAATCAGTAGCTCTGACTCAAGCAATGATTTTATTCCATTCTCGAATGCTTTGAAATGAGGAGAAGCTGCATGTGCTTTAATAGCAGCCATGTCTTTGTATTCTTCATAAAAGATAAATGAAGAAGGAGAGAAAGGATCCTGATAAAGATTATAACTGATATTTCCTTCTTCAGCGCGTGTTGCCTGAATTAATGTTTCAGCATGGTTGATGAACTCTTTTTCTTGTCCAGCCAATACCTTCGCACGGGCCACAATTGTTTTCTTTTCCATTACAATGTAAATTAGATGAATAAATAAAGTGAGAAATAATAGGTACAAAGATATTTGATTCTGTGTTATTCATTATCTTTGTGCTGAAAATTTTATTGATAGGGATCGATGCGTTACCAAATTACTTTTCCTACTACTATCCATACTACTGTTCAATTGCCTACTTCCAAAAGTATTAGCAACAGAGTGCTTATTATTAATGCGTTGGCAAAAGGAAAACATAAAATCCATAATTTATCGGATTGTGATGATACTCGTGTTATGAGAAAAGGCTTAATTGCCGATGAATGGGAATCAGTGGATATTATGGCAGCAGGAACTGCCATGAGGTTTCTTACAGCCTATTTTAGTGTTACACCGGGATATCATTATCTAACAGGTACCGAACGGATGAAACAGCGTCCTATCTGGGTGTTGGTAGATGCTTTGCGTCGTTTGGGAGCGGATATTGATTACGTGGAAGAAGATGGTTATCCTCCGTTGGAAATTAATGGAAAAAAATTATCGGGAGATAAAATTGCTCTCCAGGGGGATATAAGTTCCCAATATATTTCTGCTTTGTTGATGATTGCTCCCACTTTAAAGCACGGATTAAACTTATTTCTGATTGGGAAAATAATTTCCCGGCCCTACATAAATATGACGATGCAATTGATGCGTGAATTCGGTGCTGAACTGGATTGGAATACGGAAAATAGTATCATCGTGCAACCTACCCCCTATAAAAGTGTACCTTATACGGTAGAGGCTGACTGGAGTGCTGCTTCTTACTGGTACCAGATGGTTGCCTTGTCTGAAAGGGCTGAAGTTGAATTACTTGGATTAAAAGAAAATAGTGCACAGGGAGATAGTCGGGTTGCCGAACTTTTTGAAAAACTGGGTGTGGACACCACATTTGTTTCTCGTGGAGTCATGGTAAAGAAAAGCGAGAGAGCACCTGTTGATTACCTTGAATTAGACTTTCAGGACTTTCCTGATCTAGCACAAACATTTGTAGTGACTTGTAGCATGATGGAAATCCCTTTCCGTTTTACAGGTCTGGACACACTTAAAATTAAAGAAACAGACCGTGTACAAGCGTTAGTAACGGAAATGAAAAAACTAGGTATTAATCTCCGAGTAGAAGATAGTACGAATTTAATCTGGGATGGGAAAAGAAAAAAAGCAGATAACTTACCAAGCATTCAAACCTATGAAGACCACCGAATGGCAATGGCCTTTGCACCAGCTGCAAGCAGGTATGTGGGATTACAGATTGATGAACCTTCAGCAGTTACCAAATCATATCCTCGTTTTTGGGATGACCTGAGAACTGCAGGAGTAGTAATCAGGGAGAATTAATTATTTACGAATCATTAATTGTAAGTTCGACTGACGGGCAAATCCAATGCGGAAATTAAGTGATTTCGGATCTCCCATTTGATAAGCATCTCTTAAAGCCGGCTGAGCATATTTAGCATAGGCCGTGGTTGGCTTATAAAAAGTACCATATAATGTTATCTCCCATTTATTAGACGGGTAAAACGATAATGGAATACCTGAGTCGTCTTGCAATATAGCATAAGATGAGTCTAAAATAAGGCTTCTTATAGTAGAGAATGAATTTTCGTGCATTAAATAGGAAGCCGACTTAATAAAAGTTGTAGTTGTTTTTCTATCTATTTTCTTCAGGTAGGCCATCAAAGGTTTATTATTCTCTAAACCATCATTACTAAGATCAGTCGCATAATAATATATTTTCTGCAATTTCCGTTTTCCCGTGCGGAAGAAAGAAATTTCAACCAGTCGGATATCATCGTGGTGCTTACCATTATATTCTTCTGCCGGAATTATTTCTCCGTTTTGGTTCATCACCTTGTTTTTTATGCTGACGATTTGTTTGTCCATCCGGGCCATTAGCATAGATATGATCGGAATTACTCCATCAATTGTATCATTAACTTCCTCCGTATTCATATCACGGGTGCGGGAAAAACTAAGGCTCAGCACATCCGAAACAGCATCCTGATATAATTTATATGTTCTGGCCGAAGGATGTTTAACCTGAATTTCGTGCCCGGTTCTTTCCAGACCAATCAAAAAATAAGTATTCATATCTGGGAAGAAGGAGCCAGAAAATAAAAAGTCAGGTCCGCCAAACGGATAAAATAAGGTTTTACATGTAGAGTTGATAGGTTCTAACTCATTGGTAGAAAAAGAAAGAACTTTCGGGGAGGTCTGTTGATATGAATTCCATATCTGGTCCATATTGCGGGCATGGTTTTTCCATTCTTTCGTCTGCGTCAAAGCATATAGTTTACTATTTTGACTTAAAACTGGTAGGCCTGCTACGAAACGTGCTGCATCGTTTATAGCCTGATCTGGTACAAGGCTTGCATCTTCATCCTGGTTTGAGCCATTATTGCCAAACACTTGTATGTTGTCGGAAGTCTGGGATGTCTGTTCTTTTTTATGTTTGCAAGAAGAAATCCCAACTGCTATTCCAATAAGCAGAATAGTCAGAAGAGTTAGTTTCTTTTTCATATATTAGTTTTTTTAGTTTCTTGCCTATGCTTGATGGCTAATTGATTCCATCCATATAAAATAACGCCGGTCAATAGAGTGAGTATACTCATGATAGTCATCCACATGACGGATTGTGTCTGTTCAACAAAGGTATTCATATAATCTTCGTAAACCAAATATACGATCGACCAAAAAATAAGAGCAATGAAAATAATTGGCACGAAAGGATATCCCCAAGTCTTATAAGGCCTCTCTGCCAACGGAAAACGTTTTCGATGAATAAAAACGCCTGCTACTGTCAGCATAGAGAAAAAAGAAAGGATGATACCTGTATATTTGGTAACCAAAACAAAAGAATCTGTTATAATTAAAAGAAAACTGATGATAAATTGTGCCCAGATAGCAATATATGGGGTTCCTTTTCGCGAGCGGATGGCAAGGGGGCGTAAAATATAAGTGTCTTCTCCCATTACCTGTGAAACTCTCGGTCCCAGGAATACCATCGAACTAATGCTGGAAAAGAGGAGCAAGGCAATAATAATTCCCATGATATTCCCTACTTGAATGCCGAAAATGGATTGGGCAGCAATGAGTCCGATTTCTAACTGTCCTTTCATTTCCTCTATGGGAGTTGAAATATAAAATACGGCATTCAATAAGATATATAAAACGGTTACCACTAAAGTACTGATAAATAAAGAACGGGGAATGGTCTTTCTCGGGTTTTTAATTTCATTGGCCATATAAGCGGAAGCATTCCAGCCGGAGTATGAATAATAGATCCAGATCAGAGAAATGGCAAATCCGGAAGAAAATATTTCATTGCTTGAAAATTCGGTCCATGAAGTGGATATATCAGTCGGGTTTTCAGTCATAACAAACCCACAAATAATAAATATAAGTATGATAACAATCTTGATATAAGTGAAACAACGTTGCACTGCTCCCCCTATCTTTAAATCATAGGCATGAATTAATGTAATAACCGTGAGAACAACAAGTGCTGTACAGGTGGGGTTAATTAACGGATATACTTTTGATATATAGGTACCAAAGGCCATGCTCGCCAAAGCTACAGGAGCGGCAAAACCTACGATTAACGAAGCCCACCCCGACATAAAACCAACTATAGGATGATAGATTACTCTCAGAAAATGATATTCACCACCCGATCTTGGCATTGCAGCGCTTAATTCTCCATAGACAAGTGCACCGCATAAAGCAATTACACCACCAAACAACCATAATAAAAGAATCGTGATAAAATTTGTCGTAGCCAGAAGCAGGAATCCCAATGAAATGAAGACCCCTGTACCAATCATGTTAGCAATGACAAAGGCTGAAGCAGTGATTAGTCCGAACTTATGTGGTTGTGGTTCGTTATCTAACATTAAAAGCGTATTATTACAGACAAATTTACAAACTAAAACCGTAACTTTGCAGAATATAGTTGGTTTACGTATTAAGAATTATGAATTCGCAAGTAAGGATTTTAATTACAATAATTAATTCATGATTCTTGATTCTTAGTTCATAATTAAAATATGTGGGTACTTGCTATTGGTTTATTGATAGTTGCTGTTTTGGCTCTGGTATTGGGATGGATGCGAAACTGGCATTTACAGAAGAAGATTGAAAGAGGAGAGTTAGACCGGATGCCGGAAGCAACAGAGATTGATACGGAATGTTGTGGTCAGCATGCCACTTGCGAAAAGGATAGTTTGCTAGCTGCTGTCAGCAAAAAAATAGAATATTATGATGATGAGGAATTGGATGCCTATAAAGGAATCCTTGCAAATGCATATACATCTGAGCAAGTAGAGCAATTCAGCGATATCTTTTATACCATGCAGGAAACGGATATAGCAGGATGGGTTCGAAGTTTGCAACTTCGTGGAATCAGTTTGCCGGATGATTTGAAAGATGAAGTTTTTCTTGTTTTAGGAGAAAGAAGAATGAATTAAGTTTTTATTTTTTTAATGCTGCATAGAAACTCTGAAGCTTAAAAATTTAAAGTCTCAAAAACGTCAAAATGGATTTATTACACTATACCTTTTTTCAACATGCACTATTGGGAAGCTTGCTGGCCAGTATTGCCTGTGGAATTATCGGTACTTATATAGTAACTCGCCGCCTGGTATTTATCAGTGGGGGAATTACTCATGCCTCTTTTGGAGGAATAGGTATCGGATTATATACTGGTATATCTCCGATTTTATCTGCAGCGATCTTTTCCGTTTTTTCTGCATTTGGCGTGGAATGGCTTAGTAGGAGAAAAGATATGCGCGAGGATTCTGCAATTGCTGTATTCTGGACATTGGGGATGGCAATCGGTATTATATTTAGTTTTCTTTCACCTGGTTTCGCTCCCGATTTATCAGCTTTTCTATTTGGTAATATACTGACAATAAATGAGATAGATATAACAATGTTAGCCGTACTGTCCGGCTTATTAATCCTTTTCTTTACTTGCTTTATTCATTCGATTATTTCCATTGCTTTCGACCGTGAGTTTGCCCGTTCACAGGGAATGCCTGTTGCGGTTTTTGAATATATACTGATGATGTTTATTGCTCTCACCATTGTGTCGTGTTTACGAATGGTAGGAATTGTATTAGCAATCTCTCTGCTTACTATTCCGCAGATGACAGCCAATTTATTTACTTATAGCTTTAAGCGAATCATCTGGTTATCCATAATAATCGGCTATGTAGGTTGCTTGGGAGGCTTGTTTATCTCTTATTTTCTGAATGTTCCATCCGGGGCCTCCATCATCTTCTTTTCAATTCTGATCTATGCTGTTTGCAAAACAATAAAAACAATCCATTTAAAATATCGCCACCGAAATGAAAATAAAAATCCAATCGTTAGAACAAATTCATGAAGCTGCCCGTGAGTTTATAAATAACATGGGAGAAAAAACTGTTTTTGCTCTTTATGGTAAAATGGGAGCCGGTAAAACTACCTTTATTAAGGCTGTATGCGAAGTCTTGGGTGTTCAGGATGTGATTAATTCTCCAACCTTCGCTATTGTGAATGAATATCGTTCTGAAGAAACCGGTGAATTAATTTATCATTTTGACTTTTACCGAATTAAAAAACTGGAAGAAGTATATGATATGGGTTATGAAGATTATTTTTACAGTGGAGCACTCTGCTTTATCGAATGGCCGGAATTAATCGAAGAACTCCTTCCTGGAGATGCTGTGAAGGTAATTATTGAAGAACAAGAAGATGGTTCCCGTTTATTGACCATCGAGTAACAGAAGAGGAAAGCTTATGGCTCCACATTATTTTATTCAAGGACTTTTTGCCTTGGCTGGGCTAATTGCTTTATTGGCAGCAATACTTAATTGGAAATGGTTTTTTGAGGCACAAAATGCTCAATTTATAGTACGTAATGTCGGAAAAAACGTGCCCGGTTATTTTATGGGGTTTTGGGAGTCATATTAATTGTGATGGCTTTTTTCTTCTACCATAAAACGAGCTCTTAGAGGAATAATATTTTGATGAACTATACATACAGGGAAAAGAAATGGAAAATAATAAAAAACCACTTATATTAATTTCAAATGATGATGGAGTAACAGCGAAAGGTATTAATGAATTGATTAAATATCTCCGTCCACTAGGGGAAATCGTTGTGATGGCTCCTGATTCAGCTCGTTCGGGTAGTGGATGCGCCTTGACTGTTAATTACCCGGTTCATTACCGTTTAATCCGCCAGGAACCTTCTCTTCGTGTTTATGCCTGTACAGGAACACCCGCTGATTGTATAAAGTTAGCCCGTAATACTGTAGTCGAACGTCAACCTGATTTGGTTATTGGAGGAATTAATCATGGTGATAATTCAGGCACAAATGTACATTATTCAGGAACAATGGGGATTGCAATTGAAGGATGCCTGAATGGAATTCCTTCCATTGGATTCTCTTTATGCGATCATGCTCCGGATGCGGAATTTAGATATTGTGAGAAATATATAACTGAAATAACCCGGATGGTCCTTGAAAAAGGATTGCCTGACAGAGTATGTTTAAATGTCAACTTCCCAAATATAGACCAGATTAAAGGAGTCAAAGTCTGTGAGCAGGCTGTGGGACGGTGGGAAAGAGAATGGCAACCTTGTCCCCGTCATCATGATGACCGTTATTTCTGGTTGTCTGGTGAATTTGTAAATTATGAGCCCGGTAATAATAAAACAGATAACTGGGCACTTGCAAACGGGTATGTCGCTGTTACACCTACTTTGGTGGATCTTACTGCTTATCATTTTATGGAGGAATTGAATACCCGATTATCTTCTGATTTATGAAATACTATTTGATTGTGGGTGAGGCTTCGGGTGATTTACATGCATCTCACCTAATGGCAGCATTAAAAGAAAAAGATCCAGGAGCTGATTTCCGCTTCTATGGGGGCGACCTGATGGCTGCTGTTGGTGGATATCAGGTGAAGCATTATCGTGAATTAGCTTATATGGGATTTATTCCGGTATTGATTCATCTCCGAACGATTTTTGCCAATATGAAACAATGTAAAAAAGACATTCTTGTCTGGCAACCCGATGTCGTTATCCTGGTTGATTATCCCGGATTTAATCTGGATATTGCCAAATTTATACATGCCAACACTCAAATTCCGGTTTATTATTATATTTCTCCTAAAATCTGGGCCTGGAAGGAGTATCGGATTAAAAATATAAAAAGAGATGTAAATGAACTTTTCTCCATTCTCCCGTTTGAAGTAGAGTTTTTTGCGAAGCACAAATATCCGATACATTACGTAGGTAATCCTACAGTAGATGAGGTCGTTAAATTTAAAGAAATAAATAGGGAAACTTTTGATAGTTTCGTATGGTCAAACGGTTTATCCGATCAGCCTATTATTGCATTATTGGCTGGGAGCCGCAAACAGGAGATTAAAGATAACTTGCCTGATATGATACGCGCTGCGTCTACTTTTCCGGAATACCAATTGGTTATTGCCGGTGCACCGGGTATTATGCCCGATTACTATAAACAATATATAGGTGATGCAGATGTAAGGATTGTATTCGACCAGACGTATCGTCTTTTGTCACATAGCAAAGCAGCACTGGTTACTTCCGGGACGGCAACTTTGGAAACTGCACTTTTTCAGGTTCCACAGGTGGTCTGCTATCATACTCCTATCGGAAAAGTTATTTCGTTTTTACGTAAACGAATCATAAAAGTTAAATATATTTCTTTGGTCAATCTTATTGCCGGAAAAGAAGTAGTAAAAGAACTGGTTGCTGATACAATGACAATTGCCAATATGCAAAAAGAAATGGATTTATTGTTGAACAATAAGGCCTACCGCCAGAATATGTTGAATGCTTATGATGGAATGGCTGGAAAACTAGGGCCTGCGGGTGCTCCGGAAAGAGCAGCATCCAAGATGATTGAATTGCTTCAATACTGCAATTTGATTGAAAAGAACCAGTAGTATATTTGATAATCAGCTATTTATTAACGAAAAATTCATTATTTCTTGGTTAAATATTCTAAAAGCATGCAGTAAAAGCATGCTTTTTACGTTTATATTGATGTAGAATATAATAAAAGAATATAGAGAACAATGAATATGAAAAGATTACACCTTTGCCTTTTGACAATTATGATGATTGCACTTCCGGTTTTGCAATCGTGTAGTGATGATGATGGTTATTCCTTAGGTCATTTTGTGGAACGACTGGCCACGGTAAAAGTGATTAGCGGTAATACTTATTATCTGGAGATTGATAACGGTAAAACGCTATGGCCTGCTGCAACAAATGTTGGGTGGTATAAACCAATTGACGGACAACGGGTAATAGCTAATTATACTTTATTATACGATAACTTCAGTGGCTATGACCATGCTATTCGAGTGAACTTTCTCCAGAATATTTTGACGAAAAGAATTGAAGATTTGACTGAAGATAATGAAGAGGAAATAGGAAACGATCCTGTGAATATTACTAAGAATGGTATTTGGATAGGCGGAAAGTATTTGAATATAGATTTCCTGATAAATTTACCTCAAAGTCAGAAACATAGAGTTAGCCTGGTTAGAAACACGTTAGTTGAGGAATCTGAAGATGGATATCTCCATTTAGAGTATCGTTATAATGATTTTGGCGACGTTACAGGATATTGGCGACGGAGTATTGTATCCTTCAATATAGGTGAATTGCTTACCGAAGAGTCTATGGCAACTTATAAAGGGATTAAATTTAAATTTAACTTTGCAGATGTGGGGGAAAAAGTGTTGGTTTATGAATTTTTTAATAACGAAGAAACTCCAGATAAATCAATAGATAATTCCAGTGAAGTAATGGATGATCCTACTGGCAAGATAGATTAAGGCATTATAAGGATCGAAGAATAAGCGCAGTCAGGAAGTTAAGGGTATACAAGTTATACACATTGGACCCTTTACTTTCTGGCTATTTTTTATAATGAGGATATAACATAAATATAAACTACTGCAGCAGGAATAGCCATCAGGGCACTATCGAATCGATCAAGCATTCCTCCATGTCCAGGAAGGATATTTCCTGAATCTTTCACTCCCAACTGACGCTTAAGTAAGGACTCGGTCAAATCTCCCCACGTTCCAAATAATACCACTACAGCCGCCAGACCAGCCCATTTGATCATGCTCATTCCGGTTTCCGGGAAAAGATGTGCCAGAATCAGTGAAGAAGCAATTGCCAGAACTGCTCCTCCGATTGAACCTTCCCATGACTTCTTAGGTGAGATTCGCTCAAAAAGTCTATGTTTTCCAATTAATGATCCTACACAATAAGCTCCAGTATCGCTTAACCAAATAAAAATGAAAATGGATAAAGGTAGTAGATAGTTATATCCCTCTACTGTGTATGTTTCAGCATTGTATTGGAAAGCCAATACGTTCAGTAAAGAAAAGGATAATCCAATATATATTTGGCTTAGCATGCTATACGCCCAATTTCCTACCGGATTTACTTTTTTTAGATATAATTCGCTGATAAGCATATACATTAAAAGGAGCAGGTAAGGAATAAATATATAAGAACCTGCTAATCCTGTGCAAAAACCAAAAAATGCCAAGAAGAGATAAACTCCTCCCAGCATTGTTATCTGTCTGTTAATCTTTGCCACCCCGGATTTGTTGATTAATCCACCAAATTCGTACACAGTTAAAGCGCTAATCAATGTGAACAAAATGAGGAATGTATAGGGACTGTATAAAATGCCTCCTATTAATATTGCAACAAATAGAATACCAGTAATGGCACGTATAATAAAGTTTTTCAAATCAGTTATTCGTTAGTCGGTTCTTCTCCTTCTTTTTCTTTAATTTCTTCTGCCACTTTTTCGAGATTCGGTGTCGTAGAAACATCCGCAGGCTTATTACTGTTTTCGTAAGCCATGATTTCTTCCGAACGGGAAGCCCAGAGGCGTTTACCGAAAATTCTTTCTACATCATCGGCAAAGATTACTTCTTTTTCGATCAGCAGTTGGGCTAGTTCATTATGTTCTCTCTGATGTTCAGATAATATTTTCTTGGCACGATCATATTGTTCGTTTACCATCTTCAGCACCTCTTCATCAATTACTTCGGCTGTCTTATCACTATAGGGTTTACTAAAACCGTATTCATCGTTGCTATAATAACAAAGATTTGGTAATCGGTCACTCATACCTAAATAGGCAATCATACCAAAAGCTTGTTTAGTAACCCGTTCCAAATCGTTCATGGCCCCTGTAGAAATTTTACCGATAAAGAGATCTTCTGCCGCGCGTCCACCTAAGGTAGCACACATTTCATCCAGCATCTGATCTTTCGTCGTAATTTGTCTTTCTTCCGGTAGATACCAGGCTGCACCCAAAGCCCGTCCACGAGGTACAATTGTTACTTTAATCAAAGGATTAGCATGTTCCAGTAACCAGGAAAGACTGGCATGTCCGGCTTCATGCAAAGCAATGGCACGCCGTTCCGCTTCAGTTGTGATTTTACTTTTCTTTTCCAATCCACCAATAATACGATCAACAGCATCCAGAAAATCCTGTTTACCTACGAACTTCTTACCATGGCGGGCGGCTATTAAGGCTGCTTCGTTACAAACGTTCGCAATATCTGCACCTGAGAAACCTGGTGTTTGACGTGCTAATAAGTCTACATCTACTGTATTATCAATCTTAATTGGACGTAAATGTACTCCGAATACTTCTTTACGTTCGTTCAAGTCAGGTAAATCTACATGAATTTGCCGATCAAAACGTCCGGCACGAAGCAAAGCTTTATCCAAAACATCAACCCGGTTGGTAGCTGCCAGAATAATAACACCACTGTTTGAACCGAATCCATCCATTTCAGTAAGTAACTGATTCAGAGTATTTTCTCGTTCGTCATTACCACCCATACTTGGGTTTTTGCCACGGGCACGACCTACAGCATCGATTTCATCAATAAATACAATGCATGGTGCTTTTTCTTTGGCTTGTTTAAATAAATCGCGTACACGGGAAGCTCCAACCCCTACAAACATTTCAACGAAGTCTGATCCAGCTAAAGAGAAAAACGGTACATCTGCTTCACCTGCTACGGCTTTGGCAAGTAACGTTTTACCTGTTCCCGGAGGACCTACCAGTAAGGCACCTTTAGGAATTTTTCCACCCAGATCTGTGTACTTTTGTGGTGCTTTCAGGAATTCAACGATTTCTTCGACTTCCTGTTTGGCTTCTGCTAAACCGGCTACATCTTTAAAAGTAATCTTTACCGAATTCCCTTTTTCGAATAACTGGGCTTTAGACTTACCTACATTGAAAACTCCTCCGGCACCTCCACTGGCTCCTCCACTCATGCGCCGCATGAAGAAGATCCAGAGGCCGATAAGTAACGCAAAAGGAAGTATATTCCAGAGGAAAATGGTAAAATAGTCCCGTCTTTCGTCGAAATTAACCGTGCCATCAAATCTTCCTTCTTTCTTTTCTGCCTCCAAGAAAATATCAAGCCGTTCCAAATTAGGCACTTTCGTAGTGACCATCGGGTTTCTTCCAGCTCTTGTTGAATCCTGCTTAAAGATGGTTTGAACATACTGAGGCTTTATAAAAGCCTCTAAGGAGTTATCATCATATCCAATAATTTTTCGGATATAGCCTGACGAGACATACTCCTGAAACTCATCGTATGATACTTTTTTGACCGATGAGCCGCTTTCGTTCATCAGCAAAAGCCCGATAAGAGCCATGCCGATAATCATATACATCCAGTTCAGGCTGAACTTAGGCATATTGTTTCTAATTGTTTTTTTATTTTTGTTTTCTTCCATATCTGTTAATCAATATCGGGTATGGTTGTTAATTTGGCATCTGCCCACAGAGTTTCCAGATTATAGTATTCCCGGATATTGGGTAAAAAGACATGCACAAGAACATCATGATAGTCCATGGCAACCCATTCCGCATTTCTGAGTCCATCTATGGAAGCCGGTTTTATATTTAAAGTTTTGCGGGCAAATTCCCTGATAGAGTCAACAATAGCGTTCACTTGACTGGGAGAATTGCCCTGACAAATAATAAAGTATTTACAAATAGTATCTTCAATAGGTGTTAAATCAGCTATAACTATATTTTTTCCTTTTTTTTCTTGTATTCCTTCAGTAATTTTTTGAATTAAAATATTGCTTTCGTCCATGTATTTTTTTAAGCTGTTTTTTTATTTCTATTGTTTGGGTTAGAACAACTACCGGATGATAAAGGTTTAATTTTATGAGGCAATAACTAACCGAATGAAATGAATGTATTTAAATCTAATTTATCAAGTGCAAATATACTGTGAAATCTTGTAGGAAAAAAGGTATAGAACAAATCTATTCTTTTTTTGTGGTTTTTTTAAGGAGATTATTGCTTAAAAAAACAATAGGAAAATAATTGGTTAACAAAAAAATATTTTGGTTAATGAGGAAGGAGCGATTGTTTAACAAGTAATGAGCAATTAGTTAACAAGGAAAAGGTGATCGGTTAACGGAGAAGAGGTGATTGGTTAACAAAAAATTTCCTTATTAAGAGTGTAGTAACCTGATTTTGGTTGACTATTTTTTTCTTACACCTATATTCGGTTGACTGATTTAACACTTATCACTATATTTGGTTTACCGTTTTTTCTTTTATCTCTAAAAGCGGTTTACCGTTTTTCTTTTTATCCTTGGAACAGGTTGACTGATTTACTTTTCAACAATATATTTGAACAAGAAAGACCTTGTTTTCAGGCCAGGCCTTTTCTTGCTCGGTGCTCTATTCTGAGCGTTTTTTTCTCCAAAAACAAGATAAGAGGTTTATTCAGATATTACTGTTTCTCTATAGTTATCTTTATAGCTCTTCCATCTTTTCTTAATTACTCCGGTTTTCTCTCTGTCTTGAACAGGTGTCATCATATCCAGACTCCTGTGTGGTCTTTGATTATTGTAAAACTCCACAGCCTGTACTGTTGTAACCGGATTTTGGTTAATTGTTTTTTAATTCATCCTTGATACAGGTTGAATTATTTGGATTTTAAAAGCAGGGTTGAGCAATTGGAGTAACTAGTGTTTTCTTAGCAAGACTCAGTGCGTAAAAAAAGATATTAGTTCTTGTTGTTTTTTAAAATAGTTGTATCTTTGCACACGGAAAAATTGGGCTATGGTGTAATGGTAACACTTCAGATTCTGGTCCTGACATTCCAGGTTCGAATCCTGGTAGCCCAACAGCTAAAGCGAATATACGAAGATATGTTCGCTTTTCTTTTTAGGGTTTGCTTATTACTTCTTCCTGAATGATTTTTACCCCGACAGGTAGTTGGGCAAAGTTAAGTAGGGACACCAATATCTGAACCTCTTCTGAATCAAACTGACCAGCTATTGTGCAATTGTTACCTGTGATTTTTTCACTTACAAAAGGAGCTGAATATACTTCGTGATTGAGAAGAATTGCAATAGCATTTCCTACGTTTAGTCCAGTTAATTGTTCCCACATTTTACTTCCTGCTTCATTCATTATTATACTAATAGCAGGTTGCTGGAAGTTATCAACATCTACGAATGCTTTTGTTATAGCATCCCCTTTCAAGACCAGATTCTGTTGATTTATTCTTTTTATTGTATACAATTCGTAATATTCTGTGGAATTCATCATGGGTTTAGCAGACCATTTAAATGTTAATTCTTCGGGGAATTGAGACTTTATTTCCATTCTATTCAGATATTCTGTTACTTTATTGGTGTCTTTCTGATGTACATATCCAACAATTGGGCCCGAATACCCTTGATTGATAAATAACTTACTTAAAAGCGGATATTGAAGCTGTGATGTTTTCTTTTTTGCTTCTTTATCTATATCACTTACGAGAATGTTCGTCAATCTTTTATCCGCTTCGGTAAAGAGATTTTTTGCATCAGATAAAACCATTGTTTCTCTAAACTCAAGTTCTGCATTGGTTTCAAGTAATTGATGAATCGCAAGAGAATTTTTCACTTCCGGGATCTCCATTCGAAGAAGATTTTCTGCTTCTAACCATTCTATATGTGGAGCTACCCCAAAATAGTTTAAACGATTATTTAAAATATTCACCGTTTTCTCACGTATTTTTAAAATCTCTTCCTGATTTGTTGGGCTGATTGTAGATTCATCGAGTTTTAATATCACCCTCAATCCACCTTTCGACTTAAACCTGACAGACGGATCTTGCTTACATTGCGTAAATGTTAGGACGATAAAGGCTGAGAGAAGAATGGAAAAGTTTTTCATAAATGATCAATATGAGTTAACATAGGATTCAATCTTTAAAGAAAAAGAGCTGAAAATGAGTTATTTCAATATACCTCAATTTCAGCTCATTTATTATTTTATCAGTTTTCTTCCCGGTGTTTATTCTTCTGATTCAGCCTGAATGGACTCATCAATTACTTTGATTTTATCCTGTACCAACTGAATATCTGTTTTCAGTTTCTCAACTTTGCGGTTAATTTCGGTTAGCAATGAATTGCCTTTCTTGGAAGATGCAGTCAGGAAACCCAGGTTATTTTCATAAGTTTGAAGCTCGCTCTTCATGTTTTCACAAGCGCGCACCAGCTTTTCCCGTTCTCTGTAAAGAGATTGGGGGCCTCCTTTATCAGCATTCATATTACTGATATTTGATTTGAAACTGCTTAATTTCCGTTGGGTGGAACTCAGATTAAAACGATCAAAAAGCTGATCGATTAATGTGTGATATTGTTTGTATATTTTGTCTTTTTCTTTAAATGGAACATGACCGATGGTGGTCCACTCTTTCATTAATTCACGTACCAGTTCTGTTGCTTCTTCTGCTTCCATTGACTCACCGATATCAGCCAACTGTTCAATAATACTTTTTTTCTTTTTCAGGTTATCCAGTTCAACCGAACGCTGAGAAGAAGTTGCTTTGTTTTTCTGCTCAAAGAAATAATCACAAGCGCTGATAAATCTTTTCCAGATAATATCTGAATACTTTTTCTGCACAGGACCGATCGTTTTCCATTCCTTTTGCAGTTTCACGAAAATTTCGCTGGTTTCTTTCCAGTCAGTATTATCTTTCAGTGCTTCGGCTTTTTCGCAGAGTTCTTTTTTCTTTTCGAGATTATCCTGCATTTTTGATTTTGCCTCTTTAAAGAACTCTCCCTTCTTTTTGAAAAACTCATCACAGGCTTTGCGAAAACGTTCGAAGATCTTTACGTTCATCTTTTGCGGTGCAAATCCAATAGTCTTCCATTTATTTTGCAGGGCGATTACTTCCTGGGTTTTTTCTTCCCATTCGGCAAATGTTTTCAGCTTGTCGAACTCAATGCTTTCAACGATTTCGCAAATTACCGTTTTCTGATCTAAATTATGCTGTTCGGTTGCTTTAAGTTCTTCAAAATGTTTTTGATGTCGGCGATTCACCACTGTTGAAGCCGCTTTGAAACGGTTCCAAACATCATCGCGCAAATCCTTCGCTACCGGACCCGTATCTCTGAATTCCTGGTGTAACTTTTGCAACTGATGAAAAGCAGATACTACATCCTGTTCGTCTGCCAGTCTTTCCGCTGCCTCAATCAGCCTGTTTTTTATTTCTAGATTTTTCTTGAAATCGTAATCGCGGAATTCATTATTCAGTTTTAAGATATCGTAGAATTTTTCGACATAATGCTGATAGCTTTTCCACAATTCGTTAACTCTTGCTTGCGGCACCTGTCTGATTTCGTTCCATTGCTGTTGTAACTTCTTGAATTCGCTGTATGACTTCCCTGTATCTTCTGATGACTCTACCAGTTCCTTCAATCGATCAACTATAGCAAGTTTGCGTACCAGATTTTCTTCTTTTTCTTTTTCAATCCGGGCATTAATCGCATTTCTTTTTTCCCTGATATCCGCCATTATGTTTTTGAACTCTATCTCCACCTCGTCTGATTTCGGCATAAAGTCTTCTTCTGTGCCGCCATCTTCAATGAATTGTTTCTTAGCCGTTTCCAATTCGGCATTATGCAATTTATAAAAAGTTTGCTTCAGGCTGTCTAATTCTTGCTTGCTGGCTTCTTCAGCTTTGGCAGCAAGTTGTTTTAGTTCGCCCAAAATGCTTTCTTTCGTTGCTTGCACGGGTGCATCTTCCTCCTGAACTTCCGGTACAGTTGTTTCAGTTGAAGTTTCTTCTGTAACATTTTCTGGTGTGTTTTCAGAAACTTCAATCGATTTTTTTTCTTCTTCCAAACCGTCTTGCATAAGAGGTTGATTTGTTTCATGAGAGTCCATCATACTACGATTTTGTTGATAGGTTAGCCTATATTTACTAATTATTTGAGGCACAAATTAATGAAATAAAAAGATTACTTCATACATTTTGAGCATATTTTTTTATTTTACTTGGCTTTAAGAGAGTAAAACTGTAATTCCCATGTACAACATCATCCCAATAATGTCGTTTGTAATGGCAATGAACGGTCCTGTAGCAATGGCCGGGTCGATTTTTAGCTTTTCCAGTGTCATGGGTACAAATGTACCGAAAAGAGAAGCAAACATTACTACTGCAAACAGGCTGATGGAAACAGAATAAGTGACAGTTGCCGAAGGGCCGAAACGGATGAAATTGTAAATATATACCAATAAAGGAATAATAGTGGCATTAATAAGTGCAACAACCGCTTCTTTTCCAACTTGTTTGAATGTATCTTTCTCGCTTAAAGAACTATTGGCTAAACCCTGAACAACAATCGCAGAAGATTGCGTTCCTACATTTCCACCGGTTCCGCCTATAAGAGGAATGTAGAGTGCCATTTCAGGATGGGTGGCAAAGGTTGTATCAAAATTTCCCAGGATCATCGAATTGCCTATTCCGCCTACCATGCCGATAAGTAACCAGGGCAAACGGGCAGTTGTCTGACGAAAAACGCTGTCATGCGTTTCAACATCCTGCGAAAGACCTGAGGCCAACTGATAATCACGTTCGCTCTGTTCGCGAACTTCATCCATGATATCGTCGACTGTGATTTGCCCGACCAGACGGCCGATGCTATCAATAACCGGAATGGCTACAAGGTCATACTTTTCAATAGTCTGCACTACTTCATCAATAGGAGTGTCCACCCGTACAGCTATAGGACCTTTTTGCATCACATGTTTTACTTTGGATACAGAAGGAGAGGTAATCATTTTCTTTAACGGAAATACTCCCTGAAGCCTTTCATCATCATCTACGACATAGATATAATAAATTTCGTCCAACTCTTCTGCCTGATGGCGCATTTCTTTCAAACATTCGGGCATACTCCAGTTCTCATTCACCACTACCATTTCGGTACCCATGTGTCCCCCTGCGGTGTCTTCGTCGTATTTCAGAAGGTCGACAATGTCACCAGCCTGTTCAATGTCTTCGATATGAGAAAGAAGTTCATCCTGTTTCTCTTCATCCAGTTCGCGAATCAGGTCTACGGCATCGTCCGTATCCATATAATCCACGAATCGTTTGGCGATTATTTCCAGTGGGAGCAGATCCAGGAATTCTTTTCTTGCGTCTTCGTCCATCTCCACCAGTACATCGGCCGCTGTTTCGTTGTCAAGAAGACGATAAACAAACTTAGCCTCATCAACACTGAGGTCATTGCATAGCTCTGCAATGTCAGCGGGGTGGAGATTCGCAAGTGATTCTTTTACCTTTTCCGAATCCTGTGATTCGATCAGGCGTTTAATTTCTTTGATAAAATCTTCATTCATCATAGCTCTGCATCAGGTTGAGTTTTTAGGGTAGCCAGTTGTTGTTCTACCCGATTGGTTAAATCGATAAACTGTTGAACGGAAAGTTGTTCCGGTCGTTTGTTAAATAGTTCGTCCTGTGTTAGCGGAGCGTCTTTGCTCAAAATGGGTTTGATGGAATTACGCAACGTTTTTCTGCGTTGGTTGAAGGTTGTTTTTACAATTTGCTTAAATAGCTTTTCATCGCATCCCAATTCTTGCGTGCTATTACGAGTCATACGGATAACAGCGCTGTTTACTTTGGGAGGAGGATTGAATACGCTGGGACTTACGGTGAATAAATATTCCACGTTGTACCAGGCTTGTATCAGTATGCTTAATATTCCATAAGTTTTACTGCCGGGGCCAGCTGCTATTCGTTCGGCAACTTCTTTCTGGATCATACCTGTGCAGCAAGGAATCAGGTTTTTGTAATCCAGCATTTTGAAAAAGATCTGACTGGAGATATTGTAGGGATAGTTGCCTGTCAGAACAAACGGTTCTCCATCGAATAAGCGTTCGAGGTGCATTTTCAGAAAGTCATCTTCAATAATATGATCTTCCAGTTCGGGGTATTCGCGACGCAGGTAAGCAACGGAATCAAAATCTACTTCCACTACTTTCAACCGGCGCTTCTTCTTAACCAGAAATTGAGTGAGAACGCCCATTCCTGGCCCAACTTCCAGCACAGGAAGCTCGGGGAAAACGTCTACCGTATCAGCTATATCCTGAGCGATTTTCAGGTCTTTCAGAAAATGCTGTCCCAGAAACTTTTTGGGTTTTACCTGTCTTATCATATTATAAAAAATCAACAATCGTTAGAGCGTTTCCGTATATCCTGCTATCTTTGTAGCGGACAAAGGTAATTCTTTTCAATGAATAAATTCTTTAAAAAACTACTGAAAATAATTCTTCCCTTGCTTTTAGGAGGCGCGATTTTAGCCTGGGTATATTGGGATTTTGATTTTTCCAGGGTAACGCACGTCATGTTTCACGAAATGAATTGGTGGTGGATGGTCCTTTCATTAGTTTTTGGAATATTTAGTCATTTGTTTCGCGGTTGGCGCTGGTCGCTGGCCTTAGAGCCTCTGGGTGTTCATCCTCGCAAGAGTAATTGTGTGAATGCAGTTTTTATTTCGTATGCTGCCAATCTGATATTACCTCGCTTGGGAGAGATCTCTCGTTGCGGAGTGTTATCGAAATATGATGGGATTTCTTTTTCCAAATCATTAGGTACCGTTGTTACCGAACGTATCATCGATTCTTTGTGTATTCTCACCATAAGTGTCTTTGCCTTGTTTTCGCAGATGAAAGTTTTTAACCGCTTCTTTGTGCAAACAGGAACAGACCTGAGTTCGATTACCGATTTGTTCTCTTCCATGCAATTCTATATTATTCTTTTCTGTGTACTGGGAGTTATTGTATTATTGTATTTCTTGGTGCGAACACTTTCTTTTTTTGAAAAGGTTAAGGGAGTAGTTGTAAATATCTGGGAGGGAGTAATTTCGCTGCGAAAAGCAAAGAACGTGCCTCTATACATATTGTTCACTGTTTTAATCTGGTTCTGTTATTTTATGCAGTTCTATGTGGCTTTGTTTTGCTTCTCTTTTTCATCCGGTTTGGGAACATTGGCCGGGTTAGTATTGTTTGTAGCAGGTAGCCTGGCTGTTATAGTGCCAACTCCGAATGGGGCCGGTCCCTGGCATTTCGCCATTATCTCAATGCTGGTGCTGTATGGGGTGAACGAATCGGATGCCGGTATTTTTGCTTTACTGGTGCATGGCGTACAAACATTATTAGTTATTATACTGGGAATATATGCAACTGTGGCTTTGCCTATCATTAATAAAAACTGATATATCATGAAAACTATTCAATCATTAGAACCACAAAATGTGTGGACTCATTTTTACTCTTTGACACAAATTCCGCGTCCTTCGGGATTTATGCAACCTATAAAAGAATTCTTATTAAATTTCGGAAAAGGATTGGGATTAGAATCTTTTGCTGATGAAGTAGGAAATGTAATTATTCGCAAGCCTGCTACCCCGGGTATGGAAAACCGGAAAGGTGTTATTTTACAGGCTCACATGGATATGGTACCGCAGAAGAACAACGATGTCGAGTTTGATTTCGAGAAAGATCCTATCCAGGCCTATGTAGATGGTGAATGGGTTAAAGCCAAAGGCACTACACTGGGTGCTGATAATGGCTTAGGTGTAGCAGCTATCATGGCAGTGCTGGAAGATAAGAATCTGAAACACGGTCCGTTGGAAGCATTAATTACAATGGATGAAGAAACAGGTATGGTAGGGGCTTTTGGATTGAAAGCTGGTACAGTAACCGGAGAAATATTATTGAACTTGGATTCGGAAGACGAAGGTGATTTGTATATCGGCTGTGCCGGTGGTATAGATGTTACTGCTTCCTTGCAATACCAGGAAGTAGAGCCGGAAGAAGGCGATATAGCTTTTAAAGTAACCGTTAAAGGATTACGTGGCGGTCATTCTGGCCTGGAAATAAACGAAGGTCGTGCGAATGCCAATAAACTTCTGGCACGTTTTGCTTACGACGCGATTATTGACGAAGAGGCTCGTTTGGTAAGTTGGTCCGGTGGAAACATGCGGAATGCTATCCCACGTGAAGGCGAAGTGGTAATTACCATTCCGGAAGAAAACGAAGGCGATCTGCTGGAACTGGTTGCCGAAATGGAAGAGACTTTTAATGAAGAATACGGTGCTATTGAAACTCCTATCTCCTTACAAGTTGAGCGGATTGATATGCCTTCGAAAGTTGTTCCCGAAGATGTACAGGATGCATTGGTTTGTGCTATTTACGGATGTCGGAATGGTGTTACCCGCATGATTCCTACTATTCCGGATACAGTAGAAACTTCTTCCAACCTGGCTATAGTGGAAATTGGCAATGGTAATGCTTCTATCAAGATACTCGCTCGTAGTAGCAGTGATAGCATGAAAGAATATCTGGCGAAGAGCCTGGAAAGTGCTTTCCTGCTGGCTGGTATGAAAGTCGAATTTAGCGGTTCTTATTCAGGTTGGCAACCCAACGTCAATTCTCCCATTCTGGCTGCCATGAAGAAATCTTACCAGGAGCAATTCGGAGTTGAACCGCATGTGAAAGTAATCCATGCCGGATTGGAATGCGGTATCATTGGTGCCAGCATCCCCGGATTGGATATGATTTCCTTTGGTCCGACCTTGCGCTCTCCGCATTCGCCGGATGAAAGAGCCTTGATTTCTACTGTGCCGAAGTTTTATGATTTCCTGACGGCGACATTGGCAAATACGCCGGAAGAATAAAGACTGAAAGCCTTTTAGTGGGTATTATACCTATCGAAATAAGAAGAATCTCATCTATAATCCTAAGTGATTATGGGTGAGATTTTTTGTTGAAATATGGAGAAATCAATCTAATTCGTAAGTTTTTAGTTATCTTAGTACCATCTTAAAAAACATTATCACGAATACATTATTCATTTTTAATTCCACCTTTCGTATGACAACACCCCCATGTTATCCTATACAACACCCCCATGTTATGCGCTATTACACCCCCATGTTATATATTATAACACCCCCATGTTATAAACCCCCAATAAGAATAAAATCTGGAAGAACCAACCCTTTAAAGTAAGATGCTAATCTTTGCCCTGAACCTAATTAACGCCTAAAAATAATAGAACATGAAAAGAAACTTATTTATCAGCCTTTATGTAGTTGTTCTGATCCTAGCCGGATCATGTAGTTCGAAAGAAACAACGCAAGCCGGGTATGAGGTAATTCCTCTTCCCCAGAAAATCGAATACCAAAGTGGAGACCCTTTTGCATTAAGTTCGTCAACCGCTATTGTTTATCCTTCCGGGGATGAAAATCTAAAACGTATCGCTAAATTCCTGTCCGAGTATATTCAGTATTCGACTGGAACCTCTCTGACTATTTCGGAGAAACAAACTGGTGACAATTGTATTGTTTTACGTTCCGACTTCCAACACTCCAATCAAGAGGCCTACCAACTGAATGTAACCGATAAACAAATTATTATAAATGGCGCATCTGCTGCCGGAACATTTTACGGTGTGCAAACTTTAAGGAAATCGATTGTAGCCAATGCGGAGGGGAAAGATATAGTATTTCCGCAAGTGACTATTGAAGATTACCCTCGGTTCGGCTATCGGGGGATGATGTTGGATATAGGAAGACACATGTTCCCGCTTGACTTTATCAAGGAATATATAGATATTATGGCTTTGCACAATATAAACCGGTTTCACTGGCATCTGACAGATGATCAGGGCTGGCGCATTGAAATAAAGAAATATCCGGAACTAACAACCGAAGGAGCATTCAGAACCGGGACTGTAATTGGACGCAATTCCGGTGAATACGATGGAAAACCTTACGGAGGTTTTTATACACAGGAAGAAGCCAAAGAAATTGTTGCTTATGCCAAAGATCGCTTTATTACAGTAATTCCGGAGATTGATCTTCCGGGGCACATGCTAGCCGCATTGACTACTTATCCCCATTTAGGCTGTACAGGAGGTCCTTACGAAGTAGCCAGAGAATGGGGCGTATTTGAAGATGTACTTTGCGCTGGCAACCCTGAAACACTGGTCTTCCTTGAAAACGTATTGGCCGAGATCATTGAAATATTCCCTTCCGAATACATTCATATCGGAGGTGATGAATGTCCCAAAGTACGCTGGGAGAAATGTCCGAAATGCCAGGCGAAGATTAAAGAACTCGGTCTGGTTACTGATAAAGACCATACTGCAGAACAAAGGTTGCAGAGTTACGTTATATCGCATGTTGCAAGCTTCTTAGATGGTAAAGGAAGAAAGATCATTGGATGGGAGGAGATTCTCGAAGGTGGATTGGCATCCGGTGCTACCGTCATGTCTTGGCTGGGAATGGAAGGCGCTGTTAAGGCTGCCAGACAAAAGCATGATGCCATTATGGTTCCTCACACTCACCTTTATTTTGACTATTATCAAACTGCCGATACAGAAAATGTTCCGTTATCTATCGGTGGGTTTATTCCTATTAAAAAAGTGTATCATTTTAATCCTGTACCCGATGAGTTAACCAAGGAGGAAGCGAAACATATCATTGGCGTGCAAGCTAACTTATGGACGGAATATATACCGGACTCCCGGCAAGTAGAGTATATGGTGATGCCCCGGATAGATGCCTTGTCGGAAGTTCAATGGACAGAACCCGATAGGAAAAACTACGATTCATTCTTGCAACGCCTCTTAAAAATGTTGAAACTGTATGATAAGAAAGGGTACAATTACTCTAAATCCATCTTCGACCTTGATTCCCGCATAACTGTGAACAACGCGAAAAGAGCCATTGAACTTACGCTTTCCACCATTGATAATTCTCCTATTTATTATACACTGGATGGAAGTACCCCAACTGAAAACAGTGAAAAGTACAACGGACCTTTATCCTTTACAGAGACAGCTACCGTAAATGCGCTGGCTTTCAGACCGGGCATTCAAACACCTGCTTACAAGCAAAGCTTCAATTTCAACAAAGCTACTTTGAAACCAATAACGATTAATCAGGAGCCGCATAAATCATATACATTTGGCGGTGCATCTACTTTGGTGGATGGAATCTCCGGTAATAAAGGAGGGTATAAAGATGGTTCCTGGATTGGATTCATCAAAGATGATGTTGAGATAGTAATAGATCTGGAAGAAAACACAGAAATCAGTGAAGTCGAGTTAGCAACGTATGTACACACCAACGATTGGATTTTTGGCCCTAGAAGTATAGATGTATCCATTTCGGAAGATGGGAAGAAATATACTCTGGTAGCTGGAAAGGTACTTCCTGAGGCAACTGGCAATGTGCAGGAGGTACAATCTGATAAGATAAGTTTAAAGCCTGTTCAGACACGCTATGTTAAAATCACTGTAAGGATAGTAAAGCAGATTCCTAAATGGCATCCCGGTGCAGGTAATCCGGCATTTATTTTTATGGATGAGGTGAGGATTCAGTAGGGTTATTATATTCATTGTTTATATATCCTATTAATATGCGTAAACTTTGAGGCATAGTGTATAGCACTTTCCACCAAGTTTACGCATTTGTTTTATGTAGTAGCATTTGAAGCGAATCCCGGTTATATTGACTTCAAACCCCGATGGAAGCTCTTTCGTATGTTGCCGGGATCCCGTATATTTCTTAAAAATTCTTCTTTCCAGAAACTTTCTTTCTTAAAATTGTTAATAACCTTATGGAATTTATCCTTATTTTGCATCCAATTAGCAAGAAACATAAAAAACCGGACATATGAAAAATAAGATTATTTTGTTTATTTCGTTATTCCTCTTAACTTGTTTAATGCCTTTAACCATGTGTGCCCAGACTTATGACCAACTTTGGAAAGAAGTAGAGAATGCTCAGAAGAAGAGTCTTCCTCAAACAGCAGTTAAACTTACCCGTCAGATTTTCAGTAAAGCAGAGGCCGAAAAGAATTCTCCACAAATGCTGAAAGCGTATGTTACCCGGGCCAGTTTACAAAAACAGATTACTCCCGACAGTCTCTATACCGATCTGAAAGGAATGGAAGAGTGGGTGAAAAATACAACCAATTCGTTGGACTGTGCTATCCTGCATACATTGATAGCCATGCAATACAGCGAGTTTGTAAACTATAACTATTGGCAAGTCCGGCAGCAGACCGATATTATTGAGCAACCATCGGATGATATTCGCGAATGGAGCCGTAATATGTTCCTAGACAAGATTAAACATCATACACAGGCAGCCCTCGAAGATTCTGTTATGCTGCTAAAAACATCTTCGAAAGACTATATACCCTTTGTCATATTGGGTGCAGGTAGTGAATACTACCATCATGAGATGTATCATACACTTGCTAAATATAACATTGATGCTTTGAAATTGTTAGAGCAATTAGACAGTCGAAAGGATGTATCAGTACTTATTGATCGGATTTACAGCAAAGTATTAAATACCTATCGTGTAAGAAACAATGTAGAAGGAGAAATACTGATTTCCCTTGAATATTTACGCTGGCAGCGAAATAATTATACGTTGGATAAAAAGAAGGATTACCTGAAGACCCTGGATCAACTGATCAACAAATACCAGTCGAATCCGATTACCGCCGAAGTTTATCTGGCTAAGGGGAATTATCTGGTATCCCTATCCAAGAATGTAGAAGCATTGGCTGTTTATGAAGAAGCTATTCGCCGATATCCGAATTACAACCGGGTGGGTATGTTCAAAGCTGCGAAAGAGGATGTTTTGCATCCTTCTCTCTATATAATGACAGATAATATAGCCTATCCGGAAGCTCCTTTTACTTTGCGGGTAAATCATAGAAATCTGGACGGATTTACGGTAAGCTTATATCGTGTATCCCTTCCAGTTACCTCCAGTTTGCTGCGGAAAAACATAGACGCCGATTTTTATAAAAAATATGCTACGAAAATCCATACACAGCAATTTACATTGAAGCGTCCCGCTGATTATCTGTCAAAAGATACCACAATAACTATGACAGCTCCTTCAGCCGGATTGTATATATTGCAGATGGTATCTGATGTGAATAAGAAGAAGGTGATTGAATCTTTCTTCTCTGTTACTCCATTGAAATCATTATCCCGCAAACTTCCGGATGATAAACTTGAAATAGCAGTCGTTGATGCGCAAAGCGGGAAACCTGTAAGTGATGCACAGGTTCGTTTGTTTAAGATGCAAAAGGGTTTGTATTCGGAACAGATAAAACAAACAACCGGAGCTGACGGTAAGCTAGTAATTGATTGGAAAGACAATTATGAATATCTGTCGGTTGCAAAAGAAACAGGTACAGCAACCTTGCCTCAGCGTATTTATCCCGGATACTATCATTATGGAGAGAATAATAATTCTGGAGTAATTGTTCAGTTACTAACTGATCGTTCGATTTATCGACCCGGCCAGACTGTATATGTAAAAGGTGTTGCCAGTCAGCGACAAGCTAAAACAGCAGTAACCTTGTCCGGTGCTTCTTATAAGCTAACGTTAAGAGATGCCAACTATCAGGAAGTAGCCGTAAAAGATGTCCGCACCAATGAATTCGGTTCTTTTACAGCTGAGTTTGTTTTACCATCGGGTGGACTGAATGGTACTTATTTCCTTAATACGGAGAGAGGATCAACTACTATCCGGGTAGAAGAATACAAACGACCGACCTTTGATATTACTTTCGATAAACAAAAAGGCGGCTACCAGTTGGGAGATTCTATCCAGGTAAAAGGGCAAGCGAAAACCTTCAGTGGAGTATCCATGCAGGATCAGCAGGTGGAATATGTGGTAAGACGTTCCTATAATCCCTGGTGGAGGGGTTATAACAATTACGGTACACAGATTGCTTCCGGAACTGTTACTTCTGATGCTTCCGGTGAATTTAATATTCCGGTACACTTATTGCCGGACGACTATGTATCTGATAACAGGTGGGGATATTATGCCTATACTGTGGAAGCAAAAGTAACCAATGAAGCAGGAGAAACTCAAACCTCTACTACGGAGATCAGGGTAGGAGAGCGTTCTTTCGCATTATCCATCTCGTTGTCTGACAAAATACTTAAAGATAATCCTATCAAGACAGTAATCAAAGCTGAAAACCTCGATTTCCAACCTGTCAATGTTGAAGGTGTTTATAAAGTATATCTTTATTCAGATTATAAAGACAAGAAGCTGGCTGATGAATCACTTCTTACCGGTAAATTTACCTCCAATCAAGAAATGGAACTTACCGGATTACAATCGTTGCCATCGGGTGCCTATAAAATAAAGTTATCCGCGAAAGATGAACAGGGTCGGGATGTGGAAGCTGAAAGTGATTTTATCTTATTCTCATTGAAAGATACCCGTCCGCCTGTGGAAGAACCCATGTGGATGCATCCTATCAATGTTGATTTTGATGCTTATAATCCGGGGTCATTTATTTTCGGTACATCTCAAAAAGATGCTTATATATTAATGGATGTTTTCTCCGGAAACAAAAGGCTGGAATCCAGAGTCTTGAATTTATCAGATTCTTTAGTAAGGTTTGATTATCCCTATAAACCGGAATATGGTGACGGAATAACGGTAGCATTCTGTTTCGTGAAAAATGAAGAAGTTTACCAGCAAAATGTTCAGTTAATTAAGAAGCAGGAATCCAAAGAGCTGACCTTATCCTGGGAAGTCTTCCGTGATAAATTACGGCCCGGACAGAATGAAGAATGGAAACTAACCATTAAGAATCCGCAGGGTATGCCTGTAGATGCAGAATTATTAGCAACCATGTACGATGCTTCCTTAGATAAAATATGGGGGAATAACCAGGCACTTCAAATGTATTATCCGGTAAATGTCCCAACAGTGAACTGGTCTACTTCTCATAAAGAAAATCTATATTACGGTTTCTGGTTTGAAACTCCAAAGAATCGGATTCCTGATTTCCCGGTGTTTGATTCATTCTTTATGGATCAGTTACAAATGATGAATGGAGGAGGAAAAGATTTTAATTTAAACTTAACGCGAGGAAAAGTGCGAGCTAGTTCAGCCCGGACAGAAGTTTTGACTATCGTAGAGAATAGTGAAGAAATCGAAGCGGTAAGTCAAGATAGCGCTTTGCCAACTGCTGTCGCTGAAGTCAAATTTGAATCTGAGGTAGTACCAATAACTGGCAGTGGAGGAGCTTTGGAAGAAATGCCAGAACTACGTACCAATTTTGCTGAAACAGCTTTCTTCTATCCTCAGTTGCGTACCAATGAGCAAGGAGAAATAGTCATTGCCTTCACCATGCCGGAAAGTCTGACCAAATGGAGCTTCCGCGGTTATGCCCACACCAAAGACATGTTGATTGGAATGATTAATGGTACAGCAACAACCAGTAAAGACTTCATGATTACTCCCAATCTACCTCGTTTTGTAAGGGTAGGAGACAAAACATCGGTGGCAGCTTCTGTAGCTAACTTAACAGAGAAAGCCGTATCGGGAACTGTTACACTCACACTTTTTGATCCGGTAACAGAGAAAGTAATTTCCACTCAGAAACAGAAATTTAGTACCGAAGCTGGTAAAACGGTAGGAGTAAGCTTCATGTTTACCGCTACTGATAAGTACAATTTGTTGGGATGTCGTTTGGTAGCTCAGGGTGGTAACTTTAGTGACGGTGAACAACATATTCTGCCTGTTTTGAGTAATAAGGAAAATATAATCGAAACCATAGCGATGCCAATGAGAGGTAATGAAACCCGTGAATTCTCTTTACAATCTTTATTCAATAACCAGAGTAAGACAGCTACAGATCGCCGTTTGACAGTTGAATTTTCCGGTAATCCGGCTTGGTATGCAGTACAATCATTGCCTTCTCTTTCATTGTCCACTTCTGATAATGCAATCTCATGGGCAACGGTTTATTATGCTAATTCACTGGCAGCTTATATCGCAAATGCCCAGCCACGGATTAAAGCAGTATTCGATGCCTGGAGAGATCAGGGTGGCAGCAAAGAGAGTTTCCTCACAAACCTGGAGAAAAACCAGGATGTGAAAAATATTCTACTCGAAGAATCTCCCTGGCTGATGGAGGCAACCAATGAGACAGAACGGATGCGTCGTATTGCTACTTTATTCGATCTGAACAACATCCGTAACAACAACCTGACGGCCCAGAACAAGCTCAAAGAGTTACAGTTGGCAGATGGTTCCTGGACATGGTACAAAGGAATGCAAGGTAGTACTTACATTACAAACTTTGTAGTGGAAACACTTTCCCGACTGACGAAATTGACAGACACAGCATTGGATAACGATGCTCTCACCATGCAAAGTACAGCGTTAAACTATCTTCATAAAGAGGCATTAAGAGACTATCGGAATATTTTGAAAGCTGAAAAAGAAGGTCGTAAGATGAAAGGTATCTCTGGAAATGCTTTACAGTATCTTTATTTAGTAACCTTATCCGGACAGCCAGTTCCTGCCGAGAATAAGGAAGCCCATAATTACTATGTGAATAAAATACCTGAATCCATCACTTCGCTTTCTTTAAGAGAAAAAGCGTATGCTGCCATTGTCCTTAACAAAGCAGGCAAAACTGCGGATGCACAGGCATTTATCGCTTCCATGAAAGAGCATGCTGTGCAAACGGATGAGTTGGGAATGCATTTTGCTTTCAACGAGAATCCGTATAGCTGGATGAACCTGAAAGTTCCTGTTCATGTAGCTGTCATGGAAGCCATGGACGAAGTAACGAAAGATAAAAAAGTCGTGGAAGAAATGAAACTCTGGTTACTGAAACAGAAACAAACTCAACAATGGGATTCTCCGGTATCCACTGTAAACGCTATTTACGCTTTATTGCACCGGGGAAATAACCTATTGACGAATCAGGGAGATGTTAGAATCTCACTGGGAGGTAAAACCATGGAGACACTCTCGACTTCTGAAACTTCCATTCCGGGGTTGGCTTATGTAAAAGAAGTCATTACTGATAATAGTACCATTTCGAAGGCAAACAAAGTAACTGTAGAGAAACGAGATGAGGGTATTGCTTGGGGAGCGGTATATGCTCAATTCCAGGAAGATATTGATAAAGTATCTCAGCAAGGTGCTGAATTGAATGTAGACAAGAAACTCTATATGGAACGCCTCTCGGGAGCGAAGAAAGAATGGGTGCCGGTTACATCCGATACCCGTCTGGCGATAGGTGATAAAGTAATCTCCCGTGTTACTATCCGTTTGGATAGAGCCATGGATTTCGTGCAATTGAAAGATCAGCGGGGTGCCTGTTTCGAACCGATCGGTAATCTATCCGGATATATGTGGAATAATGGCATCGGCTATTATGTAGCAGTAAAGGATGCATCCACTAATTTCTTCTTCGACTCATTGAACAAAGGAGTATACGTATTGGAATACAGTTACCGGGTGAGCAGAGCAGGTACTTATGAATCCGGGCTGGCAGTTATGCAGTCGGCATATGCACCTGAGTATGCGTCACATAGTGCTTCTATGAAAGTAAATATAGATAAATAGTTTTTAAGAGAAGATAAAGAGTCAGGAAGTTAGGCTGTTTAAGAATGAATGTAGCACAAAAATTCTTAACTGCTTAACTTCCTGACTCTTTGCATTCTTCTATTCTCTTTTTATAACTTCTTCACCCCTTTTCGTATTTTATCTCATTTAAAACGGTTATTTTTGTACCTCGAAATAAAATATAATAAATAAAGATGAATCGTTTCTTACTAACAATCATAGCAATAGGTGCCGTTGCAGCTTCTTTATGCGCCCAGCCACGTATAACTTCTGACAGGAAGACACATACGATGGGGCAAATAGAATGGAAGAAACCTGTGAGTGTGGATTATACAATTACTAATTCAGGTAATAAGCCTTTAGTGTTAACAAATATCACAACATCTTGTGCGTGTGCGGTAGCTGATTGGACAAAGACACCTATACAGCCTGGAAAGAAGGGCAAAGTCACTGTTACTTTTGATGCAAAGGCTTTAGGCCGTTTCAATAAGTCGGTGGGTATTTACAGCAATGCGCAGCCAAGCCTTATTTACCTGAATTTTGTAGGTGAAGTGGTGCGGAAAGTATCCGATTTCAGCAATATGAAGTTGCACAGGTACGGCAATATATTGATTGATGTAAACGATATCGAATTCCCGGACGCTCACTTGGGAGAACGTCCTCAGATTACTATAACAGTCGTTAATCAATCTGATCAATCTTATGAGCCGGTGTTGATGCATCTTCCTTCTTATATTGAAATGACGAAAGAACCATCTGTTCTGCAAAGAGGAGAAAAAGGGAAGATCACTCTTACCCTCAATACGGATCGTTTACCTGATCTAGGACTGACTCAAACATCCGTTTACCTATCCCGTTTTGCGGGAGACAAAGTAAGTGATGAAAGTGAAATTCCTGTTTCGGCTATCTTGCTTCCGAATTTCGCGGGAATGAGTCGGATGCAACAACGGAATGCACCCATTATTCAACTTTCTGAAACGGAACTGGATTTGCGTAGAGAACTTCTGAGAAAGGACAAAGTAACTAAAACGCTAACCATTCAAAATAAAGGACGGTCAAAACTGGAAATCAGTAAATTGCAAGTCTTTAATTCTGCACTGGGTGTCGATTTGAAGAAGGCTGTGCTCCAACCTGGAGAGAAAACTAAACTGAAAGTAACCCTTACAAAGAAAAATCTGCAGCGAAGAAGACATCTCCGTATTTTGATGTTTACGAATGATCCGGAAAATCCGAAGGTCGTAATCAATATTAATACATCATCCAACTAGCATGTAATTATTATGAAGCATCCTGAAAATAACGAGGAGTATAAGGGTTTGGTCGTTAATAAAGGAATTGAACAACCCGATTCGGTAAGTCCTTATCTGAAAAACCGTCCGAAACGGAAAAGAAGAGAATTCTCTGTCAACGAATTTGTTGAGGGAATTTTAAAAGGGGATATTACCATATTAAGTCAGGCTGTTACATTAGTTGAGAGCATGAAGCCCGAACATCAGGCGATCGCTCAGGAGGTGATTGAAAAATGCCTTCCGTCATCCGGTAATTCAATTCGTATTGGTATCAGCGGTGTACCCGGTGCTGGGAAAAGTACATCCATTGACGTTTTTGGACTTCATGTACTCGATCAAGGCGGTAAATTAGCCGTTTTAGCCATTGATCCCAGTAGTGAGCGCAGTAAAGGAAGTATCCTGGGAGACAAAACCCGGATGGAACGTTTATCAATTCATCCGGATTCATTTATTCGACCTAGTCCGGCTGCCGGTTCATTAGGGGGAGTAGCTCGTAAAACCCGCGAAACGATTATTCTATGTGAGGCTGCAGGCTTTAATAAAATATTTGTAGAAACCGTAGGAGTAGGGCAGAGCGAAACGGCCGTTCACTCCATGGTTGACTTTTTCCTGTTAATCCAGCTGGCCGGTACGGGCGATGAACTTCAAGGTATCAAACGAGGTATCATGGAAATGGCGGATGGTATTGTTATCAACAAATCGGATGGAAGCAATATAGAAAAAGCCAAACTGGCGGCCACCCAGTTCAGGAATGCCTTACATCTTTTTCCGGCTCCGGAATCCGGATGGACTCCACAGGTGCTTACTTACTCCGGTTTTTATAACCTCGGTGTGAAAGAAATCTGGGACATGATCTATGATTATATGGATTTCGTGAAGGAAAATGGATATTTTCAGTACCGACGAAATGAGCAAAGCAAATACTGGATGTATGAAAGTATCAATGAACAGTTGAAAGATAGTTTCTATAATAATGAGAAGATCCAATCCCTGCTACAACAGAAAGAACAACAGGTATTGAATGCAGATTTAACGTCATTTGTGGCTGCAAAAAGCTTGCTGGACACTTATTTTGAGGAATTACGCAAATAGTTACGGATATTTTACGGGAGGCTATTCAGAAGTATTCTTTGAAATAACCTCATTTCTAATCTTTTTTCCTTTCTGCTTCAATTTGTGCTTTTGATTTACTCTGTGTTACAATATACACTCCTAAGAATACTAGTCCGATTGCTATCCATTTTTTCCATCCAAAAGTATCCATTCCAAGAATAACGGTACTTATGCTCGCCACAATAGGCTGTACATAATTATACATACTTACAATGGTAGGGCGTAGCGTACGTTGCCCAGTCATCATGCAGATATAAGCCAGGAAAGTAGCTACCAATACCACATAAGCAATTCTTAAAATCATATCAATAGGAATCGCCGAAAAATCAATTACGGATATGTCCCTGTATGAGAAGGGGATAATACATATCGAGGCATAAATAAATATCCATTTGCTAATAGTTATCGGAGAATATTTAAGAATAAGATCTTTGAATACGGTGAGATAAATGGCAAAACTTAGTTGAGCCAGCAAGCACAGAATATCTCCCAATATACTACTGGAAGCAGAAGTAGAGGAGGCCTGGCTACTAAAAATCAGGATCAATGCACCAAGCGCACCAATGAAGATACCCAATACCTTTTTATGGGTAATAGGTTCTTTCAGATAAATAGCAGCCACAATCATGGTAATGATAGGGGCTGTAGTAGTAATGATGGATGCATCAATAGGAGAGGTTAAGGATAAACCGAAAGTAAATAATCCTTGATTGAATAAAACTCCAAACAAAGCTGCAAAGAATAAACGCAGCAAATCTTTACTACTGACATGCTCTTTAGGGAGGAAGAAAGAAAAAATCCAGAAAGCTGCCGCTGCACCTACCATCCGAAAAGTAGTTACTGATAAAGCGGAGAAACTGTTGAGAACAACTTTGCCGATAGGAGCATTTAATCCCCACATCACACTGGCTGCAAGGATAGCTACATGCCCTTTGATACTTTTATCTGTTGTTAGTTTGTTCATCCTCTAAAAACGTATTTAAACCGGATATGTTTTGCCGGGTTGTTTGTATGATGAAAAATCGTGCAAAATTACACTGTTTTTTCTTTCCTCTTTATCTAAAATCGTTAATTTTGTCGATAACCTAAAAAAAGAAGGTGGAAATATGGAAAAGCAGGCTAAATATATCAGACGGATTGAAATAAATAAATTATGGGGACGGTTGAATATTGCTTGGGACTTACGTCCGGATGTGAATATACTTTCTGGAATTAACGGTGTAGGTAAAACTACTATCTTAAATCGTTCTGTCTATTACCTCGATAATTCGGGCGAAGTAAAAAGTGATGAAGAAAACGGAGTAAAAGTTTTCTTCGACGATCCCGAAGCGACTTATATTCCGTATGATGTAATCCGTAGTTACGACCGGCCCTTATTATCTAACGATATAACCGCCAGGATTCCGGGTGAATACGTAAAATCCGAGCTTGACTGGCAACTTTACTTACTACAAAGGAAATACCTTGATTACCAGGTTAACATCGGTAATCGGATGATTGAACTGCTAAGCAGTAGTGATGAGGAGCAACGGGAGAGAGCATTGGCCTTGTCACAACCCAAACTAAAGTTCCAGGATTTAATCGACCAGCTTTTTAGTTATACCAATAAGAAGATTGACCGCAAGCGAAATGAAATAGTCTTTTTCCAGGATGGAGAACTGCTTCATCCGGATAAACTCTCTTCCGGTGAAAAACAGATGTTGATTATTTTGTTGACAGTACTTGTCCGTGATAATCAGTATTGTGTTTTGTTTATGGATGAGCCGGAAGCTTCCTTGCATATTGAATGGCAACAAAAACTGATATACATGATCCGTGAACTGAATCCCCATGTACAGATTATCCTGACAACTCATTCACCGGCAGTGATTATGGAAGGATGGCTGGATGCGGTAACGGAAGTTAGTGATATATCAACACCAGCTGAAAAGTAACCCTCATGGCTAAAAAACTGAAAGACAATATCAGCTCTTCTTATTTTGAAGCAGCACACAAACTATATCCCAAAAAGTCACGCCGACGCATTATTGCGTATGTTGAAAGCTATGAGGATGTAGCTTTCTGGAAAAATCTGCTGGAGGAATTTGAGAGTGATGAACATTACTTCCAGGTAATGCTGCCTTCAGCTACCTCTCTGTCCAAAGGGAAAAAAACAGTATTGATGAATACCCTCAATACCGCAGAACTGGGAAAGAGCCTGATTGCGTGTGTCGACAGTGATTATGATTTCTTGTTACAGGGAGCTACGGCTGTTTCACGGAAGATAAATGGTAACCAATATATTTTCCAAACCTATTCTTATGCAATTGAAAACTACTGCTGTTATGCAGATAGCTTGCATAATGTATGCGTTCAGGCTACCCTCAATGACAGGCGTCTGCTAGATTTCAACAAATATTTGGGCCGTTATTCTGAGACGGTTTATCCCTTGTTTCTGTGGTCGGTCTGGTTTTACCGGAACAAAGATACCCATTCTTTTCCTCTCTATGATTTCAATGAATGTATTGGTCTTCATAACATTAGACTGAGTAAACCTTATGCCAGTATTGATGCTTTAAGGGATCGGGTAAATGCTAAACTGTTGGAACTGGAAAAGAAACATCCTTCCGATATCAAGTCAGTAAAAGCACTGGCTCAGGATCTGAAATCTTTAGGCGTAGCTCCTGAAATAACTTACCTTTATTTGCAAGGACATCATGTGATGGACAATGTAGTGATGAAGTTGCTGATACCTATTTGCAAAGTACTCCGTCGAGAGCAGGAAGAACAAATTCATAAACTGGCAGGACATGATAAACAATATCGTAATGAACTGACTGCTTATCAGAACACTCAATTAAATGTTCGGGTTGTGTTGAAGAAAAACAGAGGATACAAAGGATTATTTCATTATCAGTGGTTACAAAAAGACTTACAGGAATTTACAAAGAGCTTATAGCACGTAAAAACTTACTATATAAACACATATAACACATTAATTTAAAAGAGTATGAACAAAATTATGGAAAGTTTAAACGACTTTCTTTTGTCGTTAGGATTCAGTAGTGAAGCAGCAGCAGTGTTAGACAAAACAATCATTGTTTTAGGTATAATCTTAATAGCCTATTTGCTGGAAAAGTTAATTGCCCGAATCTTTTTAAATGCAACTCAGCGGCTAGTCAGAAGAACGAAAGCAAGATGGGATGATATAATATTCAGTCCGCAGGTATTGGGAAAGCTTTTGAAAATGATTACCCCGATCCTGGTTTATTTAAGTATGCCATTGGTTTTTGAAGCAGGTAGTACGGCTTTGAGCCTGGCTTATCGTTTGTGCATGGTTTATATCATTGCCGTATTTATCCGTTTTCTGAGCGAATTACTCAGTGCTTTCTTTGCGGTATATAGTGCCAGGCCCGAATTTAAAGATCGCCCTATAAAAGGACTCCTGCAAACCATCCAGATTATTCTTTATTTTATTGGTGGTATCGCCATTGTAAGTTTGTTAATTGATAAATCTCCTGTTGTCTTGCTAACCGGTTTGGGAGCATCCGCAGCCATTTTGATGTTGGTATTCCAGGATAGTATACTTGGTTTTGTGTCCGGTATCCAGCTTTCGGCCAATGATATGTTGCGCGTGGGCGACTGGATTGAAATGCCTAAATACGGTGTAGACGGGGATGTCATTGAAGTAACGCTGAATACGGTTAAAGTCCAAAACTTTGATAAGACCATTGTAACCATTCCGCCCACCTTATTAATGAAAGACTCTTTCAAAAACTGGCGGGGAATGTCGGATTCAGGGGGACGTCGCATAAAACGTTCTGTGTTTGTAGATATGAACAGTGTGAAATTTTGTACTCCGGAAATGTTGGAGAAATTCCGGAAGATTCATTACTTGTCTCAATACATTGATGGCAAAGAAAAAGAACTAGTTGTTTTCAATCAACAACATAACATTGATAATTCAATCGTGGTAAACGGACGTCGTCAAACCAACCTGGGAATTTTCAGAGCTTATCTTTCCAATTATTTAAAAAATCATCCTTCAGTACATCATGGAATGACCTGTATGGTTCGACAGTTACAACCAACAGAATTAGGACTTCCTCTGGAACTTTATTTCTTCACCAATACAACAGCCTGGTTGCAGTATGAAGATATCCAGTCGGATGTGTTCGACCATGTGCTGGCTATCACTCCTTATTTTGATCTCAATGTCTTCCAGAATCCTTCAGGAAGTGATTTCAGGAAACTTGCACCAGGTAATAAGTTGGAAAAGGATTTTAATTGAAAATTCACAAAGCTCTTAAAGTATAATTCTAAATTATTTCTACTTTTGTAACTTAAATTTTATTGTATCACTAATCTATAACACCTAATAAATTATGAAACCTACATTATTTGTACTTGCGGCTGGTATGGGAAGTCGTTACGGAGGTTTGAAGCAACTTGACGGTCTGGGCCCTAATGGAGAGACTATTATGGATTATTCCATTTTTGATGCTATTCGTGGGGGATTTGGAAAAGTTGTTTTTGTGATTCGCAAGGATTTCGAGCAGGACTTCCGCGAAAAGATTATCAGCAAGTATGAAAATCATATTCCGGTAGAAGTTGTTTTCCAGGCAATTGATAATCTTCCTGCCGGTTTTACTGCACCTGCTGATCGTGTGAAGCCCTGGGGTACCAATCATGCCGTATTGATGGGGAAAGGTGTTATCAATGAACCTTTTGCTGTGATTAATGCAGATGATTTTTATGGGCGTGACAGCTTCGCTGTATTGGCTGAACAACTGATGAAAATGGAAGGTGCCAAGAACGACTATTGTATGGTGGGTTACCGTGTGGGTAATACATTGAGCGAAAGTGGTTCTGTCGCTCGGGGTGTTTGTGAAACAGACGAGAACGGATATCTAACTACCGTGGTTGAGCGTACAGCTATTGAGCGTATTGATGGTAAGGTATCTTTCAAAGATGAGGATGGAAAAATGGTTACCATTGGTGATAATACTCCGGTTTCCATGAATATGTGGGGTTTTACACCCGATTATTTTACATATTCGGAAGAATACTTTGCTGAATTCCTGAAAGAGAATATGGACGATCTGAAGAGCGAGTTCTTCATTCCTTTGATGGTGAATAAGCTAATCAATGACGGAACTGTCCGTGTGAAAGTATTGGATACTACTTCTAAATGGTTCGGTGTAACTTATGCTGCAGATCGCCAAGGGGTAGTGGATAAAATTCAGGCATTGATCGATGCTGGTGAATATCCGGCTAAATTGTTTTAGCCAACTATACAATAAAAAAGGATGACCGAAGTCATCCTTTTTGTCTCATAACAATATTATTCCTGGTTTATCGAACGCTGATATTCAAGTTCCGATAAATACCTTTCCGCTTCAATGGCAGCTTTACAACCACTGGCCGCTGCTGTAATTGCCTGACGGTAATTTGAGTCTGCCACATCTCCTGCAGCATAAACTCCGGGTATTCTGGTTAATGGGCCACCATCAATTGTTAGTATATAACCGGTTTCATCTGTTTCAAGATAAGGTTTGAATATGTCTGAATTGGGTCGGTGTCCAATAGCAAGGAAGAAACCGTCAATCGGTAGATTGTAATGTTCTTCATCATTTTCACCCAATCTTTTAACCAGCTTTACTCCTTCAACACCGTGTTCACCATACAATCCTTCTGCATTGTGTTCAAAAAGGATTTCGATATTCTCGTGGTGATGCACCCGGTCTTGCATAATTCTGGAAGCGCGTAAATACGGTTTTCGTACAATCATATAAACTTTTCGAGCTATTCCTGCCAGATAGATCGCTTCTTCGCAGGCAGTATCTCCACCACCTACTACAGCCACTACTTTCTTCTTATAGAAAAAACCGTCACAGGTGGCACAGGCACTTACTCCCATACCGGCATATGTATCTTCTTCCGGTAATCCTAAGTATTTGGCAGTAGCCCCTGTAGCAATAATAAGGGTTTCTGTCTGAATGATCTTTTCGCCATCGATGGTTATTTCATAAGGACTCTGGTTAAGATCGGCACTGGTTGCAATTCCGAAACGAATATCTGCACCGAAACGCTCAGCCTGTTCGCGGAAATTCTCCATCATTTCAGTTCCCGAAATACCCGTTGGGTAACCAGGGAAATTTTCAATATCTGTTGTAGTTGTTAATTGTCCGCCGGTTTGTAATCCCTGGTAAAGCACAGGTTTGATATTCGCGCGTGCAGCATAAATCGCTGCTGTATATCCGGCAGGGCCTGAACCTATAATCAGGCATTTCACTTGCTCTTTATTCATCTTTTTCTCCTTTTTTTCAGTGGGGGTTATCTTAAGTCTATGACCTCAACGTTCGGATATTCTTTCGCATCAAATGCAAAAGTAGTATCCGGGCATTTTTGTTTTTGGTAACTGCTGATTACAATCTCATTGCGGGTGCCATCTTTCAGTGTAGCCACAATATGGACGGGCTGGTAAGTCTTTTGTGCTATATAAAGATTTACTCCTGCAATTCTCTGCTGATTGGCAGATGTGAGAATCACTTCAAATACAGGCACTCCTTTCCATACGATTTTTTTTCCAAGCTTGTAATTATAGGCTCCCCGGTAGACAGACAGAAAAGCATAGGGGTTTAATTCCTGTATTTCTTCTTTAGTAGGGTTGGTGATGTTTACTTCACCGTTATCTTTCATATATGTCCATTGGGTCTTTCCATCAAACCAGGTAGTTGATCCATCTAGGTTCAGAACAAACTTTTCGTCTTTCACCTGAATACTACCGTTAGACATACCTGCCAGCAAGTCATTCTGGTAGATACTTGCTTGAAATTCAGCTTTAATACCTCCCGTTTTTTGGAAAGTTTCGGATGTCTTATCCAGTATTTCTTTGGCATCTGTTTGCTGGGCCATTACCGGCAAAATGCATATGCCAACAAGAAGTGTTACAATGATTTTTCTCATGATTAAAACAATATTTTAAGAGTAAAAACTGCTTAAACGCATTTCTAGGTCAGTCTCATCCAGGCACATAACTTGCCTTGCCTTACTACCTTCACTCGGGCCCACAATACCCGCTTTTTCAAGTTGGTCCATGATGCGGCCGGCACGGTTATAACCAATGGCAAATTTACGTTGAATGAGAGAAGTGGATCCCTGCTGATGTACAACAATCAAGCGGGCCGCCTCTTCGAAGAGCGGATCTAGTTTGCCCATATCCACATCCAGTAAATCACTGCCGCTATCTGGACTGATATATTCAGGCAGATAGAAAGCAGTAGGGTAGCTTTGCTGGCGGGCAATATGTTTGGTGATATCTTCTACCTCCGGTGTATCTACAAAAGCACATTGAACACGTACTGGATCTGCACCTTGCAGGAAAAGCATATCTCCGCGTCCAATCAGTTGGTTGGCTCCCGGTCTGTCAAGAATGGTACGTGAGTCGATCATTGCAGATACACGGAAAGCCACACGTGCCGGGAAGTTAGCTTTGATAGTACCTGTAATAATATTGGTCGTAGGTCGTTGAGTCGCAATAATCATGTGGATACCTACCGCACGGGCCAACTGGGCAATTCGGGCAATTGGAAGTTCTACCTCTTTACCCGCAGTCATGATCAGATCGCCGAACTCGTCGATGACTACCACAATGTATGGCATGAATTTATGACCTTTTTCCGGATTTAATCTTCGGTTGATAAATTTCTCGTTATACTCTTTAATATTACGTACATGTGCTTTCTTAAGTAAATCATATCGGCTATCCATTTCCACACAAATAGAATTTAGGGTTTGAACTACTTTTGTTACGTCGGTAATGATCGCCTCTTCGCCGTCAGGTAATTTCGCTAAGAAATGATTTTCGATAATAGAGTAAATACTAAACTCAACCTTCTTGGGGTCTACCAACACAAATTTGAGTTCGGCAGGATGCTTCTTATATAATAGAGAGGTAATAATTGCATTTAAACCAACGGATTTACCTTGTCCGGTAGCACCAGCCACCAATACGTGAGGCATTTTACAGAGGTCAACCATAAACACATCGTTCGTAATCGTTTTCCCCAGAGCAATCGGTAAATCATAAGTGGACTCTTGGAACTTCTTACTGCCAATGATAGATTGCATAGACACAATTTTCGGATTGGAGTTTGGAACCTCAATACCAATCGTACCTTTACCGGGTATCGGTGCAATAATACGAATACCTAATGCCGAAAGGCTTAATGCAATATCATCTTCCAAACCACGAATCTTTGAAATACGGACACCTTGTTCAGGCGTAATTTCGTAGAGTGTAACAGTTGGACCAACCGTTGCTTTTATAGTACTGATCTCAATACCAAAACTTCGAAGCGTCTGGATAATACGATCTTTGTTCGCATTTTGTTCTTCCATATTGATAGTCGGCTCATTGTTGTCGTAACGCTTCAACAAGTCGATGGTAGGGAAACGGTAATTTTCCAAATCCAACTTAGGATTATAAGAGCCGGGTTCTGTTCCGTGATAGTCATCCTCCTCTCCATTAGCTTCGATCTGAAAGTGTGGTTCAGCAAGTTCCGGGTCTGTTTCACTTTCCTCATTTGATTCTCCTTCCGCTACTATTTCGGAGGTAAGAGTATTCTTATTTTTTGCTGGTTTGGCGGGCTTCGCCGAGGGAACAATATATTCTTCAGTGAAAACATCATCTGTATCTTCCGGCTCGTAGGTTTTTGGAAAATAGTCCGTTTTTTCATCTACATCAGCCGTTTCATCTTTCTTTTTCTTACGCAGGAAGGCTAGAGTGACCAGGTCTCGTAACCAGATAACAGTTTTCGTACTTAAATAAATCAAGAAACAAATGGCTGTAACAAACAATAACATCCATACACCAGGAACACCAATCTGAGATACCAACCAGTTGCTGACATTATAGCCATGCATGCCGCCCAGGTAGATAAAAGAATCCTGGTAGAAGTCTTTAAAAGCAAAGCCCAAAAACACGGAAAACCAAATCAGCAGCAGTGAACAACCAATAAACCATTTGCGAAGCTTGAACTGACGCACGCGCATTAGTTTTAATCCAGCCACCGCCAGGAAAATCAGGATAAAGAAAGAAGAGATCCCAAAGCAATCATTGATTAAATAACTGGCCAATTGCGCTCCTCTGGAACCGGCATAATTGGCAACTTTATTATTAGTGGAAGATAGTTCGGAAGAATCTGCTGCATCCAGGATACTTTGATCTGCTGCTCCGGTAAAGAAAAAGGAAGAAAAAGCCAGAAGCAAATACACTGCAAAAATTACTGAGATTAGCCCTGCAATGAACTGGACTGTTTCATTTCTGAAGAAAGTTATAAATTGGTTGTCCGAAACAGGTTTATTCTGAGAATTCTTGTCTGATTTCTTTTTTGCCATATATAGTGGTTGTCAATAAAATAATATTAAGTGCAAATGTACTAAAAAAATAGATTCGGGCTCTCTTATTTTTTATTACCTTTGCATTTCAATTTGCATACATATGAGCAAAAATAGCGAAGTGATTTTCGATCGGAATGTCGTGGAGTTTGTGACAGTTGCTGCAGAATACTGTGCATTCCTTGAACGTGCCGAAAACATGAAACGATCAGAGTTCGTGGATACAATCCTGAAGATACTGCCGTTGCTTTACATCAAAGCTTCTATGCTGCCCCCTGTGGAGCAAATGGGCGAGGAATCTCCTGAAACGTATGTCACAGAAGAAATTTATGAAGTGCTCCGAATCAACCTGGCTGGATTACTGGCAGAGAAGGATGATTACCTGGAGGTATTTCTTCCTGATATGGCTTACAGTGATACGCCTATAAAAAAGAATATTTCAGAAGATTTAGCAGATATTTATCAGGATATCAAGGATTTCATTTTTGTATTCCGCCTGGGATTCAACGAAACCATGAATGATGCCTTATTGATCTGTAAGGAAAACTTTGGTTTATACTGGGGTCAGAAACTAGTGAATACCATGAGAGCCTTGCATGATATTAAGCACAATCCAGGCCAGGATGCTGATGAAGATGTGGCCAGTGAAGATGATAATAATAATGAGTGGGAGCATGATGGAGACTGTCATTGCCATGAACATGGTGAAGACTGTCATTGCCACGATTAAATAGTTTGGAATGATAATTAAACGAACAATTGATAAAGAAGAATTAAAAGAACTTCCGAAAGCAACCTTTCCGGGAAAAATACACGTTATTGATACTGAAAGTCAAGCCGATAAAGCAGTTGATTACCTTTTGTCACAGCCGGTAGTAGGAGTGGATAGTGAAACTCGTCCTTCTTTTAATAAAGGCCATAGTCATAAGGTTGCCTTGTTGCAGATTTCCTCCGAAGAGAGTTGTTTCTTATTTCGCCTCAACCGCATCGGATTAACCCCTTCACTTGTTAAGCTGTTGGAATCTACTGATATTTTAAAGATCGGACTATCTTTAAAAGATGATTTCATGATGTTGCGTAAACGGGCCGATTTCGAACATCAAGGTTTTGTCGAATTGCAGGAATACGTGAATGAGTTTGGTATCAACGACCGGAGTCTGCAAAAGATTTATGCTATTTTGTTCGGAGAAAAGATTTCCAAATCACAACGCCTTTCGAACTGGGAAGTGGATATTCTTTCCGATTCCCAGAAGTTATATGCAGCTACCGATGCCTGGGCCTGCTTAAAAATATACTTGCTTTTAGAAAACCTCAAAAAAACGGGTTCTTATTCATTCATACCCGAAACGAACATTTCGCATGCCATATCTTAAAATATACCTCAAACCCGGTAAAGAAGAGTCTTTGAAAAGATTTCATCCCTGGATCTTTTCCGGTGCAATCGCTCGCTTCGAAGGAGAACCCGAAGAAGGAGAGATCGTAGAAGTTTATACTGCTCATAAAGAATTTATTGCCGAAGGACATTTTCAGATCGGAAGTATTGCCGTACGTGTACTTTCTTTTAAACGGGAACCTGTAAATACACATTTCTGGAAGAGAAAACTGTCCATTGCCTTGGATGTACGGAAAAGTATAGGAGTAGTTGGCAGGTCCGATAACAATACATTTCGCCTCGTGCATGGAGAAGGAGACAATCTTCCGGGCCTAGTAATTGATGTTTATAATAAAACAGCTGTTATGCAGGCCCATTCGGCAGGTATGCATGTCAATCGGATGGAAATAGCTGAAGCCTTGATGGAGGTAATGGAAGGAGTCATCGAAAATATCTATTATAAATCAGAAACTACGCTACCTTTCAAAGCAGATCTTTTCCCTGAAGATGGTTTCCTGAAAGGAGGCAGTTCCGACAATATAGCCCAAGAATACGGGTTGAAGTTTCATGTTGATTGGCTGAAAGGACAAAAAACCGGTTTCTTTGTTGACCAACGTGAGAATCGTGCATTGCTCGAAAGATATGCTAAAGACCGCTCTGTTCTGAATATGTTTTGCTATACCGGCGGTTTCTCTTTCTATGCAATGAGGGGAGGAGCAAAACTTGTTCATTCAGTTGATAGTTCTGCAAAAGCAATTGAATTGACAAACCGAAATGTTGAATTAAACTTTCCCGGTGACGAACGACACACCGCTTATGCGGAAGATGCTTTTAAATACCTTGACAAAATGGGCGATCAATATGACTTAATTGTACTCGATCCGCCTGCTTTTGCTAAACATAAAGATGCTTTGCGCAATGCATTGCAGGGTTACCGAAAATTGAATGGCAAAGCTTTTGAGAAGATTAAACCCGGCGGTATCCTTTTTACTTTTTCTTGTTCGCAGGTGGTTACCAAGGATAGTTTCCGGACTGCCATATTTACTGCAGCAGCCTTATCGGGTAGAAGTGTGCGTATTCTTCACCAGCTTACTCAGCCTGCCGACCATCCGGTTAATATCTATCATCCGGAAGGTGAATATCTTAAGGGACTGGTGCTGTATGTTGAGTAATCCGTAGGTGAAATGCGTTGAGTTATTTCCGTAACTCATTGCTTTATCCCAATAACTCAATGCATTATCCCGATAACTCAATACATAAAGGCTTTTTGTATTTTCCTATTGATCAGGATTGCAATTGCATTCCTCTTGATTTAACTATGAAGAAGCTGTGTAGCAACTTACTTAGATCCGAAAAGTTAAATCAAGTTAAACCCCTGCATTATTTACGACGAAAAACATGTTGCATAACATATTTTCCTTATCTTTGTACTGTGTTTTTCATGGTATTAGATTTAAGGTTAATAAAGATTGGATGTCCGAGAGGATAAGCCAATTTTTTTTTGTTTATATTCCTCCTCCCGGATTTAATAATTTATAAGTCCATTTTCATAATTTTACTCCCCTGATCTATATTCAATATTTCGATATTTTTCCTTAAGTTTGCCTTTCGTTAAGAGCGCAATTGAAAAGTGAAGATAAAATGAATGCAAAGTTCCGTCTGATTATAATGAACTTCCTGCAATTTGCAGTTTGGGGGGCTTACCTCACTTCAATGGGAAGTTATCTGGTAAGTGTCAACCAGGCCTCTCACATCGGTATGTTTTATGCCGTGCAGGGTATAGTTTCGATGTTTATGCCTGCTTTGATAGGCATAGTGGCAGACAGATGGGTTCCTGCGCAAAAACTGTATAGTTTTTGTCATTTAACCGCTGGTGTATTTATGCTTGCTGCCGGATATTATGGCTATTCCGCAGGGGCAGATGTCAGCTTTACTACTCTTTTTTCTTTATATACGATGAGTGTTGCTTTTTACATGCCTACACTTGCATTATCTAATTCTGTAGCCTATTCGGTGCTCGAAGGAGCTGGTTTTGATACCATCAAAGCTTTTCCTCCCATCCGTATTTTCGGTACTATTGGATTCATTTGCGCCATGTTATTTGTAGATATTACCCAATATCAAATTACTTATGCACAATTTCTGGTATCGGGTGTCTTAGGAATAGCTCTTTCCTTATACGCTATTCTTTTTCTTCCCAATATTGCGGTTTCGAAATCGGATGCAAAACAGAAAAGTCTGGCCGAAAGTTTGGGATTGGATGCTTTTAAACTATTCAAACAAAAGAAGATGGCTTTGTTCTTTATCTTCTCTATGTTTTTGGGAGTATCCTTACAGATAACCAATGGATTTGCTAATCCTTTTATTACCAGTTTTAAGGCTATCCCCGAATTTGCTGATTCTTTTGGAGCCAACCATGCCAATGCATTAATCTCCTTGTCACAGATTTCCGAGACGTTATGTATTTTGCTAATTCCTTTCTTCCTCCGTCGGTTTGGTATAAAGAAGGTAATGTTGATTGCGATGGTAGCTTGGGTTTTGCGGTTTGGCCTGTTCGGTGCAGGAGATCCGGGACCTAATGTCTGGATGTTTATTCTGTCGATGCTGGTGTACGGTGTGGCCTTTGATTTCTTCAACATTTCCGGTTCTTTATTTGTTGATAAGGAAACCAATCCCCATATTCGGTCCAGTGCGCAAGGTATGTTTATGTTAATGACAAATGGGATTGGAGCAACCATTGGAACATTAAGTGCGCAGGCAGTAGTCAGCCATTATACATATTCGATTGAACATGAAGGCGCTTTTTATACGGTAGGCGACTGGAGTACTGTGTGGTATATTTTTGCCGGATACGCTTTGGTCGTTGCTATCCTGTTTGCCTGGGTGTTTAAGTACAAACATCAACCTCAAGAATTGTAAACCAACAGATGGATAAGAAAATTGAATTAAGAGTGGTTAATATAGCCAATAGTCAGTCGCAGGCCTCTGCGTTTGCTATGGTATTACAGGAAGTCAGCGGAAGCCGGCAGATCCCTATCATTATTGGATCGGCTGAAGCTCAGGCCATTGTACTTAAGATGAAGGATATTAAACCACCCCGGCCATTGACGCACGATTTATTTACTTCTGTATTGATGGCTTATGATATTACCTTACTGGAAATACTTATCTATAAAGCGCAGGACGGTGTCTTTTTCTCATACGTTTATTTCCAGCGGGGAGAAACCACACTCCGTATTGATGCCCGTACATCCGATGCTATAGCATTGGCAGTACGTTTCTATTGTCCGATTTATATTTATGAAGCTATTCTGGAAGAAGAACAAATCATTATTACAGATGAAGAACCTATCAGTCCTCCTGAAGAACAGGAGTGGCAGGAATCCGATACTCCCGGAAATCTTCAATCCAAAGATTTGAAATGGCTGAAAAAGAAACTCGAAGAGGCCATACAGGATGAGAATTATGAATTGGCTTCGAAGATTAGGGACGAAATTTCACGTCGAAAATAAGTATGCATCTGTTTTATACCCCTGATATTCAAACCATTCTTGAGCTTCCGGAAGAGGAAGCCCGTCATTGTATCCGTGTATTAAGATTGACGGAAGGTGATGAAATTACCCTTACCGATGGAAAGGGTTCTTTTTATAAAGTTGAAATAACGACAGCCACCCAGAAGAGATGCCTGTTTACTATACGGGAAACGATTTCGCAACCTCTTCTCTGGAACGGACATCTTCACATCGCGATGGCACCCACAAAGAACATGGATCGGAATGAATGGTTTGCCGAAAAAGCTACGGAAATAGGGTTGGATGAACTTTCTTTTTTACAATGCCGGTTCTCGGAACGGAAAGCAATTAAAACAGATCGCATCGAGAAAATTATGGTGTCTGCTATGAAACAGTCACTGAAAGCTCGTTTGCCGCAAATCCATGAGATGATTACTTTTGATCGGTTTATAGCTCAGGATTTTGCAGGTCAGAAGTTTATTGCTCATTGCTATGAAGGAGAGAAAAAGACATTTAAAGAATCTTTGATTCCGGGAAGCGAAGCTTTGATCCTGGTTGGTCCCGAAGGTGATTTTAGCCCGGAAGAAGTAGAGAAAGCCATTGCCAATGGATTTTTGCCTGTAAGTTTGGGGAATTCGCGATTGAGGACTGAAACTGCGGCTTTGGTTGCTTGTATGACGTTTAATCTCGTGAATCAATAAAAAACTAGCAGTCTAATGTATTTCCTATCCCGTCTTACTAATCTTCTTCAATTTCTCTTCGTTAATAATCTTAATTTTTCGGCCATCGATGGTAATTAACCGTTCGTTGGAGAAATTCGATAAAGTACGGATGGCGTTCGAAGTTGTCATATTCGATAAGTTAGCCAGGTCTTCTCGCGAAAGATAAATACTGAGAGTTGAGCCGTCTTCTTCCAGGCCATAACTATCTTTCAGGAAAAGAAGAGATTCTGCTAAACGTCCGCGAATATGTTTTTGAGTAAGGTTCACTGTACGTTCGTCGGCTATACCCAAGTCGACCGATAATTGGCGGATAAAGAAAAGGGAAATGTTGCTGTTTTGATTGATCAGTGTCATGATCACAGACATGGGAACTAAGCAAATGATAGACGGTTCTACGGCGGCAGCGGCCGTTACATACTCTTCTTTGGCAAAATAGGCCCGGTATCCGAAATACTCCACGGGCTTAATCATTCGGATAATTTGGCTTCTTCCCCCAACCCCATCTTTGAATATCTTGACCTTTCCAGTCAAAAGACACATCATATAGGAAGCTGATTCGCCTTCATGGTAAATTATTTCGTTTTTCTTATAATTCTGAAGCGTAAAGTTGCTGGATAGCAACTCTCTTTGCTCAGGATTTAAAGCGCTCCAGAGATCGCTAATATAATCTGAAACTATTATATCCGATAAATTTAATTTTACCATATATGTTGTAAAACCATGTTATTTAGCACAAATGTAACAAGAAAAACTGAAATAATTAATAAATAAACTAAAAAAACAGGGCAGGAAGTAAGTACAGAAAGATAAAATAAAATAAATACAGAGAAAGAAATGAGTTTTGTTTACAACTCTAGATTTCTGCTTTGATAATTTCGCAGTCCTTAAAAAAAGCTTGGCTTTCGCAAAAATAAAGCCGGACAATTGCCTTTTCCGAACGAAAAATTTTGAAGTATTTTCACCACCACGATTGACGAAAAACACAATCTGAAAAAATCTGTATTTTTTCGACCCCTTGTAATTGTTTGATGCAGAGATGATTACAAAAGTGCTCACCGTAAACGGTGGCTATAGTAAAGAAGAGAAAAGAAAAGTAGAGTAAAGTAGTATAAAAAAAACTACTACTACGTAGTATCAAAAAAAGCAGTAGTAGTAGTTGTAATTTGCCGACGACGCTTTTATCTTGTAATGCCTGGATATAGTCTGGTAATGTGACAATGAAATGCAACAGGCAATGGATACAAAACCTACCGGCATTCTTAGCAAAACCTGCTGCAAGATGAATGAAATACAACTGGCATTCATTCTCTTACCTTACTAGCGTAAAGACGTGAAGAAATATGCTAGGGAAAGGGGAACCGTTATTATTTGTTAATAATTCGTATTCCCCAAGACTTTGATCCCGTTTCTTGCCTATTCGCGCATTTACTATTTTGGTGCACGTTACTTTTGTCGGAGGATAATTGATCAGTGTTCCTTCGTTCTTTGACATGATTACATATCAGGACTTATTTGTATCCGATTATTTGTTGAACAACAATTCCCGGTACTTAGGTAAAGGCCAGATATCATCGTCGATTTCCATTTCTAGATGGTCGATATGATCGCGGATTTTATCCAGGTAAGGACGAACCATTTCGTCATACGTAAAAGCCTGTTCCTTATGGGTTGGTTTGTTATTCGCCACTTTTCTGGCTTCAATCATTTCGGCAACCAATGTTTTGATGGCAGTAACCCGTCTGGATATTTCTCTCACCAGTTCTTTGCGGTCCCCGCTCATCGTTTCGAATTCTTCCGGCGAAAAGATTTCTTTTAATCCTCTCAGGTTCTCGAGCAGACGGTTTTGATAGCTCACAGCGATCGGAACGATATGATTGATAGCCAGATCGCCCAATACACGGCTTTCAATCTGGACTTTCTTGGTGAATTTTTCCAGCTCTACTTCCAGACGACTGGTTAGTTCGCTTTCATTGAAAATCTTTTCTCCCAGCAGTACGTAACGGGATTGATGGTCGGTGTAATGCAGCAATGCTTCGGGCACACAAGAGATGTTTGATAATCCCCTGCGGGCAGCTTCCTGTTTCCATTCTTCGGAGTAACCGTCACCTTCAAAGCGAATCGGTTCGGAAGCAATGATCATTTCTTTCAACACACGGAAGATAGCCTCATCTTTGCCTACTTCTTCTTCCATCAATTTGTCTACCGAAGCTTTGAATTCATTTAGCTGAGAGGCCATGGCTGCATTAATGGCAATCATCGGAGCGGCACAGTTGGCAGAAGAACCCGTGGCACGGAATTCGAAACGATTGCCAGTGAAAGCAAACGGAGAAGTACGATTCCGGTCGGTATTATCCAGCAGAATTTCGGGAATACGTCCGATACCTAGCTTTAAAATGGTTTTCTCTTCCGGGGTCATCTTAGTGTCGGTTACTTTCTTCACGATTTCATCCAGCATGGCAGAAAGTTGTTTTCCCAGAAAGATTGAAAGAATGGAAGGAGGGGCTTCGTTGGCTCCCAACCGGTAACAGTTACTGGCACTGGCAATGGAAGCACGCAGCAAATTCTGGTTTTTATACACCATCATCAACACATTTACCAGGAAGGTGATGAACAACATATTACCTTTCGGATTTCTTCCCGGTGCAAACAAATTGATGCCTGTGTCTGTAGAGAGTGACCAATTGTTGTGTTTACCTGAGCCGTTCACCCCGCTGTATGGTTTTTCGTGGAAGAGCACGGCGAATTGATGCTTGCTTGCGATACGTTTCATCAGGTCCATTACCAATTGGTTATGGTCGTTTGCCAGGTTCGCGTTTTCGAAAATCGGAGCTAGTTCGAATTGGTTCGGTGCCACCTCGTTATGACGGGTTTTTACCGGAATACCCAGTTTATGGCACTCAATTTCCAGTTCTTTCATGAAAGACGTCACACGGGGAGGAATAGAACCGAAATAGTGATCTTCCAACTGTTGGTCTTTCGCCGAAGAATGCCCCATCAATGTACGGCCAGTCAGGCAAAGATCCGGACGGGCGTTGTAAAGAGCCAGGTCAACCAGAAAGTACTCCTGTTCCCAACCTAGGTTGGCATATACACGGGTCACGTTCTTGTCGAACAGTTGGCAAACTTCCGTAGCTGCTTTATCTACGGCGGCCAGAGCTTTCAACAGGGGAGTTTTATAATCGAGTGCTTCTCCTGTGTACGAAATAAATATAGTGGGAATGCAAAGGGTCGTATCCACAACGAAGGCCGGAGAAGAAACATCCCACGCCGTATAACCACGGGCTTCGAACGTATTTCGGATTCCTCCGTTGGGGAAAGAAGATGCGTCTGGTTCCTGCTGAATCAATAATTTGCCGGAAAAACGTTCGATAACCCCTCCATCTTCACTGAACTCAATAAAGCCATCATGCTTCTCGGCCGTACCATCAGTAAGCGGCTGAAACCAGTGGGTATAGTGGGTTACATTTAAAGATTTGGCCCAGCTTTTCATGCCGTTGGCTATGAGATCCGCCATTTCCCGGCTAATGGGAGTTGCTTTTTCAATGGCATCCATCACAGCTTTGAATGCTTCCCGGGGAAGATATTCCTGCATCTTCTTACGGTCAAAAACATGGCTTGCATAGTAATCGGATAATTTGCTGGATGGGGGAGTGACTTCAACGGCTGATCGGTTGGTTAGCTCCTTTAGAGCATAAAATCTCATTTTAGACATATAAGTTCTAATTTTATTGGTTGTTTACACTGCAAAAATATAAATAATAGAGTTCACTCCTGTTTTTTCGGGGGTGTTTTTATGAAAATAATGCATTTTTTCGATTTTAACCCTCCAGTTTAAGGGGTTGGTTCTGGTTTTGAGTTTTCTTTCCGATTCTTCCATTTTAATGAGTTAATGTTTATAGAGAAATATCTACTTTCTTTAATCATTTTTCATTAAAAGTAACTGATAATCAGCCTTTGGTTTTTGTTATGTTAAAGAATAGAGCTTTGAATTCATCAATTTTTTATTTAAGTTTGTTAAGAGAAAAAGGAGCTTAGTTGAAACATTTATTGAACATAGTTTTTTTTGTTGTGGTCCTTAACTTCCCCTATTTATGTGGGGCTAAAGACATTTCGGTATCCTCTATAGCCGTTCCACCCATATCTGCTGATTCTGTATTGAAGAAGGTACAGAATTTTGCTCCTTTGTATGAAACGCTTATTGAAGACTACCGTGCAGAACTTTATGTGAAAGGACGCGTATTTGTGCGAAAGAAGAATTTCTTGTTTCGCTATGCCCCTTCTATGTTTAAATACAAGAGAGGAATCCGGGAATATATGATTGAAACATACAGTGATTTGCACTATACGGCCCCGGATATGTACGACCAGAAATTAAAAGCCACTTATGATACGATAGACAGATTCCAGGGAATTGGAGTGGATTTATTAGAATATTTTCATGTAAACATTTACTCAACTTCCCTATTACACTCGAAGTTAATATCTCCACTTTCCGGATCAGCTCAAAAACATTACGATTTCAGTATCGACTCGTTGCGAAGGGAAAAAGATGAATGGCTTTACCGTGTTTCTTTTAAGCCGAAGTATAAAAGTTATCAATTGGTAGAAGGCCACATGTTGGTATCGGGTAAAGTCTGGAGTGTTCGCGAGTTACAATTTTCAGGCCGGTCGGAATATCTTCATTTTGATAATCTGATCCGGATGGGAGAAGTAGGAACGGAAAGCGAATTTTTGCCGGTTACCTTTAACCTGAATGCAACTTTCCGGATGTTGGGGAATGCGGTTGATGGTAATTTCTCGGCTGTATTTGATTATAAGTCGATTGATTTGGCGGATACTCCTTTAAAGCGGAAGAAAAGGGAAAAGACAAATTATGATCTCACAGAATCATTCCGTCTGCGATGTGATACCAGCCGATATTTACAACTCGATAGCTTACAATTCGCTCAATTGCGACCTATTCCTCTGAGTGTACACGAGCAGAATTTGTACAAAGAATATCAACAAGCCCAAGATAGTGTTCCTTCCAAGAAAGCACGAACAAAATCACAGATATTCTGGTCCGAATTTGAGGAATTCGGAGATGCCTTAGTGAATCGGCATACCTTTGATATGGCAGATGGGGGACGTCTCAGAATTTCGCCCATTCTCAATCCTTTCGTCATTAGTTATAGTGGGAAAGATGGGTTTTCCTATCGGTATGATATTCGCTATAGCAACACATTTAAAGGAGACCGTTTTTTAAGACTATCGCCCCGGGTCGGGTATAATTTTAGGCATAAGGAATTTTACTGGAGATTGCATGGTGATTTTGATTATTGGCCCCGTAAGCGAGCTTCGTTTCACCTCAAGACGGGTAGTGGTAACCGGATTTACAGCAGTGAAGTGCTGGATGATTTAAAAGAGATACCTGATAGTATTTTCGATTTTAATAAGATACACCTGGAGTATTTCCGGAATGTTTATTTTGAGCTGATGCATAAAGTGGAGATATTCAATGGTTTCTCCATCGACCTCGGTATTTCGATGCATGAAAGAAAAGCGGTTACCAAATCAGAGTTTGTATCACCCGGAGATGGGGATGGGAATGGAGAGGATGGTTCTGGCCAGGAAATAATTACTGATCCCGAATTTCACGAGAAGTTCAGGAATAAGTACCGAAGTTTTGCTCCCCGGGTAAAAGTCTCCTGGACTCCCGGGCAGTATTATTATATGAATGGAGATCGTAAGATAAACTTACATGCTAAATGGCCCACCTTTTCGATTGATTGGGAGCGGGGAATAAAAGGAGTATTAGGTGGTACTGGCCAGTATGAACGTATTGAATTTGATGCACAATATCAGCGGTCTTTAGGTTTAATGCGTACCATTGCTTTCCGAATAGGTGCGGGAGTCTTTACCGAACAAGATCAGATGTATTTTGTCGACTTTGAGAATTTTGCAAAGAACAATCTTCCGCTGGGTTGGAACGATGAAATTGGTGGTGTTTTCCAATTATTGGACCGTCGCTGGTATAATGCTTCCCGGAAATATTTCCGTTCCCATCTTACCTACGAAGTTCCCTTCCTGATTCTTCCGCGGTTAAAGAAGTATACCAGGAATATATTGAATGAACGTTTGTATTTCGGTTTATTGATGATGCCCCATTTAAATCCGTATCTGGAAGTGGGGTATGGCATTGGTACTCATATATTCGACTTTGGTGTGTTTGCCAGCAGCATTAATGGTAAATTTGCAGATGTAGGAGTTAAGTTTACGTTCGAACTCTTTAATCGTTAAATTCCTGAGAGCCGTTTATTCATACAAACGTAGTTTGCTACGTAAATGATTCAATTCATCTTGTAACCGCTTCATCCTGTTCAGTATATGGTGAATAGCGTCGATACCCTCCATATTGATATGAAGGTCGTAGTACATGCGGGCAAACCTTTCCAGATCAGCCAGTTGCGAAGTTGGAAATTGCTTTTCTCCTTCTACTATATAGATGTCAATGAGTCCGCTTTCTTCCAGCATAATGAAGAAGGAAGGTTCAAGGTTCGTTTTCTGACAGTATTCTTTTATGAGTATTAAATCTATTTGCATAATATTCCTCCTATTTACTAAGACTTTGAATTTCCCTGAACAATTCTTTTTGCTTCTCACTCAGATGGGTGGGTATCTCCACAGAGTAGGTAATTATCAAATCACCAAACTTTCCCTCCTTCTTGTAAACTGGGAAACCTTTTCCTTTCAGCCGCACCTTACTATTATTCTGTGTGCCGGGCTTAATTTTAAGTTTTACTTTGCCGTCCATCGTTTCCACCAGTTGTTCGCCACCCAGGATAGCGGTATATAAATCAAGAGGAGCAGTGATATAAATATCGTCGCCAACACGTTTAAATTTCCCGTCTTCGGCGATTATAAATGTGATGTATAAATCACCGGCAGGGCCACCGTTTATACCTTCGCCACCCTGACCTTTCAATTTAATCTTCTGGCCGTTGGCTATACCAGCCGGAACAGTAATCCGTAAGTTCTTACCGTTTACCGTAATAACCTGCTTATGGGTTTTCGCAGCTTCTGTTAACGGCAGATGTAATTCGGCAGAGTAATCCTGTCCGCGAAAACCTGCTGAACCACTACCTCTGCCTCGTCTTGAACCGAACATCGATTCAAAGAAGTCAGAAAAATCACCGCCGTCACCTGCAGATGACCAGAAGGTACCATCATCTCCAAATCCCTGATAGGTTCCTCCTCCGCTTTGCTGATACTGTTGCTGCTGAGCCTCGAACTGATCGGCATGCTTCCAGTTTTCTCCGTATTTATCATACTTCTCCCTTTTCTCCGGATCGCTCAATACTTCATTGGCTTCATTTAACTCCTGAAACTTTTTGATTGCATCTGGATCATCCGGGTTCAGGTCGGGATGATACTTACGAGCCAGTTTTCGGTAGGCTTTTTTTATTTGGTCCTGGGTCGAGCTTTTGTCAACTCCAAGAACCTTATAATAATCAATATATGCCATATTGTTTGTGTATAACTCTATTTTGCTATACTAAGTTAAACAAAATTTCAATGTCTTAGTTCAGAAATAAAAGAGTAATCATTTTTTGTGTAAATTAGCCCAATCATAAATATTAAAAACACACGATATGAAAAAACACTTTTTATGGCTGATAGTACTGTTAATTCTTTTTTGCTTCTCGTGTAAACAAACGCCCCTTACCGAAGAACAAAAAGTAAATGATTTCCTGTATCTATACGAAACTATGAAAGCAAATTATCCTTACCTTAATGCACTAAAAGTAAGAAAAGGAGTGGATTGGCTGGGGAATAAGGACAAATATCTGGAAGATATTCGCGCAACGTACAACGATTCAACGTATATTTTTACCCTTAATAAAATAATGGAAGATTTGAATGACGGTCATGCTGATCTTGCGCCTGTGTCTATGTGGAAATCATTTGTTATTTATAAAGAGATTGCGAAGGAGATGCCTCATTATAAGCCGTGGGCAGAAGCGGTGGATGAAGTTGCCCCACATATTAAGTATTGGGCTCATTTCTTTGGGGTAAATATGACCGGAAGCGGTGGGCAATCCGTGGACAAACAGATAAAATCAAATTATAAAGATACCATACTGATAAATAAGAAGATTGCCCTGATGCAGATTCCATCCATTGAAAGTAGTCTTATTGAAATTGACCGGCCGAACATTACCCGTTTTCTGGAAAATCTGGATGGCATCAAACATCTCATCATTGATATACAAGGAAATGGCGGTGGCGCTACCAGCTATTGGAGCGAACTGATTGTTCCCCGACTTATAAAAGATACGATTTATTTTTCTCACTATTATGCCATTAAGGGAGGCGCTCTGAACCGTAAATTCTATGCCCGAGATTTCGACACCGATACTCCAGTGAGTAAAAGCTGTCCTTTCCTTGATAAAATACCAGCCGAATTTCTCAATGGAAGCTATTATATTGTGGATGTGCCGGATACCATAGCACCCCGTAACCCGGTTAAGTTTGAAGGCAATATTTACCTGATGGTTGATGGACGTGTTTTCTCATCTGCAGAAGGTTTTGCTTATTTTTCACAACTAACAGGTTGGGCTACGCTTGCCGGACAGGGCACTCATGGTGACGGAGTGGGCAGTGATCCGATACTGATTGTTCTGCCGGAAAGTAAAATTCCGGTTCGTATACCCGTTACCGCCGGATTCAATGCCAATGGCAGTTTAAATGGCGTAGCTGGTACTACTCCCGAACTTATTATCGAAGGAAAAAACAAGGAAGAAAGATTGAATAAACTGATAGAAAGGCTGAGTAATCAATAAGAATAACGGAGATCCGTACGCTTAAAATTTTTCCGATTCCTTTGGTGTACAGTAAAATAGTGATTATCTTTGCGCCCGATTTATATATCAATATAATGTCTTACTTAATTAAACAGTTTTATAACAACAAAATTTATTAATGGAAGAATTAAAAAAGGTTGCTCCTATTGAAGATTTCAACTGGGATGCTTACGAGAAAGGTGACACTTTCGAACCAGCCGTACGTCAGGATTTGGAAAATGCTTACGACGGTACTCTGAACAAAGTTAGCGACCGCGAGGTAGTTGACGGAACTGTAATCTCAATGAACAAACGTGAAGTAGTTGTAAACATTGGATTCAAATCAGATGGTATCATTCCTTTGAATGAATTCCGCTACAACCCAGACTTGAAGATCGGTGATACTGTAGAAGTATATATCGAAAACCAGGAGGACAAAAAAGGACAGCTGGTACTGTCGCACAGAAAAGCGCGCGCTGCCCGCTCATGGGATCGTGTAAATGCTGCTCTGGAAAATGAAGAAATTATCAAAGGTTTCATCAAATGCCGCACAAAAGGTGGTATGATTGTGGATGTGTTCGGTATCGAAGCATTCTTGCCAGGTTCACAAATCGACGTGAAACCTATCCGCGATTACGATGTATTCGTTGGTAAAACAATGGAATTCAAAGTGGTTAAGATTAACCAGGAATTCAAAAACGTGGTTGTTTCTCACAAAGCGCTCATCGAAGCTGAACTGGAACAACAGAAGAAAGAAATTATCGGTAAACTCGAAAAAGGACAAGTTCTTGAAGGAACTGTTAAGAATATCACCTCTTACGGTGTATTCATCGACTTGGGTGGCGTAGATGGTTTGATCCATATCACAGACCTTTCCTGGGGACGCGTTAGCGATCCGAAAGAAGTGGTTGAACTGGATCAGAAACTCAATGTGGTTATCCTCGACTTCGATGATGAAAAGAAACGTATCGCATTAGGATTGAAACAACTCACTCCACACCCATGGGATGCGCTAAGCGCAGAACTTAAAGTTGGTGACAAGGTGAAAGGTAAAGTAGTGGTTATGGCTGACTACGGTGCATTCATCGAAATCGCTCCGGGTGTAGAAGGTTTGATTCACGTATCTGAAATGTCATGGTCGCAACACCTGCGTTCTGCTCAGGACTTCATGAAAGTGGGTGATGAAGTAGAGGCTGTTGTCTTGACTCTTGACCGCGAAGAGCGTAAGATGTCTTTAGGCATCAAACAATTGAAACAAGATCCATGGGAAACGATCGAAGAAAAATATCCTGTTGGTTCTCAACATACTGCTAAAGTACGTAACTTCACTAACTTTGGTGTATTCGTTGAAATCGAAGAAGGTGTTGACGGACTGATCCACATCTCAGACCTTTCATGGATGAAGAAAGTAAAACACCCATCCGAATTTACTCAGATCGGTGCTGAAATCGAAGTTCAGGTATTGGAAATCGACAAAGAAAACCGTCGTTTGAGCCTGGGTCACAAACAACTCGAAGAAAACCCATGGGATGTATTCGAAACAGTATTTACTGTAGGTTCGGTACACGAAGGTACTATCATCGAAATGTTGGATAAAGGCGCGGTTATTTCTTTACCTTATGGTGTAGAAGGTTTTGCTACCCCGAAACACCTGGTAAAAGAAGATGGTTCACAAGCTCAGTTGGATGAAAAACTTCAATTTAAAGTGATTGAGTTCAACAAAGATGCGAAGAGAATCATTCTTTCTCACAGCCGTATCTTCGAAGATGTTGCTAAAGCAGAAGAAAGAGCAGAAAAGAAAGCTGCTGCTAAAAAATCTTCTAACAACAAGAAAGAGGATTCACCTGTAATTCAAAACCAGACTGCATCTACTACTTTAGGTGATATTGATGCATTGGCTGCTTTGAAAGAACAGCTGGACAACCAGAACAAGTAATTCTTTAAATAGAATTTAAGAATAGAAATTGAGGAGTTAAGAATCTATGTACCGACATAGGTTCTTGCTCCTTATTTTTTCCTATATTTGTAAACCATGGAAAAGTTTGAATTACATATATTAGGGTGCGGTTCGGCATTACCTACCACACGTCATTTCCCAACGTCACAGGTGCTCAATGTACGGGAGAAATTATTTATGATTGATTGTGGAGAAGGAGCACAGATGCAATTGAGGAAATCAAAACTAAAGTTTTCTCGTTTAAATCATATCTTTATCTCCCATCTTCATGGTGATCATTGTTTCGGGCTATTGAGCCTGATCTCCACTTTCGGATTATTAGGCCGTACTGCTGACTTGCATATTCATGCACCGGAAGGAGTGGAAAAGCTTTTCCAACCGATGCTGGATTTTTTTTGCAATCATTTGCCTTATCAAGTATTTTTCCATGAATTCTCTACTAACAATCCCCTTGAAATTTATTCCGACCGTTCTCTAACGGTTACTACGATTCCCTTGTGCCACCGGATACCTTGTTGCGGTTTCCTGTTTGAAGAGAAACCACGTTCCAGGCATATCATACGGGATATGGTTGATTTTTATCAAGTTCCGGTTTTTGAATTGAACCGTATAAAAAACGGGGCTGATTACATAACTCCCGAAGGAGAACTGATACCCAACTTTAAATTAACCCGTGCCCCTTATCCTGTTCGGAAATATGCTTATTGTTCTGATACGATTTATTATAAGAATATTATTGAACAAATCCGCGGGGTAGATTTGTTGTTTCATGAAGCAACTTTTGCCCAGAGCGAAGCAAACCGTGCCAAAGAAACATTTCATACCACAGCAGCACAAGCCGGAAAAATTGCATTGGATGCCGGAGTTGGTAAATTGATAATCGGACATTTTTCTGCGCGGTATGAGGAGGAAGATGTTCTGTTAAAAGAAGCTGCTGCTATTTTTCCCCATACGATACTGGCGAAAGAAACTCTTTCAGTCAATCTATGAATTGAGAAAAAATGTGTAAGTTTGTGAGATCATGATAACACAGTTAAACTAATTTATTAAAAGAAAATCTAATCCACCAACAGCTTTTATGAGTGGAACTAAGATGATGAAATATGCAGCATATGGAGGGCAAGCCCAAATCTTCTTACAACGAACGTGAAATTATAGCATTACTTCAGGATAAAGATACCCTGAAGAAAGGTTTTGAGATGATTGTAAATGAATATAATGAACAGCTCTATTGGCAAATTCGCCGGATGGTCCTTTCGCATGAAGATGCAAATGACCTACTTCAGAATACATATATCAAGGCGTGGATCAATATTGGATACTTTCGGGGAGATGCAAAAATTTCTACCTGGTTATATCGTATTGCATTAAATGAGTGTCTTACTTTTCTGAATAAACAAAAAGCGACCGCCAATTTGGCTATAGATGACCCAGAAGCTTCAGTTATTCACAAACTCGAAAGCGATCCTTATTTTTCGGGAGATGAAGCACAGATATTATTGCAGAAAGCTCTCCTGACTTTACCGGAGAAACAACGAATGGTTTTCAACCTAAAATATTACCAAGAAATGAAGTACGAGGAAATGTCTGAGATATTTGGTACTTCTGTGGGAGCACTGAAAGCTTCTTATCACCATGCGGTGAAAAAAATTGAGAAGTTTATAGAAGAGGTCAATTAAACCTTTTAAATCTGCTCATGTCTAAAATTTATGAGAGGAGGAAAAACTTATGAAAGAGGAAGATAAACTATTAAGGAAATATGGAACAGAAAATCCGTTTACTGTTCCTGAAGATTATTTTGCCAACCTGACTTCAGAGGTAATGAATAAGCTTCCTGATCAACCTGTGAGTGATTTTGTACCTAAACAGCCAACCCGTTGGGACAAAATAAAACCCTGGACTTATATGGCCGCGATGTTTGCCGGTGCCGCATTGATTATTAAAATAGCCGCATACAATCCGAATCCTTTTGATAATTCGGGAAATGCTACCATTGCGGAAGCGCAAGTAGAAATGATCTCTGATGAAGAGCTTGATTTTGTTTTGAACCAGTCTATGCTTGATGATTATTCATTATATATGTATTTGACAGATGCAAGTAGCATAGAATAAATGTTTTATTAATAACTGACTTAATTGCAACATGAAAAAAGTAATTATTCTACTGTTTATATGGGTAGGAAGTTTGCCTGCACTTTGGGCGATCGATGGATACCATCAGCATCTCTCTCGTGAAGAATTTAGGACGAAGCAACAGGCATTTATAACAGAGAAAGCCGAATTGACTGCCAATGAAGCTGAAAAGTTTTTCCCGGTTTATTTTGAATTGCAAGATAAGAAAAAGGAGTTAAGCAGTCAGATCTGGAAACTGCTGAGAAATAAAGATGATAAAAGAACAGATGATCAGTATGAAAAGGCTATGCTGCAAGTATATGACCTGCGTATTGAATCCAGTGAACTGGATAAAACTTACTACCAGAAATTTAAGACTATCCTTTCTGCCAAAAAGATTTATATGGTGCAACGAGCCGAGATGAGATTCCAGCGGGAACTGGTAAAAGGTGTGCATCATAAAGATGGCCAACAAGGAAATAAAGTGAAAAAATAATTATTCTAAATTTGATTGAATAGAAAGCGTTGGGTTATTTCCGTGACTCAACGTTTTTTTATAACGTTATGCATTATCTTTTGTAAGAACCGTCTTTTTTCTTTTTTAATGCAAACCATCATTACTTTTCGTTTTCAAGCTTGTGCTTATAGCTTGTTTTTTAGCATTTTTTCATCTCTACGAGGAGCTGAGCTTACATTATGAAAATCAATGTTGGTTTTCAGTGATAAATTAACCGGATTCTTTCTGAAAATATCTTCTGATACATTTGGCTATACAAAAAAAACAATAATTTTGTGTTTTTATCTATTTCTCAACAAACAAAAGTCGTGTATTGAATGTGGGTCATCGGAAATTTAATCTTATCTATACTGTGGGCTTTAGTAATTACTATCATTCTATTGATTATTCTTCACTTTCTGATGAAGAGTTTATTTCCACGATATAACTATACTTTCTCAACTATCCTTATCCTGATTATAGCAACTATTATTCTTTTTTGGCAAAGCATCCAATTAGTGGGAGCTTTTTATGTGAAAGACTATGTGAATGATATGTCGGAGGTTGTCTCCGGATTTATAAAGAATGGCGAGAAGCTTATGAGCCAGGATACTTATTCTCTTGCTGATTTGGAAAATATCAAACGGAATATCTCCGAAAATTATCCCTTTTTACAAGAATATATAAATGGAATGGAAATGAAAGACTTACACGCCAAAGGAGTCCTTCAATCAATTAAATCGGCAATCAACAAAGAAATACATCAATATATGTGGATACGTGTCGGTTGGGCATTTCTGTGCTGGGTAGTAGCCTTCGGAGGATTGTATTATACTTCTTCTACTTTAGCCAGAAAAACAAAAAAAACAACAACTAGACGAAGAAATTATGATTGGGACTGAAATACATTAACAAAATAAAATTAATATTATGGCAAATCATTTAATTATAGGCCTCGGAGGAACCGGAGGTAAGATTCTTCGGGAAATGAGAAAACGTATTTACGAAGAATTTAGAAGTAATGAACCCGGGGGGGAATCTTTTTGTAGATTATTTGTATATTGATTCTTCTCCAGCCGATCTGGATAACAAAAGTGACTGGCGGGTTCTGGGGCAAAATGTTCATCTGCTTCCGGCTCAGAAGGTTTCTATACACGGTGCCGGTTCCGGAATTTTAAATGAATTGCATCTTTATCCGAATATAAAAGCATTTATTTCAGATGACGAACTCTCATTATTCGATAACATTCGAGGTTTGGTGGGCGACGGAATTGGCGGTCAGCGGAGAAGATTAGGTCGATTCCTTTTTGCCAATAATATTCGTGAGTTTAACAAGGCGCTTAATCAGCGAGTGCTGGATTTACAGGGAAAATCAACCGAAGCAGACGTAACATTCCATATATGCGCAGGATTGGCGGGAGGAACCGGTTCGGGCTCTATCATTGATGTCATAGCACAGATACGTAAAACATATAATATTAGGTCAGGCAAGATGTATAAGACTGCATTGTATCTATATGTGCCTGAAACTGTACTGGCAAATCCTTCTTTTGATGCCAACTATTATCAAGCCAATGGGTATGCTGCTCTTAGTGAGCTAAATTCAATGAGTATTGGAACTTATCTTCCATTTGATGTTAGTGGGGAAAAACGTGACGCATCGGGTAATGTAAAACGATTATTGCAGGGACAACAAGCTTTTGAAGTTGCTTATCTTTTCTCTAATCAAAACGAAGTAGGTAAAATCTTAGATATCGCAACTGAATTACCGGCAACTGTAGCCGATTTTATATTCCAGAGAGTTATAAGTTCATCAGGTGAAGACAGGATGAAGAGGCTGGTCGATTGTGAAAATAACGGTAAGGATCCGGAAAAAGATGGTGCGGGCCGCGAAGTACATAGCCGCAAATTCATGACCTTTGGTGTTAAGCGGATCGAATATCCCGAAACTGAAATCGAAGAATTCGTAAGCTATTCTTTTGCCCGCCAGGCAGCCCGTCAGCTAAAATATAATAGATGGGTCGACGGAATGGGATATGATGAATTATCTATCGAGCAGGTAGGAACAGGTTTTGTTACGGAAATACAAGAAAAGAAAAAGCAGGAAGAGTTATGGATATCCGATGTATACATGACCCTTTCTAAACCATTTTATGAAAGTGATGCCAATCGCAAATGGAAAGAATTTGATACCCAATGGCATACATCTACCGAACGTTTTGCCGATGATTGTCGTTCGGAGTCAGAAAAGAAAAACTGGTTGAGCAGATTTACTGAAATGTGTGAATTGTTATATAATGACAACTTCCGCGGGCAGGGAGTAAAGCGATTCTTCGATTTGCAAATGAAAGAAAGAAAAGGGTATGCTATTGAAGTTAGAAAGCACATTGAAGACATTCTCTTTTCTGAATGGTATAGTGGAAACAAATCTTTACTTGAGGTTGAAAAATACCTGATGCTTCTCATCAAAGATTGTGAAGAAAAAACGAAAACTTATAAGGAAAAGGTGGCGCGGATGGAGACTGTTCTTGATCAGGAAATCATGCCCGATGTTAAGAGATGTCTTACTGAATGGGCCGGAATAAACTGGTTAACAGATATTTTAGGGAAAAGCAATAAAGTTTTTGAAGCCTATAAAAATGCGCTTTGCGATAAATATACACTTTCAACTAAATTGGAGGGATATCGTTATGCAAATGCTTTGATACAAGAAATCAACATTGAACTGAGTAATTTACTCGCTCACGTAAAAGCAATAAAAGAACTCTTAACATACGTCCTTGATGTTGCGGAAAAAGAATGTGAAACAAAATGCAAAAAAGAACCTGCTAATATTGATGAAAAAATAGTCAAAAAATACGATCCGCAACAAGTTAGGGATATAACTTCAAAAGCTATTATCGACATTGAGCGTCAACAAACGAATGCACAAGATGTGCGTAATAATATTGTTGCCATGTTGGGAAGTGATACCCGACGCAATTTTGCTGCTTTGACGGAGAAACTGGATGTAAATACAGTTCAAGATATATTCAGTAAAATTTGTCTGAAGAATGCAAAGCAAATGATGGTGGATGTCGCTAAAAAAGACATTACAATGAAACTCGTAAAGGTTAACATCCTTGAGAAGATCAAAAATGAATATAATACGGATGAGAAGCTCGAAAACTTTATTACCGGAATCATTAAATCGGCTCAGTGCTACTTAACTTTTAATGCGGATGAAATAAATAAAGGAGGAGTTTCCAAAAGTCCTTTGCAGAAAATTGTGCAATTGGTTATTCCTAAATACGAAGATCCTACAAACTTCCGTGATAAGTTTATCAATATGTTTGCACAATGTTGTCCAGGTTTTGAAGCTAAATTAGATTGTTCGGAAGGTGATAAAGAAAACCGGATTATCGTAATTGCAGCCGCTAGCGGATTCCCCCTCAGATTTGTGTCGAACTTAGCAGAGCTGAAAAAGATATATGACAGCAAATTTATTGGAAACGAAAGTGAAGTGAAACTGAATAAGATGGTATTGCATACCGAAGGAGATGGAAGTAAGCTTGCTCCTTTGTTTGATAAAGATATTGATGAAAAAATTAAAGAACTCACTCCGCCAACTATGCTTTTATTCGCTATGGGATTACCAACCGATATGCAGGATCCGCAGACAGGTGAACTTTATAAAGGCATTGTGATTGAAAATGAAATAGGCTTTATTACAGATAATATTAAATTGGGTAAAAACGCAGTTCAGGCTATTAGAAATTTAGCATTGGATGATAAATCGGCTGATACTGTCGTACAAATGGTAGAAGAAAAATTAGCCACAGATTATTTGCATAATGATAAAAAGTTAGAGTTGCAAAAAGCTCTTGCGGCTTTACTTAAGTCAGATTTCCTTCCGGCATGCAAAGGAAACATCCAAAGTCCTGAATTTAAGGAATATAATGCTATTGCCTTTAAAATTATTACAGATAGATTAACCTTAAAATAAATTGAATATGACCAAAATAAAAAAAGGAGTCTGCAAAAATTATGATAACTGTGACAAGGCGGACAATAAAGAAATACAGGAAATAAAAAGTGGTGAACCATTCGTTTGTAAAGGTGAGGGATGCGGCAAGAAACTAGTAGAGATAACAACGCCCAAGAATTCATCTCCTTCTAAGTTCATTATAATAGCAGTTATTGCGGTTTTACTTATTGGGGGTGGAATTTACTTTGGACTTGGAGGAGACAAAAAGCCACCAAGCCTTCCTCCTGAACCAGATACACTTGTTGTAGATACTCTCAAAGTAGATACAACTATAGTAGCTCCTCTGCCAGTGGTAGATGAGCCAACAGCTGAAGATTCGAAGAAAGAAGAACCTATAACCAAACCTCAAAACGGCTCTGGAAGCTTAGATCTCGGCTATGCCCTCTACGAAGGTCCTATAAAGAATGGTAAACCACATGGTGTCGGCGGAAAGTTGACTTTCAAGAGAAAACATACCATTGACCTGAAGAAGATGCCGGCAGAATATCTGGAGGTTAGTTCGGGAGATATTATGGTTAGTGTGAAGTTTGATAATGGCAGATTAGTTCAGGGAGAATTGCGCCGCGCAGACGGTACCCGAAAATGGATTCATATTTGATAGATGGAGAACAGGTGGCTATATACGTGCTTTATTTTCCTTCTCTTATGGGGAGGGCACTCTGATCTGGCAGCTCAAAACAGCTATCAAACAGATTTATTGGGGCGTATGGCAACCTCTCTGCAACTTACTTCCCAATTTAACACATTGAAAGATGGAGTCTATTGGAAACATTTTTCCTTCAGTGGTAAGCCGATAACGGTGATCGTACAAAATCGTCGGATAGAACATATCGGCTATGCCCTGTTTACTCCTTATCAACGTTCTGTCATTTCATCTCCTGTATTTAATTTTCTGGAGCGATATTCATTAGAAGTGGATTTGACAATGAATCGTGAGAAAACTGTAGTGAAACAGATTGCTGAAGATGATATCTCTTTTGAGAAAGGTACATTCTCCTTCTTTCAGACTTTATTAAAGGATACCACCTTTGTTCTTAATATCAAAAATAATGGAAAGCGTTATACAGTCAACTGGCATAAAAATGACGTATTGCACTGTTCTGTTAATTTTCCAATGGACTTTGACTTATTGAATGGTAGTGAGATGTTGGAAAATGAACGACGTATAAAAACGGATATATGGACTTACCCATTACAGAAAGTAGTGCCCATGAACGTTAGTCTGGATAAACTTCAATCCACTTGGCAAAACAATTATTTTATTTTGCCGGGCGAAAGTTATTATATCGATGAATTGAATACCAACCGGTATTATGAACAATCTCCGAAAGGAGAATTCCGGTTGGTATATCATTCTAAATATCCATTGGAAAGCCTGGCGAATTTGTTGACTACGCAGGAGATAGAGAATGAATTTACGATGAATATCCGGTTGAAAAAATATGGGCTCCAGGAAGAGTTGATAAGCGTACCGTTAAATCGTTGGACTAATTATTGCTTAATGATAGGTTGCAGGCCTTTTTTCGGAGTCATCAGTTATGAGGGCAACCTGGCGGTGTGTGAGTTGGTTATGCGAAATGTAGATCAAGGCTATAATCATATCATGAAAATAACGTTTGATACTTCACAATTGGATGCCCGGAAAGGTGTCATTCAGGCTCGCCTGAATTGTTATGTCCCTTCTTCTAAAATAGAATATCTATTTGATGAAATAAAACAATAAATATGAGAAAACGAGCTATAGTTTTTATGCTATCCTGGATAGCTGTAGTCGGAACGGTGTTCGCGCAAGAGTCGGATACTAAAAAGATCAACTCCATAAAGCGAAATAACCAATATATATATGCTGAAGCTACCATGAGTACGGAGGCTGAGGCATATCAGATTGCAGAGGAATTACTGACAACTTATATAAACGAGTATATCGAGACGAAGAAGAAACTTAGTTAGGCAGAAAATGTCATCGTAAAAGATGTCACGGGTAAATGCGATAAAATTCAAATGAGGCGGGGTGAAATGTATCGTGTCTTTGTCTACGTGAAGAAAAGTGATCTTATTCCTGCGGATAATGTGGTTACATTCGTAAAACCTGAGGCTGTACCGGAGCCATCGGAAATAGATGAACCTTCCGGAGAGGATGTCAGCGATGAAACATTAAAACTGAATGTGGCCTGGCAGCAAGCTGTCATAGATGAACTTCTTGCAACATCATCATTAACCGAAGTAAAAGCCATGTTGAACCGGCTGAAAGCTGAATATAAAGTTAAACGTTACGGCAATTATAACGAATGTAATAATCCGGCAACTTGTTTCTGGTTAATTATAGATGGAAATGGATCGGTACAGACCGTATTAGGCCCTGGTGTCGATCAGCGAGCCAACTTTAAGACGTTACAATATGACTCGTTGAAAAATTATTCCGGTTCAAATGCTATTTGGTTTACACTATCAAAATAAAGAAAGCTCATGAGAACGATATTTTTTACATTGCTGTTATTTGGTTACACTTCTGGTACATTTGTACAAGATGAAGTGAATTTTGAATTTTCTGATGGAATAACGAATGTATCCTTGAAAAATAGAATGGAACAACAGGTTATGAACTTGTTAACAGCTATTAATCGGGCAGAAACAACGGGAGGTGACATTAATTATTCTGGTATTAATATTGATGATCTGGCATCCCAGAGTATTAATATGTTATGGAATAACGTTCATTTCCGTTGTGTGGACGATGATATTGTAGAGCGTTGTTTACAATTAAGAGCTAATAATTCGGTTCGAGGGTATCAGGTTCGTAATATTGCTATTGTAATGAAACCGCTTGACGATACATATACAGATAACTTGAATCAACAAGTTTGTATTAATTTTGACGCAACCGGTAAAATTGTGGATTTTAATATCACGATGGGCATTCAGCAATATTCCAAGTTTATGAAGGAAGGCACTGAACTAAATGATATGGACAAACGCATGCAAATTGTTAATTATCTTGAGCAGTTGCGTACGGCTTATAATCAGAAGGATATTCAATTTATGGAAAACATATTCAGTGAAGATGCGCTGATTATTACGGGTAAGGTTGTTCAGCGCAGGAAAGCTGAAATAGGTATTCCTGAAAAGGATGTAGAATATATTGTACAACGAAAACAAGAGTATTTGTCTAATTTGCGTGGGGTATTTAAACGGCAAGGATATATTAATGTGAAGTTTAATGATTATCGTATTAAACGGCATGGTGCCAAACCGAATTATTATGGGGTAACACTGATTCAGGAGTGGAATTCGACAACTTATAGCGATAAAGGTATTCTATTTCTTATATGGGACTTTACCGATGAAGATGCTCCCCAAATCCATGTACGTACATGGCAACCGACAGAAATAAGTGAAGATGAAATATTTACGTTGAATAAGTTTAAACTACCCTAATTATGTTAAGGATTATTGCTTCAGTCATCGTTTGCATAATAACCTCTTTATCTCTTTTTGCGCAAGAATTAAAGGTGAAAGAGTTTTACTCTGACCCGACTGATATAAGCGCGGTAAAGTTTCAGATGAAAGATCTCGGTGGTGATCCTTGTGCTCTTATAAAAATAGGGCTTGCCATGGCAGATGTTTCATTTGAAGGGGATATTATTCAACAGGAGTACAAAGACGGTGAATATTGGGTATATCTTATTGATGGAGCCAACTGGCTCAATATTAAGACAAAAAGTTACCTTCCTCTGCGCTATGAATTTGAAGCAGTTAAAGGTAATACTACTTACATTATGCAAATTGAGAAGCCACAAGTTGCTTATGACGGACCCACTGGAACTGTAACCATAACTAGTAATGTACGTGATGCTGATGTATACGTGGATGGGGAAAAGTTGAGTAGTGTAACCCCGTTTGACTACAAGGGTCCCGAAGGAGACCATACTGTAGAATTAAAAGCAGTCGGCTATAATGATGAGCGTTCTGTGATAAATGTAGAACTTAATAAGAAACTGAAGCATCACATCACCATGCGTGCGGAAGGTAGTTTCTCGGTAAACGGCATTTCTTATGAAATGGTTCAGGTGCGGGGTGGAACATTCTTTATGGGTTCAACTGCGAAGAATGATAAGCGTAACACGTTTAACTATGAACAGCCCGTGCATGAAGTCACTTTACGCAACTATAGTATTGGTAGAACAGAAGTTACACAAGCCTTATGGGAAGAAATTATGGGAAGTAATCCCTCCATGAATAAAGGGCCGAATTTGCCTGTGGAAAATGTAACGTGGAACGACTGCCAGGATTTTATTACCAAATTGAATGAACGTGGCAGTACACATTTCCGGTTACCTACTGAAGCTGAATGGGAATATGCCGCACGTAACCGTGGTCAAGAAGCGCCGGATGTGTTCTCAGGTGGGACATTAAATAAGGTTGCTCATTTGGGCGTACAAACCTTACAAGTAGGGATGAAACAGCCTAATCCATTAGGATTATATGATATGACCGGGAATGTCGCGGAATGGTGTTCAGACTGGCTGGGTAAATACACCGCGACAAAAGAAATGAATCCGACAGGACCTAAAATGGGTGTACGGCGTATCGTACGCGGAGGCTCGTTTAAAGACGATGAATGGTATTTAAGAAATGCCTGCAGGAGCCACCAAAAGCCCGGAGAACCTTCTCCTACCATCGGATTCCGACTAGCACAAGACGCATACTAATATATTTAAATTGAATAATTAAAAGAAGTCTATGAAAAAGTTATTTTCTATTTTGTCATTTTTGACATGGGGTATTGTTGTTATGGCGCAAGATAACGACAAGTTGAATGTTTGTATTGATGATTTTTCTTACAATACAAAAATTGGTACCAATTGGGTTACTACTTTACGGAACAATGTGATTGAGGGTATTATACGAACGGGCCGTTTGAATGTGATTGATATTAATAATTTGAGCGGGCTTTCTACGGTCAACGAAGAGCGCTTGATCCAGTTGCGCGAAAGTAATATTGATGTGCTTGTAAAAGGACACTATACCGCGCTAGAATCGAATGCGAAAACCAGAGATGGTAAAACACGCTATGAAGTAGCCTCGACATTTACCCTTACTTTGGTTGACACTGGAACCGGCGCGGTAATTGGTACGGAAAACTTCAAAAACACCTACCTAAGTGGAGAAACCTCTACAGAGTCAATTACAGAAGCATTAAACGAAGTTGTTGGCGATATGAAAAAATTTGTAGATAACAACTTTAAGGTTGAGGCTGTAATTAAAGCCCTGGATCAGGTTGACCCGAAGAAAGGTGCAAAAACAGTATACATAAGTATTGGTAGCAGCGCAGGAATACAGGTAGGGCAAATGTTTGATGTTTATCAAGAAATTGAGATCGCCGGTGAGAAGGGTACCAAATTGGTTGGCACTGCTAAAGCAAAAGAGATTATTAGCAATGCATTGACACTATGTACGATCTCCAAAGGTGGTAATGAAATTAAAACCGCTTTTGAGGATGGAGTTAAACTGATTGTTGTTTCTCGTGCACGGAAAGGCCCTTTCGGTGATATTTTGAGTCTATGATGAAACATGTTGGTTTATTATTCGTTTTAATCTGCCTCAGTATACTTCTGCCGCTGAATGCGCAAGAGAAATTTATAGGAGAGGTCGAATTATTGGAGTTAGACGAGAAAACCGCAACCTTTCGTGCCGAAGGATTTGCCGAAAAGAAGAAGGATGTTCTTGATGCTGCTAAGAAGACTGTATTTTATAAATTATTCTACGAAGGGGTAGAAGGATTTAATAATGATCAGAAATTAGTTGAACAAGAAAAGAAATTCTGGTTGGAGAACTTCTTTAAAGGTAGCAAAGCACCCTACAATGGGTTCGTGAAAGGTGCTCAGTTGGAAGGCAAAGTCGATGAAACACCTACCGGGGAATATACTGGTTTTGCCAATGTGGTAGTGAACTATGAATCTTTAATTAGGACGATGAAGATTAATCAAGTCATTATCGATGAAAATACACTACCTAAAAAGGAAGAGACCACAGAAAAGCCTCGAAGGAAATTTGGCATAGAAGCCCGGGAAAATAAAGCTAAGCAATAGCTGGGATATCTGATTTTGAAAAGCGTTGAGTTACCGAAATAACTCAACGCTTTTTTATCATAACTCAATGCTTTATCGAAATAACTCAATGCATTATAATCCTTTCTTTTTGGCTTCTTCCCAAATAGCATCCATTTCCTCCAGCGTCATATCTTTCAGTTTTTTACCTTGCTTCATGGTATGCTCTTCCAAATAATTGAACCGGCGGATGAATTTTTGATTCGTACGTTCGAGCGCATTGTCCGGATTGATCTTGTAAAGGCGGGCAGCATTGATCAGGCTGAAGAAAAGATCCCCGAATTCCGCTTCCGCTTTATCTTTATCCAAATGGGCGAGCTCCACTTCCAGTTCTCCGAATTCTTCTCTTACTTTTTTCCATACATCTTCTTTCTGTTCCCAGTCGAATCCAACATTGCGGGCTTTATCCTGTATTCGGTAAGCCTTTATCAGTGAGGGCAGGGCAGAAGGTACTCCACTTAATACTGTTTTATTACCTCCTTTTTCTTTGAGCTTAAGCTGTTCCCAGTTCTCAGATACCTGACCCGCTGTTTCGGCCTGTTCGTCACCGAATACATGCGGATGTCGGAAGACCAGTTTTTCGCACAGGCGGTCGCATACATCTTTTATGTCGAACTTACCTTTTTCGGAACCGATTTTTGCATAGAATGCGATATGCAGCAGCACATCTCCTAGTTCCTTACATATTTCTTGAGTATCGTTCTTCAGTATAGCATCTGAGAGTTCATAGACTTCTTCTATAGTGTTCGGGCGTAAACTCTCGTTTGTCTGTTTTCTGTCCCACGGACACTTTTCACGAAGTTCATCGAGAACATCGAGGAAGCATCCGAAGGCTTCCATTTTTTCTTGTCTGGTATGCATTGATTTATTTCTTAATTATTAGGTTCCTGATTATTATGAGCTTCTCTCCAGGAAATCAGCAGTCCGATCACTTCCGAATAATTCTGGGTTCCACTTGGTATTTGATTTCCTTTAAGATAAAGGTTATAAATCCAGTCTTGAATATCCCCGATGACAGGGCTGTATTTGTTTCTCCAATACATTTGATTTTCCTGGGCCAGCGTTATAATGTCCGGATTGATACTTTCGAATAATTGTTTATACTCTTCGCTATCCATCAACCTGCGTGCATTCCCTAGTACATGATTTAAAACCGAGAAGTACCCACAAAAGGTGATTGTAGGATTTTCCGTACGGATACATGTTTGATAGGCATAAAAATTCGCTTCCGCTTCACTACTGATTCCTAAGAAATGAGACAGCTCATGGGCGTAGGTAAAAGCATATTGTGAAGGGGGCAGTTCATTATTGACATTGAATTCACAGAAGAAAGGTCCCATGTATCCGGTAATAGCCATTTTGGAAAAGAGGGAACTGAATAACATGGTTTTAACTTTGGGTGATACTTTCGGTGTATGGATTCCCATGCCTTGATTTAATTCCCTGTACTGATTAATAATCTGCTGGTGGATAATCGTCTTATCAATATCCGTGACAGGTACATAGCTCTTGTTAAGCTCATTTACGTATTCTTTCAGAAACTCCCGAAAATTCTCTTCGGTGTAAGCCGTGTACGGAACTCCCGTTCGCTGGTAAAAGTTCGGTTGAAAGTAATTTAATCCCCATGCCAGGTAAAACCAGATGTACACCCAAGCCAGGTATTCAATAATTCTCAAGATAATTTTACTCCATCTTATCTTTCGCTTGCGTGCCATAAAAGGGAATGCCAGTATGCCCAGAATACTTAACAAGATAAAGACATCTCCTAGAGAGAAAGGGAAAATACCCGAGATGGGAGCAAGCACACGCGAGATAAACGGATAGATATACAATGCATATACTCTTCCCCAGGCCGGTATAAATTGTGTAAGTAAAACAATAGAAAGTCCGGCTAAAAGTAGTATATAGCGTATGTAGATATTGTTCCTTTTTTTCATTCCTGCATTCTTTTTCCGGTGGCAAAAATATGCAATAAAAACACAACTGGCAGGGAAATATAGTTATATTTGCGAAATTGCAGTGAAAAATAAGAGTGTTGTAAGACCTAAAAAAGATAGGATGAGAAAGTTGGAAGGAATTGAAGCCTGCCGGAATTGTTTGTCACGTCAGTATGTGAACGGGAAAGGGCTTGTATGTAAGCAGACTGGTAATAAACCGGTTCTGGAAGGCGTGTGTACTAATTTTCAGTTGGATGAGGAATTTGTGAAGATGGCCCCTGTGCCCGAAGAAGAATTAATATCTGTAGAGACTTTTGATGAAGATATTCTTAAGAAAGAAGAAAATTTACCTGCCGGATTTTTCGCCGGACTTGCTGCAAGTATTGCAGGAGCGATAGTCTGGGCATTGATATCCGTTTCCACGGGTTATCAAATTGGTTACATGGCTATTGGGATGGGATTTTTGGTAGGCTATGCTGTTCGTTGGGCCGGCAAGGGCGTTAGCCAGGTATTTGGTATAGTAGGAGCAGTCCTGGCCGTATTCGGTTGCTTCATGGGCGATTTCCTCTCCATGATTGGTTATATTTCCAGAGAATATGATTTTTCTTATTTTGATGCGCTTGCTGCAACCGATATACCTTTTATGATAACCGCCCTGGTAAAGAATTTGTTTTCAATGACAGCATTGTTTTATGGTTTCGCCCTCTTTCAGGGATATAAACTATCTTTCCGGGTACAAGTAAAAGATGGGGGTAAAATATAAGCAGACGTTGATATATTTATTAATTTTGTACCCTCAAAACTAAATATGATTATAAAAATGGAATTAGCAAGTAAGTACAACCCCGCTGAGGTAGAGGGAAAATGGTATCAGTATTGGATGGATAATAAGCTGTTCAGTTCTAAACCCGATAGTCGTGAGCCTTACACTATCGTCATTCCTCCTCCTAACGTCACGGGAGTCCTCCATATGGGGCACATGCTTAATAATACCATTCAAGATATTCTGGTTCGTCGTGCCCGTATGGAAGGTAAAAATGCCTGTTGGGTTCCGGGAACCGACCATGCTTCTATTGCTACGGAAGCTAAAGTAGTAAATAAACTTGCTCAACAGGGCATAACCAAAAAAGACTTGACTCGCGAAGAGTTCCTGAAGCATGCCTGGGAGTGGACGGAAGAACACGGAGGCATTATTCTGAAACAACTTCGCCGGCTGGGTGCTTCCTGTGACTGGGACAGAACCGCTTTCACCATGGACGAAATCCGTAGTGAAAGTGTAATCAAGGTATTTGTTGACTTGTTTAGCAAAGGACTGATTTACCGCGGAGTACGCATGATCAACTGGGACCCGAAGGCATTGACTGCTGTATCCGATGAAGAGGTTATTTATAAAGAAGAAAATGGAAAGCTCTATTATCTCCGTTATAAGATAGAAGGCGAAGACGGATATGCCGTAGTGGCTACTACCCGTCCGGAAACAATTATGGGTGACGTGGCTATGTGTATCAATCCGAATGACCCGAAGAATGCACACCTCAAAGGAAGGAAAGTAATTGTTCCGTTGGTAAATCGTGTCGTTCCGGTTATTGAAGATGAATACGTAGACATGGAGTTTGGTACCGGATGCCTGAAAGTTACCCCGGCACATGATGTAAACGACTACATGCTGGGTGAGAAGTATAACTTACCGATTATTGATATTTTCAATGACGATGGCACCATCAGCGAAGCCGGAGAAATATATATCGGTATGGATCGGTTTGCCGTTCGTAAACAGATTGTTATCGATCTGGATGCTGCCGGTTTATTGGATAAAGAAGAACCCTATACCAATAAAGTAGGTTATTCCGAACGCACCAATGTAGTGATTGAGCCGAAGCTTTCTATGCAATGGTTTCTTAAAATGGAGAATATGGCGGCAATGGCTTTAAAGCCTGTTATGGAAGATGACCTGAAATTCTATCCGCCCAAATATAAGAATATCTATCGGAATTGGATGGAAAATATCAAGGACTGGAATATTAGCCGACAACTTTGGTGGGGTCACCGTATTCCAGCCTGGTTCTTGCCCGAAGGGGGCTACGTGGTCGCTATGAACGAAAAGGAAGCTTTGAAACTGGCTCAAGAGAAAACCGGCAATGCGGATCTGACCCTGAATGACATTCGTCAGGATGAAGACTGTCTGGATACCTGGTTCTCTTCCTGGTTATGGCCCATCTCTTTGTTTAACGGAATTCTTGATCCGGACAATGAAGATATAAAGTATTATTATCCCACTTCCGATCTGGTAACAGCTCCGGATATTATTTTCTTCTGGGTGGCCCGTATGATTATGGCCGGTTACCAGCTTGAAGGAGATATGCCGTTCCGCAATGTTTACTTCACGGGTATTGTGCGTGATAAGCAAGGGCGGAAGATGTCAAAGTCATTAGGCAATTCTCCCGATCCGCTTGAATTAATTGATCGTTACGGTGCGGACGGAGTCAGGATGGGAATGATGCTTTCTGCTCCTGCGGGAAATGATATCTTATTTGATGAGGCTCTTTGTGAACAAGGGCGTAACTTCAATAACAAAATATGGAATGCGTTCCGCCTGATCAAAGGCTGGCAAGTGGATAGTAAGATACAAATACCGGAAGCTTCACGCATTGCTACCCACTGGTTTGAATCCAGACAAAATCAGGTAGCTGCCGAAGTAGCCGATTTATTTGGTAAGTACCGGTTGAGCGAGGCACTGATGGCTGTTTACAAATTGTTCTGGGATGATTTCTCTTCCTGGTATCTGGAAATGATTAAGCCAGCTTATGGACAGCCCATTGATCATATAACGTACGGGGCTACTATCGCCTATTTCGATAATTTGTTGAAGCTCCTTCATCCGTTTATGCCGTTTATTACCGAGGAACTCTGGCAGCATCTTTATGAGCGCGATTATGGCGAAAGTATTATGGTGGAACCGCTGACTCTTGATAAATATGTTGATCAGGGTTATATTCATCAATTTGATATTGCTAAAGAAATCATCAGTAATATTCGTACCATTCGTCTGCAAAAGAACATTGCTCAAAAGGAAGAGTTGGAATTGGAAGTGGTGGGAGAGAATCCTATACCTGAGTTTAGTCCTGTCATCAAGAAGATGTGCAACCTTTCTGCTATTACGGAAGTAAATGTAAAAGATGAAGCTACGGCTGCCACTTTTATGGTAAATACCACAGAGTTTGCTGTTCCGTTAGGCGATAGGATCGATGTAGATGCCGAAATCGCCCGTCTGGAAGCGGAGTTGAAGCATAAAGAAGGATTCCTGCAAAGCGTCATGAAGAAACTCAGCAATGAGAAGTTTGTGAACAATGCACCACCTGCTGTGCTTGAACTTGAAAGAAAGAAACAAGCGGATGCCGAAAGTATTATTCAGTCCTTAAAAGAAAGTATTGCAGCCTTGAAAGAAGATTAAAGAACTGATACTGATATTAGAAGCGGCCGTTAGAAAAAAAATAACGGCCGTTTCTGTATCTTCAAACGGAGGGCGGAATCAGGTTCACATTTTGTAATCATTGAGCATTTACAATGCTACCGGAAGATGAATCGAAAGCTACCGCTATTTGCTTCAAATCTTACCGGTCTCCGCTGCTGATGCTACCGCCTCTTGGTTTGACTTTACTTCTTTCTTTCTGATGTATAAACTGGGTTTATTATTTTCAAATACTCTTAACTATGTATACTAATAAGCAAATCTGGAATGTAAGTTATCCTATACTCCTGAGTTTACTTGCTCAAAATATTATCAATGTTACCGATACAGCTTTTCTCGGCCGTGTAGGTGAAGTTGCTCTTGGAGCAGCAGCTATGGGGGGATTATTCTATATCTGTATATTTACTGTAGCTTTTGGTTTCAGCATTGGTTCTCAAATTATAATTGCACGTCGGAATGGCGAAGGACAATACCAGCAGGTAGGTCCTGTTATGATACAGGGATGTATCTTCCTCCTGGCCTTGGCCTTTTTTGCGGTGGGCCTTGCTCGTTACTGGGGTGGTGATATCATGAGGGTGATCGTTTCATCCGAAGCTATTTATGAGGCGACGATGGAATTTATAAACTGGCGTGTGTTTGGTTTCTTCTTTTCATTTATGGGAGCCATGTTTCGTGCCTTTTATATTGGAATTACCCGTACTAAAGTGTTGACAATCAATGCAATTGTAATGGCATTGATAAATGTAGCGTTGGATTATGCCATGATATTCGGTAAGTGGGGCTTCCCGGAGATGGGTATCAAAGGGGCGGCTATTGCCTCGGTAATTGCAGAAGCAAGCTCCATTCTTTTCTATCTGAGTTATACCTACATTACTGTGAATCTGAAGACATATAATTTGAATCGTTTCCGATCATTTGATGTTAAATTGCTTTTACGGGTACTCAGCATTTCATGCTTTACCATGTTGCAGTATTTTCTGTCGATGGGTACATTCTTTGTCTTCTTCATGGTGGTGGAACGAATCGGGCAGAGAGAACTTGCGATTGCGAATATTGTGCGAAGCATTTATATCGTCATGTTTATTCCTGTAAATGCACTATCGGCAGCTGCTAATAGCCTGGTAAGTAACACCATTGGTTCGGGAGGAATTAAGAATGTTATTCCTCTTGTTGTAAAGATTGTTCGTTTTTCTTTTCTACTGATGGTTGGTTTGGCAAGTGTTATTGCGATTTTCCCAAAGGCGATTTTATCCATATATACGAATGATCTCGGTCTTATTGAGGCCTCTGTATCGTCGGTATATGTTATTTGCGTAGCTATGGTAATTGCATCTGCCGCTAATGTGGTGTTTAACAGCGTTTCGGGAACTGGTAATACCCGATCTGCATTACTGTTGGAATCTATCACTCTGGTCTTTTATGTAGCTTATATGCTCTTTGTGGGAAGTGTGTTGAAAGCTCCGGTAGAGGTGTGTTTTACAACTGAGATTATCTATTACCTCTTATTGCTAGTAGCGAGTTACATTTATTTTAAGAAAGCCAAATGGCAAGATAAGAGGATATAAATAGTTCGATATTTAAGGATATTATCACAATAAGAAGTAAAAGCGAAGGCTGAAAGCCTGACAGATTTAGCGCAGGGTGAGCGAGCAAAACGAGTGCAACCTTGGGCTGAGATGGTATTAAACCAGGGAGTTCTGCTAAGAACGACATAGAATGCGATATCCTTTTTATGCCGTTCCGTCGGCACTCTTTGATTGTGTGAGTAGTCAATCCAAGGCTGCCTTCACTTCGTTTGCTGACCTTGCTCTAAATCTGTCAGGCTTTCAGCCTTTGCTAAATCTATCAGACGTTATTAATTCAGGTAATAACCTACATTGATTTTGTTAGGAAATTTAAAGGAATGAGGTTTTTAACGGTATCAGGATTTCCTGCAATGAAAATCCACCAAATGGTCATTTACAAGCTCTACCCCTGCAAAAAGGCATAGCAAATGGTTGTGCCGAAGAATTTGAATTCCCTGTTTTTTCATATCCTTGCTGATGGCATCCGATAAGGAGGCTGAAACAGGTATTTCTGAGAGAGTCTTGAAATGGTTTGACAACAGGCTTTGCATCAGAAAGGAAAGATTTTAAGTATGCATCGAAATACCAAACTCATTTTGTGTTTCCAGGAAGAATCTGGCATTATCAATGGTAGTTTCTATTTTTCGTTTGTTACGAACGATACCAGAAGAATCTTGTAAAAGTGAAGCTACTTCCTTTTCTCTAAAGGTTACAACCTTTTCAGGATCGAAACCTGGGAATGCTTTCCGGTAGTTTTCACATCTGCAAAGAATGGTGATAGGCCGCATAAGCGGATTCCCTCCACACTATCCGCAACGTTGGTTTAGATAATCTTCCATCGTGTATTATTTATAACTGTATGAAAAAACGGAGAGGTAAGCAAGACGAAAAACTTATTCTTTTTCCAGTAATTCTTTCAGAAAGTTGTCTAGCTCTTCATCGAGTCCTTTCAATAATTCTTCGTTAACAAGCAGGAGATCATCATCCATTAAAAGCAGTTCGCCGATTGTTTCTTTTTCTTCATCCACCAAAACAAACGAAAAAGGTTGTAAGATAGATAATTTCTCGAACTCCTTGTTTTCTTTCATCGTATGAAGTACAGTACACAATATACGCTCTGTGCTTTTGTAAAAATCAGAACCGTCATAGCTCAGCCATTCTTCAATAATACTACAAGCCAGTTCGTTATCTTCATCATCAAATATCAACAGTTCACCAGAATTTTGATTAGGCTGTATGTGGATATCCGTAATGGTAGATGGTTCGCAACCACATGGGAATTTTCCAACCGCATGACGGATGGCAGTTTCAATAGATGATTGCGATTGTTGACTTAGTTTCATAATTCCTCCCTTTTATTTATCTCAAAAATAGGTATTTTTATTTAGATTTCAGAAATAAGAATTAATAAATTATATGTGCATGGGTAGGAATTCCCTTTATGGGTATCCTCATAACCATCATCTAATGATGGGTTTGTCTGGTAAACTGTAATAATTTCATCCCTAAAAGGATATAGAAATCTACTCTTCCTCAAACCGATTCATCTGCATTTTTATTTTTGCATCGGCTTCTTTTCTTTCGGTCAATTGTTTCTGGTAATAAAGGTAAAGGTTTTTATTTAATACGCTTCCTGATTCATCACCGATAAAAATAGTTTCATATTTCAAGTTATTTTCGGATAGTTCAATCGCTTTATTAATCCAGGATATGGCTTCGTTAAAATCGTCGTTCAACTCATAGTAAACAGAAAGATTGACCGCGGCATGCATTTTCTTTTTCTCGCTTTTAGTCTCATAAACGCGTTTCCATATTTCAGCTGCTTTATCCCAATCGTTTTCTTTCACGTATATATGGGCATCCCGCATGTCGGGTGATCCGGTTGAATAAATAAAACGGGTACTTGTTTTCCAATAGGGAAGTAAATATTTGATCGGAATATTCCCGGCATACTCCGACGCTTCTTTTATGACCTGGTCGTCCGAGATCATGCTACTCATTAACCGGACTTCAGAGTAACTATCCTTTTCCCAGAAAATGCTGTCTTTGGCATTTATGCGCACCAATGGACCGGTCCGTTGGGGGAGGTAAAGAGCCACTGAAGGTATAATAATGGCATCAACTGTTCCCCAAAAGCCATTTCCTCCGGGTATCATGGTGATAATCCGTTGAATCTTGATCTGTATATTTTCAAGAGCGATAATAGCATCGACATTCAGCTCGGAGGTTAAATCATTTATTTCTGTCCGGCTAAGCGTGGTTTCACGGGGGTGAATATCATGAGCACGCAATGCTGAATCGCAAATTACTACAACATCGAAGTAATTTTGCTCGGCAATCGCTTCAGCAAGTGATTGAGTGGCAGTTTTGGGTTCTCCATCATGGTAAGTGACTTTTCGTGCTACTTCCAGGAGGCGTTTGGTTGAATCTCCCAGAATGATTTCGTTATCGGGATTGTTATTTACGTTATTTACCACACCTATCCGACGGATTTGCTCAGGAAAACTCACATCGGCTGGAACCATATACTCGATAGGCATCTGCTCCAGTGAATAACACGAAGTGAGCAAAATGGGAATAAAGAATAAGCAGACACGAAAGATCCTCTTCATTGCTTCTGGCGTTTATTGTTTGCAAACAAAAATATAAAAAAATCCCGAACAATGACTTTTGTCCGGGACTCTTTTTATATAGAAGGATTTCTAATTAACCTCTTCCATGACAATTCTTAAATTTTTTACCACTTCCGCAAGGACAGGGATCGTTTCTTCCCACTGTTTTTTCCACGCGAATCGGTTCGCGTTTTGCTTCGCGGGTATCTTGTTTTGCTGCGGCTTGCTGATTCGGATCATTGAGGTTATTCAGGTCGTGCTTAGTTTCACGATACTTACTCATATCCGAACGTTGTTCCGGAGCAGCTTGACGAACTTCTCCCGGTTGTTGAATCGGAATTTGTCCACGCATCAGGATGGATACTGTCTGGTTATTCAATTTATTTACCATGTTGTCGAACAGATGCACTGATTCCAGCTTATAAATTAACAACGGATCCTTTTGTTCGTAACTGGCATTCTGAACAGAATGTTTCAAGTCATCCAATTCGCGCAAATTTTCTTTCCAGGATTCGTCGATGACATGTAGTAAGATTGATTTTTCGAAAGCTTTGATAATCGCTTTACATTCCGTATCATACGCTTCTTTCAAACTGCATGAGATATTATAAACACGTTTACCATCGGTAATTGGTATCAGGATGTTCTCATACATGTGTCCCTGGTTTTCATATACCTGTTTGATAACCGGGAAGGCAACTTCTGCCAATCTGTCCATCTTACGCTTGAAGTTTTCCATAGCCTGATCGAATGTTTTTTCAATCAGATCTTCTCTCTTTTCATTGCGGAATTCTTCTTCCGTGAAAGGAGTTTCCATAGCAAGAATTTGTAAGAGATCCAGTTTACATCCTTCGTAGTCATTGTTTTCAATAGCGTTGGCACATCTGTCCCAGATCATATTGGTAATATCCATGCCGATACGCTCACCTATTAATGCATGGCGGCGTTTGGTATAAACAACTGTACGTTGTTTATTCATAACGTCGTCATATTCCAGCAGACGCTTACGAATACCGAAGTTATTTTCTTCTACTTTTTTCTGAGCACGTTCGATGGAATTGGAGATCATTTTGTGTTCGATCATTTCCCCTTCCTGGAAGCCCAATCTATCCATAACACTGGCGATGCGATCGGAAGAGAAAAGACGCATCAGGTCATCTTCAAGCGATACAAAGAATACGGATGAACCCGGGTCTCCCTGACGACCGGCACGACCACGCAACTGACGGTCAACACGGCGTGATTCATGTCGTTCCGTACCGATGATAGCCAAACCACCCGCTTCTTTTACTTCCGGACTTAGTTTGATGTCGGTACCACGACCTGCCATGTTGGTAGCAATCGTTACCGTTCCTTTCATACCGGCTTGGGCCACAATGTCTGCTTCTTTTTGGTGTAATTTCGCATTCAATACATTATGGTCAATCTTACGCATGGTAAGCATTTTGCTCAACATTTCTGAGATTTCAACAGAGGTTGTACCTACCAATACCGGGCGGCCAGCTTGTACCAATTGTTCAATTTCTAATATTACAGCCTTATATTTCTCGCGTTTAGTTTTATAAACGCGGTCGTTCATATCTTTACGTGTGATAGCGCGATTGGTTGGAATTACCACCACATCCAACTTGTAGATATCCCAGAATTCACCTGCTTCCGTTTCTGCCGTACCTGTCATACCTGCGAGTTTGTGATACATACGGAAGTAATTTTGCAAGGTAATGGTTGCGAATGTTTGGGTGGCGGCTTCTACTTTTACACGTTCTTTGGCTTCAATGGCCTGGTGCAATCCGTCTGAATAACGACGACCTTCCATGATACGGCCGGTTTGTTCGTCTACAATCTTCACCTGTCCTTCGATAACTACGTATTCGTCGTCCTTCTCGAACATGGTATAAGCTTTCAATAGCTGATTGATAGTATGTACACGTTCGGATTTGATCGCGTAGTTTGTCATCATCTCATCTTTTTTGGCCAGCTTTTCTTCATCCGACAGGCCTTCTTCTGCTTCCAGGGCAGATAATTCAGAGGCGATATCAGGCAATACAAATAATGTTTGATCTTCAGCATTTCCGGTAATCAGGTCGATACCTTTATCTGTGAGGTCTACACTATTCATCTTTTCTTCAATCACAAAGTATAGCGGGTCAGTCACCTCATGCATACGTTTGTTATTCTGCTCCATGTAGATCTCTTCTGTCTTGAGCATACCGGCTTTGATACCCTGTTCACTCAGGAACTTGATCAATGCTTTGTTTTTAGGCAATGCTTTGTGACTGCGATATAAAGCCAGGAAACCTTCTTCCTGTTCTTTTTTATCGCTGGAAGCAATCAGACGTTTCGCTTCTGTAAGATATTTAGTTGCCAATCCTTTTTGGACTTCAACTAGTCTTTCTACTAAAGGACGAAGTTGCTCGAAAAGTTGGTCATCTCCTTTCGGAACAGGTCCCGAGATGATTAAAGGAGTACGGGCATCGTCAACTAATACGGAGTCAACCTCATCGACAATCCCAAAATTATGCTGACGTTGTACCAGGTCTTTCGGGCTGATAGCCATGTTATCGCGAAGATAATCGAAGCCAAATTCATTGTTGGTACCGAAAGTAATATCTGCCATATATGCCTGGCGACGGGCATCTGAGTTCGGCTGGTGTTTGTCGATACAATTAACACTTAAACCGTGGAACATATACAAAGGTCCCATCCACTCCGAGTCACGTTTTGACAAGTAGTCGTTGACAGTAACTACATGTACACCGTTTCCGGTTAAGGCATTCAGAAATACCGGTAAGGTTGCAACCAGTGTTTTACCTTCCCCGGTAGCCATTTCGGCAATTTTACCTTTATGCAGCACAACTCCACCAAAGAGCTGTACATCATAATGGATCATGTTCCAGACAATCTCTGTACCTCCAGCTACCCAATGATTCTGGTAAATGGCTTTATCCCCTTCAATGCGAACAAAGTCTTTACTGGCTGCCAGGTCACGGTCGAAATCGGTAGCCGTAACTACTATTTCTTCGTTCTCCGTAAATCGGCGGGCTGTTTCCTTCACAATGGAGAAAGCAACCGGGAGCGATTCATCCAGTGCTTTTTCGTATATCTCAAGAATCTCTTTTTCAAGTTTATCAATTTGGGTGAAAACAGGTTCACGGTCTTCCAGTTCCAGGCTTTCAATACTGGCTTTCAATTCTTCCACTTTTTCACGTTCTTTAGTGGCCGAATTATGAATAAATTCTTTCAGCTCCAGTGTTCTGGCACGGAGTGCATCATTGTCTAGTTTTTCAACTTCAGGATAAGCAGCCTTTATCTTGTCTACCCAAGGCTGGATATCTTTCATGTCCCGCGAAGCCTTGTTGCCAAAAAGCTTACTTACAAATTCATTAAATCCCATGTTAATATATTGTTTTTATTATTTACGTTAAAGAATGCGCAAAGTTACATTAAAATTGCTGATTTATTGTGCTTTGCTACTATTTTTTGGGCTGTAGCACCCTCTTGTGAAATGAGTATGTCCGGTATTAATTTACCGAAGATCTGTGAAGGGTGCGGAGGAAGAAGCATTTGGAGCCCGTATTCTCATGAAATGTGCCAGGGTAGGGGCAATATGATCTACGGTAGTTGGAGTATGAATAATTTCCGGTTTTACGGAGCTTCCCATAAATATAAGAGGCATAGGTATATGTGAAGAACGTATCACGTGGTTGGCTCCTGTAATCTCATCTACTATGCTCCAACCTGGAAGTACATCAATTACCAAATCACCGGAGCGTTTGCGGTGATAGGCATTTCTGATCCGGTGTATTTCTGGAGTCCAGGCCCCTAATAACAAACGTTGAGCCGTATAAACTTCGTTTACTCCGCTGAACTGGATCAAAAATTCGGCTGTTTTCTGCTGAATTTCAGTCAGGTTCAGTTGTTTTTGTTCAATGAGTTTATGATCCAGGAAGATCTGTTGGTTATGATAGGCAGCTACATATTGTCCTTCTCCGTACGTAGCCATCAGGTACATGTTTAATAAGGCAGCACATCGATTCAGATAGAATTCACCACTGGGGATACGGTATTGTTGCAAATCAGGCGTTTCAGAATCGGTATATCCCGTAGAAGTGATAAAGAATAAAACATTATCGAGTCCGATTCTTTTGTCAAGTATATCGAGTAGGTAAGCGAGGCTTCTGTCTAGCCTGACATACGTGTCCTGTATTTCGATAGGGCCATCCTGGTTGCTTTGCCGATTATAGTTACCTGCATAATATGTCAGTGCCAGTAAATCCGGTATCTGGTCAATTCCCATACTGGTATTGCGCAGTAATTCATCTACTAACAGATTTATTTCATCATTAATGAGAGGACTGGTGGCCAGCCTTTTAAATTTATGCCTTTTAGAATCGTTGAAATTATACTTGAAAGTCTCCTTTCCATTTTCGGAAGTAAGGTATGTATAAGTTTCTTTAGGCAGTGCAGGAGTCCACGTCATACTTTCGATCCGGAAATCGATGCCCTGTCTGTCGTTATACTGGCTAAGCCAGAGTGGAAAGTCACTGTAATAAGTGGTACCACACCATTTTCCAGTTATATCGTTTAACCAGAAAGCGCCGTCGCCGGCATGTCCGGCTCCGAAAATGGCAGCGTCACGGAAGGGAGCTAACGAATATACCAACCCTTTGCGTTGGGTGGCTATTTTTAATTCATCGGCTATTGTAGAAGTCAGTAGTTTGGCAGCCGAACTGTATTCTGCAGTAGAATATCCCATAAATTCCGGATCCTCCACACAATTTACTGGTCGTAACGAAGAAGCATCCAACCATTCCTGGCTGATAATTCCATTCATAGCCGGCGTAGTACCGGTGTAAATAGCGGCTATAGCAGAGGCCCTGTCAGGGTTAGCGAAAGTATAGGAGGCATTCCGGAAAATTCGTCCTTCTTTCCAGATCCTTTTAAATCCTTTGTCACCATATAACGAAGAAAAAGCTTCGATATAATCTGTACGAAGCTGGTCAATTGTTAACCCAACCACAAGCCTGGGAGTTCCCGGTGTGGATTGAGCTTGCAATCCTGTAATCGTAAGTATGGTAAGTATGGATGTTATAAGTCCTCTCATGCCTTCTTCTTATAAGTCAAAATAATATTACTTGCCGAGCGTATCAGCAAACAAAGTGCCAAAGGTAATACAGCCGGGTTAAAATACTGTGGAATAACGGGCCAAAGTACTATAAAGAGTGTTAAAACTACTAGATTCAGGCGATGGTAAATGCCGTTTTTACCTTTACTTTCTTTATATAGTACAAAAGGCAAAGCCAATAAATGCAATGGATGAAATATTGCAAGCAGATAGTTTGGACTAACGGCAGGATGTTCCGAAAAGAAACTAAGGAAGAAGATAATACATCCGGCCAGTCCGGCCCCAGCGAAAAGCAGGAGATCAATTCCCCAGAGGGATTTTTTCTTCTTGATGCCATAGATGGTTACACCGGAAATCAGAATAAAGAGCAATAAAAATGTTCGGAGGGGAGTGAACAATGTACCGGAGGACTCTAAAAGGACAGGTTCTTCCAGTACGGAAATATCACCCGCCAGAGGTCGGCTATTACCTTCCTGATCCACTATCTGAGCTTTATCAAATGCCCACATCAGGTAAAAGGGTGCAAACATTTCTTCCCGATATGTAATCATTCTGTCGGCCTCAGGGCCAAGCAGGAAATCCATACCAAATTGATCCCAGTAAAAACCCTTAGAACACTCATGAACAATGTCCCGGAAACTTTTACGGGGAGTTTCTTCCGCATATGCAACATTTCCGTTAACGCTTTTCTCCACCTTATCACGGGGACGGGTAGAACAATTGTCGTAAAAGAAGCTATAACGGTAAACCCGGTTTTCGGGATGGTAGTTGGTAACCAGTAACTGATAAAGCTTGTCTTTTTCAGCTTTTGTCAGGTTTAATGTTTGTTGATAAACTCCTCTTCCTTCCTGAAGATAGCCCCTGATGAATCGTTTATACTGATCTGCACCCAATTCATAATCTGTCTCTCCTTTGACGAAACGCCAGATGAAATTAGGCGCACCGAAATTAAATAGTCCGTAGTTAAAAACAATATCCATCCCTTTAAGTGGGTCTTCATAACGAATGGCAGTATGCCCAAAAAGTGCATAAATTTCAGTTCCCGGAGTACAAGTCAACAGGCTGATTCGAGTGGAATCGGATTCGTTATCAGGATTTTGTGCCGGAACAACAAGGCATGTTGTCAGTAGCAGTAACAGAAGAAACAGGCGATTGATATATATGTTCATTACCAGAGTTATACTGAGAAAAAATACAGATACAAATTTAAGCAAAATAGTTGAATTAAGCATACAAGTCAGGCACTGTTTTGTCTGATTTTAAAATTCTTCTGTTCCGCTTCGCGCGCGTACGCGTATATGTTTCTTTCTTTTTTTCTTCTTTGTAACCAAACAAATAGGCCAGGTCCTCACCTATTTGTTTTGTTACATTTAACCCTTTAAAAAGAGAGAGCGGGCGGGCGCGACGCACGTACCTTATAATGCAAAATAAGGCAAAGTGATTGCCAACCTCTGGTATTTATCTTTTTTTTGTGACCAAAAAGGGGAGGTACCCTCCAGTATTTATACCCAATTTCAATTCTAAACAGGCTCTTATAAAAGAAAAAAATGAATAATTCCCTGCGTTAATTGTTTTCATTGATTTTTTAATACCGTTACCAATTGCATAATCATAAAAGTTCAGAAGGTTTCCGTCGAACGTAAATTAAAGCAATGAGTTATGAAAATAACTCAATGCATTACGGTGCGGAAAGCATTGAGTTATTTTCATAACTCATTGCTTTATAAATGCGGAACTATCCTATTCGAATTGTCCGAAAAATACCTATCTTTGTAGGGTGTACTGAAAATTGAACCGGATGAATCTAGTTATTGATGTGGGTAATACAGCTGTAAAAGCTGCTGTGTTTAATGGGAAAGAGCTGATTAATGTTGTATCTGAGCCGGATGATTCATTCGATTTTCTGAATGTCATCTGTCTGAAATATGAAATAACAGCTGCCATTATTGCTTCTACCCGGAACCTGACAGATGAATCCGTACAAATCCTAAATGTGAAGTTACCTTTCCTGCACTGGCTGAATGAAACAAGCCGCTTACCTATTGTCAATTTATATGAAACACCTCAATCACTGGGCAATGACAGAATAGCAGCGGTGGTAGGAGCTAATGAACAATTTCCGGGAAAAGATATCCTGGTTATTGATGCCGGTACAGCCATCACTTATGATTTTATTGATTCACAGGCGCATTATCATGGCGGGAATATCTCTCCCGGTATATCCATGCGTTTTAAGGCATTACATCAATACACCAGCCGTTTGCCGCTAATAACCCAAGAAGGCAGATTGCCTGATTTGGGTAAAGATACAGAAACCGCTATACGTGCAGGAGTGCTGAAAGGTATTGAATATGAGATAATGGGTTATATAACATTATTGAAAGATAAATATCCTGAACTTTTGGTTTTTTTAACGGGCGGAAATGGAATTTCTTTTGATACCAACATAAAAAATATCATCTTTGCAGACAGATTTTTAGTGCTGAAAGGATTAAATAGAATATTAAACTATAATTAATGACAAGATTTAAACAGATATTCTGTGTACTTTTGTTCACAATATCCCCGATGGTAGTAGCCATTGCCCAATATAATCCTGATGATTATTTCGGCTCCAACAATACAAATTCTCCTTATTCACGCTATGGTTTTGGTGAATTGGCTAATCAGGGTTTTGCAAACACACGCGGAATGGGTGGCGTAGCCTACGGAGTACGAGACAGATATCACATTAATCCTGTAAATCCAGCATCCTATACAACAGTTGATTCGTTGACTTTTTTGATGGAGGCGGGTGTCAGCCTACAAAACACAAATTTTAATGATGGCAATACCCGAGTGAATGTGGGTAATTCAAGTTTTGATTACGCAGCCGTTCAATTCAGGTTACATCGTAGACTTGGCATAACATTGGGATTGTTGCCATTTTCGAATGTCAGTTATAATTTTAGCAGGTCCTATGAAGCTTCTGATGAAAGTTCTACTCCCTACAGCGTGGCATATACAGGGGATGGGGGATATCGACAGGTTTTTCTGGGGCTGGGATTTAAAGTATTTAACAATCTTTCAATTGGAGCGAATGTTTCTTACCTATGGGGAGAAACCAAGAAAAGAAGATATGTATACTTAAATAGTACGTCATACTCATTTGTGGAAACTTCTTTTTTAAAAGTAAATGATTATAAACTGGATTTTGGAGTGCAATATACGCATACCTTTAATCCTAAAAACGTAATGACGATCGGAGCTGTTTTTTCTCCCGGTAAAGAGTTGAATAATACAACAACCATAAAAAGGGTAGCGAGTGTGACAGATACGAAAGATTCTATTGCGACGTATGAGATACCGATGAGTTATGGAGCAGGTATTACATATACTTACGACAGGAAGTTGACTTTAGGTGTCGATTATACATTCCAAAAATGGGGAGAGTCAACTTTTATGAATCAAAAAAATGCTTTTTATGATCGTACGAAAGTCGCTGTCGGATTAGAATACTTACCTGATTATAATGGAACATCTTATTTTTCTCATATTAAATATCGGGTGGGGGCTTATTATTCTCTGCCCTATTATAAAGCTCAAGAAAATGGAGAGACATTTCGTGCTGCCAAAGAGTACGGAATAACTGCAGGCTTGAGCCTGCCGGTTCCCAAATCATTGTCCCGGGTAAATCTGGCGGCCCAATACATCAAAGTAAGTGGGCAACGCACTAACATGGTAGATGAACAATATTTTAAATTGAGTATTGGGGTAACATTTAATGAACGTTGGTTCTTTAAACGAAAAGTAAATTAATTAGTCTAAGATATATAGTAACTAAAAACTTCTATACGATGAAAATGAGAATGCTTGTAGTTACATTACTTCTTTCGGCGGGAGTGATGGCTGGGTTTGCACAAGACGATGCAAATAAATGTACTATAAACAGTAGTATATCGCATGAAGCGGTGAGAGCCGGTAATTTTAAAGATGCTTATGAGCCTTGGAAGGCAGTAATGAAAGACTGTCCTACCTTACGCTACTACACTTACACAGATGGTTTTAAAATTCTGAAACATTTTCTAGGTCAGACAAAAAAAGGTACACCTGAATACAAAGCTTATTTTGATGAGTTGATGGCTGCACATGATCAGCTGATTCAATATGTCCCTGAAATGTCTAAAACAGTAAAAGGCTTGAAGTCCCCGGCTTCATACTTAGGAACCAAGGCGGAAGATTACGTTCAGTTTTCTCCGGACATGGATCTGAATGTAGCTTATGATATGTTGAAAAAATCAACAGATGAAGAAAAAGCAGAATCTTCGCCCAATGTGTTATTCTTCTTTGTGCAGATGTCGGGAGAAAAATTGAAAGCCGACAACAACCACAGAGAGCAATTTATTCAGGATTATCTGAATGCCAGTCAATGGACAGATGATGCAATGAATGCTGATGATATAAAACCGAATGTGAAAAATGCTTTAAGTGCTATTAAAGATAATCTGGTTGCTCTGTTTATTAACAGTGGAGCAGCAGATTGTGTTTCTTTACAAGGTATTTACGGTCCGAAAGTGGAAGAAAACAAAACGAACCTGGAATATCTGCAGAAAGTAATTGATGTCATGAAAATGATCGGTTGTACGGAAGAAGAAGCATATTTCCAGGCTTCTTACTATTCTTACCAAATTCAGCCCACTGCGGAAGCTGCGGCCGGATGTGCTTATATGGCATACAAAAAGGACGATTATGATACAACCGTTAAATTTTTCGATGAAGCAATTAATCTCGAAGAAGATAACCTGAAGAAAGCTGATTTTGCTTACAGAGCTGCAGCAGTATTGTATCAGGCAAAAAGATTTTCACAATCCAGAAACTATGCGCAGAAAGCAATTAACTTTAATCCTAATTACGGAGAACCTTATTTGTTGATTGCTACCTTGTATGCATCTAGTCCTAAATGGAGTGAAGAACCTGTACTGAATAAATGCACTTACTTCTTGGTAATCGATAAATTGCAAAGAGCGAAAGCGCTGAATCCTGAATTAGCTACTGAAGCCAACAAATTGATTGGAACTTATTCGGCATATACTCCGGCTGCTTCCGATTTATTTATGTTAGGATATAAAACGGGAGATCGTATTACTATTGGTGGTTGGATTGGAGAAACCACAACTATCAGATAATTAAGCTAAATATGTTACGACAACGAAGTAACAATCTCTTTAGCAAGCATAATAATGGCATAACAACTACCTTTTGGGTAGTTGTTATGCTTCTTTTCTTTTCCGCCTGTGGAAGCAAAAAGAAAGATCTGGGTGATGCCATTACAGAACGCGATTCTTTACCAGCTATGAGTACCTATGGGGTGACGACATTAGTCTCTGATTCAGGTATTACCCGTTACCGGGTAGAGGCGGAAGAATGGCTTGTATTCGATAAAAAGAATCCCTCTTTCTGGTCTTTCGAAAAAGGTCTTTATCTGGAGAAATTTGATTCTATTTTTAACATTGATGCAAGTGTGAAAGCAGACACAGCCTACTATTTTGATCAGCAAAAGCTATGGAAACTGATTAAGAATGTGGAGATACAAAATCTGAAAGGCGATATGCTTTTTACTGATTTACTATACTGGAATGAAAAAGAAGAAAGAATTTATTCGGATCAGTATGTTCGGATTGAACAGGAAGACCAGATAATCTGGGGAACAGGGTTCGAGTCGGATCAGAATCTGTTTTCTCCCAGGATTTTTAATATTCAGGGAATTTTTGATGTGACTGAATCGGATCGTGAACCACCTTCTTTTACATCCGATCCTTTATCTATAACAACGGATAGTATTTCACCTTCTGTATCTCCCGTTGATACAATACCGTAATTATGGATACTACTATTTACCTTTTAATAACCATTCTGCTTTCCGCTTTCTTTTCCGGTATGGAGATAGCTTTTGTTTCCGTCGATAAACTACGTTTCGAGATGGAGAAAAAGGGAGGCATCACTTCACGAATCCTTACTTATTTCTTCAGGCATTCCGATAATTTTATTTCTACCATGCTGGTTGGGAATAATATCGTATTGGTTATCTACGGTATCCTGATGGCTCAGATTATTGAGCAAAACCTCTTAGCCGGAATAATAGAGAACCAGGCTCTACTTGTCATTATACAAACTATTATTTCCACTTTAATTATTTTAGTTACCGGTGAATTTTTGCCGAAAACTCTTTTTCGGATCAATCCAAATTTAATGATGAAAGTCTTTGCGGTTCCATTGGCTTTCTTTTATGTTATTCTTTTTCCAATCTCTCGTTTGGCTTCGGGCATTTCCAGTCTTTTTCTTCGTATCCTGGGTGTAAAAATCAATAAAGAAACTTCCGTGAAGGCTTTTGGTAAAGTCGATCTGGATTATTTTGTTCAATCCGGTATTGATAATGCTGAAAACCAGGAAGATCTGGATACTGAAGTGAAAATCTTTCAGAATGCATTAGATTTTTCAACCATTAAAGTGAGGGATTGCATGGTACCCCGTACTGAGATTGTGGCTGTTGATGTTTCCACTCCGTTGGAAGAACTCAAGGTGAAGTTTGTTGAATCCGGATTGTCGAAAATAATTGTATATGATGGAAATATTGACAATGTGGTAGGATATGTCCATTCTTCCGAAATGTTTCGGAATCCAGAGAATTGCGCCGCAAGTGTCAAGGAAATTCCCATTATACCTGAAACAATGACCGCACTAAAGCTCATGAAGCTGTTTATGCAAAGAAAGAGAACAATTGCTGTTGTTGTGGATGAATTTGGCGGAACAGCCGGAATCATTACCCTTGAAGACTTGGTTGAAGAAATCTTCGGGGATATTGAAGATGAGCATGATAATACTTCCTATGTCTGTAAAAAACTGAATGAAAATGAATTTATACTTTCCGGCCGGTTGGAGATAGAAAAAGTAAATGAAACCTTCGGACTAGAGCTACCTGAATCGGATGATTATATGACCATTGGCGGACTCATCCTAAATCAAAATCAGAGCTTCCCTAAATTACATGACTTGATTACCATTGAACACTTTCAATTTAAAATAATCAAAGTAACAGCAACTAAAATCGAACTTGTACGGTTGAAAGTGCTGGAATAATAACACAGCATCGTATTTTTTTATGGGATAGCTAGATACATATTTGCATTTTTTGTATATCTTCGTGCGCTTTTAAGTTTTTGAGTTCATTAGTTCTTAAGTTTTTTAATTTCATACTTATTGAACTTTGAGAGCAAACACCAACATAAAATTGAACTCAAAAACTCATAACTGGAAACTTAAAAACTTAAATAGAAATGGCAACATTACAAAACATTCGATCTAAAGGACCTTTATTGATCATTGTTATTGGTTTGGCATTGTTTGCTTTTATAGCGGGTGATGCATGGAAAGTGGTACAACCACACCAATCACAAGACGTGGGTGAAGTTAATGGAAAAGCAATCTCGGCTCAGGAATACCAGGCTGTGCTGGAAGAATATACCGAAGTCATTAAATTCTCCAACGGATTGACCTCATTAACAGATGAACAAACTAATCAGCTAAAAGATGAAGTATGGCGTAGACTTGTTGAAAACAGGCTGATTGAAGCAGAGGCAGAGAAATTAGGTCTGACTGTAACCAAACAGGAAATTCAAGCTGTTATCAATGCTGGAGTACATCCAATGTTGCAATCTACTCCTTTTCAAAATCCACAAACCGGAAGATTTGACCAGGATATGTTGAAAATGTTTCTGGCTGAATATGCTAAGATGGATCCCACTCAAATTCCGGACTATTACAGGATGATGGCTAAATTTTGGTCGTTTGTTGAAAAGTCATTGGTTCAGAGCCGTTTAGCAGAAAAATATCAGTCACTGGTAATGGGATCAGTAGCATCCAATCCGGTAGAAGCACGGATGGCTTTTGATGGAAGGGTCAACCAGATGGATTTACTGTTGGCTGCTGTGCCTTACACATCAGTTCCGGATTCAACCATTTCCGTGAAAAATTCTGAAATAAAAGAATTATATAACAAGCGGAAAGAACAATATAGACAATACGCGGAAACGCGTGATATTAAATACATCGATGTTCAGATTACTGCGAGTGAGGAAGACAGAGCAGCACTTCAGAATGAAGTTATGGAATATGCTGGTCAATTGGAAGGTATGACTTCCGATTATACTGCTTTCATCCGTTCCACAGGATCTGAATATCCGTATGTGGATTTATACTACAGCAAAGAAGCTTACCCCTCTGATATTGTTGCCCGTCTGGATTCTGTAGCGATTGGTGAAGTATACGGACCTTATACAAATGCTGCAGACAATACACTGAATGTATTTAAGAAACTCGCCAGAACTACTGCAGCCGATTCTATACAGTTCCGTCAGATTCAGGTTTATGAACAAGATATTACGCGTACCAGAGAGGTAGCCGATAGTATTTATACGGCTCTTAGAAATGGGGCTGACTTTGAAGACTTGGCATCCAGATACGGACAGCCAGGTACTTCTAACTGGATTACTTCTGCCAATTATGAAAATTCTCCGTTGGATAGTGATAATCTGAAATACATTTCATCCATCACCAGCTTAGGAGTAAACGAAATGGCCAATGTTCAGATTGGAGTGGCCAATGTTATTTTGCAGGTAACGAGTAAAAGAGCCATGAAGGATAAATATAAGGTAGCTGTGGTGAAGAGAAAAATAAACTTCAGCAATGAAACTTATAATAAGGCTTATAACGATTTCAGTCAGTTTGTGGCCGCTAATTCTTCTTTGGAAGATATTGAAAAGAATGCGGAAGATGCGGGCTACAGATTACTTGAAAGAAGTGAACTAAACAGCAGTGAGCATGTCATTGGGGGAGTCAGAGGATCTAAAGAGGCACTAAGATGGGCTTTTACTGCAAAACCAGGAGACGTTTCCGGTTTGTTTGAAGCAGGTGATAATGACAGGCTATTGGTCGTTGGCCTCAGTAAGATTAATAAAGAAGGTTACCGTCCGATAGAACAAGTTCAGTATCAGTTAAGAGCTGAAGTAGTAAAAGATAAGAAAGCTGAAAAAATTATGGCCGATATGAAGAATGTGAATGCATCTTCACTTGACTCTTATAAAGCAATGCCTGAGGCAGTGAGTGATACAATCAAAATGGTAACTTTCGCAGCTCCCGCATATATTTCGGTTCTTCGCAGTAGTGAACCGTTGGTAGGTGCTTATGCATCAGTTGCTCCAATGAACCAGGTTAGCACTCCGATAAAAGGAACTGCAGGTGTTATGGTGATGCAGGTATATAATAAAGAGCAAACCAATGATGAATATGTAGAAGATACGGAAAAAGCCAATTTGGAAAATATGCATCAACGGATGTTAGGCCGCTTTATCACTGATCTTTATCAAAAAGCCAATGTGAAAGATACACGTTATTTATTCTTTTAATTAAGCAGGAAGAAGTTTCAAAATGATATAAAAAGAGAGTAGCAACTAAGGTTACTCTCTTTTTTTTGTCGCAAAGATCTATTTCTTACCGGATATTTACTAATTTTGTCAAAAAGCTATCAATTAATATTATGGTTATGGATCAACTGGAAAGAGGGCAGATCGTTGAATTAATTAAAAAAGAAGTGATTCCTGCGATTGGCTGTACGGAACCTATTTCAGTAGCTCTTTGTGTTGCCAAAGCAACGGAATTACTCGGATGCAAGCCGGAAAAGATAACCGTATACCTGAGTGCTAATATTCTAAAGAATGCAATGGGTGTGGGTATTCCCGGTACAGGTATGATTGGCCTTCCCATTGCTATAGCACTGGGTGCTTTAGTAGGTAAATCTATCTATCAATTGGAAGTATTAAAGGACAGTACACCTGAAACAGTAACAGAGGGTAAGAAATTTGTTGAGGAAAAAAGGATCCATGTATCGTTAAAAGATAATATTGCTGAAAAACTTTATATAGAAGCTATTTGCGAAGCTGGTGATAAAATCGCGACGGCTGTTATTGCCGGCGGACATACGAATTTTATCTATTTATCCAAAGGTACAGAGGTACTATTGAATATAGAGCAGGAATGTTCCACCAGAACTGAAGAACAGTCGCTCTCCTTATGTTTACAAAAGGTTTATGACTTTGCCTTAACTACCCCGTTGAAAGAAATTCGATTTATTTTGGAGACTGCCTACTTGAATAAGAAAGCGGCAGAGAATTCATTTCAAGGTGAATATGGCCATGCATTAGGTAAAATGCTGCATGGGTCAAAAGGAACTAAAATAATGGGTGATAATACTTTTACTCATATACTTTCTTATACCTCTGCTGCCTGTGATGCCCGTATGGCAGGCGCCATGATACCAGTTATGAGTAACTCAGGTAGTGGAAACCAGGGAATATCAGCTACTTTGCCGGTTGTTATTTTTGCAGAAGAGAATAAAAAGAGTGAGGAAGAATTAATTCGTGCTTTGATCATGAGCCATCTAACTGTGATTTATATTAAACAAAGTCTGGGAAGGTTATCTGCCTTATGTGGTTGTGTAGTGGCCGCTACCGGATCGAGTTGTGGGATTACGTGGTTAATGGGGGGGGGTAAATATCCTCAGGTAGCTTATGCCGTTCAGAATATGGTTGCCAATCTCACAGGTATGATTTGTGACGGAGCAAAACCCAGTTGTGCCTTAAAAGTTGCCAGTGGAGTTTCAACAGCTGTACTATCGGCTATGATGGCTATGGAAAGTAAATGTGTGACTTCAGTGGAAGGGATAGTAGATGAAGATGTGGATCAGAGTATCCGGAATCTGACAAAGATTGGCTCTCTGGCGATGAATGAGACAGATAAAATGGTACTGGATATTATGACAAGTAAAGGAAAGTAGCTCTTAAAAAGAAAACCGGAGAAATATATATTTCTCCGGCCTATATAGTATGCAATATATTAAGATCTGATTTTTAAAATTAACCGCATCCGCGACAACTATCGCCGCAACCATTGCCGCAACATCCTTCAGTACTGCAGTCTTCCATACCACAGCCATCATCGCCACAGCCGTCGCCACAACTATCACATCCACAGGCACAGCCACCACCGCTCATCATGTTGATCATCCCTTGAATTTCTTCAGGAGTGGCTTCACGATTTTCGATTACAACTCCAACAAATGTCAGGTCATTACCAGCCAACGGATGGTTCATATCCATCACCACAATGTCATTTTTTACTTCTACAACAGTACCGTTCAAGCGACGACCGTCACTATCCATTAAAGGTACTATATTACCCGGAGAAATGACTTTAGAATCAAATCGTCCATCGATTTCAAACATGTTTTTTGGAAGGTTAAGCACATGCTCATCAAGATACTCACCATAAGCTTCCTCAGCTGGAATAGTGAAATCAAATTTCTCTCCTTTGGCTAAAGGGACGATGGTATTTTCAAAATACTCAAGCGTAGTACCCATTCCAGAAATAAACTGAAATGGATTTTCACCCGTTGCTTCTTCGACCAATTCTTTCCCTCCATCATCTGTAGTGTATAACTTATATGCTACGATAATGTACTTGTTTTCTGTTTCCATTCTCTTTTTACAAATCAATCAATATTAAAAAAAGTAGGTGTGAACCCCAAGCGAAGTTAATTAGATTAACTCTATTTTTTGAACAAATATACGAATAAAAATCTCTTCCAAGAATATTTTAAATGAAATGTATAAAGTAATATCAGTAATTGCAACTTTTATTAAAAGTTATAAGATTATTTTTGGAAACGAGAGAAGAATTGTATGGTTGAAAGCATAAAGTTGGGAAAGGAGTTTACTAAGACATTCATCTGATAGAAAACTGTTTTAAAGCGTATTTTCCTTTCAATTACTCATTTTTTGAACTTTTTTTTCTTCAATTTGTTTGTGGATTATAAAAAAGCATTTACCTTTGCGTCGTAATCAAAGACAGAAACATTCAATTATGTATAATTATACAACCATTAACCTTTCTCTATCTGTTATTTGCCTCGTGGTGGTCACATCAAGAGCGTGAGAAGGGTTTTGTGTGTATTATCATAAGTAATAAGATATTTAGTAGAGCCTTTCTCACAGTGTGAGAGAGGCTTTTTAATTAAAACAAAATCAAACGATGGAAATGAAAAAACAACTACGCAGCTCTTTAAGTACCCAGGGGAGACTCATGGCTGGAGCTCGTGCCTTATGGGCTGCCAACGGAATGAATAAAGAACAAATGGGGAAACCGATTATTGCCATAGTCAACTCTTTTACTCAATTCGTCCCGGGGCACGTCCACCTGCATGAGATTGGCCAGAAGGTGAAGGCAGAAATAGAGAAGCTAGGTTGTTTTGCAGCGGAATTCAATACCATAGCCATTGACGATGGAATTGCTATGGGACATGATGGTATGTTGTATTCATTACCATCTCGTGATATTATTGCCGATAGCGTAGAATGCATGGTAAATGCGCACAAAGCCGATGCTATGGTTTGTATCAGCAATTGTGATAAGATTACACCGGGCATGCTAATGGCTGCCATGCGATTGAATATTCCGGCTGTGTTTGTCTCCGGTGGCCCGATGGAGGCCGGTAAGTTAAATGGAAAACAACTGGACTTGATTGATGCCATGATCAAATCGGCAGATAAAAGTGTCAGTGATGAGGAAGTAAATCAGATAGAACTGAATGCCTGCCCGAGTTGTGGTAGTTGTTCGGGAATGTTTACGGCAAATTCCATGAATTGTTTGAACGAGGCGATCGGATTGGCTCTGCCGGGCAACGGGACCATCGTTGCAACCCATGCCAACCGTACCCGTCTATTTGAAGAAGCTGCTGCATTAATCGTGGAAAACGCTTATAAATATTATAGGGATGGCGATGAATCTGTTTTGCCCCGAAGTATTGCTACTCGTGCCGCCTTTTTAAATGCGATGACCTTAGATATAGCTATGGGAGGCTCAACCAATACAGTACTTCATCTATTGGCTGTAGCTCAGGAAGCGGAAGTGGATTTTACGATGGATGACATTGATATGCTTTCACGCAAAACTCCTTGTCTTTCTAAAGTGGCTCCCAATACTCAGAAATACCATATTCAGGACGTGAACCGGGCAGGAGGCATTATCAGCATTCTGGCTGAACTGGCCCAAGGTGGGTTACTCAACACCTCGGTTCATAGGGTGGACGGAATGACCCTGGCGGAAGTGATTGATAAGTATGGTATTACAAGTCCGAACGTATGTGAAAAAGCAGTCAGCAAATACAAAAGCGGACCAGCCAATAAATTTAATCTGGTACTTGGATCACAGGAAACTTATTTTGAAACATTAGATACCGATCGTGCGGAAGGTTGTATTCGAGACCTGGCGCATGCTTATTCCAAAGATGGTGGGCTGGCGGTACTGAAAGGAAATATCGCTCTGGATGGTTGTGTTGTTAAGACAGCCGGCGTAGATGAAAGTATCTGGAAGTTCACCGGGCCTGCCAAAGTCTTTGATTCACAGGAAGCTGCCTGCGAAGGTATATTGAGTGGTAAAGTCGTCAGTGGGGATGTCGTAGTCGTCATCTACGAGGGACCGAAAGGCGGACCTGGTATGCAGGAGATGCTTTATCCTACCTCGTACATTAAATCCCGCCATCTGGGCAAAGAGTGTGCTTTGATTACCGACGGTCGTTTCAGTGGAGGAACGTCCGGATTAAGCATCGGACATGCTTCACCAGAAGCTGCTGCCGGAGGTAACATTGGCAAAATAAAAGATGGTGATATCATTGAAATAAATATTCCGGAAAGAATTATACGGGTTAAACTTACCGATGAAGAACTGGCTGCACGTCCTATGCATCCTATAACCCGTCAGCGTACGGTATCGAAAAGCCTGAAAGCGTATGCAAGTATGGTGAGTTCTGCCGATAAAGGGGCTGTTCGTATCATAGAATAACCAACTAATGAAGTAAGATTATGAGTAAAGAAAAGATAACAGGTGCAGAAGTATTAATGCGTTCGTTGGAACACCATGGAGTGAAGAATATTTTCGGCTATCCAGGTGGTACTATCATGCCCGTGTTTGATGCTTTGTATGACCATTTAGATAAAATAAACCACGTTTTGGTTCGTCATGAACAGGGTGCTGCCCATGCGGCACAAGGGTTTGCCCGTGTTTCGGGTAAAGTAGGTGTATGCCTTGTGACGAGTGGGCCAGGTGCTACCAACACCATTACCGGTATCGCCGATGCTATGATCGACAGTACTCCAATTGTAGTAATTGCCGGACAGGTAGCTACTCCTTTTCTGGGAACAGACTTCTTTCAGGAAGTCGACTTGGTTGGCATTACCCAACCGATCGCCAAATGGAGTTATCAGATTCAACGCGCCGAAGATGTTGCTTGGGCCGTGGCCCGTGCCTTTTATATCGCCAAAAGCGGACGTCCGGGCCCGGTAGTACTGGATTTTGCTAAGAACGCACAGGTAGAGATGGTAGATTATGAACCCACGAAGGTTGACTTCATCCGTAGTTATGATCCCGATCCGGACATCAATGAAGAATACTTGGAAGCGGCGGCTCAGTTAATAAACAATGCCCAAAAACCTTTTGTACTGGTAGGTCAGGGAGTGGAACTGGGAGATGCCCAGTATGAACTCCGGGATTTCATCGAAAAGGCAGATTTGCCTTGTGGCTGTACCATGCTGGGACTTTCCGCTATTCCCAGTAACCATCCGCTTAACCAGGGAATGTTGGGAATGCATGGTAACCTCGCTCCGAATGTGAAAACTAACGAATGTGATGTGTTGATTGCGGTAGGAATGCGCTTTGATGACCGTGTGACCGGCAGACTGGATACATATGCCAAGCAAGCCACTATCATACACCTGGATATTGATCCATCCGAAATTAATAAGAATGTACAAGTAGATATACCTTTATTAGGCAACTGCAAAAAAACACTCGCTTTATTGACGGAAAGAATCAACCCGAACAAACATACGGAATGGATTGAAAGCTTCGCTCCCTGTGCCAAACAAGAATACGATCAAGTTATCAAAAAAGAAGTTCATCCACAAGAAGGTCCCCTGAATATGGGGGAAGTTATTCGGGCGGTCAGCGATGCAACCCATAATGAAGCTATTTTAGTAACAGACGTAGGCCAGAACCAATTGATGGCAACACGATATTTTAGGTACAATAAAAATCGTAGTATTGTTACTTCAGGCGGTTTGGGTACCATGGGCTTTTGCCTTCCGGCAGCTATTGGTGCTACCTTTGGTGCTCCTGATCGTACGATCTGTGCATTTATGGGCGACGGTGGTTTGCAAATGAGTATCCAGGAACTGGGAACTATTATGGAACAAAAAGCTCCGGTGAAAGCTATTCTGCTGAATAATAACTACCTGGGGAATGTGCGTCAATGGCAAGCCATGTTTTTCCAACGGCGGTATTCATTTACTCCGATGATGAATCCGGATTATATGAAAATAGCCGAAGCTTACGGTATTCCTTCCAGAAGGGTGACGAAGCGGGAAGAGTTACAGGATGCTATTCAGGAAATGCTTGCTACAGAAGGAGCCTTCTTACTGGAAGCTTGTGTGATCGAAGAAGGAAATGTATTGCCGATGACACCTCCGGGAGGTTCGGTAAACCAGATGTTATTGGAATGTTAAAAGACGAATAGTATGGAGAAAACATTATATACATTAATAGTACATTCGGAAAATATAGCCGGTTTGCTGAATCAGGTAACTGCGGTATTTACCCGTCGTCAATTGAATATTGAGAGTTTAAATGTATCAGCCTCATCCATTAAAGGGGTGCACAAATATACCATTACTACCTGTACAACCAAAGATATGATTGAGAAGGTAGTGAGACAAATCGAGAAAAGAATTGATGTACTGCAGGCGCATTATTTCACCGATGAAGATATCTATTTTCATGAAATTGCCCTTTACAAATTATCAACTCCTGAGTTCCAGAATACACCTCTTGCATCCAAAGTCATTCGCCGGTATAACGGGCGTGTAGTGGAAGTAAACCCGGTATTCTGTATTGTGGAGAAAAATGGTATGAGTGAAGAAATCACTGCCTTATATGATGAGTTACGGGCCTTGAAATGTGTACTACAGTTTGTTCGTTCCGGACGTGTGGCCATCACTACCAGTTGCTTTGAACGGGTAAATGAATACCTGGCGATGCGCGATGAAAAGTATAATCGATGCAAAAAAAGCGAAAAGAATGAAGGAGAATAAAATAGGTTCCTACCAGTTTGTTGCCGAACCTTTCCATGTAGATTTTAACGGGAAGCTTACGTTGGGGGTACTGGGTAACCATCTTCTTAACAGTGCCGGTTTTCACTCCAGTGAACGTGGGTTCGGCATTGCCGATCTGAATGAAGAACAGTACACGTGGGTATTATCCCGCCTGGCTATCGAACTGGATGATATGCCGAACCAGTACGAAAAGTTCACGGTTGATACTTGGGTTGAGAATGTATATCGTCTCTTTACCGATCGTAACTTTGCCCTTATCAATAAAGATGGGGAAACGATTGGCTATGCTCGTTCCGTATGGGCGATGATCAGCATGAGTACCCGTAAACCGGCAGACCTGCTAAATATGCACGGGGGTAGTATTACAGATTATATTTCTGATCGTCCCTGTCCGATAGAGAAACCGTCGCGCATAAAAGTAAGCTCAAGCGAAGTGGCTTCTTTAATGACGGCCCGATACAGTGATATTGATATCAATGGTCATGTAAACAGTGTACGTTATATCGAGCATATTCTTGATCTTTTCCCGATTGAGTACTACAAAGTGATGCACATCCAACGTTTCGAAATAGCTTATATTACCGAAAGCCACTATGGTGATCAGCTCAGGTTTTATAAAGAGAACGGTGAAAGGGAAGGCGAATACAACGTGGAGATCAGAAAGAATAACGACGACATTGTTTGTCGCAGTAAAATAATATTTATTTGAGTTTTTAAGTTCTTCTGTTTTTGAGTTCCTTTGTTTTGTCATTCTGTGGATTATATAGGAACAAAACGATACACTCAAAAACTACAAACTATACACTTAAAAACTCATCATCTCATAAACTTAAAAATTTAAATTAAATGGCACAAATGAATTTTGGGGGAGTTACGGAAAATGTAGTAACCCGTGAAGAGTTTCCGTTGGAAAAGGCACGCGAAGTATTGAAAGATGAAACAATTGCAGTGATTGGTTACGGTGTACAAGGTCCCGGACAAGCATTGAATCTTCGCGATAATGGATTCAACGTAATTATCGGACAACGCAAAGGTGGTAAAACGTGGGAAAAAGCAATCTCTGGCGGTTGGGTACCGGGCGAAACATTGTTCGAAATTGAAGAAGCTTGCGAACGGGGTACAATTATACAGTATTTGCTCTCTGATGCTGCCCAGATTGAGGTTTGGCCAACAGTTAAAAAGCATCTTACTGCCGGCAAAGCCCTTTATTTCTCGCATGGTTTCGGTATCACGTATAAAGAGCGTACCAACATTATTCCTCCTGCTGACGTGGATGTGATTCTGGTTGCCCCGAAGGGCTCCGGTACTTCATTACGTACCATGTTTTTAGAAGGTCGTGGATTGAACTCATCGTATGCTATCTTCCAGGATGCTACAGGCAATGCTTGGAATCGTGTTGTTGCACTAGGTATTGGAGTAGGCTCAGGTTATCTGTTTGAAACGACTTTCGAACGTGAAGTATATTCTGACCTTACAGGCGAACGAGGTACGCTGATGGGTGCTATCCAGGGAATTCTTTTGGCTCAATACGAAGTGCTGCGTGCCAACGGACATACTCCTTCGGAAGCATTTAATGAAACAGTAGAAGAGTTGACCCAATCGTTGATGCCTTTGTTTGCACAGAAAGGAATGGACTGGATGTACGCCAACTGTTCAACAACAGCTCAGCGCGGTGCTTTGGACTGGATGGGACCTTTCCACGATGCAACCAAACCAATTTTCGAAAAACTGTATAATGAGGTAAAAATAGGAAATGAAGCACAACGTTCTATCGATACCAATTCAAAACCTGATTATCGTGAAAAGCTGGAAGCCGAACTGAAAGCACTTCGTGAAAGTGAAATGTGGCAGGCGGGTGCTGTAGTACGTAAACTACGCCCGGAAAATAACTAAGAAAAAATTAAATAGTTATATCGTAGATGATATCCTGAACGTAAGCATTCCCTTCGTTCAGGATATTTTTTTATGTTCCGGTAGCATTTAATCCAAACCCCGGTAGCATCCGAACCGAATGCCGGTAGGATTTGGAGCAAATGCCGGTTGCATTTTAGGATGCAGGAGTAAGTTCTAATGCGATGGCTGGTTCATCTTTTGTCAGGCTTTTAGGCAATGTAACGGTGATACCGTCTTTTGTTTTTTTCCATTGCATCTTTTTCCCGGTGGCTACATTATAGATACTGCTTCCTTTCATCGGTTCATTTCCTTTCCAAGTTACGGTAGTGGGGGCTGGTTCTCCTTCTTTAAAACAAACAATAGCATATCGTTTGCTTCCGTCTTTACTCTGGGTAAACCACGTATTCCCGTCGTTGTACACTTCCGCATTGCGGGTACCATAAATAGCTTTCTCGTTTTTAGAAGTCCACTTGCCGATGGCCTGTAAGCGTTCGATAACTTCCTCTGGCAGTGTTCCATCGGGCTTTGGACCTACTCCGAGCAGTAAACTTCCTCCTTTCGCCACAATCTCTACTAGTTTATGAATAATATTCGCGGGAGTTTTGTAAACCTGTCTGGGAGTATATCCCCAGTCTCCTCCTAGTGTGATGCAACTTTCCCAGGGGTTAGAAAGTTGTTCGCCGGGAATGCCTTGTTCGGGGGTTTGGTAGTTTTCATATTCTCCGGCAATGGTTCGGTCAACCACTAGCATTCCGGGATTGTACTTTCTGGCCATAGCTGCGATTTTGGGAATATCCACATCTTGCGAACCTTTGTAGCTCTTGCCGAGACGTTCTTTTGCACCGGGACGAGCCGGAGCTACCCAACCGCCATCCAGCCAGAGAATATCCATCGAACCGTAATCGCCATTCATCAGTTCTTCAATTTGATTGTAAGTGAACTTTTTGAACTGATCCCATCGCCAGGGATTATCATCAATGTTGTAGTTGACGTTGCGGGTAGGAGTGGCATATCTGTCCCACCAATAATACTGAGAGTGCCAGTCGGGTTTAGAGAAGTAAGCGCCAATCCAGTAACCTTCGTTCCGGAAAGCGTTGAATACTTCTTTCGCAACATTCTTTCGGGGGTGATTTTTAAAGACTCCTTTGGCGATAGAGAAATCGGAATATTTGGTGTCGAACATCGCAAAACCATCGTGATGCTTGGTGGTAAACACCAGATACTTCATTCCGGCTTCTTTGCCATAGCGTGCCCATGATTCCGGATCCAGTTTTTCCGGTTTAAAGCGGCTGATGGTAGACCAGTACCACCGCTTGTAGTCGTCATAACAAATCGTAGAATCGCGGGGTATCCAGTCTGCTTCTTCCGAACAGATAGACCAGGATTCAACGATCCCAAGTTCAGAGTAAAGTCCGTAATGGACAATCATACCAAATTTTAAATCCTGCCATTGTTCCAGTTTCTGGCGAACGGCCGGATCAGATGGCCAAGTGTAGTTACCGGATTTTCCGTGAACGAATTGTGCGAAAAGGTTGGTTGGAGAAATAGCCCAAATAAATAATAAGGCTAGAATAGGTGTTCTCATGCTGTTTTCGTTTTTAATTTAATTGATTAAGGGTTTCTATAAACTGATAGAGTTTTCGATAAAAAGAATGTTTGGTAAGGGTGGGGGCATCCCCCAGGATGACCAGTTTCATTCGGGCGCGGGTAATGGCTACATTCATCCGGCGCAGATCACCCAGAAAACCGATTTGCCCGTCTTCATTGGCACGAACCAGACTGATAAATATCACGTCACGCTCTTGCCCCTGAAATCCATCCACCGTATTGATCGTGATGAGATGACGGAACGGCCGAAAGAAAGTACTCTGTTTCACACGGTGGCGTAAGTACTGTATCTGGGCTTTATAAGGCGATATTAGGCCAAAATCTATTTGTTCACCGATCACCCGGTTTCCACCTATATGTTGAATATACGTTTTAAGTTCCTGTAGTAATAAGTCAGCTTCCGGTTTGTTGATACGTCCGAATGTTTCCCCCACAAACTCTTCTTTGAAGTGGAATTCGGAAGTATCAATCCATTTCATAGGCGTATCATAATCAAGTATCCCACGGTGTCGAACTTCAGGAGCAGCTTGTAGCATTCCGTTATAGAACCAGTCTGAAGAAAATTGCATGATGGACTGATTCATTCGGTATTGCGTTTGCAGTAAAGAAACTGAGTTGGGTTTTCCGGCTACGATTTTCTCCAGTAAAGTTTTCTCTAGTCCATTCCGGGCCGCTTCATAACATTTAATCACCGGAGGTAACTGTTGATGATCGCCCGCAAGAATAACCCGGTCAGCTTTCCTTATGGCAATCCAACAGGCAGCTTCGAGGGCTTGAGCCGCTTCATCGATGAAAAGAGTGGTAAAGGTTCTGCCTATTAATAAACGATGGTTGGAACTCACAAGTGTAGAAGCTATCACCCGCGCCTGCGAAAACAAATCTTCATTAATAATAATTTCCAGTTCCGTGCTTCGATCTTTTAAGCGGCTCATTTTGCTTCGCAAACCTTCCCGCTCTGAATAGGTTCCTTTCCGCAACCGTCCGGATAACTCACGAATCATTTTTCGGATGCCCCATAACTCCGGATATAAGGCATGGTTTTCGAATTTGCGTTCGTAGGTAAAAGATAGCATCTTATCATTCACCCGGGTGGGATTCCCGATACGTAGAACCGGTACGCCTCTGTCAACCAGCTTTTCGGATATCCAATCCACAGCCGTATTGCTTTGGGCGCATACCAGAACCTGGTTTTCCCGATGTAAGGTTTCGTATATTGCTTCTACTAGCGTGGTGGTTTTCCCCGTTCCCGGAGGGCCGTGTACCACTGCCACATCTTTGGCGCGCAATACCTGATTAACAGCTTGTTCCTGACTGCTATTCAACCACGGAAAACGAATGGGGAAGAGATCACGTTCGCGGGATGGTGCTTTTCCTGTCAGTATATCGCGCAGATCGGCTAGGCGAGTTCCTTTAGCGCGCAAAACATCTGTCAAGGCTTCAAACATAAATTGGTAGCTGGTTTCATCGAAGTATAGCTGTACTCCCAGTATATCAACGCTCTGTAAATCGGTTAATGCCTCTGTGCCGGGTAAGGATACTACCATCCGTTCTTCATCTGCATAACTAACGTGGGCAATAAAATTGAAATAACGAAGTTTTTGTGATGCATCCTGCGTAAAGAAACAGACAGGCTTGCCATACTCAAAGTTGTGTTCAATCTCCTTATCTTCCCGTCGTTCCAATTCAATAACCAGCTGATTCAAAGAGTTATAATAACTACGTCCCGGCTTTACCGGAAACCAGCAGAGCCCGCGTTTCACTTTTCTCGCGATACCCATTGTTTCTGTCTGCCGCTGAAACTCTTCTTTTTCATGTTCATACTCCATTCGGAGTAATAATTGCTGTTCTTGAAGGTCAGGTTTGGTAGCTAAGGTATTTTTATTAATTTTGTTCACAGCTGTTATTAGGCAATTTGTAAAACACAAAGTTAAACATTACTTGTTTTTATTTCGTTATTTAGAGGAAAATGTTTTATTAATCAGAAGACTTACTAGACAATGAACAGAGAGAAAATTTCGTCGCTAGCCTTGTTGTTAACCTTCTTAATAGGCTTCAGCGCATGTAGTACAGTAGCAGTTACGGGTCGGAAACAACTTCATTTGGTTTCAGATGAAGAAGTTTTAAGTTTAAGTAATCAGAGTTTCACTGATTACATGAAAGAAGCCAAACCATCTACAAACCAGGCAAATACCGCCATGGTAGTTCGGGTAGGCAAAAACATAGCCAGCGCAGTTGAAACATATCTACGACAGAACGGCAGAGCGGATGATGCGAAAGAATTCGCCTGGGAATTCCACTTGGTGCAGGATAAAGAAGCGAATGCCTTCTGTATGCCTGGCGGAAAGATTGTAGTGAATGAAGGTATTCTCCCCTATACACAGAATGAAGAAGGATTAGCGATCGTTCTGGGTCACGAAGTAGCGCATGCGGTAGCCAAGCACTCAGCTGAACGTCTGAGCCAGCAAATGTTGGTTAATTATGGAGGCACAGCTTTAGGAATGTTAATGCAGAATCGATCCACTACTGCACAGAACCTCGCAATGCAGGTTTATGGATTGGGAGCCAATGTGGGGGTTATGTTACCCTACTCACGGTTGAATGAAAATGAAGCTGATCACATGGGGCTTATCTTTGCGGCCATGGCCGGATATAACCCGGAAGCTGCGATTCCTTTCTGGCAAAGAATGTCTGCCGGTGGTTCAAATGTACCTGAATTTCTGAGTACTCACCCTTCGGATCAGACACGTATCCGTAAGCTACAGGAGATAATGCCTGAAGCATTGAAGTATTATAAGAAACCGGCTACCATAAAGTATAATTTCTAAGAACTAATTTTCTTGTTCCGAAACTTCTTCGAAGAGGTGTGAAAAGGAATAGGAACGTCTTTATATTTTGTAATTGATAGAGAATATAAAGAGAATGGCGGATGGCTGTTTTCTTTATATTCTTCTGTTATTTCTATAAATGGTAATTCTTCATATTTCCAATACATTGAGTTAACGGAACAAAGCCATGTTTAATAACGACTAACCTATGCATTCAAACTAAACATATTATCAAAGTTTTATGTAAAGGTAGAGTAAGTGTATCGTGCATGCAGCCTATACTTATCGTACAAGTATGATAGGCTTACTCTGTTATCCTATTTCGGCCATTAGTATGCATAGATAAATACTTTACGGAAAGTAATTCATGGCCTTTCAATTACGAGAACAGCCTTAGCTAAATCCATCAAACAAAGTTTATTCGATTGTATGCTATCAACTCACACAATAACATACATTGATTATGTTGAAGTACGTAAAAATAGTATTAACGAATGAGGATGATGTCTTTATAATCCTATCACTCCTATCTCTACTGTATTCTTTAACCAGCTCTTACAAGTTATATTCGCTTTTTTTCGTATTTTTGTAGCAATATGAAAATAATAGATTTGATAAATAATACCCGGAAGACAGCATTTTCTTACGAGATTTTGCCTCCTTTGAAGGGTACCGGCATAGATAAACTTTACGAAACGGTAGATACATTACAAGAATTTGATCCTAAATATATTAACATAACAACACATCGAAGTGAGTATGTGTATAAAGATTTAGGTGGAGGAATGTATCAGCGAACCCGTTTACGCCGACGTCCTGGTACAGTTGCGGTTGCTGCTGCCATACAAAATAAATACAACATTCCTGTTGTACCTCACCTCCTTTGCAGTGGATTCTCGCGCGAAGAAACCGAATATGTATTACTTGATTTGCAATTTCTCGGAATAACTGATTTACTGGTTTTACGGGGTGATAAAGCAAAACATGAGTCGGTTTTTACGCCGGAAACGGATGGATACAAAAATGCTGTTGAACTTCAGGAACAAATCAATAACTTTAATAAAGGGATATTTATCGATGGGTCGGAAATGAAAGTTACCGCGACTCCTTTTTCTTACGGGGTAGCCTGTTATCCGGAGAAACACGAAGAGGCTCCCAATATTGATACTGATATTTACTGGCTAAAGAAGAAAATAGAGAGGGGAGCAGAATATGCAGTTACTCAGCTGTTTTACGATAATCGGAAGTATTTTGAATTTGTGGATAAAGTACGTCAGGCAGGAATTACTATTCCCATTATTCCGGGGATCAAGCCGTTTAAAAGAATGGCACAGTTAAGTATGATTCCCAAAACATTTAAAGTTGATTTACCTGAACCATTGACTAACGAGGTTCTAAAATGTAAAAGTGAGGAGGAAGTAAGACAAGTAGGAATTGAATGGTGCATTCAGCAGTGCAAAGAATTGATGGCGCACGGCGTCCCGAGCATTCATTTTTATTCCATCGCAGCGGTAGATAGTATTAGAGAAGTGGCAAAAGCGATATATTAAAAGCATGTATTTCAGAGATGTAATCGGACAAACAGCAGCTAAGCAACGATTGACTCATGAGGTCAGTCAGGGCAGACTGGCGCATGCCTTGTTGATTTGCGGACCTGAGGGTACTGGAAAACTGCCATTGGCAATAGCGTATGCCCGCTATATTAACTGTGTCCACCGTACCGAAACAGATGCCTGTGGTACTTGCCCTTCCTGCGTAAAATTTAACAAACTTGTGCATCCGGATGTTCATTTTGTTTTTCCAATTGTCAAGAAAGGAAAGAAGGATGTATGTGATGATTACATAGGTGAATGGAGGGATTTTGTTCTGGGCACTTCTTACTTCAATATCAATCATTGGCTGAATGAAATGGGTGCTGAGAATTCTCAAGCACAAATCTTTGCCAAGGAAAGTGATGAAGTAACCCGCAAACTAACCCTCAAGTCAAGTGAGGGAAACTATAAATTCGTTATTCTTTGGCTTCCAGAGAAAATGCATCTGGTATGTGCCAACAAACTTCTGAAATTATTGGAAGAACCTCCCGAGAAAACCATGTTTATGCTCGTTTCCGAAGCTCCCGAAATGATTCTTCCAACCATTCTGAGCCGTACTCAACGCTTTAACATTCGTCCGATCGAAGAGGAAGCCATAGCTCAGGCATTGCAGCAAAAGTTTGGTGTGCTTGAAAAGGAAAGTTCTTCCATTGCTCATTTTGCCAATGGAAACTTTATCAAGGCTCTCGAAACCATCCATCTGAATGAAGAAAAGCAACTATTCTTTACTCTTTTTGTCAATTTGATGCGTCTTTCCTATCAGCGTAAAATTAAAGAAATGAAGATGTGGAGTGAACAAGTAGCTTCTATGGGACGTGAACGGCAGAAGAACTTTTTGGATTATTGCCAGCGTCTCGTGCGTGAAAACTTTGTTTATAATTTCCATCGTTCAGGATTGAATTATATGACACTGGATGAAGAGAACTTTGCCACACGGTTTGCTCCATTCATCAATGAAAGAAATGTAATGGGTTTGATTGAAGAAATAAGTGAAGCGCAATCTCATATTCAGCAAAACGTGAATGCCAGGATGGTTTTCTTCGATTTTTCCTTAAAAATGATTGTACTATTAAAACAATAATATGGACTATATATTACACAACGGTGGCGGCGGGCTATGCTGTAAAAGCTGCTCACGCCAGGATAATAAACTGAATACTTACGATTGGTTGGCCGACATACCGGGCAATGCCGAGGAGAGTGACATGGTGGAGGTACAGTTTAAGAATACACGCAAAGGATATTTCCGCAACAGCAATAAACTGGATCTGCAAAAAGGTGACATTGTGGCTGTAGAGGCTAATCCGGGACATGATATAGGAGTCGTCACCTTAACGGGCCGGCTGGTACCTTTACAAATAAAAAAAGCTAATTTGAAACCGGATGTAGAGATCAAACGTATCTACCGGAAGGCAAAACCGGTAGATATGGAGAAATACAATGAGGCTAAATCAAGAGAGCATGCTACAATGATCCGTTCCCGTCAGATTGCAGCCGACCTTAATCTGGATATGAAGATTGGTGATGTAGAATATCAGGGCGATGGAAACAAAGCTATCTTTTATTATATAGCCGATGAACGGGTTGATTTTCGTCAGCTTATTAAGGTATTGGCAGAAGCATTTCGGGTCCGCATTGAGATGAAGCAAATTGGAGCCCGGCAGGAAGCTGGCCGTATTGGTGGAATTGGTCCTTGTGGAAGGGAATTGTGTTGCGCTACCTGGATGACGAGCTTTGTTTCTGTTTCTACCAGTGCTGCCCGATATCAAGATATATCTTTGAATCCTCAAAAACTAGCCGGACAGTGTGCTAAATTAAAATGTTGTCTCAACTATGAAATCGATTGTTATGTGGAAGCACAGAAACGTTTACCTTCCCGTGAGATTGAACTTCAAATTAAAGAGGGTACTTATTATTTCTTCAAAGCTGATATATTAAGCAATCAGATTACTTATTCTACAGATAAAATGCTTCCTGCAAATCTGATGACTATTTCCGGTAAAAGGGCTTTCGAAGTGATTAATCTGAATAAAAAAGGAATAAAACCAGATAGCTTGTTGGAAGAAGTTCAACCGGTTGTTAAGAAAGCCATTGACCTGCTCGAACAAGAAAGTCTGACCCGGTTTGACGGCAGCAAAGCCAAGAATAATAAAAAGAAGAAAAAGAAAAGCAACAATAATCAGCCTCAACATGAGAATGGTGGTCAGCAACAGCAGGCTAGAGAGAAACCAAAAGAACAAAAAGCAGAAAATAATTCTACTAATAAAGAGATAAAAGGAGGAGATAAACCTTCCCGGAATAAATCAAAAAAGAACAGACGGAACCACCACATCCCGTCAAATAAGAAGAAACCTGAATAAGGATATGTACAAGCCCATAATATGTATGTTTCTTAGTGGAGTGCTTATAACCGGATGTATGGAAAATAAAGCTGTGTATCATGCCTACCAACATGTAGAAAAAGAGTGAGGTAGTCATGATACGCTTTTTCTGGAAGTTGCTATTCCAGACTCTTCCAATACTTATCATACTTCCATCTTGGTTCGATATCAGGATACTTACCCTTTTGAGAATCTTATTTTGACTATGGATTATAATCCCGAAGATTCCCTTACCTGGAGAAACCAAACTATTAATATTGACCTGACCGAAAAAAGTGATCTGGAGCTTTCAAAATGGATAGTTTTGCGGGAAAGACTTTTACCTCTGGATGATATTTTTATTGATTCACCACGAACTGTAACATTCAAAATAACTCACCGTATGGGTAGCAATCCCTTATTGGGCATTAATGATATCGGTATTCTAATGGAAAGCGATTCGTTAAAATCTGCGGTTACGCCCGGCATCAATGCGAAGAAAGATGAACAGCAGGATGGTGAATCCCCACAATGAAGACCCCCCATAACTAAAGAAAGGAAGTGGTATCCCAATTACAGGTGTAAGCCCCAGCACCATGCCCACATTAATAAATAAGTGGAAGAGGAAAATACTAAATACCGAATATCCGTAAACTCTTCCGAATGTATAACGTTGTCGTTCAGCCAATGCTATTAACCGGAGAATAAATATAAGATAGATTACCAATATAAAAACGGAACCAATAAATCCCTGTTCTTCCCCGATAGTACAGAAAATGAAATCTGTATCTTGTTCCGGTACATATTTCAGTTTGGTTTGCGTGCCATTAAGAAAACCTTTTCCTTTTAAACCTCCTGAGCCTATCGCTATTTTAGATTGGTTGACATTATAACCTGCTCCAGCCAAATCTTCTTCCATACCTAATACTACTTTGATACGCATACGCTGATGGGGCTCAAGTATTTCATCAAACACGTAATCACTTGAATACAAGAATGCCACCGAGCCTATTGCAAAGAAAGCAATCCATATATATTTCAAAGCTCGTTTACTGATTGAAAGATAAATCAGGTAAACAACAATCAAGCCCAGGATACCCCATTGCACAAAAGCAATATTAAACGGAAAGAAATCTTGGGAAATAAAAACAGAAAGAGTCAATATAACTGTTGATATCAAAATAATTGTATGAGCGGCGGTCCATCTTCGGAATGTACTCCACATCATTCCTCCGGCAACAAGAATTATCATGCTTAACACAGCAAATTCTCCCATGCTGGTGAGGCTGTCTTCCCAAAGTGGTATATCATTATATCGAATCCCCACAATAAAATAAATAACAGCACACAGACCCGAAAATAAAACTACTCCGGACATTCCTTCCCGATAGAGGACTAGGAAGAATGCTAAATAAACCAAAGCAGAACCTGTTTCTTTTTGCAAAATGATCAACATCATTGGCAGGAGAATAATAGTCGTTACCATCAAGGCATGTTTCAACTTCTTGATATTGAAGCCTTGTATGTTCATGTATTTTGCAAGTGCAAGTGCTGTTGCGAATTTAGCGAATTCGGCAGGTTGTAAACTCACTGGTCCCAGTTGTAGCCAGGATTTGGAGCCTTTTACGTCTTGAGCGATAAATATGGTTGCTATTAACAAGAGAATCATGCCGATATAGATAAGAAAAGCAAACATATCATAGACGCTATCCTCCAGCATCATAAGAATAAAAGCCACCCCAAAAGAGCAGATAATCCAAATAAATTGCTTGCCTGACCGAGTAGAAAAGTCGAGAAAGTCTTGATTGCCAAAATCATAACTGGCACCGCAAATACTGAACCATCCACAAACCACCAGAATAAGGTAGAATAGAATTGTTATCCAGTCAATGGATTTCCAAATACTGGGATTACCTCTGGTATTCATAGGGGATTAAGTTTGCGTTACTCATGTGTTCAATTAAATATTCTCTTTCAGGTGCAATTGTACCTGTAAGATATTTCTCTAACATCAATGCACCAATAGGTACAGCGTATGTAGCCCCAAACCCTCCGTTTTCTACATATACACAAATGGCGATTTTAGGATTATTCATCGGAGCAAATCCCATAAAGATTGAATGGTCTTTCCCCCGGTTTTGCGCAGTACCTGTTTTACCGCATACTTCAATTCCGGGAATATTAGCCCGGCGGCAGGTTGCCCCGTAAGGACTTCCGACAACAGCTCCCCGCATTCCTTCCACTACATATTCATAGTATTGAGGATTAATAGTGGTGTGACGTGGAATCCGGTATTCCTCTTCTAATTCCGTGTCTTCAATCCCTTTTACAATGTGTGGGGTAATAAATTGTCCCCGGTTTCCGATAGTAGCAGCAAGGTTAGCTATTTGTATGGGGGTTAAAAGAATTTCTCCTTGTCCGATGGCAGTAGATATTACTCGCAGACCACCCCATTTCCCACGACCAAAACGTTTGTCAAAGAATTCAACTTTAGGGATGAGGCCGGATTTTTCACCGGGTAAATCTATCCCTAATGGATTACCGAACCCCATGGAAACCATATGTTCTCTCCATTTCTCCCAGGCCACAGAACCGGATTCATACTTTTTGTTTCCCAACATACGGAATAATCCCCAACAATAATATGCATTGCATGAAGTTGAAAGTGAAGGAATAAAAGGGATAGGTGAGCCATGTGAATGACAGCCGACTCTTATCCCGCCATATACAAATGCATGATGGCAGGGGAAACTTGTATTTATGTCGATAATCTCTTCTTCCAGAAAAACGAGTCCCTGTGCTGTTTTAAACGTTGAACCCGGTGGTTGAGTTGACATTAACGCCCGATTAAACAAGGGTGTTTTTAAATCCTGTTGAAGCATGTGATGATTGGCTCCCCGTTGTCGTCCTACCATGATTGACGGATCATATGAAGGAGCGGATACTAAAGCGAGAATTTCGCCTGTCTCCGGTTCAATGGCAACAATCGCTCCCATTTTATTTTCCATCAGCATTTCCCCGAACATCTGAAGTTCAATATCCAGGCTGAGCGTTAAATTCTTTCCGGGAATTGGGCTCTGATCAAATTCCCCGTTTTTATAATTGCCTTGTATTCTTCCATGGGCATCACGTAAAAGAACTTCAACCCCCTTTTCCCCACGCAGGTATTTTTCGTATGAGCGCTCCACACCTAGTTTGCCTATATAATCACCCCTAGAATAAAAAGGATCGTTTTCCATTTCTTTTCTGGATACTTCTCCGATATCACCCAATGCATGAGCAGCAGAGTTGTAAGTATATTGACGGATGGTACGGCGTTGAATGTAGAAACCAGGGAATTTGAATAACTTTTCCTGAAAAATACCGATTTCTTCCGCGGATAGTTGTGTTAAGAATACCTGATTTGTATATCGGGAATACCCTGGATTTTTCCGGCGGTCTCTCATATCGGACATTCTTTTATTGAAATCATCCAGCGTGAGATTGAGTGTCCGGCAAAGATCTAACGTATCCAGGTGCGTGATCTCTTTGGGAATAATAGTTATATCATAAGCTGGTTGGCTAAAAACCAACAGATTGCCATTCCTGTCATAAATGGCACCGCGAGAAGGATATTGAGTCTTTTGTAAGAAAGCATTACTGTCTGCGTGTTTTTTATATTCATCGCTTAAGATTTGTAAATCAAACAGGCGGAGGCAGAATATCAGGACTATAAGTACTGCAACTCCACCGATAATATATTTCCTTGTTTCAAACTGATAATTCTTTTTTGCCATTCTTTATCTTCTCCTGGTCCATTCAACTGCGATGATACATAAACTTGTCAATAGAGTGCTTGCCACTATCTTGAGTGCCAGCAATTCCAAATTTGCAAACGAAAAAAACATAATTAGGTATAACACCACATGGTGTATAAAAACACAGGTTAGAAGATATTTAAGATAGGGAGATAACCCCATGGTTCTTAAAGAAGGGGATATTAAGTCTGTATCCCTGGGGGTATAAATTCTCAGAAATAGAGGACGGATGAAAGCGAGAAATACGGTAGACCCCGCATTCATACCGGGTGTATTTGAAAATATATCAACTGTCAATCCTATAAAAAAGGCAAGAAGCATCAAGGTATTACGGGATATATCTGTTTCATAGCGAATAATGAAATAGATATACACAAAAGGAGTAGCATATCCTAATAGATGGATATTGTTCAGAATTAGTACCTGTAAAAGTACCAATCCGATAAACCAAAATGTATTTTGTATATGCTTATGTACCATTTACTCCATGCTCATTTTTTCTAATTCCAGTTGTTCTTTTTGTCCATCACGTGATAGTACACGTACATCACTCAATCTTCCGAAGTCAGCAGCAAGCTCTACCTGAATCTGAGAGGATAGTCCGTCGCTTGAATCTTCAATATTGGAAATAGTTCCTACCATTACCCCTTCCGGAAAAACAGCTGAGTGCCCGTTTGTAATAATGGTATCTCCCACATTCATTTCCGCATACCTGGGAATATCTTTCAGATAAGCATACCGGGCATCTCCATATTCCCACTTGAGATAGCCGGAATATGGATTTCCTTTTATCTTACAACTCAGCTTTGATTTTCCGTTTAAAAGCGAAATGACCACAGAATAGGAAGGAGATGCCACATAGACAATGCCCACGACTCCTCTTCCATCTATAACCCCCATTTCTGGAAAAATACCATCGGAAGTTCCCTTATTTAAGGTGATGTAATTGTTTGCCATCGCGATACTGTTATTGATTACGTGAGCTTTGCGAATAGTAAACAGGCCGGCAAAAGAAGACTTTTCAATATTACTCACATACGACGAATCCAGCTGAAGTTCCCGCAGAGTGTTCTCCAATTTAGTGACTTGCTCTTCAAGTAGAAGATTGCGATCAATCAATTCTTCATTGATTGATTTTAAATGAAAATAGGAGGTAATACCTCCTGATACTTCGTAAAACTTTCCTGCAAGAAAATTGGCAGAGGAGAAGTAAATTCCTTTTTGATAGTTATTAAAACGAAACAGTAAGCCGAAGCATATTACTTCCAACAAAATGAAGAGAAACCAATAATTGTATCTTATCAGGAAGTTCAGTAGGTTCCGCATCAGCTTTTCTGCTTTTTTACCTCATCAGGAATGAGAATCGTTCTACATTTTTAAGTGCAACACCGGTTCCTTTTGCTACACAATGCAATGGATCTTCAGCAATATGGAAAGGTATGCTGATCTTATCAGTCAGACGTTTATCCAGTCCACGTAACAATGCACCACCACCCGCAAGATAGATTCCGTTGTGTACAATATCTGTATAAAGTTCAGGCGGCGTATTTTCAAGTGCGCTCAGAATAGCTGTTTCAATTTTTGAAATAGATTTCTCCAGACAATGAGCAATTTCCTGATAGCATACGGGTACTTCCATTGGCAATGCCGTAATACGGTTCGGTCCATGTACTATATAGTCGTCAGGTGCATCTTCTCCAAGATCAGTCAAAGCGGCACCAACTGCAATTTTAATACGTTCGGCCATACGTTCACTGACTTTTACATTGTGCTGACGGCTCATGTATTCCTGAATATCTGCAGTTAAATCATCACCGGCTATACGAATTGAATTGTTCGAAACAATACCTCCCAGAGAGATGACTGCAATCTCAGTAGAACCACCACCGATATCCACAATCATGTTTCCTTCTGGTGCTTCAACGTCAATACCAATACCTATAGCTGCCGCCATTGGTTCAAAGATTAAGTAAACATCGCGTCCACCGGCATGTTCGGCAGAGTCGCGTACTGCACGAAGTTCAACCTCGGTACTACCCGAAGGTACACCAATTACCATACGTAAGGTGGGTGAGAATAAATGACTGCGCGTGTTAACCATTTTTATAAGTCCCCGCATCATCTGTTCGCATGCATAAAAGTCGGCGATTACCCCATCACGCAACGGCCGAATAGTTCGAATGTTTTCGTGAGTTTTTTCGTGCATCAACTTCGCTTTTTCACCTACAGCAATCATTTTATCTGTGCGTCGGTCAAGCGCAACTACCGAAGGCTCGTCTACGACGATCTTGCCATTACTGATAATAATCGTATTGGCGGTTCCCAAGTCAATCGCTATTTCTTGAGTAAAAGAGAACAATCCCATAATTTCTTTCTGTTTTCTATTAATGTTTAAAGTGGCGAATACCTGTTGTCACCATAGCCATGCCATGCTCATTGCAATATTGCACTGAAAGCTTATCATTGATCGAACCACCTGGCTGTATCACGGCATTAATCCCTTCTTTATCTGCGATTTCCACACAATCGGGAAATGGAAAGAAAGCATCTGAAGCCATAACAGCACCTTCAAGGTCAAAACCAAATGATTTAGCTTTATCGATAGCTTGTTTTAATGCATCCACTCGGGATGTTTGCCCCACACCACTGGCGAGCAATTGTTTGCCTTTTGCCAAAACGATTGAATTTGACTTACTGTTCTTTACAATTTTATTCGCAAATAACATGTCTTCAATTTCTTCTGATGTAGGTACTTTATCAGTTACCACTTTCAGATCGCTAGCTGTTTCGATATTTAGATCACGATCTTGTACAAGCACTCCGTTAAGGAGCGAACGAAATTGTTTTCTGGGTAACTGTGCCTGTTTACGAACTAAAATAATACGGTTTTTCTTCTGACCGAGTATTTCGAGTGCGTCAACGTCATAATCAGGAGCTATGATTACTTCAAAGAATATTTTATTGATTTCTTCTGCCGTTTCTTTATCAATTACAGCATTGGTGATAAGAATGCCTCCGAATGCAGAAACTGGGTCTCCGGCGAGTGCGTCTTTCCATGCATCAAGCACAGTTGGGCGACAAGCCAATCCGCAAGCATTGTTGTGTTTAATAATGGCAAAAGTGATGTCATCAAATTCATCAATGAGCTCTACTGCTGCATTGATGTCAAGCAGATTATTGTAAGAGATTTCTTTTCCGTGGATCTGGTCGAAAATTGTTTCGAGGCTTCCATAAAAATATCCCTTTTGGTGCGGGTTTTCTCCATAGCGAAGTGCCTTCTGATCGTTAGCTGTATAGCGAAAAGCTGAGCCTTCTTCCCTGTCGAAATAATTAAAAATAGCCGAATCATAGCAGGAAGAAACTGCAAAAGCTTCTTTCGCCATCCATCGACGTTCTTCCAGGGTAGAACTGGCGCCATGTTCCATCAACATATCCAGTAAAGTTTTATATTGCTGTTGGGAGGCGACAATAATCACATCTTTATAGTTTTTTGCTGCTGCGCGTATGAGAGAAATCCCACCGATATCAATTTTTTCAATGATAGCGGCTTCGTCTGCGCCTGAAGCAACGGTTGCTTCAAAAGGATAAAGATCTACGATAACGAGATCAATTTCAGGAATGTCATACTTATCAATTTGTTGCATATCCTGTTCAACAGAACGCCGACACAGGATACCACCGAACACTTTCGGATGTAATGTCTTTACTCTTCCCCCAAGAATGGAAGGGTAGGAGGTTAAATCTTCTACTGCATAACAGGGAAAACCTAGTGATTCAATAAACTGACGGGTTCCTCCCGTAGATATAAACTCAACTCCTTCTTCATGTAATTTGGTGATGATTTCATCTAAGCCTTCTTTGTGGTAAACCGATACTAAGGCGGTTTTTATTTTCTTAGTTTCAGACATTTATTTTTTTGTTTGAAAGTATAATGCGCAAAGTTACAAAATATAGTCATACAACACCCAAAGAATGAGCGAGTAATTAATTGTTTTTTTTAAGGTATATTATCATTTTATTTTTTCGTATTCGTCAGATACTCTTTCCCATTCTTCCACTATTTCATCGAGTTGATGTTTTATTTGTTGGTGCTTTTCATAAAGTTTCAGGTCGGATGCCCCTTCTGGTGTAGCCATTTGGTCTTCCAGAATGGCAATAGCAGATTCAGCTTCTTCAATCTGTTTTTCGCAATCAGTTATTTGCTTTTCTAGTTTTTTTTGTTTTTTATTAAGTTCTTTTTGTTCTTCGTAACTCATTTTCGAAGAAGGTGTTTGTTCTGTTGGATTTTCTTTTTCTATTCTGTTTTCGGTGACAGAAGTATTGAGTTGATTTAAATTTTCAATCTTTTTCTTTTGCAGGAAATCATAAATACCACCCAGATGTTCTGTTACTATCCCTCCACCGAATTCGTAAACTTTCGTTACAAGCCTGTCCAAAAATTCCCGGTCATGACTGACAATAATTACCGTACCATCAAAATCACGAATGGCATCTTTTAACACATCTTTGGAACGCATATCAAGATGATTGGTGGGTTCATCGAGAATAAGGAAGTTGACAGGTTCAAGCAAAAGTTTTATCATTGCAAGGCGGGTACGTTCTCCTCCGGATAGTACTTTTACTTTCTTATCGGAAGCTTCTCCACCGAACATGAATGCGCCCAATATATCTCGTATTCTCTGACGAGTGTCCCCGACAGCTACCTGGTCAATAGTATCGAATACAGTGATGTTTTCTTCTAGCATTTGTGCCTGGTTCTGAGCGAAGTATCCGATTTGTACATTATGACCAAGAGTGAGTTTTCCTTCAAAAGGTATTTCACTCATTATACATTTCACCAAGGTGGATTTTCCTTCGCCGTTTTTGCCTACAAAAGCAACTTTTTCGCCCCGGTTAATGGTGAGATTTACATGCTTGAATACAATATGATTACCGTATGATTTCGCGACTTCTTCACAAATTACCGGATAACTACCCGAACGGGGAGCAGGTGGAAATTTGAGTTTTAAAGCAGAATTATCTTCTTCGTCAACTTCAATACGGTCTATCTTTTCAAGTTGTTTTATGCGGCTTTGTACCTGAACAGCTTTCGTTGCTTTATAGCGAAAACGCTCAATGAAATCTTCGGTATCCTGTATTTGTTTTTGTTGATTTTCGTATGCCCTGAGCTGTTGTTCGCGACGTTCTTTTCGGAGTTCCACAAACTGATCATAGGCTACCCGGTAATCGTAAATTTTCCCACACGAAATTTCGATGGTCCGGGTAGTTACATTATTGATAAAGGCCCGGTCATGACTAACCAATACTACTGCATTCGCTCGTGTAGAAAGAAAGGTTTCTAACCATTGAATAGATTCAATATCCAGGTGGTTGGTCGGTTCATCCAGAAGTAATACATGTGGTCGGCGCAATAATAATTTAGCTAATTCAATGCGCATTCGCCAGCCTCCGCTGAATTCTGAAGTAGAACGATTAAAGTCTTCTCTGCGAAAACCTAAGCCCATTAAGGTTCGTTCGATTTCGGCTTGGAAATTTGTTCCACCCATCATTAGGAAGCGCTCGTTCTCCTGTGTAAAGCGCTCAATGAGTTTATGATATTCATCCGAATCGTAGTCTGTACGACTAGCAAGTTCATTATTCATTTGTTCCAGGGCTGCCTGTTGTTCGAATACATGTCCGAAAGCAAGTTCGGCCTCTTGCATCACAGTATGAGTGTCAGCTAACTTCATTATCTGGGGAAGATAACCGACCGTTGTATCCCGTGGTAAGGATACAGTTCCGGAGGTTGGTACTTGTAGGCCAGCTAATATCTTTAGCATAGTAGATTTTCCTGCACCATTTTTACCAACCAGCGCAATGCGGTCTTTTTTATTTATAACGTATGACACATCCTCAAATAATGGCGTGGCATTGAATTCTACTTTAAGTTGTTCTACTGATATCACGTTAGTATTGAGCTAAAACTATTTACTTTTAAGTATATAGAGGTGTTTGTAAAGGTAGTGATTTTTATTTATCCTTTTGATAATCGTTTATAATGAAACAAAGGATCTGGTATCACAGCCCCAATAAGGCCAGAATTACAGATCCTTTGCTCAAATAATTATTGAATAAATTATTTAAATAGAAAGTTCCCTCAGTACGTTTACAAGTTCACGCTTTATTGGCTTATCATTTTTGATTGCTTTTGAGAAAGGTACATATACGATTTCATCATGTACAATACCCATCATTACATTGCGTTGGTCTTCCATTATCGCATCAATAGCGGCCGCTCCCAGTCTACTGGCGAGGATACGGTCGTGGGCAGTTGGGCTTCCTCCACGTTGAAGATGTCCCAGAATAGTTACACGCACATCATATTGTGGATATTCTTTTTTAACCCGTTCAGCGTAATGCATTGCTCCGCCAGTCAGTTCACTCTCGGCCACAATAACAATACTACTGTTTTTGGATTTTCGGAAGCCATTTTTGATAAATTCTTCGAGTTGGTCAACTTCAGTACTGAATTCGGGGATAATAGCAGCTTCGGCACCTGAAGCAATGGCCCCATTAAGAGCTAAAAAACCAGCATCACGTCCCATTACTTCTACAAAGAAAAGGCGATCATGGGAAGTGGCTGTATCACGAATTTTATCAACTGCATCCAGAATCGTATTCAAGGCTGTGTCATATCCAATAGTAGTATCTGTACCATACAAATCATTGTCAATGGTACCCGGCAAACCAATACAAGGAACATCAAATTCTTGTGCAAAAATGCGGGCTCCGGTAAGTGAACCATCCCCTCCGATAATCACTAAAGCATCAATACCATGCTTTTGCATGGTATCATAAGCTGTTTTACGGCCCTCGGGAGTCATGAATTCTGCACAACGGGCAGTTTTTAGGATAGTGCCTCCCAATTGTATGATATTGCTAACGTTCTGACTTTTAAATTCTTCTATTTCATCGTACACCAGTCCTCGGTACCCTCTGTAGATACCTTTAACTGTCAATCCTTTGTAAATTGCAGCTCTGGTCACCGCACGGACAGCGGCATTCATTCCAGGAGCATCACCTCCTGATGTTAAGATACCAATACATTTTACTGTTGCCATAACAATCTTTTTATCTGATTAAATTCGGTGTGCAAATATAGCAAAAAGAGTGACGGGATGAGTCGGTGATAACTTTTATTTCACTAAAAGGGAAGAAACGTTTATGAAATCAGGATGAATATGACAAATAAGTGACAATTATTGGTCAACTTTGAAAATTATATATTTGTAAACTTCTTCCATTAACCATTTAGGTGTGGATGTTGCTCCACAAATACCTATTGATTGCGCTCTTTTGAGCAAAGAAGCATTAATCTCTGTTTCGTTATCAATGAAATGTGAGTTCTTATTGACCTTTAAGCATTCTTCAAAAAGTATTTTTCCATTCGAACTTTTTTTGCCACTAACAAAAAATATTAAATCATGTGAGGCTGCAAATTTCCGGATATTCGGCATTCGGTTGGCTACCTGTCGACAGATTGTATCATAAAATAAAAAAGTAGCATCAGATGAAATCTTTTTTTGTATATGTTGTACTATTTTTTTGAATTCATCGAGGGATTTTGTTGTTTGTGAATAAAGCCGGATATTTTTGCTAAAGTTCAGCTTATTAGCTTCTTCTGGTTTTTCAATCACAATCGCTTTACTATTAGTTTGGCCTACAAGACCCAACACTTCCGCATGGCCTTTTTTACCATAAATAACAATTTGTTTTTTATCTTCTTCGGGTTGCAAATATTCTTTTTTTATCCTTTTCTGCAATTGCAATACAACGGGACAGGTAGCATCTATGATTTCGATGTTGTTTTGTTCAGCAATTTTATATGTTTCCGGAGGTTCGCCATGTGCGCGAAGCAGTACTTTTACATTTCTTAATTGCTTATATTCTTCATGATTAATCGTAATTAAACCAAGTTCTTTTAAACGTTCCACTTCTTTGCTGTTATGAACGATATCTCCCAAACAGTAAAGTATATTTCCTTTCGCCAATTCTTCTTCCGCTTTGTTAATAGCAGTAACTACCCCAAAACAAAAGCCTGATTCCTGATCAATTTCGATTTTTACCATCTTTATTTTTAAGAGTTCACCACTTTATTATATTGTTCCATCAGCCAGGCTTTCTGTTCTTGTATACTCAAATGGCTATTGTCAAGAAGTAAAGCATCTTCTGCTTGTTTAAGAGGATCAATATCACGTGTTTGATCAATATAATCCCTTTTTTTTACGTTTTCTAATATTTCTTCGTAACTTACAGATTGTCCTTTTTCATGAAGCTCATTATACCGGCGTTGTGCGCGTGTTTCAGGGGAAGCTGTTACAAATATTTTGAGTTCGGCATTTGGAAATACAGCAGTTCCGATATCTCGTCCATCCATAACAATGCCTTTCTTTTTGCCCATTTCCTGTTGTTGTGCAACCATAGCTTTACGAACAAAATCCAAAGTGCTTACGAAACTTACTTTTTCTGATACATCCATACCACGAATTTCTTTTTCTACATTTATGTCATTTAGGTAAGTGTCCGGCTTTTGGGTTGTCGGATTGAAGCGGAAAGAAATTCGAATATTATCAATTTGCTGTTTTAAAGCATGCATGTCAATGGAATCGTCAGAGGTAAATAGGTTATTCTCCAGACAATAAAGAGTTACCGCCCGGTACATGGCCCCGCTATCGATGTAAATATATCCAATTTCTTTTGCCAGGTCTTTTGCCATAGTACTTTTACCGCTAGATGAAAAACCGTCTATTGCTATAGTTATTTTTTCATGATACATAAAATATTTACAGAACTATATTTGTTGTTCAAAGATACATAGTCTTTTATAAATAACACGGGGAAACCATTCTAAATTTATGGTTGTTGAGACATATTTACCCGTTTGAAACATCCATAATAGGCTGGGCGCAGACACTTTTGCTTCTTATTATTTACAGCATAATCTGAGAAATATATTGGGATAAATAAAATATATACGTGTGAACGATTCATCGTTATAAGTGTTTCGTAACTCAATACTTTATGGAGATAACTCAATGCATTATCATCAAAAAGCAATCCATTATGAAACAAATTAATACACAATATAATAACATTCTATCGAAATAGGCTACTGATAATATAAATATGCGCTTTTTATAATGGCTTATTGAAATAAAGGGAGAATGCTACTTAAAGATGATGTGAAAGCCTATTCTGTTTACTTCAAATGCTGCCGGAACTTGGGACAAATTCTACCGGAGCTATGACTTAAAAGAACTTCTTCTTTTGGCTGATTGATCTTTTCACTTAATTCACTCTCTCTTATTAATAATTATCTATCAAAAGTATCACTAGTCTCATGTTTTTTATATAAGATTCTGAATATAAATAGATTAAGCGGGTTGATTTATTGGCTTTCTTCAGCATTCAAGTATCACTAGTCTCATACTAAAATCCGTTGGTTTTCTTTGTAAGTAGTTGACTTATAGTGTTTTATTTCGATAGTTCAACGCAACATTAGTCGTAATGTTACTTATCACAGGCAACTAGTACTATTTTATAGTTTAATTTTTTTATTGAAACACATTTATATAATTCAGGTATCGAAGCATTAAAAAAACGAAAATAATCAAAGCATTCTACAAAAAAATAAATGGCAAAAGAATACTTTAAATGAAAATGTGTTATATTTGCCTCGAGTGGGAAACACATTTAAAATTAGATATAGTTATGGAAGTTAAAAAATCGCCCAAAGCAGATCTTGAAGGTAAAAAAAGTACCTGGATGCTGATCGGTTATGTGATTGTACTGGCAATCATGTTTGTTGCGTTCGAATGGTCAGAACGTGATAAAGTGATTGATACCAGTCAGGCGCTGTCTGATCTCGTTTTTGAAGAAGAAATTGTTCCGATTACTCAACCGGAAGAAATTCAGGCTCCTCCACCACCCGAAGTACCACAAGTAGTGGAAGTTTTGACAGTGGTTGAAGACGATGCGGATGTACAAGAAACTATTATTGCTTCTACAGAAGAAACTGGAGCTGCCGTTGAAGTAAAGTATGTTCCTGTGGTTATTGAAGAAGAAGAACCAGAAGAACAAACTATTTTCGAAGTGGTAGAAAACATGCCGGAATTCCCCGGTGGACAAGCTGCATTGATGCAATTCTTGAGCAAAAACATTAAATATCCGACTATTGCTCAGGAAAACGGCACACAAGGACGTGTAATTATTCAGTTTGTTGTAAACAGAGACGGTGCTGTTGTAGACCCGGTGGTTGTTCGTAGTGTTGACCCGTATCTGGATAAAGAAGCTCTTCGCGTAGTAGGTACCATGCCTAAATGGAAACCAGGTATGCAAAGAGGAAAGGCAGTGCGTGTAAAATATACGGTGCCTGTAATGTTTAGATTGCAATAAGAAAATAAAACAGTTAAGAAAGGTTGCAAGAAAGCAACCTTTTTTTATAAATATATTAGCAAATCGATGATATATCCTGTTGAAGAATTACAAAATAGAATTAACATATATATATCGGAAATTCCTATTATTCGTCCTCCGGCTGAACTTTATAAACCCATTGAATATGTAATGAGTATTGGTGGCAAGCGCGTGCGACCAATCTTACTTTTATTAGCATATAATCTTTTTGATGATGATTTGTCTGTTGCTCTTCCTCCTGCAGCCGGTATTGAAATCTTTCATAATTATACACTTCTTCATGATGACCTGATGGATAGGGCAGATATGCGAAGAGGAAAGAAAACAGTACATCGTGTATGGAATGATAATACAGCCATTTTATCAGGTGATGCGATGTTTGTAATTGCCTATCAATATATTGCTAAAGTACCTACTTTCCATTTAAAAGAAATATTGGAATTATTTTCTGTCACAGCCCGAGAAATTTGTGAAGGGCAACAGTATGATGTTGATTTTGAAGCCCGTAACGATGTTCAAGCAGAAGAATACATCGAAATGATTCGTCTGAAAACAGCTGTGTTATTGGCAGTGAGCTTAAAAATGGGTGGTATTCTGGGTGGAGCTTCATCTATGGATGCCGATTTGCTTTATGAATTTGGCATTCATATTGGATTGGCTTTTCAGTTGAAGGATGATTATCTGGATGTATATGGAGATCCTGCCGTATTCGGAAAAAATACTGGAGGAGATATTTTATGCAATAAAAAAACATATATGTTGATCAGAGCTCTTGAAGAAGCCAATAAAGAGCAATTAGCAGCATTAACTTTCTGGTTGAATGCAACCGATTATAAGCCTATTGAAAAAATTAAAAATGTTACGAACTTGTATAACCAAATAGGTGTAAAAGTATGTTGCGAAGAAAAAATGAAAGAGTATTATGACGCCGCTCTTTCTGTTTTAGATAAAATATCTGTAGAAAAAACAAAAAAAGCAGAACTTATTAATATGGTTCATAATTTAATGTACAGAGAGATTTAAAGAATAGATATGCCATATAGACGTTTGCCTAATACCGATCAGGCTCGAATAAGAGCACTGAAAAGAGCGGTAGAAAAAGGGGAAGCGAGTAATATTCACGATCTGGTTTTTTCATTAAAATCTTTGAGTGCAGCTCGCAACTTACTGGGGAAAATGGAAGGAGCACAGGATTATTACAAGCAATGTTATGAAAATCAGGCTAAATTAAGCCGGCAGCATCAACCTAATGTAAAATTGGCCCGTTTATATGTGTCTCATTTCATTCAGGTGTTGAATATGGCTGTCCTTCGGGGAGAAATAAAAAAATCCCACAAAGAATATTATAGTTTGGATCCAGATAATTTTAGTGTGCCCGATTTAACCAGTGATACCGCCATAGTAGAATGGGGAAGAAAAATCATCGAAGGAGAGCATCGACGCACTTCTATGGGTGGTTTACCTATTTATAACCCTACCATAGCGAAAGTTAAAGTTCGATATGATATTTTTATCGAAGGATACGAGCGCCAAAAGAATCTCCAAGCAATTACTACTCGCAGTTTAGAAGCATTAGCAGCTATGCGTTCGACCGCTGATGAAATCATCCTGGAAATTTGGAATGAGGTTGAAAAAGGATTTGCTGAGATTCAACCCAATGAGAAACGGCTAGATAAATGTCGGGATTATGGGCTGGTATATTATTATCGTTCCCATGAAAAGCGTCCCAATCTTTCAACTCCATGAAATTTATAGATTCACATTCTCATTTATATCTGGAGGAATTCTCGGAAGATTTACCGGAAGTAATTGAACGTGCCCGTTCGGTTGGAGTTTCTCATATCTTGCTTCCAAATATTGATAGTTCGACAGTCAACCCTATGCTCGAGGTCTGTAAATGTTATCCAGGGTATTGTTTTCCTATGATGGGATTGCATCCGACGTCTGTTCATAAAAACACCTATCAGGAAGAATTGCATAGAGTTGAAGAGCAGTTATCTCGATCCTCTGATTATATTGCTGTCGGAGAAGTTGGTATGGATTTATACTGGGATAAAACGTATAAACTGGAGCAGATGGAAGTTTTCGAACGACAAATTCAGCTTGCATTAAAGTACAAAATACCATTGGTAATTCATTCACGTGATGCATTTAACGAAATTTGTGAGGTGATGGAACCTTATAAAAAATCTGCCTTACAAGGTGTTTTTCATAGCTTTACCGGAACGGAGCAAGAAGCTCTAAAGTTATTGCAATTTGAGAACTTTATGTTAGGTATTAATGGTGTTGTTACATTTAAAAATTCCACTTTATCGCAAATTCTAGTAAGCGTTCCATTAACCCGTTTATTGATTGAAACCGATTCTCCTTATCTGACTCCAGTACCTTACCGGGGAAAAAGAAATGAAAGCGGATACTTGCAATTTACCTTGCAAAAACTAGCAGAGATTTATCAAACAAATCCTGATAAAATAGCTGAAGTTACCATTGCCAACACGTTAAAAGTCTTTTCGAACCTAATATAACAATTAGATAGTCTTTAAAGTTTATTAATTTTGCTATTATATTTAGCTTTAAAGTCTATATAATATGATAACAGAACAAAAAAAAGGATACATTTGTGGTTGAAAACGCTTGCGGTTCGCAATTTTTTTGTAATTTGCGTCCGTTTTTAAAGTAAGCGGCTGATTGGAGAGATGCTCGAGTGGTTGAAGAGGCACGCCTGGAAAGCGTGTATACGTCAAAAGCGTATCGCGGGTTCGAATCCCGCTTTCTCCGCATGAAAAGTGAACATATACAAGTATAATAATTAAATTAATTAATCTTAAAAATTAGACACACAATGAAAAAGTTTATTGCAATTGTTGCTGTGATGGGAGTCCTTATTTTTGGCTCAACTCAATTAGCTATGGCTCAAGATGCTGCTACACAAACAGAACAAACTACTGAAAGCGGAGGTATTCACAAAGAAATTAAAGTGAAATTTATTGAAGGTACGGCTTCATTCATGAGTTTAGTAGCTATCGCTTTAGTGATTGGTCTTGCATTTTGTATTGAAAGAATTATCTATCTTAGTTTAGCTGAAATCAACACGAAGAAATTTGTAGCTAACATTGAAGCTGCTTTAGACAAAGGAGATGTTGAAGCTGCGAAAGATCTTGCTAGGAATACCAGAGGTCCGGTTGCTTCTATTTATTACCAGGGTTTAATGAGAATTGACCAAGGTATTGATGTAGTTGAAAAATCAGTAGTATCTTATGGTGGTGTACAGGCAGGTTATCTTGAAAAAGGATGTTCTTGGATCACCCTGTTCATTGCAATGGCTCCTTCTTTAGGGTTCTTGGGTACTGTAATCGGTATGGTTATGGCCTTCGATAAAATCCAGGCAGTAGGTGATATTTCTCCAACAGTTGTGGCTGGTGGTATGAAAGTGGCTTTGATCACAACAATCTTCGGTTTGGTTGCTGCTCTTATTCTTCAGTTATTCTATAACTTTGTACTTTCTAAGATCGAAGCTTTGACAAGTGAAATGGAAGATTCTTCTGTTACATTGCTTGACATGATAATTAAATATGATCTTAAATACAAAAAATAATAAAGATGAGTAAGTTAACATATAGAGTATCGTATTACGTACTGTATGCTATATTTGCTGTCATTCTGGTAGTTTTAGCTTTATTCTATCTTGGCGGCGAAGCAGCTACACCAGTTGTATCAGAAATGTCTAATCCGGCATATACAGATGCACTGCTTTATCTGATGTACGGATTATTGGGATTTGCTATTGTTGTTACCCTTATTGCTTTCATTATACAGTTTGGAACTGCCCTGAAAGATAATCCGGTAGCTGCTTTAAAATCCTTAATTGGTGTTATTTTGCTGGCTATTGTATTAATAGTTGCATGGAGTATGGGTAGCGCAGAACCTATGGAAATCCAAGGTTTTGACGGTACAGAGAATAGAGATCCATTTTGGTTAAAGATAACAGATATGTTTATCTATACTTTATACTTCTTGATTGGAGCCAACATTGTTGCAATGCTCTTCAGTGGTATAAAAAGGAGATTATCCTAAGGAATTGATTTTCACAATTTAATAAAGAAAATTGTAATGGCAAAAGGAAATAGAAAAGTTCCTGAAATAAACTCAAGTTCTACGGCGGATATTGCTTTCATTATCCTTATCTTCTTCTTGATTACGACATCTATGGATACTGACCGTGGTTTGGCTAGACGTCTTCCTGAACCACCAGATCCAAATGCACCAGAACAAGAAAATATAATACGAGATCGTAATTTACTTCGGGTTTACTTAAACTCTTTCGATCAATTAATGGTTGGAAATGAGATTATGGATGTAAAGGAACTCAGAAAAAAAGCTAAAGAATTCATTGCGAATCCATATAATGATGAGAAATTACCAGAGAAGAAACCTAAAGATGTTCGTTTTTTTGGTAATACTATGGTAACGGAGGGCCATGTCATTTCTTTGCAGAATGACCGTATGACTTCTTATCAAGCATATATGGCAGTCCAGAATGAACTGGTTGCTGCATACAATGAACTGAGAAATGAAATTGCTCAGCAAAAGTTTCAGAAAGATTATCTTGAATTGGATGAAGATCAACAAAAGGCTGTGCGTGATATTTACCCTCAGAAGATATCCGAAGCAGAACCTAAAAATTACGGAGGAAAATAATGGGAAAATTTAATAAAACAGGTAAGCGAGGAATGCCTGCATTGAATACTTCTTCTCTTCCTGATCTTATCTTTACAATGTTGTTCTTCTTTATGATTGTAACAACTATGCGTGAAGTAACATTGAAAGTACAATTCCAGGTTCCTGCTGCAACAGAGTTGGAAAAATTGGAAAAGAAATCTTTAGTAACATTCATTTATGTTGGTCAACCTACCCAGGAGTTTCGTGGTAAAATGGGTTCTGAGAGTCGTATACAGTTAAATGATGCTTTTGCTGAAACGGCTGAAATTCAAGACTTCATTATGCAGGAACGTACGAGTATGAGAGAAGATGAACAGGCATTTATGACTGTTTCTTTGAAGATTGATAAAGATACTAAAATGGGTATTGTGTCAGATATCAAACAGGCACTTCGTAATGCATACGCTTTGAAAATAAACTATTCTGCGCAACCGCGCGATTAATGTAGTTTAGATATATTATAAAAGAGAGGGGATTCGATCGAATCCCCTCTCTTTTTATAATATTGTTTCCGTATGTTATATTCCATACACATGTGTGTGTATTTTCTTTTTTACTTCTTCAAAATCAGAATCTATATTTAATTCTCCATTTACCATTAAATACATCGGTAAAGGATTATATCCAGTTTTATAAGAAGGCTGAAAATATTCTTTTTCCCAAAGGTTATATCCATGCCTTTTATAGAAGTTAACACGGCGTTTTGCCATTTCTTCTTCCGGTAATTCCACTTCTAATACGATGGGTTGATTTATAAGCCCTTTTAAATGTTCAAGCACTTTTTGGCCGTATCCACCATTGCGTTGGTTGGGATCGATTGCGAAATGTTCAACATACGAGAAGTTATCAAAGTCCCAGTATGTAAGAATACCGATTGGTTTTTCATCTTCAAAAACGATATTATTATAGAAGTGAGGTAGAGTATCAGTGTATTTCCGAAGTTCCTCTAAATCTCTGTATTCATCTTCCGGAAATGATGCGGTAAGCAGCTGTTCCATAAATTGGTAGAGATCTGCATCTGACGTTTTTATAATTTGAAATCTGATCATTTTCTTATTCTTTATCTGTGTAAAATTGAATTATCCTTTTCAATGCTCGTTGACATACGGGACAGAATTCCGGGTAGTCATTCGTTCTCATCCGGCAATAATCTACCGGTCGGTAGATTCCTTTCAATGAGTAGCCGCCTCCTTCAAATAATCCGACGGAGTCTTTACCCATCATATCTTCCCATTTACTTTTAAAGTTAACAAGGGTGGTGATGTTTTGTTCCCACGGTTCAATATCCAAGGGATACATACCTGTCATTGTATCTTCTTCGTAGAAATACTCGTCACCCAATCCACCGAAACTATGACCGAATTCATGGACAACGACCGGGCGAAACATGGGATGATGAGCGGTCGTCAATGTATAAGAATTATAGATCCCGCCACCACCGTAATGCTCTGTATTAGCCAAAATAATAATATGTTCATAAGGTATTCCGGCAAGCGCGTTATGTATTGATTTTACGCGGCTGGTTGTCAGGTACCTGGCTGAATAGAATGTATCAAAATGGGAACCGAAAGCTGTATTTTTCCATAATCCCTTTCCCGGAATACTCACTCCACTATCTATTGATGGACTTTCAACGGCTATAATATTGAAGCGTTTTTTCATAGATTTAAAAGGCTCATGATTAAATAATGCCTCACACGCAATTTGAGCGTCTTGCTTGAAAATACTCATTTCTTCTTTCGTATATCCTTCTGCAAGAATAACAATGTCGATGCATTCTTCTTCATTGCCATTTTTTAATAAGTATTGGTGGGGAGTGATATGGGATTCACCCCTTTTATGTATGAGAATATCATCGGGATTGACAATGTGTCTCATGCTGGCGATTACTTCATGCCGCATATTGGAAAGTGTTATCTCAACCTCAATCGGTTGGAGAGGAAAAGGAAGGAGAAACGTATTCTCGAAAGCTTTTGAGAAGTGCTTGGCTTCATCAATCGACAACCATTCCTGAAATAAGGAGGAGAAAGAAGTTCGGTAAATCACCTGCTGGCTAGCAATATCCCTCATAGTAATCTGACCATTCCCTTGTAACGGAAGTTGTGACAGATTATGTTTTCGTCCGGCCCAGGTGGGTAATTGAGATAATTCATCGAGATAAATTTCCTGGGAAGTTGCGTTTCCACTGAAGATATAATCAACCCTCAAAGATTTATTGGCAAAGTAATCATCAAAGTTTTGTGCATATAGGCCGAGGGAAGTAAAAAGCAGGCAGATGATGCTATAAATATGTGCAAATTTCATATAAATATAGTTTTTGGGGTTTATACAAAGGTAGGGAGTAATATTGAATATTCTAAAAAAAATGGCTACATTTGTATGAGTGAAATAAACTATGTATATAATACTAAATAATAAATATGGGACACCATCAATTGGATACTTTGGATGAACAAATCCTTCGCTTAATTGCGGATAATGCTCGTATCCCTTTTCTGGAAGTTGCAAGGGCGTGTAACGTTTCTGGAGCGGCGATCCACCAAAGAATACAGAAACTAACGAACCTGGGTATTCTGAAGGGATCTGAATATATTATTGACCCAGAAAAAATAGGCTATGAAACCTGTGCTTATATTGGGATATATCTGAAGAATCCAGAATCCTTTGACCAGGTAATGAAAGCCTTAGAAAAGATCCCCGAGATTGTGGAATGCCACTTTACCACTGGTAAATACGATATGTTTATTAAGTTATATGCTAAGAATAATCATCATCTGCTAAGTATCATTCATGATAAATTGCAACCTTTAGGTTTAGCCCGTACAGAAACATTGATCTCTTTCAACGAGGCCATTAAGCGACAGATCCCAATATTGATTGATGATGATAATAATAAAAAATAAGAAAGGTTTCCGTTATACGGAAACCTTTCCTGCTATATGAGGGTGTGGATCGTAATTAACCAGTTCGAAATCCTCAAACTTGAAATCAAAGATACTCTTTACATCCGGATTGATCTTCAATTGGGGCAACGGACGTGGATCGCGACTAAGTTGTAATTTAACTTGTTCCAAGTGATTGAGGTATATATGGGCATCACCAAACGTATGTACGAAATCACCAGCTTCAAGTCCAGTAACCTGTGCCATCATCTGTAATAGTAAAGCGTAAGAAGCTATATTAAAAGGAACGCCCAGGAATATATCAGCACTCCGCTGGTAGAGTTGTAAACTCAGTTTTCCATTGGCCACATAAAACTGAAACAGAAGGTGACAGGGAGGCAAATTCATATTCTTTAGATCAGCCACATTCCAGGCGCTAACTAGTATGCGGCGGGAATCCGGATTGCTTTTTATTGTATTTACTACTTCAGTAATCTGATCAATATGCCCCCCCTGATAGTCAGGCCAGGATCGCCATTGGTACCCGTAGATATGGCCTAAATCTCCATTCGCGTCTGCCCATTCGTTCCAGATCCGAACACCGTTATCCTGTAGATATTTCGCATTTGTATCTCCTTGGAGGAACCATAACAACTCATAAATTATTGACTTTAAGTGTAGCTTCTTAGTAGTTATGCATGGAAATCCGTCGGCCAGATTAAAGCGCATCTGATGTCCGAAAACACTTATTGTGCCTGTACCGGTACGATCTTCTTTGTGGGTACCTTCCTGAAGCACTCTGCTCAGTAGGTCGAGATATTGTTTCATATAAGGATGTTTTCTGTATGTTAACCGCAAAGGTAGAAAAAATACTTTAAAGAAAAGGTGTGAAAAGATGCGCAAACCATCCGACAAAGCGTTTCCAGCGAGAGCGGGATTTCCAGCGTTCCCGGGTCAAAGTATCGCTCTGCATTTTATCTTTCTCAAAAATATCAATTAGTTCCTGCGTTGTCTCTTTATTGAAAATAAAAGCATTGGTTTCATAATCATACCGTAAGCTTCGGCTGTTAAAGTTGGTTGACCCGACAGTACAGAAAGAATCATCTACCATCATGATCTTAGTATGATGAAAGCCATCATTATAGATATATACTTCTGCACCTTTCTTCATCAACCGATAACTTGTGTAGAAACTGGCATCTGGAGTAAAGGGAATATCAGACTTCGCAGAGATCATGATTTCCACTTCCACTCCACGCTCCAGAGCCTTTCTGATAGCTTTTTTAATAGAAGAGGTAGGAACAAAATAAGGATTGACAATTTGCACTTTACGTTTAGCACTGTTGATCGATTCAACAAGGGTACGACGGAGCGTTTTAGGAGTTACCCGGGGCTTACGATCTACAATAGCAACCGTTTTATTTCCGGCAAGGGAATCTGGTTCTGGATAATATATATCATCATCAATATTTTGTTTGGTTTGTTCGTTCCATATATCCAGGAATATATCCTGTAGACAAAGAACGGCTTCACCCTCCAGCCGAATGTGCATATCTCTCCATTTACCTATTTTCGGTAAACCATGAATATAGTAGTCGGCAACGTTCATTCCTCCGGTATACCCAATGGTACCGTCCAGAACTACGATTTTACGATGATCTCTATGGAACACATGATTCAAATAGGGGAATTTGATGGGATCGAAAGCAACAATTTCAATGCCTCTGCTTCGTATTTCTTCCAGGTGTTTCTTTTTTAAAGGCTGATTGTTGGAGGAATTGCCAAAATCATCGTACAATAAACGAACCATAACCCCTTCTGCTACTTTCTCAGCCAGTAAAGAAAACATTTCCTTACCGATAGAATCATTGCGGAAGTTGAAGTATTCCATGTGAATATGGTGGCGGGCCTGACGGATATGCTCAAAGAGGTCGATAAATTTTTCTTCTCCACTTGGAAGTAATACCACCTGATTGTTTTCCGTAATAGGAACGTGTTGTTCCTTTAAATATTCAATGACAAGTGAATCCGCCTGTTGCCCTTTACATATGGATACCAGAAAGAGCAAACAAATAACAATGTTTAGCCGCATTGGGGTTTTAGTTTTTGAGTTCTTAAGTTTTTGAGTCCTTAAGTTTTTTGAGTTCTTAAGTTGGTGCTATTAGATGAATACTATAAAAAGAAAAACTTGAGATCACAGGATCCCAAGAGTATTCAAGTACACAGAAACTCAAGAATTAAGAACTTTCAAACTCAAAAGCTAAAATTTATTCCATAGAAAAGAGTCTGTTGATTCCTAACAATAACAGTACGGCT
>JAJQFD010000007.1 GCA_021201335.1 Bacteroides sp. | reverse complement strand
ATAAACTTAAAAACTAAAGATTATGTCAAAGTTAAGATTCAGAGTCGTAGAGACAGCATTTAAGAAAAAAGCAGTTGAAGTACCCACCCCGGCAGAACGCCCGTCTGAGTATTTTGCAAAGTACGTATTCAACCGGGATAAGATGTTTAAATATCTGTCCAGCAAGGTATATAACAAATTGGTGGATGTGATTGATAATGGCTCCACACTCGACAGAAGTATAGCCGGTGAAGTAGCTGAAGGCATGAAAAAGTGGGCCATGGAAATGGGTGTAACTCATTATACACACTGGTTTCATCCATTAACGGAAGGTACCGCCGAAAAACATGACGCATTCATCGAACACGATGGAAAGGGAGGTGTACTGGAAGAGTTCTCCGGAAAACTATTGGCACAACAAGAGCCCGATGCATCCAGTTTCCCCAACGGTGGAATTCGTAATACTTTTGAAGCCAGAGGCTATACTGCCTGGGATCCTTCTTCACCAGCTTTCATTGTGGATGATACGCTCTGCATCCCTACCATATTCATTTCTTATACTGGAGAATCACTTGATTACAAGGCTCCTCTGTTAAAAGCTCTTCGGGCGGTAGATAAAGCAGCCGTCGAAGTATGTAGATATTTCGACCCAAAAGTAAAGAAGGTATATTCTTACTTAGGATGGGAACAGGAATATTTTTTGGTTGACGAAGGTTTATATGCCGCACGCCCTGACCTATTATTAACAGGCCGTACGCTGATGGGACATGACAGTGCCAAAAACCAACAATTGGAAGACCATTATTTTGGTGCCATTCCTACTCGTGTCGCTTCCTTTATGAAGGATTTGGAAATTGAAGCATTGAAATTAGGCATCCCTGTTAAAACTCGCCATAATGAGGTAGCCCCCAACCAGTTCGAATTGGCCCCTATTTTTGAAGAATGCAACCTGGCCGTAGATCATAACATGCTGATCATGTCATTGATGCGTAAGGTTTCCCGTCGTCATGGTTTCCGGGTATTACTGCACGAAAAACCATTCAAAGGCGTAAACGGTTCAGGTAAGCATAACAACTGGTCATTGGGTACTGATACTGGTATATTACTGATGGCTCCGGGTAAAACACAGGAAGATAACCTCCGTTTCATCACATTTGTGGTAAATACGCTCATGGTTGTTTACAAGCATAATGGATTGTTAAAAGCAAGTATTTCAAGTGCAACCAATGCTCACCGTCTGGGAGCTAACGAAGCACCTCCGGCTATTATTTCTTCTTTCTTAGGAAAACAACTATCACAGGTATTGGATTACCTCGAAACCAGCGATAAAGATGAACTCTTTACCGTAGCCGGAAAACAAGGTATGAAGCTCGATATTCCTCAGATACCTGAGTTGATGATCGACAATACCGACCGCAACCGTACTTCACCTTTCGCCTTTACTGGTAACCGATTTGAATTCCGTGCGGTAGGTTCCGAAGCAAACTGTGCATCTGCTATGATTGCACTGAATACAGCTATGGCAGAACAATTAGCTATGTTCAAACAAGATGTAGATGCCCTAATTGAAAAAGGAGAACCGAAAGTATCGGCCATTCTGGAAGTAATCCGCAAATACATCAAGATCAGTAAACCAATCCACTTCGATGGGAACGGCTATTGCGACGAGTGGAAAGAGGAAGCAGCCAAACGTGGTTTGGATTGTGAAACCAGTGTTCCTGTCATCTTTGATAACTACCTGAAACCTGAAACCATTTCGATGTTCGAAACCGTGGGTGTGATGAGCCAAAAAGAGCTGGAAGCCCGTAATGAAGTGAAATGGGAAACTTACACCAAGAAAATTCAAATCGAAGCACGTGTATTGGGAGACCTTGCCATGAATCATATCGTTCCGGTAGCAACTCAATATCAGACAGACCTGATCAATAACGTATATAAAATGAAAGATTTGTATCCGAATGAAAAATGGGAAAAGCTTTCTGCCAAAAACCTTGAATTAATCGAGGAAATAGCTGATCGCACAGTTTACATTAAAGAACATGTGGATGCAATGGTAGAAGCCCGGAAGGTAGCTAATAAAATTGAGCACGAACGTGAAAAGGCAATTGCCTATCACGATAAGATTGCTCCGATGTTAGAAGAAATCCGTTATCATATTGATAAACTCGAATTGATCGTTGATAACCAAATGTGGACATTGCCGAAATACAGAGAGCTCTTGTTTATCAGATAAATATAAAAATACACTAGGATAGATAGAAATTATCTATTTCTTTTGTTGGTTGTTTTAAGTTTGCAGGGGAGGAATGCCGTGAGGTAGTCCTCTCTTTTTTTATAATCTATCAATGATGTAAACCTGTCAACTGAAAAAGAAGTATAAGAATAAAACAACCAATCGAAATCTAATTTCCCACAACCATTTGTTGCTATTTTTCTCTTGTGTGTAATTATGGAATGCTAAGGTATATAACTAAAGGGTGCTTAGGTACGTACCTAAGGCATGCTTAGTTATATACCTTGGCAACCTTTAGTTATATACCCTTATTTTCAGATTTATAAATCACTGATAATCAAACGATTACAAATTTTAAATTTTGATTTTAGATATCTTATTTCATAAGCAATAATTACTATTTTCCGTTGGATTTATAAAAAGTAATAAAATTGAATATTATCGGATTAATATACTCACAAAGAATGTTCCAGTATTGAAAAGCCTCAGAACTGAAAAGCTTTACATTGTATCGTTTTCTTATGTTAGGTGAATATGGGCTATAAATAAAACATAAAATTAGTGATAAACCGATCATCAGATGTTTTTGGGCGGGTCTGTGTAACCGGACTCTGTGCCAATACGAATCTCAATGCCCTGGCTACCATTCCCCTGAGTGGTGTCATTACTGTAAGAAGAGACAATGTGACCGCTGCTTACAAAGGATATGCCCTTTCCGGTATTACCCTGACCAGCCCCCGGCTCTTAAGCGTGAACTATTACGATGACTATAATTTCCTGGGCAAGGCTTGTACCCCTGAATTCAATAATACAAACATAACTATGTGGCTCAGAGTGGTTATGTATCCGTTACACCAATGGTTCCAAAACCCTGCTGACCGGTAGTCTGGTGGCTAAACTCGATGAAACATCCAACATCACTTACCAAGGTTCCGTAATGTATTACGATAACAAGAACCGGGTAATCCAAACGATTTCCGGTAATCACCTAAGTGGACTTGATAAAGAGTATACGGCTTATAACTTCTCCGATACTCCGTTTAAGGAAAACCTGACGTACAATTACAATGGAAATATCAAAACGCAGGGGTAAGTACAGAATAGTAAAACCCGTAACTATACCTTTACTTATGATCAACTTTCCCGGCTTACAGCGGCTAACTATAGTGGCGACCTCAATTTTGTGACCAGTTATACCTATGACAAGCAGGGCAATATCCGTACACTCACCCGTTATGACAATACCACCACGACTGCTGCCGGCAAGATGGATGGCCTGACGATGACTTACAATGGGAATCAATTGATTAAGACGGAGGATAACGGGGTAACCCCTAGTTTATCCACTTCGGCTGATTTCCTCAACGGGGTGAATGTGGCTACAGAATATTTCTATGATACAAACGGTAACCTGAAGAAAGATTTGAATAAAGGGATTAGCAGTGTTGAATATAATTCTTTAAATTTACCTAGGAGCCTGGTCATTAGCAATAGCCAGAGGAGTGCTACCAATGCCTATATGTATGCCGCTGGTGGAAGTAAGCTGAGACTAGAGCATGGTTCCTTGTTGAAAGATTATGTGGGGAACATGATTTATGAAGGAGGTTCCTTAAAACGAATCTTGATTGAAGATGGTATTTATTACTTTTACATCTGGGATATTTGGTTAATAACCGAATTTTGGCAAATCAGAGTACAGTGGTTATTTAGAACAATCAGTATTATCCTTTCGGGATGGCGTTTGCGGATGATACGGGTCAGAGTAGGCAGCCTTATAAGTATAATGATAAGGAGCTGGATAGTGAGAGAGGGCTGAATTGGTATGATTATCATGCCAGGCAGATGGTACCGGAACTGGGAGGGTTTATGAGTGTGGATCCGATGGCGGAGAAGTATTACAGCTGGAGTCCGTATAGCTATTGTAAGAATAACCCTTTACGTTATGTTGATCCAGACGGTATGGTGGCTAGAGACTCTGTAACAAACAAAATTGTTTTTATTCCAGCAAAAAATACTGCTCCTGTTTTGTATTCGGGAGGTGCAGATGGAGTGACTCGAATTAAAGGGAATGCAGGGTATGTTATTGCTAATGATGAGAAAACACTTCTTTCTGTTATTCAAGTAACTCATTATACGGATTCAGAGGGTAATTGGGCAAGACTTGAATCGAAAGAAGATATGAATGAATTTGGTACAAATTGTGCAGGAGCAATATCTTTAGACGGTGAGTTTTTACCTCTTTCTCAAAATGATTATTTAAACTTTCTAGAAGCAGAAGGATATTCAGAATTGCCGTTTAAAAATGTGAAAACAGGGGAACTTCTAAAGCCCGATTTGTTAATCAAATACAAGTAAAGGAGTTGTTGAATAATAAATGGATTTTTGAAAAATGTTATGTTCGAGAAAAGAATGACGTTAAATATTCTCGAATTTCTATTTTAGATAATTCAATGGGCTTGCAAGAAAAAATGATATTTAGAGATAATTCTATATATCTTGGTAATAGTAAGATTGGATCATTCGATATTGTTATTTTAGAATACAAAGATTCGATCTCGCCTTATATTCCAGAAAAAGACAATATTGATCTTTATACTTTATCTTTATTCTTCCAAATGAAGGATTCTTATCTGCAAGGACCATTCATGATAAGATTTTTATCTGATACATTTTTAAATATTGAACATAAGAGAATTGACGAGATTACAAAAAAAACAGAATATTAACATATTCTGTTTTATGTAGAAGGTAAAGAGCAGATTATAAAGGAAACAATACGATCAAGAGAGTTGAATAATCTATTTAATTAGATGATTAATATCTTTTCATTGCTGACATTTATTATTTTAGAAGTGAAAAAATGAAATTGTGTAAATAAATCACCTTTTTTGCAATGCAGTATAACCAGATAACTACGAATCGGAGTTTAGGTATTATTTAAA
>JAJQFD010000033.1 GCA_021201335.1 Bacteroides sp. | reverse complement strand
TATACTTTTGATAAAGTGTACAATTTATAAATAGCAACTTGAATTAATTAATACTCCGAAGTATGTACCCAACCATATTCCTCCCTCTCTATCTTTGGCCATGGAATAAATATTTTGATCACTGAAGCTATATTTTGCTTGAGGAATATCGATTCTTTTTGCTTCGCACTTTCCCTGGTCGAAAAGGGATAACCTATCATCCGACCCAATCAGCAATGAATTGTCTATATATTGAAAAATGGTACGCACATGCGTGATATAATCTGATTTACTTTGCACCTAAATAGCTGGTTGTTTCGCCTGTGTGTCGGTTATAAAGCCCTACCCCATCCGACCAGGGACCTAACCATAAGTTTCTTTTTGAATCTTCCAATATAGATAATATTTCATAATCCAAATTTTCTACAGGTTTAAATAATTCCTGCACTGGTTCTAATATTTCCAATCACGGGTTATAACTTAAAAGACCTAATCGTGTACTACCCATACCGTGTTAGATCTGTCGCCATAAATTTTCCAAGTAGCATTGTTGTCTAAATCATATTTATCGACATTAATCTTTTTCAATAGCTTTTCTACCGTATCATCCAGAAATATATCCTGTTGCATGGTACCTATCCAAAGATTCTTATTGTTATCAATATAAAGAGCATTGATAGCAGAAACTAGATCTGTTCTGTCGTCTGTTTGATACGCTATCTTTGTAAACATCTCATGAGTCATATCCATAATGTATAACCCACCATCAGTGTCAATATATAGTTGGTTATTATTTCCTTCTACTATAATACCTATTGAGACCGTCTTTGGTGTCAAACTACATAAAACCTTTGGAATCCTGCAGGATACAATAATGGTATCTCCGACACTCCATCGTCAACCTGTATTTGCTTGAAATGATAATTCAGATTCTCCGAGAAAATTCTTGACCCAGAAAAAAAGAAAAACGATAATAGATAAAGTAACCTGATTCTTTTCATGAACAATGCATTCAGTTATGAGATTAATGCAATCCATTGACTTTTTCACTTCACTCAAAAATACAAATATAATCTTTAACGAGGCGGATGATTGTTTACTAAATATAAGGTAAATTTTAGTCATGCAATATTTATGAGCTGTTTATATCACTCTACTCCTCAAGTAAAATGACTTTAGTAAGTACTTATACGACGTTAGTTTATGTTATCACAATTACATAAAAAAGCTCAGGCTAAAAGCCTTGGCTAAATCAATCAAACTAAGTATGGTGGAGAAATTCAAATTATCAAAGTATGAGACTAGTGATACTTTTTAAAGATAATTCTTTAAGAGAGGGATACTGAATAAAGAATAACTACCCAAAAGAAGAAGTTCTTTTAAGTCTCGGTTCCGGTAGCATTTGCTCCGAATTGCGGTAGCATTTGATGCAAAACAAATAAGGTCTTTCAATAAAGGACAAAGGATATGTATCGTTCATACATGTCTAAAGAATCGATAAAAAAATAAATTTTAACCAATAAAGGTAATTTTCAGTCAACTATCCGTGGAGACTTATACGAAAGTTGCTTCTTTCGGAGATATCATTAAGGTAATTATTAAAGATGGCAGCACAACTATTGTTAAAGCTAAAGGTGCTGTCGGCGAAATATTAGAGATCGGAATCAAATATCCTAAACTATGGTTGCCAGAATCTCCTTTATTATACAATCTGGAAGTAAGTTTATACAACCAAGGTAGATTACAGGATAAAGTAAAGAGCTACGCTGCAATACGTAAAGTTTCAACTAAAAGAGATGAAAATAGTATTATACGCCTGCAATTGAATAACAAAGATTATTTCCAATTCGGACCACTTGATCAAAGTTGGTGGCCCAATGGTTTGTACACTGCTCCTACTGATGAGGCACTCGTTTATGATATACAAAAAACTAAAGATTTAGGTTTTAATATGATTCGCAAGCATGTGAAAGTCGAATCTGCGCGTTGGTATACATACTGTGATTGGTTGGGGATTCTGATGTGGCAGGATATGCCAAATGGTGACCGTTCACCCCAATGGCAGAGTAGACAGTACTTCAACGAAACAGAAATGGTACATACAGAAGAATCGGAAGCCAGCTTCAGCAAAGAATGGAAAGAGATCATGGAATATCTGTACTACTATCCATGTATCGTTACCTGAGTGCATTCAATGAAGCATGGGGACAGTTCAAAACCCAAGAAATTACTGAATGAACAAAAAAATACGATCCTTCCCGATTAGTAAATCCAGCCAGTGGAGGCGATCACTATCATATAGGTGATTTGCTCGACCTGCATAATTATCCTCGGTCAGCAATATACCTGTATGAAGCAGATACTGGGTGAATATGGGGGTCGGTCTACCACTTGATGGGCACCTATGGCAAACAGACAAAAATTGGGGATGTGTTCAATTTAAAAACGCCAAAGAGTTACAGATGAATATGTGAAATACGCCGAAACGTTGAAAAAGATAATCCGCTCCAGCTTCTCTGCCGCTGTTCATACACAAACCACGGATATTGAGGGTGAAGTAAATGGCCTGATTACGTATGACCGTAAAGTAATTAAGGTGGGGAGAAGACAGAATACGAAAATAAATCAAGAGATTTGTAACTTCGTTTTATTTAAATTAAGGGGCTTCCAAGCTCCTTATGCATCTAGCTAAAACACCTTAAGTTTATTTCTTTTTAAAAGGTTTATGATCGATCATATATCCTATTCCGAAAAACATATATTGTGCCTTACTGAATTTTTGTGAACGAAGAGAAAAAGATCCGTACAGATTATCCCAGAAAGGTACCCGGACACTAAAAATCTGATAAAGTCGGCTATCAGTCTTTTTACCTTTAATAACTTCATATCCCAATTGACCGGATACTGCATATTTTGGCATTACTATTTCGCCACGTAAAGAAAAACCAAGTCCCAGGCGTCCCAAAAAATCTCCATCTTTCTGTGCCATTATCTCTCTCCCATCAGGTGTTTCTCCTTTTTTATGAATGGTAAATCCGGCACTTTCATCATATATTATATCAAATCCTCCCCCATAACGATATTTGTAGGTGGGCATGTGTAAAAGGGCATAATTGGCACCTGCAACATAAAATTTCTTATGTATATATACTGAAGATAATCCAGTATCGCCTGTTGGAAATCTTCTCTGCCTTACTGTAGAATGAAAGGTAAGATCAGAAATTAATCTACTATTTTCGTAAACAGGCGCCTTGAGTGTAGGGTTAAACTCATTTAAAATACGTTCCCTGTCAAAATGGTAGGTCAAACCGATATATGCTGCCAATGTATTTACCCCGGTGTTAGGCATCCGGGTAGCTCCATTAGAAACATGATTAAAAGTAACTCCTATATTCAAATCCCATTCTTTCGTCAATATAGTAGTATGGTAAAGATTAGCCGCGAAATAAATATTCATAGGAGCACCGATAGATTCATTACCGGGATTAGTTACCGAATTATACCTCTTCCAGTTAAATGAAGTGCCAAAATTCCATTCGTATTTCAACATAGATCGGGCTGAAAAAGCTTTAAGTATCCCTCCCTGAAATAAATAAATGGAAACAGGATGCCCGGTCTGGCTACTACTGAAATCGTAAAATCCAACTCCCAAACCATAATATGGCATTCCATATACTATATCCTTCCATCTGTTGCCTAAGGATGATAAACCAATTTTCATTTCAGCATATTGAACATAACCGGTTTCAAGTTTACCTTTACCCGCTACAGAACCACCCGAATATTTTACGGCAATAAAAACAGGCCTTTTAAACAAAAAAGAATAGGGATCATGCATATATAATCTCTGAGGTAACGAATCCCTCTTCAAGGTATCTTGTACTACTATTTGATTCAAAAAAAGAGAAGCATTGCCGTACCCTTTTTCTGAACTATGAAGATGAATACTACTACATAATATAAGCAGAAGAGTAATTATCTTAATGCCTGTATTTGGATTTGACATATTTCATTTTATTTAAATGCGCTAAAGTTAAAATATTCTTTTTTAGAAAAGAATTACCTAAATTTTATTTATCTTAAAAACACCAAATAAATGGGATTGTTTATATAAACTAAAATCAAAGAATGGTCCTCCTTCTATGTCTGCCATAATTGGTTGGTGTTCCTGTTTCAGGTAATACGCAATATAAATTGGACATTTTGTAACATCGCACAAAAAACGAATTTCTCTCTTTCTTAAACTCATAAAAGAGCCACCCCATAATACCATTAATCATATTTTATCTACTTTTGTACTCCAAATAAAATCGCACAAGTTATGATGAAGAAAATGATAGCCTTATTAATGCTGATAGTTGCATCTTTCTCTTTGCATGCACAAAACCTCCAGTTGCATTTTGATCCTCGTCGGGCAATATACGGTAAAGATAATTTTCCAAAGAACTTTTTTACAGCCACTTTCGAGTTCTTTAAACCAGATAAATGGGGATCAACCTTTCTTTTTGTAGACCTTGATTTCAATCAAAGTAGAGGTAATATTGGTTTGGGTTACCTGGAAATAGCCCGCGATTTAAAGCTAGGCAAATCTCCCGTCATGGCACATCTTGAATTCAACGGAGGTGTGGGAAATGCCGAAGACTATGGTTTTTCCATACCTAATGCTTTTTTAATAGGCCCGTCCTACTCTATCCGAATTGGTGAAGTAAATCTGGGCACTTACCTTGTTTATAAATACAACGCATTTAAAAAAGTGAGCCATGATGTTCAGTTGACAGCTACATGGAGTACCGATCTATGTAATAAAAGATTAACTATTACCGGATTTCTTGACGTTTGGACCGAAAACAAGAATCATACTCACGAATCGGGTCTAAGTGGAAAAAAGGTTATCTTGCTGACCGAACCTCAATTCTGGTATAATATAAACTCACATCTTTCTTTCGGCACTGAAATTGAGATTAGCAATAACTTTCTGAATAATAATCAATTTTATGTAAACCCTACCATTGCTGCCAAGTGGAACTTTTAAAATAATATCTTTATGAATAACTTACTGGAAAGAACTTTTAAACTATCTGAAAATAAAACGACAGTCAGGAAGGAGCTTATGGCTGGATTGATCACCTTTCTGACTATGTCTTACATTCTGGTAGTAAACCCATCTATCTTATCAACAACGGGGATGGATAGAGATGCCCTTTTTACATCAACCGCACTCGCTGCCGTTTTTGCTACACTAATGATGGCTCTTTATGCTAAACTGCCTATTGCACAAGCTCCTGGCATGGGTTTGAATGCATTTTTTGCATTTACTGTCTGTGGGGTGATGGGCTATTCCTGGCAGTTTGCACTGACTGCTGTTTTTATTGAAGGGCTTATCTTTATCCTGTTGACTTTCTTTAATGTGCGGGAGTTAATTGTAAAGAGTATCCCAAAAGTATTGAAAGATGCAATTCCAGTGGGCATTGGACTTTTCATTACGATGATTGGACTCAAGAATGCAGGAATTGTAGTTTCCAATCCGGACACATTAGTAGCTTTAGGCGATTTTGCGAAACATGATGTTTGGATTGCATTCATGGGACTGATTGTTACGGCTGTTCTGTATGTCCGGAATGTAAATGGAGCCATTCTGATAGGTATTGTAGTAGCTACTGTCTTTGGCTTGTCACTGGGGGATGTAGCTTTGCCAAAAGAGAGTATTATCAGTGCACCTCCTTCTATTACTCCAATATTTGCCAAGTTTGAATGGGATCATATTCTTTCTTTTGATATGGTTGTGGTGGTATTTACGTTCTTGTTTGTCAATCTATTTGATACTGTGGGAACATTAATCGGTGTTATTTCTAAAACGGGTTTAGCAGATGAAGATGGTAATTTCCCGCAAATGAAAAAGGCACTCCTGGCTGATGCTCTGGGAACTACCGTAGGCTCTGTTTTAGGAACAAGTACCATTACAGCTTATGTAGAAAGTGCATCTGGTGTGGCATCTGGTGGCAGAACCGGTCTTACTTCGGTAAGTACAGCGTGTATGTTTGCGTTGGCTTTATTTTTTGCGCCCCTATTCCTGATGGTTCCTGCAGCGGCAACTTCTCCGGCGCTTATTATTGTAGGACTGTTTATGATTTCATCGGTTGTTAAGATCAATTTTAATGAAATGAGTGAAGGATTGCCTGCCTTCTTAACAATAGTATTTATGCCTTTTACATATAGCATTGCGGAAGGAATCGTTTTTGGGATGTTGAGTTATGCGTTTATCAAGCTTCTTGCAGGAAAATGGAAGGATGTATCGGTTACGGTGTATGTGATTGCAGTATTGTTTTTATTGAAGATTGTACTGGATGCCTCGGGGGTAATGGGAGGACATTAGAGAATTAGGATTGTGATTATAAATGGATGTATCCGCATGCTAATCCAATCATATGGATACAATCATATGCTATCAAAAAAGGAAGTTGGACTTCAGGAATATTTGGAAAATGAAGTTACAGCGAACTTTAGTCCCGAACCATTTAACAGATTATAGTTCAGAGCTAAAGCCCACGGAGGAATCCGGCTTCGCTTTCTATTTCTTTAATCCGGGGACTAAAGTACCCCGGGAATAGAAAAAACCGATCATCGGTATGATCAATATCCATCATTTTATTGCTTTTACTGTCCCACCAACCTCACATGCAACACATGCTCTTTCTTCTCAATCGCATACTTCTTCAATACCCCCGGCCCACAACTGCTATTCCCCAGACCGAGCACGGCAGCATCCAGACTTAAAATAACTTCTTTACGTGGATTTAGCTCATAATCATGAGAAGCAGCATAAATATCCTGTGCCATATAATGTAATGCCGAAGCAGAAAAAGTTTTCCCAATAGCTTCCACCCTTATTCCTTTTCCTTTGGCATTGGTAAGTGTCAAATAGCGAACTTCTTCTTTGTTTCCACTATCCTGCGGACGAGGATAATGTGTGTATTGTTCGCTCACTTTTCCTTTCCACAGACCAATAGAAGCAGATGTTTTCCGATCCGGATAGTTTTCCTGTGGACCACGTCCGTACCAGGTAAATTGATTGTAATCGGAAGAAAGACAGAAAGCAATGCCTAGACGGGGAAGTTCCGGAAGCTCACCCTGGGGAATAAAGGTTACTTTCATATCAACCGCAGCATCTTCTGTAATGGTATACAAATAGTGGGTATTAATACCTCCGTTCTTATATTGGTTATTTTTGACAACTTCAACTATTACTGTTCCGTTCGGTTGTTTCTGATGACTGAATGAACGTGTAGTAATAACCGGAGTGTCCATTTCGTGAAGTTTCCAATCTTTTGCAAGCCAGTTCCCGAAACTCCTGTCGTTATCTGTTGGAGCACGGAAGGCTTGTGTCCACGGTTGACCGATGGTATCAGTTACAGCAGTTAGCATTTCTTTTCTCTCGAAGTTAAGAGAAATAATATCACCTGTTATTTTATCCCAAGAGATATGGAAAAGGCGGTTCTTAACAGTCAGTTGGTTATCTGTTTCTTCTGTCTGTAACCTTATTTTATAGGCACTATACTCTTCCGGTAGTTCACCTTCCTGCAAACTGAATTGTTCACAAGCTACTTCATGACCTTTTTTGGCCCAGGGCTGATCATTTCGCAGAGAAAGGGAAACACGTAAATGTACATCTGTATCAGAAGGAAACCCTCCCCACATTGGTAGAGCAGCAGATAGGGTTTCTCCGGGAGCAGCATCCCGAAGGGTAATTTCACCGGTTCGCATTTGTTTACCATCAATTGTAAGCTGATAAGTGCAGCGATATTGTGAAAGTCCGGTATGATGATTCCGGTTGGTAATGCGAAGTTCTGTTCCGTTTAACTGAACATCTACCGGTGCATATACCTTTTTAACTTCGAGATATTTGGGTGTTATCTCCCGTTCAGACATTACCACACCGTTAAAACAGAACGCTTTGAGGTTAGGTACATCACCGAAGTCGCCACCATAAGCTATGATGGTACGACCATCTTCCAGTTTTTTATATAATCCCTGGTCAGACCAGTCCCAGATAAAACCTCCCAACATACGGGGGTTACTATATATTTCGTCCCAATATTCTTTGAAATTGCCTAAAGCGTTACCCATGGAATGCGCATATTCACTGGTCATTACAGGACGGTTGTCATTGGTACGTTTTGCGATACTGAGTAGGCGTTCCCAACGGGCATTCTCTGCACGTTCTTCATCGGCACCTTCTGCAATTCCGGGATTAAGGTATTCCTGTTGAACACGTGTATAGAAACGGCTTATTACATCTACTGTATACGGATCAGGAGATCCATCAACTCCTTGTGCACCCTCGTAATGGATAGGACGTGTCGGATCAAAATCTTTCAGCCACGCAGAAATAGCAGCGAAGTTGGGGCCGTAGCCACTTTCATTTCCCATACTCCACATGACAATGGAAGGATAATTTTTATCCCGCTCAGCCATGCGGACGGCCCGGTCCATAAAAGCAGCATGCCAGTCGGGAGTGCTGGCGAGAGTTCCGCGCAAACCGTGTTCCTCAATATCGGCTTCGTCCATCACATACAGTCCGAGGCTATCACATAGTTCATACCAACGGGTCACATTGGGATAATGACTGGTACGCACCGCATTAATATTCGCTTGTTTCATCAGGAGGATATCCTGCAACATGCGTTTCTCACTCACTACGCGGGCAGTAGAGGGGTCGTGTTCATGACGGTTCACTCCCCGGAAACGCACTGGCTTGCCATTCACTAATACTTGTCCGTTTTTGATTTCAACAGCACGGAAGCCAATCCGTTGTTGTATTTGTTCAACTACAACACCCGTACTGTCTTCCAAGGACAGGATAAGGGTATATAATTCCGGTGTTTCAGCGGTCCATTTGCGGGGAGAAGGTATCAGAGCAGAAAGTCTACCAATCTTACGAGGCCCCCGTTGGGGATACCATGTATTCATATTGGCTGCTCGGTGATCAAGATCAAGAATAGGTTCGGCATCCGCCTGTATGTTCACTCCCTCCATCACTGCACGAAACTTGTATCCTTTTCCTTTTTCCTTGTTATATACACTTAGTTGAGGATCTATCTGTAATGTGAAGTTCTCGTAATTCTGATCGGGCAATGTCCGTATCATGAAATCACGTATACGAATATCGGGGGTATGAAACAAAGAAATACTACGATGAATGCCTCCGAAACGCCAGAAGTCCTGGTCTTCCAGATAAGAACCATCCGAATAGCGATAAACTTCCAGAGCAATCTGGTTTTCCCCGGCTTTAATATAAGGAGTAATATTAAACTCACTTGGCTCCATACTTCCCTGGCTGTATCCTACCCGGTCGCCATTTATCCAGACATAGAAAGCACTCATCACCCCTTCAAAATGGATAAAGGTTTGCCCGGTTTGCTTCCAATTATCAGGCACTGAAAAGGTACGGCGGTACTGCCCCACCGGGTTGCGTTCTTTATAAGTGGTATAAGTGGGTTTTGGTTCGCTTGTCACCCGGGGTGGATCTATTTTAAAAGGGTATCCGGCAGATACATAAATGGGAGTACCGTATCCGTTTACTTCCCAGTTGGCAGGAACGGGGAAGTTTACCCAATTACTATCATCAAAGCCAGGACGATAAAAGTCAGGTATTCGTTCCTCGGGAGTGGCTGTCCAGCGGAAACGCCATACACCATCGAGGCTTATATTACGATCACCTGGTATCTTACTAAATGGAGTAAAAGCCGCGCGAGCAGGTTCCCGATTTATTTGCAAGACATAATGGTTCTCCCAATCGTGGGAAAATGGTTGAGCACTGATTACTACCGTTGAGAAGAATAAATAAGTGAGGAAAATAGATTTTTTTATGCTGCGCATTATCGTTTCTTTTTTAGACGGACAAAGATTAAAAATGTACTGAATTATTGGATAATGTTATCTACACACAAAAATAAATTATAAATATAAACTTATTTTATATTTTTGCATTTATCTCATTAAATAATCCTTGAGAATAAATAATATGTTTAGAGAAATGCGCCGAAAAAGGCAATTGTTGCCTATAGAAGATTGTATATCCATTCTTAACAAGATGACAGGGGGGGGTGCTTGCTATCACAGGAGATGAGGAATACCCTTATGCAGTACCACTTAGTTATGTTTATTATGACAATAAAATCTATTTTCATAGTGCCAAAGCTGGTCATAAAATAGATGCAATCAGGAAGAATAGCAAAGCATCTTTTTGCGTAATTGAGCAAGACAATATTATCCCTGAAGAATATACCACTTATTTCAGAAGCGTAATTGTATTTGGCAAGATTCGTATTTTAGAAGATGAAAATGAAAAGCTAAAAGCACTTGAAATACTAGCAGAGAAATATTCACCGGAGCAGGAAGAAGGACGTTTACAGGAAATCAAAAAAGGGTTTAAGCATTTATATATGATTGAATTAGTTATTGAACATATAGCAAAAGAGTCTATTGAATTAGTCAGGGCCAGAAAGTAAATACGCTTAATACGATTCTCCATCAGCAAAACTTTCTCATCAAAAATTAGATATTTAAACATTACAAGATTTTTTTACCAAAAAGCCCCGGTAGTTTGGCAGTCATGTTCGGAAGATAACATTTCTTAGCAATCAAGCCAAGAATCTAAGGTCTGTTAAGAAATCCCGGATGGATTTGATGTGCATAACCACAGGATGTAATCCCGTGGAATAGACGTCCCAACTCTATCCACACAGTCCTGAAAGGGGTGAAGAATATATTATTGACCCACTATTCGGGGCTCACGGGATTATTCTATATCCTATCCCGTGGGATGTCCATCCCACGGTTATGCACATGCAATCCCTGCGGGATTTCTTAAAGATTTTAACGTCTTAAAATCTTCCGAACATGACTGGTAGTTTGGCGGGGCTTTCGATGCGGAATAGCTTAATCTCTGCTGTATAGTATATAATTAGATGACATAATTACTTATAACTCATTCTTCATCTTATCAAACCCCTCAAGGAATGTTTGAACATTATAAATAAATTCCTGTCCTTCTTGGTCGAAGGTATACATTGTGCCTTTTTCGGTAACAAAGTAATATTTTCCTTTGAATTCCTCATCAATCTTTTGCCCCATAATGCGACGGGCTATTCTGAATTTAAATGTCCAATAGCCGGTTGCAACTTTTTTTTCAAACTGATCAGCCTGTACTTTATACTCTCCATCTCCTTTGAAATATATTTCCTTGATTTCTGAATCGAAATCATCCACCAAAGCAGCAACAACAATTTTGATACTGTAAAGATTTCCTGAAAACTGGCCATAAGAACCATCTCTATAGGTTTCTGATCCATAAGAACTTTCCCATATTACAATTTGTGACATAACTCGTATATTTTAAAATGATTATATAACTTATATAGTAACAATAATAAGGGCAAGTTAGTTATTTCTTTTTGTTTTAATTTGAATTTTACTCAGCAACTTGTATATAAAAAGTGATTTAAACCATTTGAACTCCCAAATGGAATATTTTTTTAATTTTCTGTAGGAAGCGTAATACCTCTATAATATCAACTATGGATTTAATCGTTCGTATAAATTATTGATTTACAGCAGACAAACAAGATATCACTATTTAAAAGATCTTAACTAAATGAGGATTAAAGTATGAGACTTGTGATATTTGCATGGTTGAAAAAAAAGAAAAGACATACTCTTGACTCGCTTATAATCAAACAGTTACATTAAATTACGTAACTAATGATACTTTTCTGCAAAAATTCTATTGGGTAATAGAATGAATGGCAGAGACAATCATTCAGAGAAGAAGTTCATTTATGTTCCAGAGCCAGTAGCATTTGAATCAAATTGAATAAGGTTTTTCTTCATCTTCCGATTGTATTTTCCAATAAGCCCGATACCACTACTATAGATACAGGAAAGGAGATGGGATAATTAAAATTTCAAGTCATTTTATCTATTCCAATCTAAACTCCCCTGTCAAATCTACTTTACTAAATTTTATCACTTGATATTTTCCCGGCCCAAAGTGAGGTTCCACACTGGAATCAAAAAGATACTGATCAGACTTCACCGGAATGTCAAACTCCATTGACTGCCCCGGCGAAAGATTATATATTTTACCCCGAAAACCATTATAAGGGTCCATTTTATAGAAGACATAATCATCTCCGTTAAACCTCGATAATATAAAACCCTCTTCACTGATCAGTTCTTGATCTCGGGTATGGTTATAAATGATAACTTTCAACGTATCTATTTGAAGTTGAGGATTACTGATAATAGTTGGTACTGTCATTTCAAAGGCACCCCCCGCATGATTAGCCTCCGTCATTTGCACTGTGTATGATTCATCGACAGTAAAGTAGGTATCAAATCTGAGTAATTGACTCACACCAACCCTGTATCTTCCTGTTTTATAATTATTTACATCAGGAAAAAGGTTTACTGTAAATTGATATTGCTTTCCCTGATCTAATAACGGTCCGGAACCCTCGAAAGATAAATTTTCGGGAAAATGCATTCTTTCCCACTGTTCTCCATTGTAATATTCCAGGTAATAAAAAATTTGGGCAATAATCTGACCTAAATTCCGATTGTAAAGAGTTACATAAATTCGGGAAGCGGAAACCGGGTAAACAGCAGGAGTGGCTCTTAGTTCGATGGCTTTGCCTGATAATTCCGAAGCTGAAATATCAGATACCTGCGGAGACTTCCACGGAGTAAGTTCCTCTTCTTTTATATTTTCAGTTTGAACTACTGATAGGGTATCTGCAGCACTTTTGGTTTGAGGTTGATCAATCGTTTGGGAACGCTGACGGCAACTGCATACTGTTATTAGCAAAAAGATAAGGGTCAAAAGAAAGTTTTTCATGACAGATTAGATTTCAAAAAAATATAGCTCGTTGTCTTTATGGTTGTAGCATTTTCTTCACTACCCGCTTCATCATACTCTTTACTATGATTTGGTGAAACGGACGAATAAAAAAGAAATAAGTATTCCCCAGTTTATTATTGAAATGAACCAGAGTAATTACTGAGATTTTTTGTTGTGGCATGTCTCCTCCCACATGAGCCGAGAGATATGCATTCAAGTGTTTATCAGCCAATAACATAACGGTTTCATTGGATGATTTAGCCGGAACAGAGGTAAAATTACTCGTTCCTCCTGTTCGGATACAATTCTCTAATTCATTTGAATCTTCTTTATCGGCCTTTAATCCTACAAACTTCACCAGAAAATTGCGGATTTCAAAAAGAGTATTCACCCATCCGGGGAAGTCAGTCCAGAAAGCAATAAGCAAATCATCCGGCGATACTTTTTTGTTGGAGATCACCTCACAAACAAAAACATCGGAATAGTCGGCTGGTAAATAAGCATTTACGGGACTATCAGTAGGAATAGTGGATTTCTTTATTTTCATACGTTCAAAGTTACAAAAATCAGCCTTTCATTTTATCAAATTCATCATTTGCTTTTTTTTAATAATAAAGGAAGAAAAAACCTTGTATCTTTGTTATATAAACAATGAGGAAATGAGATGAGGAAAATTATTTTTGTATTATTCATTCTTAGCGCAAATTTAATTATGGCACAGAACAAGGAATTAACCAAAATGGAAAAATATGTGATTCGGGACAAAGGTACCGAACGCCCTTTTACCGGAAAGTTTTACGATTTTAATGAAAAAGGAACATATATATGTAATCAATGTGGTACACCGCTGTACTACTCGTCGTTTAAGTTTGACTCCGGCTGCGGCTGGCCAAGCTTCGACGATGAAATACCTGGCGCTATCAAGCGGGTACCAGACAAAGACGGGCAACGTACGGAAATTACTTGTGCTAAATGTGGCGCACACCTGGGACATGTATTTGAGGGCGAAGGTCTTACTGCCAAAAATACACGTCACTGTGTAAATTCCATCTCAATGGATTTTATTCCCGACGATTCGGAGAAACTGGAAACCGCGATCTTTGCCGGAGGCTGCTTCTGGGGTGTTGAGCACTATATGAAACAAATACCCGGTGTAATCGCCGTAGAATCAGGATACATTGGCGGTACCAAAGAAGATCCTTCATACGAACAAGTTTGCCAGAAGAATACCGGCCATGCGGAAGCGGTACGTATCCTGTTTGACAAAACCCAAACGGATTACGAAACTTTAGCTAAAATGTTTTTCGAGATACATGATCCTACTCAATTAGATGGGCAGGGTCCGGATATCGGTGAGCAATATCGTTCGGAAGTATTTTACACTTCTACTGAGCAAAAAGAAGTTACCGAGAAACTCATAAAACAATTGCGTGATAGAGGTTACGATGTAGTGACAGCAGTAACTCCGGCCACAAAATTCTGGACTGCAGAAGACTATCATCAGAATTATTATACGCGGAAAGGAACGACTCCTTACTATCATGGATACACAAAGAGGTTTTAATAAACCTCTTTTTTCTTTTATACCCCTTACCTCTTTACTTGTAAGTTAAGTCATTTATTTGTAAACCTTTCCAAACAATATACCTTCCTAAACGGTTGATAGGATAAACCTCCTAAGTTGAACCATGTATGAAGAAAGTCAACCGTATATTAAGATTCATCAGTATTTTCTTTTTATTTATTACTCCCCTATCTGCCCAGACGATAGAAGAGATAAATAGTGCCGATAGGATTGATGCTTATATTCAACAGGAAAAGAACAGCTTCTATTTCACCATCAATAATAGCTTTTCTTTTAGTGGAAATGATGGTTCTGTCGATTATTCCAACCCCCAATGGAGTTTTCAGGGAGAATGGAAGTTAGGATATAACGACCGCAAAGGATATGAAGCAGAAGCACGTGCAGGAAGAATCCTCGGTATTACAGGATTATATACTTACGTCGGCATAGACTGGACCTATCGCAAAGGTTCCGCCGGAGATAAGAACCTTTTCGGACAAAGAACCAAAAGAGACCGTTTCCTCGCCGGAACCCTGGGAGTGCGTTATAAGCTTCCATTATCTATTATAGCAGATGCTCGGATAGATACTTATAAACACGCAAGGCTGCAACTGGAAGCAAACAAAATAGAACTTTCAAACAGTTTGCTATTGAAACTGATGGCAAATACAGACAAAGAATATGAGATCAAACTGAGCTATTTAGTATTACAAGATCTGGCTGTCTTTGTGAATTATGATAGTGATCTAAAGGTTGGAGCAGGAATCTCAATCATCTACTAAATAAAATATCTCAAAACAGAAACAGTCTTTTATTTGTTTACGGTAAAGAATTAAGTTCTCTTCAAGAAAATGACTACAGAAAAATTAGCGACTGTACAGGATGGTTTACCCCTGCCAAGACGATACTGGGCTGTACTTGCCATTGCCTCTGGCATTACTCTATCAGTACTCGACGGGGCCATCGCCAATGTGGCACTTCCCACCATTGTTAAGGATTTAGATACAACCCCTACGTATTCTATCTGGGTAGTGAATGCATACCAGGTAGCAACCATGATTTCTCTTTTGGCGTTTTCATCCCTCGGAGAAATATGGGGATATAAGAAAATATACCTTCTGGGATTAGCGACTTTTACGCTAACTTCTCTGTTTTGTGCTTTATCTAATTCGATTCTTACACTTGCGATGGCGCGTGCGTTGCAGGGATTCGGTGCGGCAGCTATCGTCAGTGTGAACACGGCATTGCTTCGAATAATCTATCCCTCGCGTTTCCTTGCCAAAGGAATTGGGATTAATGCACTAATCGTTTCTGTTTCAGCAGCAGCAGGACCTACTATTGCAGCTGGTATTCTGTCAATTGCTTCCTGGCAATGGTTGTTTGCGGTCAATATTCCGGTAGGCATTCTCGCATTTACTCTAAGTTGTAAGTTTCTGCCAGCTAATACGACCTACCGACCAGCTAAATCCTTTGATAAACTGGGAGCCGTAATGAATGCCCTGACCTTTGGGTTAGTTATCGGAGTAATTGAAGGCTTCACACATGGAGCAAGTATATACATTATATTAGCAACATTCGTTGCGCTACTCATTATTGGCTATCTTTTTATCAACCGGGAGCGGAAAAAGGATGCACCCATCTTTCCGGTCGATCTGCTGCGGATACCCGTTTTCTCCTTGTCTGTACTTACTTCACTGATTTCCTTCATTGCTCAAATGCTGGCAATGGTATCTCTCCCTTTCTTCTTACAAGGAGCTTTGGGAAAAGATGAAGTACAAACCGGACTATTACTTACTCCCTGGCCAATTGCTACGATGATAGCTGCCCCATTGGCAGGTGTACTAGCAGGAAGAATTAATGCCGGTATCCTGGGAGGAATAGGATTATCAATCTTCTCTTGCGGACTTTTCTTCTTAGGTAGTTTGTCTGCACATCCTTCAGATATAGATGTTATCTGGCGCATGGCTCTCTGTGGTTTTGGATTCGGTTTGTTCCAGACACCGAACAACAGTACAATGATTTCATCTGCCCCTCCTGGAAGAAGTGGTGGAGCCAGTGGAATGCTAGGAACAACCCGCTTGGTAGGACAAACAACAGGTGCTGCCCTGGTAGCACTTATGTTTAAAGTGTTTCCAGATGACAGCACCCATGTATCTTTATACTTTGGTTGTGGTATCGCACTAATTGCCGCATTAGTCAGTTTGTTGCGGATCGGGAAACCGACAGCAGCCGAGTTGAGCCGGAAGTAAGGCTACTGCACATCCAGCCCATCAAATGCTAGTCCTTTCATATCTGGTGCAGTTAGTATTACCTTATAATATCCAGCATTGATATAGGTTCCGGTAGTCGTACTCATCAATCTCCATTTCTCCGGTGCTTCGGGGAAAGTTATTTCATCGTCTTTCAAAACAGTACCTACCTTATCAATGAATTGAAGGCGAACCGTGATTGGTTTGCCACTGGTGTTCATATATTTAAAGCGCAATGCATATACCTGTGCCAGTCCGGTTGAGATATTCCATTCAATGCTATTCTTGTTGCCTTCACCAAAGAAAATACCCGTTTGTTTACGGTGTTCCTTTTTTGTGTATTTGCCTTTTAGTTTTGCATACTCCGCTTCATAAGTCACACTAGCCCGAGCATTTTTATCTTCCGGAAGTAGTTCCTTGGGCGTTTTCTCCATCACTTCCTTATTTGCTGCTTTCCAACTCCAAGCAGATACCAGCCCTGTAGTAAGATTAGCCGGTTTTAACGATGCTTCTTGTGAGGCAATAGCTATTGCCGAGATCAATGCCTGACCTGCTTTCACTTCCGGGAAATGAATGGTAAGCGTACCTCCTTTCACATCTGCATAAACCACTTTCTTACAAGCGCCATCATGACCGGATTCAGCCCATATATCAAGATCGTTAATCACTGTTTGACCGTTAACGGCCACATCAAAGATACGCAGACCTTCACAATCTGTTTTTTCACTACCTCCAGTTCCATGCCAGGGTTCGGTGAAATAAAGTTCAATCCGGTAACGACCGTCAGGCACAGGGAAGTTGTATTTTAGTTTGTGACGACCGAAACGGAAGTATTGGAACAATTCCCAATCGCGAGTACCCCGAATAGGATCGTTAGTATACCGTTGACTGGCAAGGTAAGGACTTAGTTCTTTGAAATCAGCTGACCAGGATTGAGATACTGATGTATTATCCTGTATCCACTGCTGGTCGAACTCATCGGTATATAAATCACCTCCGCAATTAACACGATAAAGGTAGTTGTATCCTTCTTCTCCTTTCAGGATAGGCTTTGCATCCACATAAAGATTATCAAAATCGGGAGCGCGTTCAAGGCCATTGAGTAAAATGAGGTCTTCGGCAACAGGTTTACCTTCGTAATATCCCACAGCACGAAGTACATTATACCGGATATCCCGATGCTCCCAGGTGAAATGAGTGCCAATCCCATTATTACGCTTACGATCGAGGAAAGCATTCTCAATGGCATCGTTATAAAGTAATACTGAATCACAGTTGCTATATACTTCGATAGTGGCGCGACGACGACCAGACTCGAAGCGATCTGCCCAGGTGTGAGAAACAATGTAAACCATTGGGTCTTTAGCAGGACTGACATAGTTGGAACGATACATATAATATATGTCGAGAGGTTCTTCCCACGGGGTAACCAGTCCTTTGTAGTTAAATGGTCCTACCTTATCTATTTTACGATAAGATTCATCGGGCTGGCGACGACCGGGATTATCGTGACTGCTATATATCCATTGGAATTGTCCGCAAACACTATCGCGTACCTGTTCGGCAAGGCGGACTTTCATTTCCATCAGCTGACACATACGGCCTTCGCTCCAGACGCCGTTTTGTTCGAAATTGTCGGGTTCGGTATGTAATTCAATACTGCGCCATGCACCGTATTCGCCATTCAAAAGCTGGTCAGGACGGGATAATTCCTTATTATAATTAAAGGGATTGCCGCCGTAAGTGCCACTCCAGTTCTGAACTACATTCCAGTCGGTACCTTCCCCTCCATTGCAAGTAGTGATGATGCGCATATTTTGGGCGGTAGGATCCATCTCACGGATGATGTTGCTGCATTCTTCAGCAAAGGCACGCGGCAATGTACTTTCATTCTGTAACCCCCAGATTACCACAGACGGAGAGTTACGACGTTCCTTAACCCACTGGCGAAGCAGCTTTTTAAAGTTCTCGCGGAATTCAGGGGTATCGTACCATACATGTGCGGAAAGTTGAGTCCAGAAGAGTACTCCTTCTTGATCCCAATATTTTTGATAATCAAGGTGATGCGGTTGGTGGGCATCACGAAAAGCATTGAAACCTGCAGCACGCATTTGTTTTACCCGGGAGGCTATTTGTTCATGGCTGAATGCATGACTTTGTCCGAATTGATGTTCGTATTCGCATACTCCATTTAGAAATACAGGTTTATCATTCAGGAAGAATCGTCCGTCATTATCGTTTCGTTTTACTGGCCAACTGATGGTGCGAATACCAAAAGGAGTAGTAATCTCGTCGGTAGTCTTGGTATCTCGCTTGATCATGGTGGCAAGATTATATAAGTAAGGATTCTCTGTATCCCACAAAATGGGATTCTCTACCGGAGAAGAATGACGAATGATTTTTGTTTCACCGGGTGCGAGTGTTACCTTTTCTGAGATACGGAACACCTGGCGACCGTCTTCATTGCTTAACTTATTTACAAACTCGACTGTCTCAGTCATAGCTCCATAGTTTTTTATTTCTGTGTCGACATATACAGTTTCAGCTTTATCATCGTTCCAGATGTGTACACCGAAAGGTTCAATACGTATATTATCGGTTACTTCAAGCACGACCGGCCGGAAGATTCCCAATGGTTGTGAACCTTCACTGAAACCCCATTCGGAAGAACAGCCGCCACATACCCAAGGCATGTCGGCAATCATTTCGGGATGTTCAGCTTTCACGGTTAGCAGATTAGTTTGACCGGGTTTGAGAGCATCGGATACATCAAGGGTGAACGTGGTACGCCCTATCGGGTGGCGACCGTAGTTTTTTCCATTCAGTTCGATAGTTGCATAAGTGCCGACACCTTCAAAACGGAGGAAAGAACGTTTGCCGGACTGTATCTCAGGAGCTATAAATGTATTAGTATAGATGGCTGTACCATGAAGGTTGCCATGGGTGAGTTGCCGATACCCGTAATAATCATCCCAGTTATGGGGTATGTTTACGGTTTGTGAGTTACCCTTTTTGTTTCCTTTCTCATCCACCAGCCAAGCTTTCCATTCCTTTTCCAGTTCGAGGATGGTTCTTCTATTTTTCACTTCGGGTTTGGGAAAACGAACAGCAGAACGTCCCATCGGTTTGCTAGTAGCCACGGCTATTCCACGCTGATCGTACTTATTTACTGCACAATAGAAGTGGTAAACTACACCATTATGTTTTATTACATAACTTTTATGGGCAAAAAGATTTTCGTAATCCTTGAAAGGAATAATCAGGTCTTCACCTTCCCAGTCAGTCCAGTGAACCAAATCATAGCTACAGGCAAAAGTATTATATGCTTTGTAACGACGGGACGGATTAAATGCCGAGAAGTAGAACATTACATACACATCACCGAACTTCTGAATATGTGCGTCTCCAGTGATAGTTCCTTCGGTTTCGTGGGTAAATACGGGATTACCTTCATAACGTTTCCACTTCTTCATATCTTTCGATAAGGCAATGCCAACACGTTCTCCTTTCAGATTGGTTTCTGGGTGGCGACCTCCGGCATTGTAGAACATAACGAAAGGGTATCCGAATGTTTTATTTTTATCCCAGTAGACAGTGCTTTTGTATTCGGTGATATTCTCGAACCATTGCGCCTCTTTGTCAGTAGATGCAAGAATGGGTTTATCCATGGCTTCCCATTCAATGGCTTCTCCGAGGTTCTTTTCCTTTGTCCATGCCAGACCGATACTAAGGGGACCGGTTTCATAACCAGCATTGGGACCGCCAATATAGGTCATCCAGTAATTGCCTTTCCAAGGTTGAAGTTCGTAACTTCCTCCCCATTCCATATCGGGCAAGGCTGGAAATCCCCCACGTTGATTAGTATCCCAGGTACCGTCCCGGAAAGAGAGGAGACGTCCTTTAATATCCCATTCGAGCAGGTTATCACTCTCGGCTATCAAGGTTTCGTAACCACGTCCGTCGCGGCCATCACGACCGTTGTAAATAACAAATGTCATATACCACTTATCTTTGTGTCGAAAAACCGTGGGGCAATCCATTTTAGAATTGTTAGTTTCGGGTGCGACCACCAATCCGTATTTATAGGGAGTCTTGGCTTCTTCATAGATTTCCGCCATGCGCTCCTGTGATACCCCTTTTAGCTGTTGCGCAAAAAGAGTAAAATTAGCAAACAGAAAAGCAAATAAAAGAAAGATTCGATTCATCAATATATCAGTTAATAGTTACTATTCCGCCGAAATCGCACATCTTTGGGTGAGAGGTTTCCACGGGTGGTTTTTATATATGCTCAAAACCTGTCGGAGTTTTAGCATGAATGATAAGGTCTTCTTAGTATAACGGTATCCACGTTTTAGCACAAAGTAAATAAGTAGCTAATTATTGATAGTCAAAAGTTGATAGCCGGATTGGTAAATAAATACACTAATCGCAGCTATCAACTGTAAAATATCAACTTTCCAAAACTAATAAAACATCCAGTCCATCGTCTCCTCTGTTCCAGCCAATCCGGCATTTCGGAGAGTTATATCGGTGTTGGTAAACCCTAATAAAAGGGTATATCCCTTAGGCAATAATAATGTATGTTTTCCAGCCTCAAAATGATATGAATGAACATTCGCTAATGGCATTCCTTTCAACCGAATCGCATTCGTAAGCTTTGGTTCGGCTTGTCCATATTCATTAGCAGAAGCATCTGTTTCCAAAGTCGGCTTTTTGGCGTATTTTTTCTGGTCATCCCGGAAATAACCTACTAATAAGTTCACTGGTTTATCAGATTCAAACTCAATAGAAGTTCCTTCCTGTCGTTGATCGTTAGCATTCAGACGGAAAGCAGTCAGTCCTTCCAATTCGGGAGCCAATGCTTCTACCTTGTTATCAAGGTCAGAAAACAGGGTAGCACCTTTATCTAGTCTCACGGCAGGTAGTTTACTGATCACCTTTACACGGGCCGGAGCCAGTGCTGATACAGTAGTTTCTTCTATCTGCACCCTCCCAGCTAGTCTATCTTTCAGCAGGGAAAGATTGCTTTTGAAGTTTTCCAGTTCTTTTTCGTAATGAACCAGCATTTCTTCCCAGGTCTTGTTATTACCATCATCTCCACCGATAGGAATACGGCGTTGGGCAGTCTGCATACTGTTGGCATAATAATAATGCTCTCTCGTAAGATTGACAAGTTTGCGGTAATGCTCCAAGCTTTGCTCCAACAACGGAATGGCATTATCAAGGTTTTGTATATCTTTTCCCCATTGGTAATCAAGTACCAGTTTGGCGGCTTTTACTTTCAAGTTGAAAGCATACGCAAATTCACGGTAACAATGCATATCGTTGCGCAAACGTTCGAATTCCTGTTTATTGAGGGTCGCTTTGCCGGCAGCCTTTTCGATGGCGGCTACAGCCTTGTCTCCATGTTCAATGGCCTGAGCAATGATATCTAAAGGAAGCTCACCTACATGAGGTTTTTTCTCCCATTCTTTTTCCACATATTCAATCAACTTCTCTCCTTCCGGCCCACAGCTTTCATAGAAACCGGGATAGATGGTATATTTATAAGGATTGATCAACTGGCTGACAAACATACCAAGCAGCAATGTCTGACGGTTTCCTTCAGTGATACCGAATCGGCGTAATAATTTGGGTGCAATTTCCCCGCTTTCTTCGTAAGCTTCCCGGATATTCCCGGCTACAGAAGAATTCATACCATAAAAATCTCCCAGTTCCTGATCCCAATAAGTGATTTCCTCCTGACGGTCACGTTGGCAATTCCAAGCATAGCGCCCCCAGGTTTTGTACCAAATCCAGTCACGGTAGATTTGAAGTTCCCGTTCGCCATCGGGTAATTTATCGGCCGTATATGGCCAATCCCAATAGGAAGCCTGTAGGTAAAGATGTAAAGCATTGGCTCCGTGTACATTGTGCATAGCTTTAATGGTCTTCTGAACGAAGTCGGGTGATCCCCAGCGGAAAGGTTCCAGATTAGCAAGGATGTGAACATTGCTGATGTGAACACTTCCCAGGGAGCTTAAATCGGTATGGATCTTTGTCCACGGACCACGGGGCTCATAAGTCGTAAGCGATTCACCGTTGTATTTATGCATAGTATAGAGGTTCTTGTAGAGAGGTAGTGCGGCATCCATAACCATTTTACAATTGGTGTCGTGAGCACGAAGTAGCACAGGCGGCTCATCTGTACGTCCCAGTTTGGAAAGTCCGTCTTTTACCCCGGGAATGATCGTTTTGGTAAACCATTCCATATCGTCTTCATGGGTATCCATAGCTTCACCAAGGCAAACTAATAAACCTACATTGGGATATTTTTCAATAAAGGCAGCCACTGACTTACGGGTATAATCACTGATTAGCGGCGTAATGGGTCGATTACGATCTTGCGTTTTAATCCCATAATGATCGGCAAAAGGTTTGGAAACAAGGATATTGTAGAACATCTGGATCACAAAGATTCCTCGTTTGTCAGCTTCTTCCGTAAGGAATCCAAAGATTTCTTCATTCTTTTTGAAGGTTTCTTCGTCTACTTCGAGGGCAAAGGGATAATCTTCCAGCTTCACAAGTGATGCAAATGGATGTCCATTCCAAAGGTATAGGGAGTTCATGCGGTTTTCCACGAGCATATCAAGATATTCCACCCATTGCTCTTTATCGTAGAACCAAGGAAAGTTTTCCGGGGTATAAGGGTATTCGTATACGGTATGTCCAGGAAGGTAAACAGTTTTTTGAAGTCCAATACAGGCGCCACGGAGTACCATTTCGGGGGCGTCGGTTAGTGAAACCGGAAATTTGAGATTTTTCTTATTGGTTACATGGTCGATTAATTCGCGACATCCATAGATTACTCCACTTCCGTCTCTTCCACTAATAGTAGTAACTTCACCTTCGGTGGTAATGGTAAATCCTTCTTTTTTGAGGATGGTGTCGTTAGAAAGTGCCAGGCGTATGGTTTTACCTTCTCCCTGGTTGACTGTATAGCCAGCTTTTACAAAGGCCTTATTTAAATGGTCTGCAGCGAACTGGACGCGCTTGGGAGAATCAGGCTCTACGACGATATTTATGTTTGTTTTTTCGCAAGCGCAGAATAGGCACGAAAGGATGGTCAGAAGAAATAACTTGGGTCTATTCATTTTTATTATATTGAAAGTTATAAATTGAAAGTTAAGAATGAAGAATTAAAAGATGATCTTCTTTATTTCAATCCTCGATTTTCCTTTAAAAGGACGCTAGAAAAGTAAAAATGTACTCAAGGAAAAGGGGTTTACAGTGATTTATTCCTCATCGTTTTTTTATTCTTCCGAAGTAAGTACAAAATTCCTTTTGATTCGTCTTACCTAAATAAAAAAGAAAGATCTTATGAAAGAGAAAATAAACATGCGATCCTTCATTCAGGAAACAATCGCGAGGAAACAGAGAATTGCCATCCCAATTATGACCCATCCGGGTATTGAGATGAACGGCAACACTGTATATGAGGCAGTAACCAATGGCGAAATACACGCAAAAGCTATTGAGTTACTAAGCAAAGAATACCCGACAGCTGCTGCAACCGTTATCATGGATCTCACTGTGGAAGCAGAAGCATTCGGTGCGAAAATTATGTTTTCTGATCATGAAGTGCCGACCGTTACCGGACGCTTGTTAACCGACGAATCCGCCATTGAATCTCTACCGGTTCCCGGACTTCATAAAGGGCGGATAAGAGAGTATCTGAAAGCCAATCGGTTAGCTGCACAAAATATTACAGATAAGCCCGTTTTAGCAGGCTGCATAGGTTCATATTCATTGGCCGGGCGCTTATATGATATGTCAGAAATCATGATGCTGATTTATATCAATCCGGATGCTGCAAATTTATTGCTCCGCAAATGCACCGATTTCTTATTATCTTATTGCAAAGCCTTAAAGGAAACCGGAGTGGATGGAGTCGTGATTGCGGAACCTGCAGCAGGATTACTATCAAACGAAGACTGCCAGCAATATTCTTCCGTATTTATTAAAGAGATTGTGGATACCGTACAGGACGATTCTTTTTCCGTGATCCTTCACAACTGTGGAAACATGGGACAATGCACACCAGCTATGGTTTACACTGGGGCAGCAGGTTACCACTTTGGAAACAAGATTGATATGAAAATAGCCATGTCTGAGATTCCCGCTGATGCATTAGGAATGGGCAATCTGGATCCAGTTGGTGTTTTTAAACAGGGAACCCCGGAAAATATCAAACAGAGTACTTTACAACTGCTACAGGAAATGGAAAATTATCCTAACTTTGTATTATCCAGCGGATGCGATACACCTCCGTATGTTCCTGTCGAAAATATAGATGCATTTTTTGAAGCTTTAAATGAATATAATGATTCAAGAATATAAGGTACCTTTTTCTGTACTCAATATTACTCCCGAGGAAGTGTATGAAGTGATGGGATATGGCTCTGTTACTCCCGATAAGGAACTGAGAAAAATGGTAAGGTCAGCTATCGATGAGGTGGCTGCTTTTCTCATTCCCCGTTTCTGTTTTTTAACCGTTGATGGAAAACTGGATTCTGACATACTTACCATTGGTTCAGTTAAACTCAATATTGGGAAAATAATTGCCCGCCAGTTACGTAAATCAGAAAGGTTTATTCCTTTTGCTGCCACTGCAGGAAAAGAGTTTGAAGATTGGACGAATAGACTGAAAGAAAAAGATGATGTCGTCATGTTGTTCATTGCTGATTCCCTGGGAAGTTGCTTAGCAGAGAAAACAGCGGATTATATGGAAATTTTCATCCAAAAAGAAATGGATAAAAAAGGATGGTTGCATACCAATCGTTTTAGCCCAGGATATTGTGAATGGCATGTTTCGGAACAACAAAAATTATTCTCACTTCTTCCTGTGGATGAACCCTGCGGAATCAGATTGACGGAATCAAGCTTGATGATTCCGATTAAGTCGGTTAGTGGAGTAATTGGAGTTGGAAAAGAAGTGAAACGATTGGACTATAGCTGTGGGTTATGTAGTTTTGAAAGTTGCTATAAGAAGAGAAAAAATAAAGATCAAAACTTATATGTAATTTGAATACGTTCCACCTTATCTTCTTTTTCCAGAAAAATAGTTAGCAAATATTCATTTTCTGTAAGCAGGTTAATAGCTGTTTGTTTTCTGATTATTCTATTAGTTAACTGATATTTCTGAAGAAATATTTTATCTTCACTAATATGATGAATCACCTTTTTCTTTGTTTTTTTATCCAAGGTATCTTCCCAGAATCCGCGAGGCCTTATTGCAAAATTTCCGTAATAATCAATTCTCAGTTGTTCTGACAGATCAATTTCTTTTGATAATAAAAATTGATGTAGCAAAGAAAATAAATCTTCCAATTGATATCCTCTTTCCGGAAATTTTTGTTGTTTGCAGTATTGACCTAGTTCATCAAAGAACTCAAAATAGCGATCCGTATAATATCCATTAAAGATTTTCTGCATTGTTTGAGGAAAGCGATTACTATTCCAATAACGTTCCAATGCATGCTCTGCTTCATGTATCCGATGTAATTCATCTTCAGTTATTTCATCATTGTATATTATTTCATAGGGAGCAATCTCACTAAACTTATATCCATACTTCGCAGCATCTCTACGCAAATGAGTTCCACGAAGCATCTTAAGGAAACCTAATTGTACCTCCTTCGCGCCCAGTAAAAAGACCTCATTAAATGAACGAATAAATCTCTGAAAGCTTTCATAAGGGAGTCCAGCTATTAAATCCAAGTGAAAAGTAACCTTGCCGCCTTCCACTAGCTTTTTAATATTATCAGCTAATAACGGAAAATTCTGTTTTCTATTAACAGCAATATTGGTGGGCTCATACGTAGACTGTATCCCTATCTCAAAACGAAAATAATTAGGTGGTAAGTTGTCATTCAGATAATCAATAATTTCATCTGTCATCAAATCAGCATAAATCTCAAACTGACAAGTGAGATTATCTCTGTAATTATCAATTAAAAAATTAAATATAGCAAGGGTATGCTCTTTATTAAGATTGAAAGTACGATCCAAAAATTTTATTTGTTTAGCTCCGGAAGCTATCAAATAAGAAAGATTATCAAATATATAATCTAAAGGAAAATAACGGACACCTTTTTCAAGAGAAGAAAGACAATATTGACATTGATAAGGACACCCCCGGGAAGTTTCAAAATAAACCAATCGATTTGATAATTGATTTTTATCCTCTTCAAGTATATAGGGAGAAGGGAATTTTACTAATTTGTTTAAATCGATTTTTAAGACAGCCTTACTTATGTTATAATGTGATGAAACACCTGGAATTTGTATTACTTTTTTTTCCTCAATAACATGAATAAGTTCACCTAGAACTAATTCACCTTCTCCACTTATTATATAATCAATAAGCCAGTTATTCAGAAAATATTCCGGTTCATAAGTTACTTCAGGGCCACCCAATATAATTATAAGTTTCGGATTTCGTTGTTTCAACTCATAGATCAAATCTTTCATCCGGTTTACATTCCAGATATAAATACTTAAACCTAATATCTCGCAATGTGTAGCCAGAATCTCTTCAATGATTATTTCATCTTCTTGTCTGAGAGTAAATTCTTTGATTTGAATATCACAAATATCTTTATTAGCTACATATAACCAGCGTAAAGCCAACGATGTATGTATATATTTTGCATTGAGAGTTGTTAGCAATGTTTTCATGAAGCAAAATTACCAAATTTATCTTGCTCCAGAAACTAGTAAAAGTAAATCTATTCCTGAATGAAATCAACTTTACCCGTTTGCATACTATAAACTCCACCCACAATTATAATTTCTCCATTGTCTTCCATTTCTTTCAGGATTTCACTACGGCGAATCCTCTCAAGCCCAACATACACATTATTTTCACAAACAGCCTCCATAAAATCCGGATTCTTTGAAGTTTTTTCGCCATTGAAATCGTTTCTTGCTTTTGTAACTGCCGGTTGGATTTTATCTAAAATAGAAGTAATACTCCCCATTTTAACATCATCAATAGCATATTTTACAGCTCCACAATGTTCATGACCTAAAACGACGATTAATTTTGATCCGGAAACCTTACACGCATATTCCAGGCTTCCCAAGATATCTGCATCTACAACATTACCCGCGACACGGGCCACAAATAAGTCACCAATGCCTCGATGAAAAACATCTTCTACTGGTACACGTGAATCCAAACATGAAAGTATAACAGCCATTGGATATTGACCTACTGCAGAAGCTCTTACGCGTGCAGTATTATTTCTTACCGTCAGATTATCATCCATAAATTCCTGATTTCCCTTTATTAATGTATCTAATACAGCCTGAGGGGTAAGTCTAGCTTGCTCTTCAGCAGTTAAAACTTTACTCTCTAAAATATGAATATTGTCATTATTCCTAGAAAGTGGTGATCTACTATTGCAGGAAAATAATACAAAAGATATTAATAATAAAACTCCAATAGTTATTTCCTTTTTCATATATAAATCTAATTTTATATATGAACAAATACATGAAAGAAAAGTTCCCAAAATAAATCTACAAAAAAACCTGAATAGAATCCAACTCTACTCAGGTTATATGAAAATATTGAAATAAATTATTATTCCTTGAAATGAAGCATATTAAGTAATAGATCTACTTCCTTACCTTCTTCTGAAAGCCTTTTTATTTCGCTCATCTGATCTTTTGAATATTGAATTCTTTTACCTTCTTTATTTACTAAGAAAGAAATCTCTTTCATCATCTGAACGATAATAATATCAGAAAATTGTATGCAAATAAAAAGACAGGAAGGAACAATGGGTATTTGAATACTTTTCGTTGATACTCCTTTCCACTTTCTTACAACTGTCCTGATTGGGCAATAATATTTGATCTTTGCAATATCCAGCAAATTTTTCACCTTCGTCAGAGAATAAGGAGTATATACAATATACCAACTACAGACTTCTTTTTCTTCCATTACTTTGTTTTCGTCTTCCAGTTATTTATCAAATCTCTCACGAATAAAATCCATCCAATACTTGCAACCCCTGCCAGAAAAACAAAACCAATAAGAATCATCGCCTTTCTAGGTTTTGCTGCTTTCAATGGCACAGTAGCTGGTTGTACCACCGTATATACTGGAGTTATTTCCTGAACCTTTGCACGTGCCATTTGTAATTGCTGAGCCATCTGATTATATGTATTGAAAGCCAAGGTCATTTCATTTTGCAAACGATCAATATCCGCCTTATAGCTCTGTTTGGCTATATTTAAATTTTTATCCAATTTCTCCGTATAAGCTTTTTGAGCAGCATAATACTTACCTTGGGCTTCGCCATATAGTTGTTCAGCAAATGCCAAATCATGCCGGGCTTTATTAGTACGATATTCAGTGATATAATTTTGCAATTTTATCAATACAGTATCTGTTAATGTTGCAGAAATTAAAGGATCCTGCATAGTTACTGTGACAGTTGTTACATTTGTCTTTTTATCTACTGACACTGAAATGCGATTACTTAATGCTTTAGCCACTTCAGTCTCTTCTTTTGTCAACATAAAAGGATTTAATCCTGTTTCTTCAATTGGTTCATCCTTAAATAGAGATATAAACCATCCTAAAATCTTGAATGGAGCAGAAATAATAACATTCCACCATGCAGATTTTTGATTTTCATTTAAATAAATATATAAGGTAGTATTAGGATCTAATTCCCCATCCAGATCTTTCACCTTAACGCCAAAAAGTTCAATTAAAAATGTAGTAGAACTAACAATATCAGGATATAAATCAGGAGACAGCGCATCCTCACCAGCCGAAGCATTCAGATTTATGCCCGCCATAGCAGCTAAAGCACCCATATTGCCGCTCCCTGACTTGGCTGTAGTTTCAGGTGCAAGTGTGACACTTGTATCATATTCCTTTGGAATACTGAAAGCAACCACTAATCCAATAACTATAGCGACACCACACCATTTAAGAATTAGTTTTTTCTCAGCCCATACTTTCTGGGCTAATTCAATTAAATCAATTTCCTGCTCTTCAGGTTTTTGTTTGCTGGATGTATCTTCTTTTTTTATTTCTTCACTCATATTAGTTTACTTCAGTAGATTAACTAAGCTTGTAATTACGGCTGCAAAAGAAGCAACACCTGTACCCATACTTACTATTTCACCAGTAGACATACGTCTCTTTTCTTCTTTAGTAGGAATAATAATTTCACATCCTGGTTGTATCAGCTTAGAATTATTTTTCTTCAATCTGCTGACTGCTCCATTGAGATATACAACGTAAGCTTTGCTTTTCTTTGCGACTGTATTATATCCACCAGCCTGATTTAAATAATACTTAAATTTTTCACCTTGTTTGTATAACACCGTATTAGGATACATAACAGCACCATTTATTTTCACTGTATTTACATATTCGGGAATGAATAATTGATCTCCCTCACGCAATACCAAATCATCATCTGAACCCGGATTATTTAAGGCTTGCTCCAGATCAATTCCGACTGAATATCTTTCAGATAATTCCAATTGAGCAATAGAATCTCTTCCCGAATTTCTGGCCATACGTAAAGCATCTTGCTTACGGCGTCTTTCCTCTACACTCATCTGACGGGTTAACCGAGCACCTCTTACATAAGCATCTGGAGTCACTCCTCCTGCTTTGGCTATAAGGTCAGTTAGCCGTTCATTCTTTTTAGTTAATGCGAAATTACCCCCAAATAGAACTTCTCCTGCAACACTTACATTTTGTTGCCTTTGATAGGACGGACTCTTCCTGATATATACCTCATCAAATGGTTCAAGATAAAAATTATTACCTCCAATCAGATATCCATCTTTAACTTCAAACGAATAGGAATAACCTATTATGGATGAAGCAGTCATCCCTTTAGGATCTTTTATTCTACGGGAAATATCAACTCTGGCAGTAGAGGCAGCCTCCAATAATCCACCTGCCTGAACGATCAAATCTTCTATGCTTGTTTTTATTGCATAAGAATAGGTTCCGGGGCGAGCAACCAAACCATGAATTATTAAAACCTCTTCCTGTTTCAAATCATGAATACTTGGAATGTATAAAATATCATTACGAAGCAATACAATATCAGGGATCTCTCCATTCATCATGGCTGCCAAATCAATGGGTATCATCTCAGTGGTCAGATCTTCATGCTCACGTTCCAATTGTGCCCGATTAAGAAATGCATCACCACGGAGTCCTTCAGCTTTTGCGATCAATTCTTTTACTGTCCTGACACCATCTCCAATTTGATACATACCGTCCCGATAAACCGCACCTCTTATTTCAACTCTGTTTTCATAACGATCTAATACAGCACCTACAGTAACAACATCTTCATCGTTTAATCTGAAAACAGAATAATCCATTTCATCTATATTATATATCTGTTTTTCGCGACCACTCAAACGAATCAAACGAATGTTTTTCTCATAGGCATCTCCTGTAAATCCCCCTGCATATTTTAATAGAGTAGAAACAGTTTCTCCTTTCTTCATTTCATAATACATGGGACGCTTAACTTTACCAGAGATATTAACCAGGCAATCATAAGGAGGTACAATAATAACATCTCCTTCCATCAAACGGATATCATCAGTCGTTTTACCCTGAAGAATATATTCATACACATCTACGTCGGCCAAGATTTTTCCATTTCTAACAACTTGTATGCGGCGCATACTTCCAATAGGGTTTACACCACCTGCCTTATATAAGGCATGAAATAATGTAGAAAAAGAAGATAATCTATAGGTTCCAGGAGAAGCAATTTCTCCCATTATATTGATTTGAATTGTGCGAATCTGACCTAAAGTCAATTTCATCTGAGAAGTATTATCAGCCAAAGCAGAATATATTTTACTAAGCGTTTGCCTCATATAGTTCTCAGCTTCTCTTACAGTCATTCCATTCAGATAAACTGGTCCTAATTTACTTATCGTAATACTTCCTTCCGGCGAAATTGTTTGGCGAATTGTACTTTCAGAATCTCCCCAAATATCAATTATGACCTCATCACCTGGTCCTAATTGATAATTTGTGGGTGTAGCCATATTAGAATTTGGCTCAAAAGATAAAGTTTGGTTCGAAAAATATCCTCTCCCAAAAACTAACTTGGCGGCTCCTGCACTGCTTCTTTTTGTTGAATCACTAACATCAGTGGCAATTTCATCAAAAGAAGCAGAAGATACTCCATCCGGATTTTCTCTCAGGTTTTTCGTGCCTTGAACCATCCCAGAAGGGTTGCTATCACTACCTTGAGACGCCTCATATCGTTCTTTAATGCGTTCAACCTGCTCGCGTGTAACTCCACGGCGCATTAATTCCGTAGACATCTGTGTCTGTGTTTTACCTTGTTGTTGTGCCGCTTTCACATATTGAATAACTTGCTCATCCGACATTGATTGAGCAACAACAGTCGTCAATAAAGCGAAAGACATGAATAGCATCGCAATAAATCTATACATAGAATTTTCTCTGATTAAAGCTTTGATTTTTATTACAATTTATATAAACCGACCGCAAAGTTAATACTTTTTTTATTATTCAAGAGCCTGTTTAAATATTATTCATTAGTAATCTTATCGCCAATTTGACCTTTTTTTCTGTTATTGTCAAACTATGCAAACATTCTTTCTACAATCCACCGTTTGCGGATAGGTTTGAATACGTAGCAGCTATAATTGCTGATAAGATCTTTTAAAACATACTAAAATGTATCCTTAATATTTAATGCTAATTCCCCCTCTATATCCACCATCTGTTATGATCATTTTTATAAAACAACAGAATTCTTTCAATGCCAGCATAAGCAGATTAGTAGCTTTCCTATCCACCTCATTTGATGTAAATATTTTTCTTTTTTTGTGTATTTTAGGGGTACTTAGGTATATACCTTCACCCTCTTTACCTATATACCTTGACCACCTTTACCTATATACCTTGAGAGTTATTAGTTATATACCTTTATAAAGAGTTGTATATCAGCATAATAAAAGGTTAATTCGTAAAAATCTATTATGTCCCATGTAAGATATATTCCAAATTCTTCGAAATATCTCAATTGCCTTTTTAAATGGTTCAATACATAATTACTTACCCGTAGTGCATTTGTATAATTAGAAAAGAAGTTGTTCATTATCAAATAAATGATTATATTTAAGAGACTACCAATCA
>JAJQFD010000023.1 GCA_021201335.1 Bacteroides sp. | reverse complement strand
GAATCCCGTAGGGATCACAGGTGCATAACCGTGGGATGCATATCCCACGGGATAGGAATAACTATCCCGGGAGCCACAAAGTGGGTCAATAATATAGGTTTCACCCCTTTCAGGGCTGTGTGGGTAGAGTTGGGACGTCTATTCCACGGGATTACATCCCGTGGTTATGCACATCAAATCCCTCCGGGATTTCTTTAGCAGGCCATAGATTTTGGCTTGATGGCTAAGAAATGTTATCTTCCGACCACGGTTGGATGATATCCCGTGGAAATCAACAGCTATACTTGAGGAGAGCAGCCCCAAAGGGGGTGAATATATGTTATTGACCCACTTTGGGGCTCACAGGTTAGCTCGCCATCTTATCCCGTGGGATATCCATCCCACGGTTATGGACCTGCAATCCCTGCGGGATTTCTTACAGATTTTAACGTCTTAAAATCTTCCGAACATGACTGGATAAGCGAGCAAAGTGAGCGCAACCCTGGGGTTGTATAACCTAACGATAAGAAGTTCCATAGGAACGACCTATAAATAAATGTATGTCGTGCTTAGAGCCTTCTTCATACATAATTCTATAATTACTCCTATTTAATTCTTTAGCTATAAGCCAAGAAAAACAATCCTATTACTTATTCTAAAATATTTAATCATGAATTTAAAGAAAACACTTCTTTTTATTTCTCTTTCTATTCTGTGTGCTCTTCCTTCTCTAAATTCAGCCGAAAGGATTTCTGGGAACTCAAAAGATAAAACCGAAAAAAACAGAAAAACGCCCTCTGATAATGAATACAAGGGAAAGAAAAAAATCATAGCCAATCCTTTAAATTTAAACTATCGTTTTCAACTGAACGAACCAAGCCGCAGAGAAGCTGCCGATCCGGTGCTCGAATATTTTAAAGGCAAATATTATTTGTTTGCATCCAAGTCTGGTGGATATTGGAGCTCGCCCGACCTGGCTGAATGGACATACATCCCTTGCAAAACCATAACTACAATAGAGCACTATGCCCCTACTATTATGGTAATGGATGATGCCATGTATTTCATGAGTTCGAGTGATCCTAAAATATTCAAGAATACAAATCCGGATGTAGATAATTGGGAAGATATCGGTTCAAAGTTTAAATTCCAGATGGCCGGATCAACTGATCCTTCTTTCTTTCAAGATGATGATGGACGTGTATATATGTACTGGGGTTGTTCGGACAAGGAGCCGATTGTTGGAGTTGAAATTGATCCGAAAGATAAGTTTAACTTGATAGGCGAGGCTAAAATATTAATTACTCATCATCCTGAAGAATATGGCTGGGAGGTAAAAGGAGCCAATAATGAGTTGGGGAAAGCCGGATACAATGAAGGCCCGGCGATGGTAAAGTACAAGGGAAAATACTACCTGCAATATGCTGCGCCTGGCACTGAAGTTCGGGTGTATGGCGATGGGATGTATGTTTCTGATTACCCGCTGGGACCTTATACGTATGTAGAAAGTAATCCGTTTTCTTTTAAACCCGGTGGGTTTATCGGAGGAGCCGGTCACGGCCATACTTTCCGGGATAAATATGGCAATTTATGGCATGTAGCTACCATGAAAATTTCGGAACGTCATATGTTTGAGAGGAGAATCGGACTTTTTCCAACTTATTTCTCTAAAGACGATGAATTACATTCGCATACGGTATTGACAGATTTCCCTTTCTATATTCCCGATAAGAAAATGGATTTCGAGAAGAATGATTTCTCCATGGGATGGAATATACTTTCTTATGGAAAGAAAGTCACTGCCTCGTCTGCACTTTCGGGTTATGAAGCAGAGAAAGCCAATGATGAGGCGGTAGAAACCTGGTGGGCGGCTCGTACAGGCAAGGCTGGCGAATGGTGGCAGGTAGACCTGGGTAAGTTAATGGAAATAAATGCGATACAAGTAAATTTCGCCGATCATAACTTCACGAATAAGGGCAATGGTCCACGACCATATTATCAATATTATGTAGAAGCCTCTACAGATGGTACTCAGTGGAATATGATTATTGACCGGACTTCCAATACGGAAGACCTTGTGCACGAACTCATTGTGCTGAACAATTCATCAAACGCACGATATATTCGTATAAAAAATACACGGGATATGGAGGGTAATTTCTCCTTATATGACTTTCGGATATTTGGTAACGGGAAAGGCAAAAAACCACCAGGTGTATCGAATTTAACTGTCAACAGGGATAAAAGCGATACTCGGATTATTAAGCTGGGGTGGAGTCCCGTAAAAGATGCTACAGGTTATATAATCCGTTGGGGAATAAAAGAAGACCAACTGAAAAACGCGACCATGATTTATACAAAGAATGAATTCGAAGGGCGATTCTTTAACCGGGATTCAAACTACTATTTTTCGATAGATTCTTTTAATGAGAATGGAATAACGAAGGGGAAGCGAATATATGCAACGAGTAAATCCTCATTTTAATTGCACTCTTTAAATAATAAATACCAGCCGCCTTTCTCGTTGTGAGTTAGTGGGCTGGCATTTTAAGATTATTTCTTCCAAATATACACTATTGTTCTCCCTACACCGTATTTCTGAATCCACCCTTCTTCAATAAAATGGTTCAGATCTTCTATGGCCGTATGTTTCTGGTTCATTGCCGTTATTTTAGAGTAATCTGCCCGGGTGATAAACGGGGCGTTCGACAAATAATTCCGAAGAATTTCGGCTCGTTCCTGACGCGTTGTTTCAGGTAATTTCTTTTTGTATCGGGGTTGCTTTACTCGTACAGTACGTTCGTTTTCCAATCTTTCCCTTGCTTTTTTCCCTGCTCTGAAATTTAACCGGTTAAAGCGTATGGATTCTGCTCGTATCTCTTGCGGATCATCCAATAATCTGCTGGTCACTGATACCGAAAAATAACCCAGACCTCCCAGTTGTACTTCATATCCGTCAGCCAGGAAATCGAGCATAGAATCGGTTAAAACCTCAATAAACCCTTTGGCTTCCGCTCTGCTTATTCCGCTTGTTTGTCGTATCCACTCGGTTAATTTCTCGGTAGTAACTTTTCCACTTGATACGGCTCTTGCACGGTATTTGCCTTCTGTCTTGCTCAGTTCGTTAACTTGAAATAAATCGTATTTTATAGGCATAGATGCTTCTTATTAATAGGAGTGATATGTTTATCGAATAAAATTTCTTCCGTTACTATATGTTTTTATTTTATCATTTCGTAAAATTAATAACTTCCTGTATCGATTTTTTCGTTAGGATGCATTATCTCTTTCGTTATAGTGCATTGTCTCTTTCGTTAGGGTGCATTAGTTTTTTCGTCACAATGCATTCTAACGAAAAAACCTGTAACAAAGATAATATTTTCAATAGTAACGAAAAAACCTTCGTTAAAATAAGGGGATAATTTTATTCGATGGGTGGATTATCTGTATGAAAGAAAGGGGTAATTTCGTCAGGTAATTAAAATATGCCAGCTATGAGCCTTTTTTCACCAGACTATTAAATTCTTCTTTATATTCCTCATTTAGAAGGGTTTTATAATCTTCGCAGAATTTATTATAGCATTGAAGTGCCTTCCCTTTTTTGTTCGATTTGTAAAGACCATAGCATTTTAATCGAAGGCCGTCTTCATCGATCGTATCATGGAGCAGAATCACATCTCCGATCTGGGTCAGTAATTCATAATCTTTTTCGACTTCGGGCCTGATTGAAATTTTCAGTAAGAATTCAATGAGAGAGCTTGAATATTCTGATTTATAACTGTCGAGCCATTCCGCGTGTGTGTTAGGCAAGAGCAATCCGGGAGATACAATCCGAATAAATTCGAGGAATAATGCTTTGTTAAATGGTTGTTCGGCATTAATTTTTGAAGAAATGGCAATCACGGCCTGATAATCACAGTAAACACCTTTCCCCAGCGATACTGACCAATACCGGTTATCATCGGTAACTTCGATTTCTCCTACTTTTTGCAATAAAGGGCGTAGTTTGCTAAGATTTACATTCCGGTTATTTCGGGCACTATTGTCATCCTTATCTGACCAGAGAATGTCTCTCAGCCCAGCTGATGTTATTCCCTTCCCCGTTTTAAAAGTGGCAAGCAGGATAAGGAGAAACAATGATTTGATAGTAGGCGAAAACTGCCTGGTAATATCTTTTCCTTCTTTATTTATTACCTGAAATCCTCCCAGCAAAATAATTGAAGAAGGAATTGTTTCGGTCGCTATCTCTTCATTCCAGTCGATATCCAGTGTACGCTGACTGTATTTTTCTTCTTCCGGATAGGAATCTCCTTCTGATGGGTTTAGATCGGATTTTCTTTTCTTTTTTTTTGTACCATGTAAATTATTACACATGCAACGAAGAGTAGGAGTATAATTCCGGTGAATATAATTCCTTTACCCGAGGGTATTTCCGAGGATGCAATGATATCCTCCTCGGCAAAAGGACGATAAGCAATGGTATAAATCTCAATATTACTAATTCCTTCTGATTCTTTGGTGTGGGTGGTAACGGCCAGTAATTTCCCGGATTTAGGACAAAGAAAGAGATCACAATAGGAACGGACATCGTTGAAAATATAGGGAATGGTATTACCTACCAGTCTGGATTCGGGTGAATGAATAGAGAACTCCCGGATTTGCAATTGTGTATTGTATAGTTTATTAATATACGTCAGGGTATAGAATACGCCCTGCTCTTTATCAATCACCATCGAATTGGAGTTGGTATAATGTTCCTCTCCTTCATCCATTTTTTTCTCCCAGAGTTTTTTCACACTATTATCGTTGATATTGATTTCGTACAGGTCGTAATAATTGTGGGGAGACTCTTCTTGTTTACCCGATTCACTTCCGTATCCTCCGAAATATAGGAGCTTCCCATTGCCCAGGTAACCCATACTGCCCAGGTAACGTGGAAAAAATGATGAAGAGATATCTACTCCTTCCCATTTTCCTGTGGCAAACGGATATTTCATCATCATTCCTTTGTATTGGTGGTATCCATATCCACCTATGGCTATCAGAAGGGAATCTTGTGGAAGATATATCCTGCTGTGATGCAGGAATTGTAGTCTTTTGTCTTCGTTTGTTATATCCTTCCATTTCTTTTCTGCAAGGTCGAATGAAAAGAAATCATCATAACCTACTACATAAGATAAGAGTTGATGATGATTCGGATCATATATCAGTTGATCTGCCAGTTCAAAAGGTCTTTCAGCTTCCATATTATCCAGGTATTCCAATTTTTCCTTCCGAACATCGTAAATGGCGATCTTATGGGATTGGGCTATATAGAGCTTTTCCGAGATACTATCAAACGCAATTTGTGGGAAAATGTCGAAAGCAAATGATTCCTTCATTTCCCAGCAATAATGACTGTCTATTTCCCATTTAGGATTAAGTGCAGTTGCTTTTATTCCTTGTCGAACATCGTAGGCAATATTTTCGGCATGTTTATCCAAAGGCCAGTATGCAATTTCCTTTTGGGCTTTATTATAAAAATGAATATCCTTTATGGTCATGGGGGGAACTTCCGTTGTGAAATAATTACTGTCTTGGTTGCCACCGAAATAAAGATTCTGGGGAGAAAACTTTTCGTATGGGATTTCAGTAGTACGGGTAAGCCCGTTGACCGTTAAGGTGATGTTTTGAGAAGAGAAAGATAACACAATCTCGTTCCATGAATCAAAACCGAAATCTGGAATATTATCGCTTTGCAGAACAGATTTATTGGTGTAAATCAGCGAAAGTTTTTTGTGGGTTTTTAATTCGGAAACAACCAAATCCAGATTTGTGTCTTTTTCGCCAAGTAATCTAAATATGTACCCAAAGTTATGTTTACCTTCTGTGAATTTAAACTTAAAACTTATTGAAAATTCATTTGCAATGCCTTTTATCTGCGAAACAGGGATGTAAAGTGACGTTCTGTTTTCCTTTTCCGTTTCATAAGAAGAAAAAGAAAGGCCGGAGTTATAACTTATCCCTTTTTTCGCATGGATAGAAAGAGTGAAAGCGGAAAGAAAAAACAATAAAACAAGGATTATGATATTGTTTTTTGGCGGCACAAAGGAATATTGTTTCATCAGATTAAATTTAAGACTACTGTATATGATATGCGATTGACCCCCGAAGAAAATATTGGGACGGTTTTATACTATACAATATTCGCAATTTTCCGCCATATACACAAATTATTAAGAGAAAGGTTTGAGTAAAGAGATAAGAATAGATCCGAATTAATGAAAGAGGAATGATAAGTCATACTTCTTCGTTATCACTTAAAATGATAATGATGCAAGTATTTGTTGAGTCAGCATGAAATTCCTCGCGCTTAAAAACGAGGAGTTTCATGCAAATAGGTAGTAGTGTTATTGGTATGTTCCGGGTTCAACTACGATAGCTATTCCGGAAAAGTTTTTAGGTATACAAACCGCCATTGATGGAAATCACGTCTCCGGTGATATAACCAGCTTGCTCTGAGGCCAAGAAGCCAACCAAGGAAGCCACTTCTTCCGCAGTACCGAAACGGCCCACCGGAATCATTTTCTTCAGGGTTGCTTCATCCAGATCCTGGGTCATGTCTGTGGCAATATAGCCGGGAGCAACGGCATTCACGGTGACTTTGCGCGGACCCACTTCTTGCGCAAGAGCTTTGGTAGCACCGATAACAGCTGCCTTGGCGGCAGAATAGTTGGTTTGTCCCGGAAGTCCCTTTAGTCCAGAGAGGGAAACCATATTGATGATTCTTCCGAAACGTTTGCTCAACATATATTTCAACAGTTTGCGGGTAACGTAAAAGAAGCCGTTTAAACTGGTGTTAAGCACATTGTTCCATTGCGAATCTTCCATAAATACCATCATGGCATCTTGGCGTATTCCGGCATTATTTACTAAGATGGCAATATAATCATCCGGGTGGTTTTCCATCCACTGGTCGAGTGCTTGTTCAACTTCTTCGTTAGAGGTAACATCAAAAGGTAATAACTCAGCTGTTACTCCTTTGTCTTCTACCAGTTTTTGGGTTTCCAGGGCAGCCTCTTTATTCGATGCGTAGTTAATAATCACCGGATAGCCCATTTCGGCTAGTTGTAAACATACCGCGCGACCGATTCCCCGGCTTCCACCCGTTACAAGTGCGTACTTCATATTAAATTTTCGTTTAGTTCTGAAATTGATTCTCAGCAATAGGCTGATTAAATTTCTTCTGGGTTAATTCGTAAATCGTATAGTTATCATCTTCTTCCATGGTTTTCAACATAGCCAGGGAAAAGTCGTTTTTATCGTAGTTTAATATCACCTCGGTGATGCCACTTTTATTGGCTTCCGTATCTATGGTTGCATTGACAACATAATGCCGGGATGTTTCTTTGCAGCTAATTTTAGATGCACCCATTTGCATCACATCTCCTTGCATACAGGCGGAAAGGATTGTTTTCATTCCCTGCATCTTCGGATTGGATTTTCCGGATATCTCTCTCCGGTTTCCCATAGATACCATGACAAATTTGTCGCCGTTAATGGCCATCATTTCTCCTTCGGGATCTGTATAACGCATGGCAAGTTTTTCAGGTTTGGAATAATATAATTTGCCTTCAGAAAACATATCTTCTCCCAGGAAAGAAAGGTGCTGGGTATGTTTAAAGTTAGCTGTCATGGTATTGTATTTCAGGTTTCCCTGTTTAATCTTCTCCACTGTTTGAGTATCAGCACTGCTAATTACCTGCGCATTCACTGAAAGAATGCCTGTCAGGAAACAAATAAGAAAACATATCTTTTTCATACAAACAAGGGTTTAATTGTTAATACTAATTGAATAGATGCAAATCTTGCACCAGTTCTTCCAGTCCTGTGATTTTCGCACAGGTAAAGAAAGATGTCATAGAAACACCAAGGATGCCATGCAGGTTCAGGTTTTGTCCGGTCAATAATAAATTCGGTACAGGCATCTGCGGTGCAAGGATCGTTTGCAACATATCGTTATAATCTTTTTGGATACCATAAGAAGAACCTTTCCAGGTACCCGTATAATCACGGTAAGTGAGGGGAGTACTGGTATATACGCCTGCAATCTGATCTTTCAATCCGGGAAATCGTTGCGAAATGAAATCAATGCTGGCCTCCGCCTTTCGTTGTTTGAATTCTTTATAATCATCTCCGCGATGTTCGATAGTGGTATCTGCCCATTTCGATACTTCTTCCCAGTGCATGGGTGTAAGAATATCTATATTGAGTGTATATTTCCCCTTCTGAGGAATTTGGAAGCTCACGAGGGCAGATGAAATTTTTTTCTTGGGATGATAATGGCAATCCCAGAGGCTATCTCCTTGGTGAATGAAGACATTTCTGTTCAGGTAATGAATAGTATTCGGTTTCAGGCGAAGATGTGTAGTAAAGGTGCCTTGCGTATTGCTTAGGTTGGAAATCCTTTTCCGGTAGATTTTCCGAATGCATCTACTTTCGGGAATCAACGTAAGTGTTTCTGCGGGATGTAGGTTGGAGATAATATATTTAGCGGTTATTCTTTCTTCCCCATTATATTCTACGGTAGTTATTTTGCCGCTTTCTTCTATGAGCCGGGTTACCTTTGAACGGGTCAGGATGGTACCACCCATGCGACGAATATTTTCGGTAAGTTTCTCAGCAATCAATGAACCTCCACCCTTTAAACGCCATGCGCTTTGAATGAAAGAACTGTTGATTTGTGCAAAAACATACAGCGGAAGTTTTTCGGCACATAGTTCCATTGTTAAGGAAGAGCCGGAAAGCACTTTTCTTAATAACGGATCATCAATTGTACGTTGCAGATAAGCATAAGCAGATTGTTCAAATAAAGAAGTGTTTTGTTCTGGTTTGAAACTGTTTCCGATATGGGTTCCCACTTCTCTCAGGAAAGCGGTATATGTTTCGAGTTGTTTTCGTTGATGTGGAAAATCTTTAGCAAGTGTTTCTGAAAAACGATCGAATCCCGATGCCAGGTTGAAAGATTGTCCGTCAAGTACTACTTCGGCGTATGCTTCTTCGTCTAACCGATGCCACGGTAAATCAAGTAAATTAAAGTAGTTAAACAGGTGGTGTAGAAATTGTCCTTCATCGAGCGCACCTACAAAATGGAAGCCTGTATCAAAAATTGTTCCTGAACGCTTAAAGGTTTGCAGACATCCTCCTAGCTGATGGTTTTGTTCGAGGATACAGACATTGTACCCTTTTTTAGATAGGATGTACCCACATTCCAGGCCACCCAGTCCGCTGCCGATAATGATGACATCGTACTGTTTCATGCTTTTTTCTTTCGGGAAGAAAACAGAGTTTTACCTCGTTTTTCAAGATAACGAACTAGTAAGGAGAATAAGAACGGTAATAAGGTATATGCTATTAATATAGTAGCTCCCATACCAATCAAGGTTGCAACACCGATGGAAGCAATTGCCGGGTGAACGGCAAATAATAAAGAAGCTGTCACAATAATCAAGATAACAGCCGAAAAGAAAATAGCTGTTTTATGATAAACTAACAAAGAGCTTCGGGTTCCTTTGTAAGGAGCCAGTAGACCATCCATGATAAAAATACTATAGTCGACACCAATGCCGAATACAAAGGTGGAAATTACAATATTGATCAAGTTAAACTCCATACCGAAAATGGCCATACAGCCTAATACAATATACCAGCTGAGACCCATGGGCAGAAAAGCGATCAGTGCGAGCGGAATATTGCGGTAAGACGCCAGTAATACCAACAGTACAAAAATGGAAGAGATAGCCAGTGTAGTACTGAAGTCTTCATGTACCAGTTTAACCATATCGTTGATATAATACATCGGGTCGATCACGATAAGATTCGGATTCTGGGCCACCACATCATTTCCTACTTCCATCAGTTGTTCCCGATTCATCTGTACGGGAGTAAATACCAGGTAACGACCGTCGGTATATTCAATTATATTTTCCATGATCATTTCCGGAATTACACCTGATTCGTAGATAGAAACGGGTTGGTATTTTTTTCCAGCATCCGGAAGAAAGGAGTAAATGTTTTTTTCTGTGAACTTATATTTGTTCCCTGCCTGGATGATCATTTCCTGAACAGAGCGCTTCTTTTCGTCCGTCCAATACTCATTCCATTGACGAATTCTTTCCTGTTGTTCGGCAGTGGGTATGAATATAGATGCAGAGGCTGAATATCCATGTATCCGTTTACACTCAATTTCTTTGTCCATCAACTGACTTAATTGTCTGTTGTAAATAAGTGCTGAATCCTGATCAGCCGAAATCGAAGCAAAGTAAATAGTCGAAAAATTATTGCTTGTTTTCGATTCCAGTAATTCGCGGGATCGCATAACTCTATCATCGTTATACCCGATATTCCGTAGGTCTGAATCGAATTTTACATTCCGTGAAGTAATAAAACAGATAACAGTTATTGCGAGAATAAATACAAGTAACCACTTCTGTTTATCGAAAGGAAAAGAGTTTATTTTTTCGAGGAAAGTAAAAGCTTTTTCTGATCTCCGGTTGTTTTCCGGACGAAAGAACTGGGGCAGGAAAAGAAGGCAAAACAGGGTAGTACCCACCAGTCCGAGTGAAGCAAATAAACCAAAGTCTTGTAATAGTTCCGATTGGGTAAATAACAACCCCATAAATGCCCCTATGGTAGTTAGTGAGCCTAATATAACGGGTACTGTCTGATCTTTCAGTACTTCTACCGGATCACTCACATACTTATAATGAGTGATAACATGCATACAATAACTGAATGCTACCCCCATAACGATTGCTCCAATACCCATGGCCATTAATGACATGCTTCCTTTGATAAAATACATAACCGACAAGGCAAATATAACCCCATACACTACCGGAAGCACCAGATAGATAATCGTTGATTTATTCTTAAAGCAAAATAATAGAATAATAAAAATTAGCACCAGCGAAAAAGAAATGGTGACTAGCAGGTCTTTCTTGATTTGGCGAGAGTTGTAAACACTCTGCACGGGTGCTCCGTGATATAAAATCTCAATATCCGGATTTTGTTCCTGAAAAGATTTGATCTGTTTTTCTATCATATCCGAGAGCCGGATACCTTGCTTCGAGTCGAAAGCTTTAAAATTGGGCGAAAGAAAAGCAAGGCAGATAGTGGTATCGGCTGTAAAAATGTGGTTATTATAAAAAGCATAATTTCCACCCAGTCCGTTGCCCATGCCACCACCAGCCTCTGAAAGAAATATTTTACGCAAAGCAATCGGATCGTGTGTAATCACTTCCCTGTAAGCCCTTCCGGCAGGAGAACGCAATAACGAATAATTCTCCGCCATTTGTTTATTCATTTTTTCCGGTGTTAACAGGGAATCCAATTGCTGATAGTGCGACGATTCCAGAAATAGAGGTGCATTTTCATATAAAAAACGAATCCCGTTTTGCAGTACACTTACTTCTACCCGATACAAGATGTTATGAATCGCATCATAAACTGTGTCTTGTTCCAGCAATGTTTGCGTAAAAGAATCGCATACATTTATTAACTGGTCCGGCTCCATGGAACTGGATCGGGTATTGAACAGGATAAAGATTTTATCTTTTACTTTAAGATTCGAAAAAACCAGCTCTTCGGCGCCTCCTTCTTCTGCAGCAGGAAGTAATTTCGAAATATCTTCTTCGAAATAAATCTTCGTGCTGAAGAATGTGAAAAATACCGTAGAGAGTAACAATAAACCGTAAAATACGATCTTGTGACTTTTAAACCAGCGATATATGAAAATGGTCAATTTTGCCATAATTTCTGTTTACACGTCAGGAACGTTTACAGTCTTTCGGCTATAAAATCATACAGTGTGTCGAATGTCTGAATAGTAGATACTTCCTGACTTTTGATTTTTACTCCGAAGGAACCTTCAATCAATGCTACCATATCTACCAGGCTCAGGCTATCGAGTTCAAGTGTTTCTTTAATGTTGCTTTCAGGAGCAATGTCTTCTACTTCAATTTCAAACTCTTCGGCCAGTACTTCATTCACTCTTAGAATTAATTCTTGTTTCTTCATTGTTCTTGAATTTATAAAAGATCTAAATTATAATTTACAGGTTTTTGATGATCAGCGTAGAATTTGTTCCGCCAAAACCAAAGGAATTAGACAGGAATGTATCAAAATGTTTATCCACACGTTGTCCCGGGATATTTAGTTTCGCTGAATCTTCGTCTGGGTTCTCAAAATTTAGGTTGGGCGCAATAAAATCATGCTTCATCATAAGAGTAGAATAAATGATTTCGCTGGCACCTGCCATCCACATTTCGTGTCCAGTCATTGATTTGGTGGAAGTTACCTCCGGTTTATGATCACTAAACACATGGGCGATTGCTTTTGCTTCATTCTTATCTCCCACAGGAGTAGAAGTTGCATGCGCATTGATATAACCAATGTTGCGAATGTCCATGCCTGCCTCCCGAATGGCCATTTCGAGCGAACGGCTCGGACCATCCACATTCGGCACTGAAATATGATCTCCGTTGGAGGAAAACCCATATCCGCATACTTCGGCGAGAATAGGGGCTCCCCGTTTAATAGCTGATTCGTAACTTTCGATAATAACGGTTGCAGCTCCACCTCCGGGAACCAATCCGTCACGGTCTCGGTCAAAAGGACGGGATGCTTTCGTCGGTTCCTCTTCCCGGATTGAGAAAGCACTGATACCATCGAAACTGCCGATCGAATAAGGATTTACTTCCTGCGCCCCTCCGCAAACGATGCAATCCTGCATTCCCCACTGGATAAGTAAAGCGCCCAGTCCGATAGCATGCGAACCGCTGGCGCAGGCTCCGGATACAGTCATGTTAATACCTTTTAGCTTAAACAGGCAAGCCAGGTTCATACTGACAGTTGAGTTCATCGACTGAAAAATTGCTCCGGAACCAATTAAGGTAGTATCTTTTTTGTTTCGCATGATATCTACACTCTTCATAACAGCTTCTGCGGAGCTGTCGTTTCCGTAGAGAATCCCCACTTCGTGTGCATCTAGGTAATCCTGGTCTATTTGGGCATTTCTTAATGCTTCTACTGTTGCAACATAGGCGTAACTTCCTTGTTCGGGAAGGTATACACGTTGATTCCGGCTTAGGATTCCTTTTAGGTTAGGTATTTCAAGTTGAGCGGTTAATGCTGAACGAAAACCTAATTCTTTACGAGCCGAATCGAAGATAATTCCTGATTTTCCATTGTAAAGAGAATCTCTTACTTCATCTAAATTTTTTCCTAAACAGGAATATATACCCATTCCTGTTATCACAACTCTTCTTTTCATTATCGAACAATCTTATTAGTCTTTCACTTGATTAATTCATTCAGGGCGCTAAATAGGTGATTCCTGAGTACGCTCACTTCCTCTAATTTTTCTCTCTCTTTTAGGAAGTAAAAACGCAACTGTCTCAGCCACTGTTTGAACACTTTATAAAAATTCCATGCAAAAATACCTAAAAACGGCAAAGAAACCAAGTATAGCAAAGCAATCAATAGTGATTTCGTAAAGATCCATGTTAATACAAAAGCCACTGTATAAAATAAAGGTATGGAGATCAGGAGATAAAATCCGAAGTTGATGCTACTGTAAAACATCCTATCTGTTAGTTTGCGGGTAATGATTCGGGGTGATAGATATATAAATAAATTGGGTACACAGGCAAACAAAAAAAGCGGGCAAAGAATCAGTAATAATAATCCTTGTAATAATAGCTTGGGTAAACATATCTTTTTGTTAAAGTCATAGTCTGAAATGCGTAATCCTTTTATTGCCTGTTCGAGTTTGCGTATTTCCTGGTATATTTTCAATATATCTTCTTCTCGCTCTTCTTTAGCTTGTTCGAGTGAAGCGAACAGTTTTTTATCTGCGAGTAATTTATCTGGCAAATAATTTGGGTCATACCCATTATTCAATGCATACTTTCTGCCAAATTCTGATTCTCTCAGATAATCGATCGATTCGTAATTCTCCAGATCAGTAATATCCAGCATTAACCCGGAAATTTGTTTTCGAACCAAGGCATTTACCTGACGCTGGGCAGTGCGAGGTTTTGTTTTATATAATTCATAAAAGGGTGCAATTGAAATAGGTGTGTCGAATTTAATCAGTACATCTTCCCGAATATTGAAATAATTTGAGTAATGGTTGCAAGAAGGCAGGATGAAAAACTCTTTCTCAAAATTGGTACGTGCAGCAGCATTAAACAGTAACCGGGTATATCCATATGAAAAAGTACCCAGCCAACGTTTATCTTGATGACCGGCTTCGGGATATATAATTAATGTTCCATCCTTTAATAATTCATTTTCTGATTCATTGAAAGTATCTGCATTATTAGATAAAGATTCGGCGCCCTCATATTCCAGACGGAAAGCAGGCATAATGCCCAACCATCGTAAAGGTTTTGTAAATATTGGCTTGAAAACACTGGCACGTGCCAGGATGCGGTGTTGCCTTTTTTTGCGGGTATGAAAGATAGCCATCAGCAAAGCCAAAGCATCCGATAGACAATTCTGGTGATCCGAAACAATCATTAAAGGGCCTTTTTCCGGGATATTTTCGGTACCAATCCAATGCAGTTTACGATAATAAATCTGATTATGAACGAAGCGAAGATAGTGGCTGAACACTTTAAAACCTACCCCCGACTTTGCTTCGAATGTATCCTTTTCTTTTGCCATAAATTAGCTTACTTGTTTCCTCACTGATTTTTAGAGTTGCAAAGATTAAAATGTTTTTTGAATAATTATGGCTTTGTTAATAGAGAAAACTATAAAAGTTGTAAAAGTTTTCTGTTAAAAAACATTTTAAAGATAAAGTAGGATACCAAATACCTATTAACAGGGTGCTAAATCTACTTATGATTTAGAGTAATTCCTACGATAAATAAGGGGAAAGGCATTGTAGGGGGCATTTTTCCGTCTTATTTTTGTGATATAAGAAAAGATTAGTAAAATATATATGGTTTACTTTGGCGGAAGTAATTAAAGCATACTCCTAACCGGGTTATGCGTAGATTCAGTCAGAAGGATAGAGAGAGAACTAAGCCAAGAAAAAGCTTCTTCCTGCTGGCTGAATCGTGTGGGTATATATCTACTCTAAAAATCTCCCTTTTCCATCAGGCAAACTTTATACGGGAAATGTGGATACGATTTTACTTCGAAAGTAGTATATCCTTATTGTGTATACCTTTTTTTAGGATAATATTCTCGCGAAATTAAGTTAATAAGTGCTGAAAAAGGAAGTAGTCCGATCATTTCAGATACCTCCTTTGCTATAAATTCAGTTTGAATCCTTGTTCACCATCAAATCTTTTCCGCTACTTTCTCAGCAATAACTAATATTTTATCTATTAGTTGGTTATTTTCGCCGGTGACCCTTTCAATTTCAGTTTTTTGTTCTTCAATTAGATACTTATAGAAATTTTCGGTTTTTTTTCTGGTGGTTCTGGAAAACTTCTTTTGCATCATTATAGGATTCTGAAATCCGGTTATTTGCATCTATGTAAGCATTCTGAATCTTCTTAGCGCTGTCTTTATAGACCTTTTCCATTGCCTCCACGGGATCATGTACTGCATGTACCATCTGATCATTCTTCTGGAAGTTAGTGTTTCCATACCCATCCTGTGAATAGTAACCCAGTTCATCGTCTAAAATCGCTTCTTTGAGCCACGAGATTCCTATATCCAAAAAGAGCGCGAATTTGGATAAAATCTCATCTGAGAGTTCTTCTTCATTCTCCCAATTCGAGATTTGCTGCTGTGAAGTATTGGTACCGAATAATGTTGCGATGTATTCCTGTGAATACCCTTTTTGTTTACGGAACCATTTAATGTTTTTGCCATGATGAGGTTTTTGCTTTTTTTCAATGATTCCTTTCCTCTCTTTTTCTTTCATAATAAGTTTTAAACTATTGTATTAATATGCTATCTGCAAATATAAGATTTCTTGCGAAATTGGAAACAATTGAAGATGCAAGAAGAAATGCGTAAACTTGTCCGATTAAATCCGTATTTGCATATTTAAATCTTAAACTCTTGATAATTAGCTGAAAATCAGATCCGTAACAAAATAGGCTTATATTTTTTAAAAAGAAGATAAAACCTATATCTTTGTACAAGAATGAGTTACGAATATTGAGAGGCTAAAACCAAGATTTAAATAGCCCGAAGCGGAAACTGAACATTAGAAACTCTGAAATTAATTTGAGAAATATCTATATTACAAAGGAACATTAATTACTACATATAAAGTATATAATAACCAGTTATTTTTTAAGTGAGTACCTAACCCCACCAGTTAATCCTAATCAGTGAGTGAAATGAACAGGGGATGGTCAAAGAAGAGGCTGCACAGAAAATGCAGTCTCTTCTTGATAAGATTGTATCTTCTGAATACAAAAAAAATACGTGCAAGCCTCATTACTGAATAAAAAAATATTAAATTTGTGGATACAATAAAAAAGTCCTTCGAGATGTTGCCCTTTTTCTTTAGAAATCTTTTATTGTATAATAATACACAATGCCCTAATAAAACACATTATGGAAACACTAAGAAAAACGAATGTACTCATAACAGTATGTATAATAATCTCGTTTTCTTCCTGTAAAATTGAGACGAAGAAAGGAATAACGGTTGAAACTGAACAAACAGAAGAGGTTGTAATAAAGGACCCACGTGTCTTCGACAAGACCTACGAAGATCATATTTTTCTTTACGGACCTTCTATTCTGGCAGATTTTTCTGAGGAAAAAAAGAACGGAATTACCATCCAAACAATCGAAGCATACGGACCTGCAAATTCTGAAATTCGATACTATCAGGAAGATGGGAAAATACTTGGTGCAGCAGGAAATAGCTCTGAATGTAGCTATTATTCCATTTTTAAAATAAAATATACGGATGGTGGAGTAATAGAAGGCGTTTTATTGGCTACAACCGGTGATTTATTGCAGCAGAGTGAAGAAGAAAATTCTGAAAAAGATTTTATTTTGAACTTTCTGTTAAAGGGTGATACCGCAAATATAACTGTTCATGAAAATATTGAAATTGTCCGTAATGATAAAATGGAAGTTATCGGCATACTTAATCAGAGAAATACTAAAGATAATTTATTTATAAAAGATGCGGAACAGTTGGACTGGTGTATTACACAATCGGATGATTTCTGGGCAAGTGATATCAATGGAAGTACTTATAAACTTTCGTTTACTCTTAAGAAAGACCAATCCGGGAAAAGATATAAGGTTGTTACTTATGATAAATTCGACATTCACAAGGAAGAGTTTTACAATGATACCATTTTGACGAAAACAAGGCAATATTGTTATTATCCTTCTTCTAACCCTCCCGAATATGAAATATTTGAATATGAACAGTTGCCAAAAGGTCATATTAACAGACGTTATCTGTATATAAATAAGTGGTTGAAGGAAAAAGAAATTTATGCCGAGAAAGTTTCTCCTCTTGCCAACGGGGATACCCTGACTCAGGAAATTATTAATAAAAAAATAAGGAGTGAAAAGTTAGTGAGGAATGGACGTCTTCAGTATGAAACGGAATTCAGCCTTTGGGGAACACCTTTGTCAAAAAAGGAATATAAGTATACCGGTGAGTCAGTTGTTGTCCGGAAATATAAGATTGATTATAAAACGAAAAAGCTGAAAAGAGTAAGCTAATTATAGTTGAATAATACAATATATGCTACAAAAAAAGAAGGTGTCATTCCGGCACCTTCTTTTTTTTTATTCGCTTTCGCTAAAAAGTAATTTCTTACTTTCTTAAACCAAGTTCTTTAACAATGGCACGATATCTGCTGATATCTCTGTCTTTCAGGTAGTTCAGCAATCTACGACGCTTTCCTACCAACATTGTTAATGATCTTTCTGTGCTATAATCTTTTCTGTTGACCTTTAAATGTTCGGTCAGGTGAGAAATACGGTAGGAAAACAATGCAATCTGTGCTTCAGGGGAGCCAGTATCAGTGTTAGACTTTCCGTATTTTTCAAAGATTTCTTGTTTCTTAGCTGAATCTAAATACATAATTCTTAGCTTAAATAAATATATAAAGTTTTATTTTCGAGGCTGCAAAGATAGCTAAATAATTTAAAACTAAGAATATAGAAAGAAAAAATCTTCTAGGATGAGGTACTAAAATGATTTTTTTATAAGATTTATTTAACTTCCTCTAAATATCGTCTATTTTTCGTTTATACGGTTAACCTCCTCTAATTCACAGCTCTTAATTCCTTATTCCAGATTAATTGACTAACTTTGCGCCCAATTTAATAGGTATTGTATGCAAAATATTAGGAATATTGCAATTATTGCCCATGTGGACCATGGGAAAACGACCCTTGTTGATAAAATGCTTTTGGCCGGACATCTTTTCAGGGATAACCAAAGCAGTGGTGAATTAATTTTGGATAACAATGATCTGGAACGTGAACGAGGAATTACTATTCTATCAAAAAACGTATCCATCAATTATAAAGAAACGAAGATCAATATCATTGATACTCCGGGGCATAGCGATTTTGGTGGTGAAGTAGAACGTGTATTAAACATGGCCGACGGTTGCCTGCTTTTAGTTGATGCCTTTGAAGGGCCTATGCCTCAGACCCGCTTTGTACTCCAGAAAGCATTGCAGATCGGGCTGAAACCTATTGTGGTTATTAATAAAGTGGATAAACCCAACTGTCGTCCGGATGAAGTGCATGAAATGGTGTTCGATCTGATGTTCAGTCTGGAAGCCACTGAAGAGCAACTGGACTTTCCGACTATTTATGGTTCTGCAAAGAATGGCTGGATGAGCACAGACTGGAAGCAGCCGACAGATTCCATTACTCCGTTACTGGATTGTATTCTTGAAAATATACCTGCGCCGGAAAAAATCGAAGGCACTCCACAGATGTTGATTACTTCACTGGATTATTCTGCTTATACGGGGCGTATTGCTATTGGTCGTATACATCGGGGTACCCTGAAAGAAGGAATGAATGTATCACTTGCCAAGAGGGATGGTAGTATTGTAAAGTCGAAAATCAAGGAAGTGCATGTTTTTGAAGGATTGGGACGGGCCAAAACAACCGAGGTTTCTTCTGGAGATATTTGTGCATTGATCGGTATTGAAAATTTTGAAATTGGTGATACCATTTGTGATTACGAAAATCCGGAACCACTACCCACCATTGATATTGATGAACCTACCATGAGTATGTTATTTGCCATCAATGATTCTCCGTTTTTTGGCAAAGATGGTAAGTATGTAACATCCCGTCATATTCACGACCGTCTGATGAAAGAACTGGATAAGAACTTGGCTCTTCGGGTCATTAAGAACGAAGAAGATGATAAATGGCTGGTATACGGGCGGGGAGTACTTCATTTATCTGTGTTAATTGAAACTATGCGTCGTGAGGGATACGAATTGCAGGTAGGACAGCCGCAAGTTATTTACAAGGAAATAGACGGCAAGAAATCTGAACCCATAGAAGAATTGACCATTAATGTACCTGAAGAATTTTCGAGTAAGATTATCGATATGGTAACTCGCCGGAAAGGAGAAATGACTATGATGGAGAATACAGGTGAACGCATTAATCTGGAATTTAATATTCCATCCCGTGGTATCATCGGTTTACGTACCAACGTATTAACTGCTTCTGCAGGAGAGGCTATTATGGCACATCGTTTTAAAGAGTATCAACCTTACAAAGGCGAAATAGAAAGACGGACCAATGGTTCTCTTATTGCAATGGAATCGGGCACTGCTTTTGCGTATGCTATTGATAAACTACAAGATCGCGGACGTTTCTTCATCTTCCCGCAGGAAGATATTTATGCTGGACAAGTGGTAGGCGAAAACTCGCATGATAAAGATCTGGTGATAAATGTTACCAAGTCTAAGAAACTGACTAATATGCGTGCTTCGGGAGCAGATGATAAAGTCCGGTTGATTCCGCCTGTACAATTCTCGTTAGAAGAGGCTTTGGAATACATCAAGGAAGATGAATATGTGGAAGTGACTCCGAAAAGTATGCGTATGCGGAAAATCATTTTGGATGAGAATGAAAGAAAGCGTGCGAATAAGAACTGATAAGCTTTTCTTTTTATAATAGACTTCCGGAAGTAATCCGGAATGCAGCGAAGGATCTGTGAAATAAACCGCTGAACGGTTTATTACAGGTCCTTCACTACATTTTACACGGTTATATAATTTTAGAATATTTAAAAGAAGACGCTGAACAGTCTCATTTTTCTTTTCAAACAAAATTAATATATTTGTGTAGTTCATAATTTTAAACTGCATTGAGACATGAAAAAGCATCTTTTCTACCTTTTTTGCATCTTAAGTATGCTGTATGCTTCCTGCGGAGATGATGATAAATTGCAGGATAATGTCAATTTTAAAGGTTTATCATTAAAAAACACCAAAAAGGCATTGGAGGGGGAATGGACTGATCCTACTTCTTCTCAAATGACGGAAATTATTACTTTTACCGGTGATGACTTAGAGTGGCGAAAATTTGAGCTGGAAGATATATACGGTTATTCTTATTTCAGCTCCAGTACAGCAGAGATTAGGTTACCTGTAAATATTCAGGATGGTATTTTAACTATTGCAATAAATAATTGGGCAAATCCGCTTCCGTTAAATTCAGAAAATGTTATTTTCTATCAGCTTATACGGATAAAGTAATCCGAATATTATTAATTGAAATCAGGCAGTATCTTAAACCATACGGTTTTTATGTATGCTGCCTTTTTTAGCGCGTCTTGTTCTTCACCGTCATGGTTTACTATAAGCTGTAATTCATAATTTCCTTTCCAGGCAGTGAGTATCCCTGTATAATGATGTCCCGTTCTATAGAAAAATAGACTCCAGTCAATCCCGTTTATCCGGTTTACGCCGGCATGAACTACTTCAATGGTATTGTAGTTTAAAAATGCTTGTTTTAATAGTCGGGTATGCTCTTCTACAGATACTTGTCTAATCCCTTTTGAAAGTTGATGAAAGATGTCATTGGTGCCTGTTTGCCTATAGATGGAAAGGCGATTGGCAGCAGCATCAGAAGGATTGCCCTGGATGATACCGTTTTTGATCGTTCCTTCTTTTTCGTTACCAATATAGTATTTATAATCTTCAGGATTTCCTTTTAGGTAAATCCGCATCCCAATATCCGTTAAATTACACTCAAAGAAGCTTTGGGAAAAAGAGTGATTCAACGGAAGTGGATTGTCCAATTGAATAGGTTCCGGATCATCTAACCCCAAAATCTGCGGTAAGCGGGCAATGCTCAGTTTGGCAAAAGTCGGTTTAGGAATATCCAGTTTTAATCCGGAAATTACTTTCTCTACCAAAGACAGATTTTTATTATGTATGCCGCTAATGGTTACTAAATGATTGAAATTTTTGGATGAAAATGTAAAGCTCATGGTTCCTGAAGATTTACTGCCGTAATATTTCGCAGGGAAAGAGACGCCATCAACTACAATTTCAATATCTTTCGAAAAGTGGGAAATTGCAATTTGCGAAAGCAAACTTTCATCGGCCCAGTCTGTACCTTCTCCGTATGTCCGGAAAGAAATGGTCAGATCATTATGTGTAAAGCTGCTGGTGCTTCCGATAATACCTTCGGGTCTGTCCCCGGTATATATTTTTACGTTGTTGACTGTCCGGTATATCATTTTTCCACTGACTTTGTATTCAAATCTTTCGGGTATACGGAGACTATATCCCAAGCTATCCCATTCGAAGGTGAATTCGTTTAGTAGTACGCCGTGGTTGTCGGATAACTTAAGTTCCTGTAATAGGTCTGTTCCCCTGAATGTATAGTCTCCGGCTGCCACTCTTGTTTCATATCTTACCCGGCGATATGCCAGGTTGTTTTCTTTAGCGTGTTTGATGATTTCTTCGTATTGTTTCTTTTTTTTGCTGTCGGTTTGTCCGCTCAGTCGGAATAAAAAAGAAAACTCACCCAGTGATACGATATATATATAGTTGTTACTTCCATCGGGGAATGTTTGCTTGTAATTCATGGAAGGCCCCAACGAAGTTTTAAAGGAAGAAAGAGAACTGTAAACTCCTTTTGGATTCTTTTTTCTGTTATAGTCGATCTCCTGCTTCACTCTTTCTTTGTTACCATGTATTATATACATCCATAAACAATCTTTCTCATTGTCTGGAGAAAGGCTGAATCGGAAGGCAAACGAATTTTGCCATAGATAACGGGGACTGAAGTAGTAAAAGGCTTCGTCTGTTTGCTCGTAGGCAATTCCTTCGCCAGCCGTTAGTGGAAGACAGAATCCAGCTCCCTGCGGTAGAGGAAGAGTAAAATCAAATTGGGGCAGATTAAAATCCAGAGGTTCTTCGGCATAAAAGAAATCCTGTGGAATATTTGCTTCTTGGGCAGAAAGTGTTCCCAGCATGGTTGTAAATAGGAAACAGAAAGAATAAAATCTTTTTTTCATGAAGAAAAACTATATTCGTTCAACAGAAAGAGACCTTGTATAAAACAGAGAAAGTCTGTTTTGTCGCACGACAAATGTATTAGAATTATTAGAGAGTTGCAAATTTCACTTTACAACTCTCTGTTTTTTTAGAACCTGTTAAAGTTTTGGTTCTTCTTTTATTTATATCCCATGCTTGTGCATACGTCAAAAAGAAAAAATGAAATTATCGGGTGGATTGGATGCGGATAGAACTTCTCAAATGAATTGATTCCGAGGAATTACCGATCCATAGGTTAATTCTGCCGGGCTCTACAATGAATTGATTTTTTTCGCTATCCCAATAGGATAGCTCTTTTACCTTAATGGGAATGTTAACCCGGTGGGTTTCGTCGGCTTTTATGAATATCCGTTCGAAGCCCTTCAGTTGTTTTTGAGGTCGGATAATTTTTGAATCAGGATAAGTTACATATACCTGTACCACTTCCTCCCCATCCCTTTTTCCGCTGTTCCGTACATCAAATGAAACGGTGAATTCTTCGGCTGGAGATATTGTTCGAGCAGATATTTGGAGATTCGAATAATCAAATGTGGTATAGCTCAAGCCATGCCCAAAAGGATAAAGCGGTTTGCCTTTATAATACATGTAAGTCCTGCCGTTGGTTATATCATAATCCATCATGGGCGGTAGTTCATCAATGGCAGTCACCCATGTTTGTATAGTTCGTCCTGCTGGATTATAATTTCCGAAGAGAGTATCTGCTACACCATTGCCTAGCTCCTGGCTATTATGTGTAATATGTAAAATGGCTGGTAGATTTTCCTGTGACCAGTTGATTGCGTAGGGGAAGCTACTGACTAATAACAGTATGGTGTTGGGATTACTTTTATAGACCACTCTTGCAAGGTCCTCCCATTCCAGGGATAGGGATTTACGATCAACAGCCTCTCTTCCATCACTGGGAACTGGGGAATATTTCCATCGTATATCCGTGCCGTAAACATGGTTTCCTATGCATACAATAGCGACATCTGCCTGTTGTGCAATTTTTACAGCTTGATCAGCCTGGTTGGTATTGGCATGGAAGACCTGTATGTCATTTCCCACTGCATTTTTTATACCTTGTAGTATACTTACCGTGTAAGGTGGAGTCCCACTGTACCAATCGAGTAGAACTTCGTCGGAATAAGGGCCGATCACTGCAATAGATTTGATAGTATGCTTGCCGATAGGAAGTATCCCTTTGTTTTTGAGTAATACGGCTGATTTAGCTGTCACTTCTCTGACAAATTGATGTGTCTTGGGAGACAACCACGGTTCTTCGATATCAGTAACACCGATTTCGGTATAAGGAACCTGCGTCTGGTCACTGTCCAGTAACCCAAGCCGAAGTGCCACATAGAAATTACCTCGTATGGCTTTATCAATATCTGTTTCTTTTAATAAGCCTTCATTCAGTGCTTCGTAAATATAAGGGCGATAATTATCCAGGAATTGGCCTATGCCTGCCTTAACTACTGCGGCGGCTCCTTCTGTCAGAGTAGGATAATGCTTATGGGCGTTAATTAATAACGCCAAAGCTCCGCCATCGGTGCAGATTATTCCATTGTTTCCCCATTGATTGCGTGTAATTTCTGTTAATGATGGGTGAACTGTCATCGGAATCCCGTTCCATGCATTGTAGGAGGCCATAAAAGCCCGTGAGTTTCCTTCTTTGATTCCCTTGTAAAAAGGGTAAGCGTAGTATTCATGGAAAAGCCGGTCATTGAAATCAGATGAAGTTGAATCTCTTCCATCTTCATTACTGTTGGCCAAGAAGTGTTTCATCAGGGATGCTGTTTTCCAGTAACGCGGATGATTACCTTGCAGTCCTTTAACGAAAGCTACTGTCAATTCTCCGGTCAGATAAGGATCTTCGCCGAAGCTTTCTTCTGTTCGACCCCAACGGGGGTCACGTGCCAGATCAGCATTGGGAGCACGTACAACCAATCCGCCTTTTCCATAGCGGGGATGTTGGGTGTAAAATCGTACTTCTGTGGCTTCCTGATCCGCAATCTTTTGTATCAGTTTTCTGTCCCAGGTATGTCCTAATCCATAGGCTTGAGGAAAGGTTGTTGTTGGGAAGGTTTGATATGTCTGCCCTCCACCTCCCCAATTACCCGGGCCGCCGAGGGCGAGTCCATGTAGTCCCTCGGAGTGTCCGGTATTTCGGATACCTAGCCGGGGCACACCGAGATTAGTAGACAAGGCTTGTACTTTTTCATCAATTGTCATCAGCGAAAGAAGATTATCCAATCGTTCTTCGTCTGACAATGTTTTATTCTGGAAAGGGAAACTTTGTGCTTCCACCTTGCTTACGAATGTGACCAGGAAAAAGAGGAAGAATATATGTAACGTTGTTTTTCCCATAAGATCATTGTCTTTTATAGATTACAGAAGCGTGAATTCGGTAATAGAATGTATGTGGGTGGAAGAGGAACCAATGTAAACTTTGAATTTACCGGGTTCGGCTATCCATTCATACTGTTTGTCATCAAAGAATGTAAGATCATCTACGGTAATAGTAAACTTCACTTTTTGGGTTTCGCCCGGTTTCAGTGTAACCTTATCGAAATGCTTTAATTCCTTCAAAGGACGTAATAAACTGCATTTATCGTCGCCAATATACAATTGAATAATTTCTTTTCCTTCGATATTTCCGGTATTGGTAACCGGAATAGTTACTTCAATTTTTCCTTTTCGGTCCATACTCTTGGTGGAGAAGACAGCTTTTCCGTAAGTGAAAGTAGTATAACTCAGTCCATGCCCAAAAGGAAATAAGGCAGGGATTTTCTTTGTGTCATGCCAGCGGTATCCTACGAGGATATCTTCTTTATAGATTTGTTTGATACTGTCACCCGGATAACTTAATTCGTCAAAAGCATGCGCGCCGTTGTCTGTTAATTTACTTGGGAAAGAGAAAGGAAGCTTGCCGCTTGGATTAATTTTTCCGCAAAGGATATTGGCTAAGGCATTTCCGGCTTCACTACCTGGATACCAGGCCTGTACAATGGCGGGTACACTTTTTATCCAGGGCATTTCAACGGCATTTCCGCTCATTAACACCATTACCATGTTCGGGTTTACTTTCAGGATACCTTCAATCAATTCGTTTTGTCCGAAAGGCAAACCGAAAGTTATGCGGTCGGCTGCCTCGCAATCCTGTTGGTGGTTTTTATTCAGTCCACCCACATAAATAACCAGATCAGCCTCTTTTGCTTTTTCGATAGCTTCGTTACGGAGGGATTCAACGACTTCTGTTGGAATTTCATCAACGTGGGAATACATCGGCCGGCCGGATTCATACCCTTTGGCATGAATAATTTTATCTCCGTACATCATTTGTAAGGCTTCGAGCGGAGATACTTCTTTCTTAACTTTCAGTACGGATGAGCCTCCGCCTTGTGTCAGGCTGCGGCTTGCATTTTCGCCTACTACCAGAATTTTGTTATACTTGGACGCATCTATGGGAAGTAGTGCTGGTTTCTTTTTGTCAACCAAATTGTTTTTCAGCAGAACAATGCCTTCTTCGGCTACCGTACGGGCTACTTTGTAATGCTCTTCAGATGTAAAGCTACCCCACGGCCTTTGACGGTTCATCGCGGTGCGGAAAATCATCCGAAGAATACGACTTGCTTTATCGTCAATCGTACTAAGCGGATAGGTACCGTCCTTTAATCCCTTCCGATAAGGAGTCGCCAGGTAGTAATCATCGTATGTAAACTCCGACTCACTGGTTAAGCCGTTGGTATAAGATCCCATCTCAATATCCAGCCCATTCAGTGCCGCTTCGCGGGTGTCATGTGCGCCACCCCAATCGGTGATGACGCATCCGTCGAATTTCCAGTCTCTTTTCAATATCTGATTCAGAAGCAAGTCGTTGTGACAACAGTGTTCACCGTGCAGTTTGTTGTAGGCTCCCATGATGCTCCATGTGCCTCCTTCGATAACGGATGCCTTGAAAGCTGGAAGATAAATCTCATAAAGTGCACGATCACTGAGTTCTACGTCAATATGTCCGCGCCATAATTCCTGGTTATTCAACGCATAATGTTTGACGCAGGCGGCTACACCGTTCTTTTGTACTTCTTTTATATAAGGTACAACCATGATCGATGCCAGATAAGGGTCTTCGCCCATGTATTCAAAGTTACGACCGTTGAGTGGAGTACGGTAAATATTTACTCCGGGCCCGAGCAATACATCTTTCTTTCGATAACGTGCTTCTTCTCCGATGGCTTTTCCATAAATGGCAGACATTTCCGGATTCCAGGTTGCCGCCAGGCAGGTCAATGCCGGGAAAGCGGTGCATGAATCGTTTGTCCATCCGGCGTCTGCCCAGGAATTCCACTGGATTTCTTCCCGTACACCGTGTGGACCGTCGCTCATCCATAATTCAGGGATGCCCAGGCGGGGAACACCCGCGCTACTGAATTTGCTCTGCGCATGGCATAGTTTTACTTTTTCTTCGAGTGTCATACGACTGAGAGCATCTTTTACCCGTTCTTCGATAGGTTTGTTATCATCCAGGTATATAGGGGTTTGTGCTTTAAGCGAAACAGAGAATAATCCGGCCAGAGCCAGGGCATAGATAAATTTCTTTTTCATAGGAAATGATGAATATTAATAGTTATTATTCGGCTTGTATATAAATCGTATTTGCTTGTAATCTATCGGAAGAAGCAGTCAATTGTATGCCGCCTTTTTTCCCGTTGTTCTGTAATACAACCAGGCATTTTCCATTAAAAGCTTTCCGGTAAGGAGCTTTGAAACTTTCCATAGACGTCTGGCTGCCATTATCTACTCCGGCGATAAAGGCCTGGCCTTCCACCGAGAAATTGATAAGATGATCGGCGAGCGGACATATATTACCGTTGGCATCTGTTACTTCCACTGTGATAAAACATAGGTCTGTGCCGTCTGTTTGTATGACGGACCGATCCTGGGTTAATCGGATTCGTGCAGCTTCTCCGGCGGTGCGAATTTCTTTGTGCATTACTTCTTTGCCCTCTTTGCGGGCAATAACTTTCACAGTTCCGGGTTCGTAAGTTACTCGCCACATCACATGGAATACATCTTTCTCTTTGCTTTTTACGCCTTGCGATTTTCCATTGATGAATAATTCTACTTCATCTGCCTGATTGTAATAGGCCCACATATCTATGGTTTGACCACTGGTCCAATTCCAATGCGGGAACAGATGAAGCACGGGTTTGTTACTCCATTCGGATTGATACATATAATATATATCTTTTGGAAAACCCGCGAGATCAACAATACCGAAGAAGGAACTGCGGGCAGGGAAATCATAAGGAGTAGGTTCGCCCAAATAATCGAAACCTGTCCAGACATACATTCCACTTATGTAATCATTGTCCTTTACGAGCTTCCAACTTTCTTCGTGGGTCGTTCCCCAGGGTACATGACAATTGTCGTAAGATGAACAAGCAAATGATGGATCCTGGAACGGCTTGTCCCAGCGTTCGGGCCAGATGTACATGGAATCACTGGGCATGCGGTAATAGCCCCGTGTCATCAGGGCGGAAGTTGATTCGGTTACAATGAACGGCATGCCGGGAAAATTCTGTGGAACTTTCGTAAACCATTTATCGTGATAGTTATATCCGATAATATCCAGTGCCTCTGAGCGAAACAAATGATTTTGCGGATTGGGTTCGTTGTTACCTGTGGTGATAGGACGGGTCGGGTCGAGGTCACGAACAATTTGGGCCAGTTTTTGAGTGAGCAAGGAATTTACACTCAGGGATTCTCCGTCATATTGCAAGGCGGAATCATCCCGTTTGGCATTTAAAATCAGGTTGGCTTCCTGTAGACTTAGTGTATCGGCATCGACATGTGTCCATTGCTCCAGAACTTCGTTTCCGATACTCCACATAAAGATAGAAGGGTGGTTTCGGTCGCGTAATATCAGGTCTCTCAGGTCACGTTCGTGCCATTCGTTGAAGTAAAGGGAGTAATCATAAGCCGTTTTCTTTTTGCGCCAGATGTCGAAAGCTTCGTCCATCACAATGAATCCCATCCGGTCACACAGGTCGAGTAATTCCGGAGCGGGGGGATTATGCGAACACCGGATACCATTACAACCCATTTCGCGAAGAATCTCCAGTTGACGTTCCAATGCTCTTACATTGATGGCGGCACCCAGACATCCTAAGTCGTGGTGTTGGCAAACACCTTTGATCTTAACGGGTTGGTCATTCAGGAAGAATCCTTTTTCGGCATCGAACCGGAAGGTACGGATGCCTATAGGTGTATCATACGTATCTGTTAACTGTCCGTTCACGTGAATTTCCGTATGTAAAGTGTATAAATACGGATTATCTAATGACCAGCGTATAGGGCCGTTGATTTGTATTTCCTGTGGTATTTCCTGGTGATTATTTGTTCCGATGGTGAGGGGAGAAGTTACTGTACCTCTTTTATTTCCCTGCTTATCCAGCAAGGTGGAAGTAAGTTCTGCTTTGATTTCCTCGGTACTGGAGTTACGCACGGTTGTACGGATGGCAACTGTCGCGTAGTTACCGGATACTTTGGGGGTAGTAATGTAAGTTCCCCAAATATCCACATGCACCCGATTTACTTTCGTCAGCCAGACATTGCGATAGATACCCGAACCGGAATACCAACGGGAATTCGGTTGCTGTGAGTTATCAACTTTGACAGCTATTACATTCGGCGCATCTGTTTTTATATACGGTGTTAAGTCATACCGGAAGGTGATATATCCGAAAGGTCTTATTCCCAGTGAATGGCCGTTGATAAAGACTTCGGAGTTCATATATACGCCATCGAAATCAATGAAAATTTGTTTGCTGTTATCTCCTTTTGGAACGGTAAAGGTTTTTCGATACCATCCGGTGCCGCCTGGAAGTGCTCCTCCACCCGGACCTGCCGGATTATCTTTGCTGAATTCACCTTCAATCGACCAGTCATGCGGGAGTTGCAAAGCACGCCAACCGGTATCATCGAAATCAGGAGATGAGGCCGAAGGAATATCACCCAAATGGAATTTCCAGTCACCATTGAAGTTTTCTCTTGCCCGGGGAGAACTTTCCGAACGGCTACAAGCAGTTTGTGTTACAAGGAAGATGAATAGGACAAGAATAAAGGTTAGATAGTTAAGTTTGGTCATGGTATGGTGATTAATGGCAGCGTGTTTCGGAAAACAGCTTCTGAAACACGCTACGTAGTTATTAAAGTTTTACGACTTGCTTTTTACCATTATAGGTAATTTTGATTCCTTGCGCATTCCTATTGAATGGCTTCGGATTGTTCTTATCTACAAATACGACATTAAACGTACGGTTTTCGAGCATACCGGGATATTCGCCGAGCCGATCTCCGATGACAAGTGTACGCGAAGCCTCATCGTAAGTCAAGGAGATGGTTGTGTATTGTCCTTTTTCGTAGTTGTAATTGATGCCTTCATCTTCATACAGAGTAAACGAACCATCTTGCCCGGCATATACGTAAAGAGTAATGGTTTCCGGTAACTTTTCATCGGTGTACTGGATGTCAGGGCCATAAGGCATGATCGTACCTTCTCGGAAGTAAAGCGGGATACGTTTGTAAGGTGCCTGAACAATCTCCTGATGTCCACCGCGGATGTATTTTCCAGTATAGAAGTCATACCATCCGGTGGTTTCCGGGAAGTACACTTCGCGAGTGCGTGCTCCATATTCATATACCGGACAAACCATCAGTGAAGGACCGAACATATACTGATCACCAATATTTTTTACCTGGATATCTTTACCGAAATCCATCACCAGAGCACGCATGATTGTATAATCATTGAAATAGGTCATACCAGCCAATGAATAAATATATGGCATCATGTTGTAGCGAAGCTTCGTATAATAAAGCATGGATTGGTGAGCCGGATGTGCTTCGGGTGCAATGTTAAATAGTTCACGGAACGGATATTGCCCGTGCGAACGGAAAAGTGGCGAGAATGCCCCGAACTGATACCAACGGGTGTTTAACTCGCGCCATTCTTTCATGTCTGCGTTCTCTTTGCCCGTGCGGTTAAATTCACGTTGTCCGTTTTCGTATCTTCTTTCTACGCAGAATCCGCCGATATCCATTGTCCAATAGGGGATACCGCTCATGGCGAAGTTCAGTCCAGCGGAAATCTGTGCTTTCATATCTTCCCAACGGGTGGCAATGTCCCCGCTCCAACTGGCAGTGGCATAACGTTGAAGTCCAGCAAATCCTGAACGGGTAAGTTGGAAAATCCGTTGGTCGGGATCAGCCTCGCGAAGTCCTTCGTAAATGGCTTGTGCATTCATCAAGGCATATCCATTAAAGAATTTGGTAGAAGGTCCGAGAGCGGTAGGGCCGCAAAGGGCTTTGCGATACTCCATGTCGGTGCAATCGCGTATGTTGGGTTCACTGGCATCCATCCACCAGGCGTCAATACCCAACGGATAAAGATGATCTTTCATCTGTTGCCAGAACAATTTGCGAGCGCCTTCGGCATATGCATCGTAGAAAGAACCGATATAGCCGTGACCAATCCAGTCGCGGATACTATCTTTCACGGCCTGCTGGTACATCCATCCGTTTTGATCGAACTCTTTGAAATGCTCGGTCGTCATATAGAATTTTGGCCATACCGAAATCATCATTTGCGCGTTCATGGCATGAATGGAATCGACCATCCCTTTCGGATCAGGGAAACGGGCTTTGTCGAATTCATGACTTCCCCAGGCATCTTCGGGCCAGTAACTCCAGTCGAGTACAATGTTGTCAATCGGTATGCGTCGTTCGCGGAACTCTTTCAACGTGCCCAGAATTTCATCTTGTGTCTTATAGCGTTCACGGCTTTGCCAGAATCCCATCGCCCATTTTGGCATAATCTGAGATTTACCGGTCAATGTACGATAACCACTAATCACATCGTCCATGTTATTGCCATAAACAAAGTAATAGTCGATTTCGTTACCCATTTCACTATAAATGGAAAGTTTACTCTGTTCCTGTTCGGGAACAGGATTCAAAGCACGCAGCCCCAGATAAGATTCACCACCGTCGGGTTGCCATTCGATACGGAGAGGAATGCGTTTTCCGGCTTCCAGGTTGACTGCGAATTTATAACTGTTAGGGTTCCAGGCTGTGCGCCAGCGTTCTGGAACAACCAATTCGTTGTTGAGATATACTTTTACGTACCCTGCATAATAAAGATGGAAGCGATAAATACCGCTTTCGTTCGGCTCAATCTCTCCGGTATAAGAGACATTGGCGCCGAAAAGTGGGAAGTTCGCGGGTAAGTTTTTGGCAGACTTGATGTCTTCGTAGAAGATTGTACTCTCCGTCCGTATTACCGGAGACAATTCTTTTTTGGCAGGGGTATAAACTGCCGTCAGTCCTCCTTCTTTTCCTTGGGCATCAAAGAGTTTAAACTCTTCGTTGAGTTGCGCGTAATCGCGTACATCTCCAAAACGGCTGAGAGAATAATTATCCCAGAGTATTCCGTAGTTTTTCGTCGACAGTATAAAAGGCACCGATATCTTCGTGTTGTATTGGAATAGAGACTCGTTTTTACCTTTATAATTAAACTCGTCGGCCTGGTGTTGGCCGAGTCCGTAAAAGGCTTCCTCATCCGGTGATTCAAAAACCTGCTGGATGACGTATCCTTTGGTGCCTTCGATGGTAATGGGAGCAAAACTTTTGCCTCCTCCTTCATTTTCCCGCAGAATGGAATTGCCGTGGATATCGGCGAAAATAACCTCTCCGGTATTCCGGTCTACATTCACCTGCAAGGCGGCAGTTTTCAGTGTCAGTGTATTGCCGTCTTCTATTAGGGTAAATGGTGTACTTTCATCCTTTTGGGGTACGATGATCAAGCTCTCTTCGGAAGAGAACTTCTTTTCGGGAGTGGCCGAGACGTGAATGATCTTCTCATTAATCACGTCTAACCTGATTTTTTGAACGTCTGTTGGTTGACCTTGCTGGAGGTTAATAATAACTCCGTTCTGTGTTTTTTCATACCATCCTTGTTGGGTGCATGATAAGAAAGGTAGGAGTGCCAGCATCCATAACATTGTGCGTTTCATGGTTTTATACGTTTATGTGGTAATAATTTCGTGATGTAAAGATCGGAAAAGGTATGAAATAAAAGGATGGTTTATGTTGTCAGGGAAGGCTTTTATTGGGTATAACAGTGGCTGTAATGTTTCCGTTTAGGGGTTAATTTGTTACCTGTGCTCTTTCCAGTGGTATATGGATCGGTTTTGCTTCGGGATGCCGGTAGTTATTTGTTCAACTTCCGGTATATCTTTACCCCACTTGCAGTAGGTTTAGAGGCAACTCCCGGTAGCGACTCTGATTCCTTCTTCTATAACACTCATTTAAATCACCAACAGCGGCAGAAACATGACTCATGTATCTTATAACTATATTTATTTTAGATATTTATTATTATATATTTATTAAGGAGGTCGAAGATAAGGACGATAATAGGGTCGAACATTGGGTTGATATTATTAAGTAGTTGAATTTACTAAAAACATCTACGATAATTCTATATGTATCAATTGTTTATAGATCAAATTTAATATTATTTACCCTCTTTTTCCTGATACACAGAAGGTAAAAGCCCAAACTCTTCCTTGAAATACTTACTGAAATATTTGGGATTATTGAATCCTACCTGGTAAGCTATCTCCGACACATTTTGCTGGCTTTCCCGCAGCAGTTGCGCCGCTCTTTTAAGGCGAATGATACGGATAAACTCAATGGGAGACTTCCCGGTAATCGAAAGTAACTTCTTATACAAATGTACCCGGCTCATTCCCAGTTCGCGGCTGAGTTCTTCTACTGATAATTCGCATCGGCTGATATTATCCTCTACATACTGAATGGCTTTTTTGATTAGCTTCTCATCCAGCGAAGTGATAGTTATTTCACTGGGGTTCACCTCCATCTGGCCTTTGAAATTCTCCTGTCTTTTCTGTCTTAATTGAAGTAACTTCTTAATTCGAAGGTTGAGGATGTCGAAATTAAACGGTTTCGTAATGTAGTCGTCTGCTCCGTTTTCCAATCCTTGCAGTTTTTGTTCTTCGGCGGAACGGGCTGTTAGTAGGATCAGCGGAATATGAGAGGTGCGGATATCGGTTTTCACCAGTTTGCAGAGTTCATTACCATCCATTTCCGGCATCATCACATCACTGACGATGATGTCGGGCTGCAAAGACGGAATCAATGCCCATGCCTGAATACCATCCGAGGCTTCTTTGATAATATATTCGGCTTTGAGACTATCTTTCATGAAGAGACGGAAGTCGTCATTATCATCGACAATCAGGATGGTGGGGCGTTCATCTGTATTTTTTTCTTCTTCGATATCTGTATGAATTGATACAGAATGCTGAAGCACATTTTCTTCTTTTAGAGACACTTCCTGTTCGGCATCTTGTACTTGTTCTGCCTGTGCGCGGACAATCGGAATCGTAATTATAAATACACTTCCTTGCCCCGCGTTGTCATGCACGGTGACTGTTCCTTCGTGCAATGTCACAAATTCTTTTACCAAATGCAACCCCACACCGCTTCCGCTTACTTTATGGCTATCGGTATGCTGTACCTGGTAAAAGCGTTCAAAAATTCGCTCCTTATCTTCATCTTTCACGCCCACGCCGGTATCGGAAATCTGAATTTCCAGTTGTTCTTTTTCGGTGTCGGTGGAGGGTAATAGATTCAAGTAAATATCCACTCTTCCACCTTGCGGTGTAAATTTAAAGGCATTAGACAGGAGGTTCATGATGATTTTCCCCATCTTATCTTCATCGAATGTAATGGATAATTCACTGATAGCAGAAAAGAAAGTCAGGTGAATATTCTTTTTCTCCGAATATTCGGTAAATGATGTACTGATATTCCGGATAAACTCCACAATGTCTCCCTGGGCAAGATTTAACTGATGGCATTTCACATCGCTTTTGCGGAAATCCAGTAATTGATTCACCATAGTAAGCAAACGCATAGCGTTTCGGTGAACCATTTCCAACTTTTGCTTTTGTTCTGTGTTCTCCATTCTTTTCAGAATGTTCTCCAATGGCGAAATGATGAGCGTTAACGGGGTGCGCAATTCGTGGCTGATATTGGTGAAGAACCGCAGCTTCATATCGTCAATCTCATGCTTCTGCTGGGCCTCCTGTTCAATCTTCGCCAGTTGGTATTTATTGCGTTCTCTTCGCAGAATCTGCCTGCGGGCCAGAATCAATATTCCGAGAATCAGCAACCCATACAATACATACGCAATCGGTGAAGACCAGAAAGGGGGACGAATCACGATCCGTAGCTCGGAAGCTTCATCGCTACTGAATCCATCGCTATTGATTGCTTTTACTTTCAGGGTATAGTTACCTGGTGCCAGGTTGGTATAGGTTACTTTATTGGCATCAGCGGTGAGCCAGCCGGAGTTAAAGCCTTCCAGGGTATACAGGTATTTCGTTTTTTCGGGCAAAACATAATTCATCGAAGAGAAGGAAATGGAGAAAACATTTTGCCGGTATTCCAGTTCAATTTTTGAACTTTTATTTAAAGCTTTGGTCAGAATACGGTTGCCGTTATATACCGAGTCTGTCTTCACTTCTTCGTTGAATAAATGCAGGGTTGTAAAAACTACCTTGGGCACGATATGATTATATTGTATATTTTCCGGGTCGAACAGGCTCAAACCCTGCACACCCCCTACCAGAATTTCTTCACGGAAAGTTTTAAAGATGGACCGGACATTGAATTCCTGGTTCTGTAAACCATCCTGTTCAGTGTAGCGGTAGGTATGATAGGTGTAAATGCCCGTTTTAGGATCTACATTAATGATTATATTGAATATGCCACGGCTTGTTGTGACCCACATATTCTTATTGTTGTCTTCTACAATGGCGTGAATAATTTCATGATTGAGCAGCGGGTCATCTACCGGAATGATGATTTCGTCTCTTCTTCGGTCGTATATGTTAAGTCCTTCCTGGGTGGCGATCCATAAGAGGCCGCGGCTGTCTTCATAAATCTGATTGATGTTTTGATGAGAGAAGGATTGCGTTCCTTTTTTATTGCCTGTCCATTTCTGTAACTTCCCGGTGGAAGGTGTAAAAACAGTAATCCCATCGGCTGTACTCATATAGAAGTTCTTATCTCTTCCTTTGCAGATAGCCAGGATGAAATCATTGGCAAACTCATATTGATCCTCACCATACCGGGTAAATATACCTGTTTCCGGGTCCAGACTTTGTAATCCACTGCCCAATGTTCCGATCCAGATGAAGCCATTGTCTCCTTCGGCCAACGCCCAGATATTGTCATTGGCTAAGGAGTTTGGGTTGTCGGGCTGATGTCGGTAATGCTTGAAAGTTTGGCCATCAAAGACATTTAATCCGCCCTGATATGTTCCGAGCCAGACTTTTCCATTATTAGCTGCCAACATGCTGACGATGACATTACTCGATAAGGAGTTCTTGTCCGGCTGATGTTGGTAAATGCTTCGCTTTTTTGCGTCTCGATTTATACGGATCACTCCACTGCTATTAGTCCCAAGCCACAGGTTGGCCTGTTTGTCTTCCACAATTACATTGACGTCTGCTGTAAAGTTTTTGATGTGGCTGAAATCGGAAAGATGGTCCGTTTTAAATTTGAATATACTTTCATTGTAGTAAGAAACTCCCCTTTTATAGGTACCTACCCAGATAATTCCGTCATCATCGCAGTATAGGCAAATAAGGCTGTTTTGTACGATACTCCTTTCGTCAAAAGGGTCGTTGGTAACATACGGATGGTATGCAATTCCTTGTTAATAATATTAATTCCCCCGTGATCGGTGGCTATCCAGAGTTGTCCGTTCAGATCCTGTATGATATCCGCTACAAGGTTGTTCGATAGAACGTAATCGGAATGACTCTGCATCCCCGAATATTTCCAAAGGTCTTCCTGGACATAATAGGTCCATAGCCCGGTGTTGTCTTTAGTATATATCCAATAATCTCCGTCCGAATCGATGAAGATGGAATAAGTGTTATATGACCTGCAAGAGTTATGTGTAAGGTAATCATTCCGCGAAATAACCTGATTAGAATGACGGTCCAGGCATTCAATCAATCCGTTATCATAAAGGTAAACAATTCCGTTTTCGTCTTCGTCAACGCTGCAAAGTACTCCGTTGTATAATCCATTTTCGCCGCCGACCGGATAAAATAGCAGGAATTTGTTTTTTATATTATACTGGTAGGTTCCTATTGAATCTTTGTGACACCAAATATTCTTCTCCTTGTCAATATACAGTCGGGATGGTATTTCGTTGATGCCATACCGGGATTGGAGGAGTAATTCCGCCGGATGAAATGATTCTTTTTCCGGATCGTAATACACATATCCGAGTCGTCCGGTAAGTATCCATAGTCCGCCGTTTACATCTTCCTGAATGTGGCTTATGTAATTATCCATCAGCGAATTTGGGTCTTTGCTGTTTCGATGGAATACCTTGAATGTATAGCCGTCGTATCGGTTGAGACCCGATGTAGTACCGAACCAGATAAAGCCCTGTGAATCTTTAGTGATAAAGTTGATCTTACTGTTTGATAGCCCTTCTTTGGTACCCAGATGCTTAAAAGCAATGTTCTCGATCGCAAATAAAGATACAAATTGATAAAAGCAAAAGAGTAAAAGCAACATACATTTCATGATGGGATGTTATGGTTAACAGTACAATATTCGTGAAAAAAAACGGATTATCCACCAGGTGCTTAACATTTAACATACCTATTGGTAACATATAAAAATAGATGCTTAACCGATCTGTCTCTTCTCCATAACATTGTGGGCGTGCTATTTAAGGGGTTCTCCCTACTTTTGATTCTGGTTATAAACACCAAAATCTACTAATTATATTAACCGTTAAATTAGGTACAATGAGAAAGACATTTTCCCTAAAATGCATAAATTGTCGTTTATGCAGTATTACATTGCTCATGCTATTGCCGATAATAGGTTTATGGGCGAATCCTTCTCAAAGCAAGACAATATCAGGTATTGTAATTTCCGCAGCGGACGCAGAGCCGTTGATCGGAGTAAGTGTTCTGATTAAAGGAACATCCGTGGGTACAATCACTGATTTTGATGGTAACTATTCGATCAGCGCGCGTGATGGAGAAGTATTGGTCTTCTCTTACATCGGCTACAAAAATCAGGAAATTACCGTGACCAACCAGACAGTACTCAATGTTTCTTTAGCAGAAGACAGTGAAGTGCTCGACGAAGTTGTTGTAGTGGGATATGGCGTTCAGAAGAAGAAGCTGGTTACCGGGGCTACTGTCCAGGTAAAGGGAGAGAGTCTTCAGAAACTGAATACCACCAGTCCACTACAGGCTATGCAAGGACAGACTCCCGGGATGAATATTGCTTCTACTTCAGGACAACCGGGGGCCGATATGAAAGTAACGATTCGAGGATTGGGCACGGTAGGTAATGCCAGTCCGTTGTATCTGATCGATGGTATCGGTGGAGATATTTCAACATTGAATCCGGCTGATATTGAATCCATCGATGTGTTGAAAGATGCGGCTTCGGCAGCAATTTACGGTGCACAGGCAGCCAATGGGGTAGTGCTTATCACGACCAAATCGGGTAAGGAAGGGAAAGGACAGATTTCATTTGATGCCTATTATGGTGTACAAAATGTGGCCCGTAAAGCGAAAATGCTGAACGCTTCGCAGTATAAAACAATCATGGATGAACAAGCCCTCAACTCCGGAGGCGGAGTATATAACTGGGATGCAATGTCTAGTATTCAGGGAGTGGATACCGATTGGGTAGACGCTATGTTTGTAGATGACGCCAAGACAGAGAGTTATACCCTGGGAATCACCGGCGGATCGGCTACTTCAACGTATGCTTTATCTCTGGGTTATCTGTCTCAGGAAGGTATCGCAGGAGGAAAGGATGTTTCCATTTATGAACGGTATAACTTTCGTATTAACTCCGAACATAAATTATTCAATAATTTCCTGAAAGTAGGAGAGCACGTAAGCTTTGTGTATAAAGCAAACAAAGGTATTAGTGTAGGTAATCAATATAATAACACATTGCGTGGAGCTTTCGCGACCTCTCCTCTTTCTCCAATCTATAGTGAGAATAATATTTATGATTCTCCTTATAATGATACCAGTAATTCGGACTGGTACAATGGAGATGGCAACCCTTACGGGCAAATGATGACGAACACCAATAATAAGACGAAGGGAAGAACGTTTTCAGGAGACGTTTACGCAGAGATAGAACCTATTAAGAATTTAAAGTTACGTTCTGTTTTCGGTTTGGTATATAACTCGTCGGAATACAGAAGCTTCACCCCCCCCTCTATCAGTTTTCAATATATACATATAATAATACCCGTACTTCTGTTTCACAAAACATGAGTAACAGTACAAAAATGACCTGGACGAATACCGCTACGTATGATTTTAGTCTGGGCGATCATAAGTTCAATACCTTATTGGGGATGGAAGCTTCTCGTTACGACGGCACATACCTGGGTGCCGAAAGTGGTTCACTAAAAGAAGGGTTCGACGACTGGGGTCATGCATGGATTGACAATGCCACCAGTACCAGCAATGATAACGGATTGTCGGCAAGAGGATATCCTGAAAACGCCAGTCGTAACGTATCGTATTTTGGTCGGGTAGGCTGGAACTACCAGGAAAAGTATATGGTGAATGCTACTCTCCGTGCGGATGGTTCTTCCCGCTTTGCCAGCGGAAATCGTTTTGGCTACTTTCCTTCTATCTCTGCCGGCTGGGTTATTACTGGTGAACCGTTTATGCAAAAAACGCAGAACTGGATGGATTACCTGAAAATCCGTGCCAGCTGGGGGCAAGTGGGTAATCAGAACATCGATAATTACCAGTATCTATCTCCTATAAAAACATCCAATACAAGTTACCTTTTTGGTACAACCAACGGTGCAGAAGCACAAGCCAACTATTGGGGGGCGTATCCGAGCCGCCTGGCCAATGAAAATATTAAGTGGGAAACTTCCGAACAGTTCAACTTCGGGGTAGATGCCCGCTTTCTGGGTCGACTGAGCCTGAATGCCGATTTCTATATTAAAACCACCAAAGACTGGTTGGTACAAGCACCTATTCTCGCAACAGCCGGTACCGGCGCACCTTTCATGAATGGGGGTGATGTAAAGAATACGGGTGTGGAACTTGCCTTGACATGGAACGATAATATCGGAAAAGACTTCAATTATAATATCAGCGTGAACGGTGCTTATAATAAGAATAAAGTAGGCCAGATACCAACCGTGGACGGTATTATTCATGGTTCCACTAATCAGTTGTACGACAATACGCCGGAATTCTACCGGGCACAAAACGGTCATGCTATAGGTTATTTCTGGGGATATCGCACAGGTGGTGTATTCCAGAACTGGGAAGAAATTGAGGCTTGGAAAGCAGCCGGAAACGGAATATTGCAAGCTAATGTACAACCAGGCGATGTGAAATACCTGGATTTGTATAAATACGATGCCAATGGCAATATAGTTCCGGGTTCGGACGGAGTAATCGACGATGCCGATAAGGTAGACTTAGGTAATGGTATGCCTGATTTTACGTATGGCTTTAACCTTGGTTTTGACTACAAAGGATTTGATTTCTCTTTATATGCGAATGGAGTGGTAGGAAATGAAATTGTGCAGTCCTATCGGAATCATGCGAATAAACAAGCGAATTATACGACAGCTATCCTGGACCGTTGGACGGGTGAAGGCACTTCCAACAAGATGCCTCGGGTAACGGAAACTAATATCAACTGGCAGTTCTCTGATCTTTATTTGCAGAAAGGAGATTTCCTTCGCATCAGCAATGTGACGATTGGTTATGATTTTGCCAAACTCATCAAGAACAAGTATTTCAGCCAGGTGCGTGTATATGCTCAGGCACAAAATCTCTTCACCTTTACCAGGTATGATGGAATGGACCCGGAAATCGGTTACGGAACGGAAGATAAAGGATGGGTTTCCGGAATTGATTTGGGATATTATCCGCGTCCGAGAACTTTTTTGTTCGGAGTAAATCTTAAATTCTAATTGATGAATCATAAATACGTAAACAAATGAATAAGTTTAAATTATATATCATGACACTCGGAATAGCTGCATTGGTGTTGGGCTCCTGTGCAGATAGTTTTCTGGATGTAGAATCAAAAACAGAATCCACCACGGGTAACTTTTATAAAACGATTAACGATGCCCGGCGGGCCTTATATGGTTGCTACAAAGGTTGGCAGGAAACCTCTTCGAAGGGAAGCCTGGCGTTTTATGTAGCATCCGAGATCATGGCAGACGAATGTTTCGGCGCCACGGGTAATACCGATGGATATACCTATCAGGTAATCGACCGTTTTGATATTTCCCAGTCCCCCTCGGATATGAACCTGTTTGAAGGAACTTGGACAGATTATTATGCAGGTGTATATCGTTGTAATGAGCTGATTGCCCATGAAGAACAAATCGACTGGCAAGGAGATGATAAGATAAGAGGAACCTATATGGGCGAATGCCGTACGCTCCGTGCGTTGCTTTATTTTGATATGGTCAGGTTATGGGAAAATATTCCTCTCTTTACCGAACCGGTAAATGAAAACAGAGAGCAGGCCCATCCGGATGAAGTATATGCAGTTATTGTGGAAGACCTGAAGTATGCCGTCAACCATATTCCTGAAGATGCCTACAAAAAAGTAGATGCAGCTACGAACGACGGACATATTACCAAATATGCCGCGGAAGCATTACTGGCGCGTGTCTATCTCTATTATACCGGATATTATGGCAAAGAACTGGCAGGTGTCACCCAAGTAGAAGTACTGGCCGGACTGGAAGATGTGATCTCTTCGGGAGAGTTTGACTTAATCCCTGAATATAAAAACTTGTGGCCGGCTGCTTCTTCCGTATCGAAGGAAGTTCCGGAAGATAAAACCAACTATGTGTATGGCTGGGACGAAGAAAAAACAACGTATGCAGGTGACGGGAACAGAGAAACCGTATTGACCCAAAAGTTTAACTATACACAAGATTACGACGGGAACAGCGATGGAAACCGCTGGTTGGTTATGATGGGCGTACGTAGTATAAGCTTTTCACCTTATGGAAGAGGATGGGGAGCCTGTACGGTTCATCCGAAGATGTGGAATGCATTCAGTAGCGGCGATACCCGCCGGGAAGGTTCTATCATTAATTTTGATGTGGAAGGAGTATCTGCCATGACGGACTTTGAGAAGAACCACAAGAAAGACCAGCGGGAGTATACCGGTTATTCAGTGAAGAAATACACCCCTATGGCTTATGCCGATGGTACGGATGCAGTAACAGGATTAGGGAAAGGCGACTTTCAGATTTCTCAGTATCAAGATTTTATAGTGATGCGTTATGCCGATGTATTATTAATGGCTGCCGAACTGGGAAGCACGAATGCCAGAAAATACCTGAACGATGTACGTCGGAGAGCCTATACAGTAGATAGTAACGGATCCGTTTCCGACAGATTTACCGAAGTGGAACCCACGCAGGAGAATATCATGAAAGAACGTATGCTTGAGTTTGCTTTTGAAGGCTTGCGTTACTGGGACTTGCTTCGTCAGGGTGTAGATTATGCAGCGCAGCAGATAGCCGAATCGGGTGTGAGTGTATTGAATGGAGGTAATCCGGCAACGGTTTCTATCAATGCGCAGAACATTATCACTAAAAGGGGATTGATGCAAATTCCATCCAACCAGATTACACTTTCCGGTAATGTACTGAAGCAGAATAACGGTTGGTAATTCACTACTTAAATTTAAGAATATGAATAAGATATATAAAATATTATCCGGTATAATGGTGGTGGCAGGCTTATTGCTCACTGCCTGCTCACCCGATAAATATGATTTGGGTGCAAGGGAGGTAACTTCCGATGAACTGGTAGAAGGAATTGCTTACACCATAACACACGATGCTTCCAATCCCAATATAGTGTATTTAGAAAGTAAAATGGGGAGTAAATACACAGCTTTATGGGAACATCCGCAGGGACGAAGCCAGGAACAAAAAGTGACGTTGAGAATACCTTTTGAAGGAACCTATGAAGTAGCCTTTGGGGTCATGACTGGCGGCGGGGTGGTTTACGGTGAACCGGCTGAATTTACCATAGAAGAATTTTATGCGGATTTTGTAAATGATGAAATGTGGACTTTCTTAACTGGCGGAGTCGGAAACTCCAAGATCTGGATTCATGATAATGGTGAATACGGACTTGCATCCGGCGAAGTGGATTATGCGGATCCGTCAACAGTTGTTGAATATAATAATTTCACCCCTAACTGGAGTCCCGGGAAAGGACATACGGAAGATGATAATATCTGGGGAAGCACAATGACATTCTCCCTCGATGGCGGAGCATTTATTGCTGTACACAATGCCTCTGCAAGTGGTGACGTAGATGAAACCGGAACATTTATGCTGGATACGGATGCGAAAACACTTACCATCACCAACGCGAAGATCATGCATACGCAAAGCTGGGATTATAAAACAACCAACTGGAACAGAGGGCTAAAAATATTGACTCTGACAGAGAACCAATTACAAGTAGCCGTTTTCCGTGAGGAAGTATCGGGCGAAGGTGAATGGTGGATGATCTGGAACTATGTATCTAAGGAGTATGCGGATAATTATGAACCCGAAGACAGACCCGATCCAGTGCCCGATATTGGCGGAGATCCCAATAATATCCTGACTACCTCGAATACCAAGACATGGGTATTGTCGACAGATTCACCATATGACTGGGCTGACCTGGATGGAACGTTGATGAATAATTTTGCTTCGTCTGGTGAATATCTGGCTACCGGATGGGCAGCTTATGATGCGGATATGGTCGCCTCAACCCGCTTTGTATTTACTTCTACCTCTTCTTCCGGTGGTAAATTTGTCTTCTCTTCTTATGATAACGAGGATGTGGAAGGTGAATATACGATTGATAGTAAGAATGATATTGACTTTAAGCAACCGTTGGAAGCCGTTATTAGTGAAACCAATTTCGGATGGGTTAGTACCATGAAGCTAAACACCAATGCCGACAATAAGTTGCGCATGCTTAAAACCAAAACGGATGCCTTGGGGAGTACCATCACAGATATGTGGCTTGGCCTGCGTTCTACCGAAAAGAATGAATACATGGTTTATCATTTCGTTCTGGGAGATGGAAGCCTTCCATCGGTAGATGCAGCCAAAGAGTTAAAGAAACAACTAACGAATAACGGAACGCGCACTTATAAATTAAATGACGGAGAGGGAATAGCCTTCACATGGGGGCGTGGCGATCCAAAGAAGCTTGATTTTACAGAAGCATACGATTCATGGATGGGAATCGATGCCAGCAATAATGCGAATTATACAGGTATTACATTGACCTTGAATATGAGTGGGGAAGCTGTATTAGATGTGAAAGGAGATGTACAAACAGGTACATTTACCATCAGCGATTCAGATGCCACCGGAATGGACAATATCATTGTATTCGATGGATTAACCTCTCCGGCTTATGATCTTTATGGCGGTTGGCTGCCTCTTGATTTCGCTAGTAACAGTGCCGGGGATAATACCCATTATCCCACGGATAAACCATACTGGGAACTATATAAAATAGAAACCGATGCAAATGGCGCCGTGGCTGCCGTCTGGTTTGCCAGACAGACAGCTCCAGCCGATGATATGGCATCCGAACGGATTTGTTATCATTTTGTAGTTGAATAAAGGAGACGCTATATGAATATAAAATATCTTTTCTTATTTCTCTCACTGTCTTTTTTCGTCTCATGTTCCGACAGTGATGATCCGGTAGAAACGGAACTGATTGTCTCCAAAGATGAAATGAACTTCACCAAAGAAGGAGGTGAACAAAAATTGGCAATTAAAAGCAATGCCAGTTGGAACATCTCTTCTTCCGAGAGCTGGTGTACATTGAGCATGACCGCAGGTGATCCTGGAACAAAACAGTTCCAGGTCATAGTCTCTGAAAATAAAGATACAGATCCCCGTTATGCAACATTAACCGTACTTTCTGGTGGTGTGACCAAAGAAGTAAAAGTCACACAAGGATATAGCGATTTGTTACTGATCACAAAGAAAGAATATGAGGTAGAGGCTGCCGGCGAAACAATCACAGTGGAATTGCAAGTCTCTGGCAATATAGAAGTTACGGTGAATGATTTTTGGATTGAAGAAACCGCTTCATCCCGTGCGGTCAGCAGTAAAACTTTGAAATTCAAGGTTGCACCCAATGCTTCCTTTTTACAACGGGAAGGTAGTATTACCGTCGCAATGGGGGATCTTTCAGAAACGATTACCATTACTCAGACAGGTATTGATTTGAATATTCCGGCGGATAAAACTGGTATGGAGAGTGATGCTATGGCACTGGCAAAAAAGATAGTATTGGGATGGAATTTGGGCAACTCCCTGGAAGCTTATAATAACGATATACCTTCTGAAACAGCCTGGGGAAACCCTAAAACCAGTAAGGCTTTAATCAATGCCGTGAAAGCTGCGGGTTTTAATGCCGTTCGTATTCCCTGTGCATGGAATGGATATATTGTTGATCAAACCACCCACAAAGTGAGTGATGATTGATTTGCCCGTGTAAAAGAGGTTGTGGATTATTGTGTTGGCAACGATATGTATGCTATCCTGAATATCCATTGGGACGGCGGTTGGCTGGAAAACAATCCGACTTACGACAAACAGGAAGAAGTGAATACCAAACAAGAAGCATTGTGGAAACAAATTGCTGTTTACTTCCGCGATTATGACGAACACCTCTTATTTGCCGGAACCAATGAAGTACATGCCGATTACGGTACGCCCTCAGCAGAGAATATAGAAGTACAGTTATCCTACAATCAGACATTTGTAGATGCTGTGCGTTCTACAGGTGGTCGTAACGCATGGCGCAACCTGATTGTTCAGGCTTACAATACCAACATAGAGCAAGCAGTAGATCATTTAAAGCCCGCAACCGATCCAACAGCTAACAGGATGATGGTAGAAGTTCACTATTACGATCCGTATGATTTCTGTTTGCAGGAAGATTCCAATATATTCTTATGGGGAAGCATGTATGCCGGTTCGCCGAATGTTTCCAGTTGGGGACAGGAAGATTATGTAGTGACTACCTTTGGTAAAATGAAAACCCATTTTGTAGATAAAGGCTATCCGGTTATTCTGGGCGAATACAGTCCTACCCGTCGTACTACTTTAACAGGAGATAATTTAACGAAACATAATGCAGCCCGGGCCTATTACCTGGAATATGTAACGGCACAAGCTAAAAAGAATGGAATGGTACCTTTCTATTGGGACAATGGAGGCACAGGTAACCTGTCGTCTGGTTTATTCAATCGAACCACCTTTGAAGTTGCTGATCAGCAAGCGGTCAATGCACTTGTAAGTGGAAGTTCGGAAGGGGTATATCCGTTTTAGATTAACTCTTAATTTATAGTTGCAGAGGTTATCCGGATGAAGGATAGCCTCTGTTCTTTTTTAATTCGCCCGTAATTAATTCGAGTCCCTCCTTGTTCTATAAATTGTTCCGCTAAGTAACATTCACAGGCCTTTCTTATACCATTTAGAGTTCTTTCCTTTTCGATTTAGAGCCCTTTCCTTTTCGATTTAGAGCCCTTCCTTATTCTATATATTGAATAGGTAAGTTCTTTGTCTTTTCACCTGTGTGAACAGGCCTTTTCGTGGCCGTGAAAATATCTCTTCACAAGGGTGAAAAGGCCTCTTCCCGGTTGTGAAAAGACAAAGGAGCCATAAGCTTTATGAATACGATAAGGAAGTTTTATACAAAGAAAAGGAAAGTTCTGTAAATCGTAAAAGGAAGAAGGCTGCAAGCCTGCTAGCTTTAGCCCAATGTCGTCAACTTAAGGAAGTGAGCCGTTTGGTAAGTGTCAGAGCTACTCTTTTACCCGGAACGGGTAGCATGTGCCTAATCATGGGATGCATATCCAGTCGTGGTCGGAAGATAACATTTCTGAACAATCAAGCCAAAATCTATGGCTGCTGAAGAAATCCCGGAGGGATTTGATGTGCATAACCACGGGATGTAATCCCGTGGAAACAGCTAACCCGACTCTACTCTGACAGCCCCGACAGGGGGTGAAGAATATATTATTGACCCCCTTCGCGGCTCACGGAGATAGTTCTATATCCTATCCCGTGGGATATCTATCCCACGGTTATGCACCTGTAATTCCTACGAGATTTTAATGTCTTCAAATCTTCCGAAAACCAGGACTGGATATAAATCCCGCGGTTAGGTACATAAACTCCCTACGGGATAGGGAGTTAGTTCTTAAATTGACGACATTGGGCTAAATCTGGCAGGCTTGCAGCCCTCTAACTATTTAAATCTAACCTTTCTAATATTTAAATCCAGCTTTCTTAACGCTTAATCTCTTAACAGTCAAGAAAGGCCACTATTTTTAGTATGAATACGCAAACCATTCAAAATCCGCACTTCCCCGGGATGGATTTTGAGAGGCAGCATACAGCGCAAAATAAATCCCTGTAAACCCTCCGGCAGTCTCACTACTCAGATAGCGAACATCCATTTGGCCAAGCTTTTGATAGTTTTTATTATCTGTAGAATAATAAAATGAATAGTAATTGTTATTAGCCTGCACCTGCAAATAGAATTTTCCGGTAGGAAGTTCCACCTCTTTTTCGATATGTTGCATACTGCCTAAGCAATAACGTAAAGTAATAATCTGCTTATCCTTTTCGCCCTGTCTGATAAACAGATCATAATGATGTTGGTTATTCATATAAACTGTGATACCTCCTTCATCATGAAGAGAGCTTTCGTTCAATTCGATAGCGGTAGTAGCAGTACACTCAATGTGTTGTTGTCTTCTTCCTACAAATGTAGGGGTACCCGGATGATTTAACTGAACAGTGGAGGCTTTGAGCCTCAAATAACCAGGACGTTCATTTAAGGAATAGTTAGTTACAATAGGATTATACAGATAATTCCACTCAAATCCCAACGCAGAAGTATTAAAGTTCGTTCTCGTAGAAGATGCTTTCTGAGGTTCTAACGGTAACGTTTTGCAATCCATATTCAGGCTGACAGTACCGTCGCCATTTACTACCGGCCAGGCGTTTTTATCCCATCTGACCGGAGCCAGGAAGGTTTCTCTTCCCAGCAAATGATGTGATCCGGATTGGGGGCGGAAACCCAGGAAAACCGTCCACCAACTTCCATCATGTGCCTGAATAATATCTGCATGACCCACACCCTGTATTGGGTTGTTCTGGGCATTCTCATTGATATGTGTCAGTATCGGATTGGCTGGATTACTTTGATAAGGGCCATCGATTTTCCGGCTTCGGGCAATCGTTACTTTATGCCCGTATTCTGTTCCCCCTTCTGCAACTAACAGGTAGTACCATCCATCTTTTTTATAGATGTGGGGAGCCTCCACATAACGTCCACCCGTACCGTTCCAAATCGGTTTTGATTCGGTCAGTTGTTCTCCGGTTTTGGGATTAATCTCACACAAGTATATGGCATCCGGATTGGAAACCATGTAACATTTCCCATCTTCGAAATAGAGTGAAGGGTCAATGCTTCCCTGTTTTAGCCAGACGGGATCTGACCATTCGCCGGCAGGGTTTTCGGTATAAACAAGAAAGTTTCCTTTATCAGACACGTTCGTGGTAATCATATAAAAGATGCCTTCGTGATAACGGATGGTAGGAGCATAGATCCCGCCGGAAGGACCACTGTTTTTCAAGTTTAGTTGAGAATCTCTGGTTAAACAGTGTCCGATTTGTTTCCAGTGAACAAGGTCATTACTGTGAAAAATCGGAACTCCAGGGAAATATTCAAAACTACTGGTTACCAGGTAATAATCTTCTCCCACCCGACAAACACTGGGATCGGGATGAAAACCCGGTATAACCGGATTTTTATATCCTTGTGCCAGGGATGAAATACTGATTAAAACCAAAAAGGCGAAGCTGAAGAATAGCTGTTTCATAATGGATTGAATTAAAGTTAATGGTAGGATGAGTTGATTATTCAACAAATAATCTGCTAACAAAAATACAATAGAAAAAAGGATTGGGAGGTTTTGGATGTTTCTTGCTTAGGGTCGTTTTGATAACATCTGGTGTGAGAAGACAGGGTAAACCAGAATGGAATGCCTCCAAACGTAATATTTTATTTTTTCTATAAATAACGTGCATAATTCAGTGAAATCATTATTTTTGTGATAAAGCTTACATTATGTTCTCGCAAAAGTTAGTTAAACAGTAGCTTGATAATATTATTTCCTTATATCCTATATTTCATGCGGTTAACTTCCTGATAATTAAGAAGAAATAAACTCTGCATGCAAAAAATAGTATTATACCTTTACAATGAAAACACATATAATTCGGATTACCATTCTATTCTTAAGCTTGACAAACGGTTGGGTGAGGGCTGATGAAAAAGATTCCTATATTTTTTCAAAGGTGGATTACCAACAAGGACTCTCGAATAGTGCTGTAATATGTCTGTTCCAGGATAATACAGGGTTGATGTGGTTTGGTACGTATGATGGAGTGAATTGCTATGATGGTAAAGGAATGGAAGTATACCGTTCCGATTTCTCGGCAGATAAAACGTTAAGTAACAACGTCATTCACAGCATCCGGCAGGCTGACAATAATTGTTTATGGATTTCATCCTATCTGGGAGTTAATCGGTTCTCTTCCCACTCCCGACAAGTAGTATCCAATTATGAATTTGACAGTGATTATGCTTTACATTCCAATCAGGAGGGAAACACATGGGTCGTAAGTTCAGAGTGGATTGCTTATTACAATACCTTTCATCAGTGCTTTGTCCGGGTGCAAAAACCGGATGTGGAGATACGAAACCAGGATTACCGTTCATTTGTTACTGACGACGGCGATTTGTGGCTTTTCCCTTATCACAGCGGGGATTATTATCGTTTTTCTTTGAATGCATTCGACAGGGATACACTATCTACTCAACTTACCGTTTCTCCCTTTCATTTTCATCCGAAAGAAATAGAATATGTGTTTTACCAGAACGGAATATTTTGCTTTTATGATTCGGACAAGGACTTGTATGTGCATGATATATCTAGAAAGTCTAAAATTTATCTTCGGAATATAGCTGATCTGGTTAAGAAATATGGGGATGTGAAAGGTATTGTGCCTTTTTATGAGGATGTTATCGTTGCTTTCCGAACCAATGGATTAGTCCGGTTGCGTACTTCCCGTCAATACGAAGAAGAAATCATCGATCAGAATATACGCATCTTTTATATTTATAATGATCCCCGGCAGGGTGTTTTATGGGTAGGATCGGATGGGCAAGGAGCTATTATGTTCTCCAAAAAATATTCGATAGCAACTAATTTAATGTTGAGAAGCTTGTCTCCTAATCTGAGCCGCCAGGTAAGGTCTATAATGACAGATAAGGAGGGCGGACTCTGGTTTGGAACAAAAGGTGACGGATTATTGCATATAAAAGATTATCGCAATGGCATGGAAGCATTTAACACAGAAATTTACTCTGCTACTCAAAAACAAAAAGCTATATCATACGTGAAATGGAATACTGAATTCCAGATATATGCGTTAGTACAAAGCCGAATCCGAAATGGCTTTTGGGTGGGAGCGGGTGCCTCAGGATTGCTCTATTATTCTTATGACGATGGAAAACTAAATACCGTATCCAATCCTTCCGAAGATAATATTGCGGAAGTGCATTCTATCCACGAAGAAAATGACAGTGTACTGTATTTAACCACTTCAGGGGCAGGTTTTCGGAAAGTGATACTCGATACCAGCGGTAAAAATCTCCGGGTAAAATCGCAGAAACGTTATCATTTCTTTTATGAACAGCAGGACGTAAGCCGTTTCTTTAGTATGATTTCCGAAGGTGATTCTTTACTGTGGCTGGGTAGCCGGGAAAAAGGACTGGTTCGGTTTAACCGGAAAACAGAAGAGTACCAGGTTATTTCGCTCAATGAGATGTTGCATAAATCCGTCGATGATATTCTTTGCTTGCATCGCCATCGGGACGGACAGTTGTATGTAGGCACAACTTCCGGACTGGTATGTGTTACTTTTCAGGGGAAAAGAATGACTGCTGATTATATTGGGCGCGAGCAGGGTTTACTCAACGATATGATTCATGGTATCCTGGAAGATGACAACGGACTTCTTTGGTTGGGAACCAACCGGGGACTTATCAAATTTAATCCGGAAAATAAATCTTCTCATGCTTATTATTACAGTGGTGGCATCCAAATAGGAGAGTTTAGCGACGATGCTTATTTTCGTTGCCCTTATACGGGCAGTCTTTTTTTCGGTGGAGTAGATGGGTTGCTTTATATGGATAAAAAAGAGGTGGCGATACCTGAATATTATCCCGAAATATTACTGCGTAAACTAATGATTGGAAGATCAACCGTTGACTGGGCCGATTATTCTACCCCGGATGGAGCGGGTTTGCAGTTTAAAGGAGAGGATACGTCTTTCTCTTTGTCCTTTGTGGTACCGGATTATGTCAGCAGTGCCGATGTGGAATATTCTTATATGCTCGAAGGATATGATAAAGACTGGAGTGCTTTCAGCGGTGTCAATGAAGCCCCTTACTTTAAAGTACCTGCTGGTGATTATATATTCAGGGTACGTTATAAGAAAGATGTTTTTGATACGAAATACAAAAGTTTTTCTATTCCGATTCATATCCTTGCTCCCTGGTATAAAACGACAGGGGCCTGTGTCGTTTATATCGCATTTGTGTTTTTAATTGTGCTCTATATCGGTTATTTGATCCGAAGGTATTTTCGCAACGAGAAGATAATCAGAAAATTGTCTAAAACAGAAAACCAAAATACTTCACTGGCTACGGATAGTTATAAAGGACGTGAGATTGTGAATTATTTCACTCTTATTTACCGGGCTTGCGATCAGTTGCGGGCTGAAAACATTTCTTACGAGAAGCGTTGTGAGAAGATTGAACAGATACGGGAAGCCGTTATCTCGCAACTTATCTGGTCTGATTTGGGGAATGAAGACTTTCGGTTGTTATCGCCGGTGCAGTTTTCCATTTCGAGTCATTTATACCTTTGGGAATTATCCAATGAGGTGCTACAAACATTGGAGGCTCAAGGGGTTAATATATCACTGCTTCATATTGAAATCCCGGATAGCTTTTGTTTTCCGGTGTATAAAAACGTATTACGCTGTATTTTCTATTATAGTTACCTTTATATTTCAGGTAAAAGTACGGTAGGGGTGAGAGTAAATGCAACCGAAGAAGATGGTAAGATGTTACTCACTTTCATCTCTCCGGATGATATGGTGAAGCGATTATATGAAGTTCTTTCTCGCCGGGATACTTCTTCTGATAAGAAAGGATCTGATGAAGCTTTCCGGATTCAGATGATGCAGAGTTTTGTTTTGTCTGCTTTGGAACAACAACAATGCGAACTCTTTTATAATAAAATGGAGCATGGAAATCGTTTGTCGATTGCATTTCAACCAGCTGCTGTTACTCACCAGGAAGAGGATAAAAAAATAATCGTGTTCCTGGAAGACAGGGATGAAATGGTATGGTTGATTAGTGATTTACTGAGTGAAGAGTATGTGATACATCCGGTGAAAAGTATTCAACTTGCCTTTGAAGAAATGCGTCGATCAGTGCCCGCCATATTCCTGGTAGATATGCTGATGTATGCGGAGGCTGAAGGTACTTTTATGGAATACATGAATAAGAATCGTTCTTTATTATCGAAAACGGCATTTATACCCATGCTGACCTGGGAAGCAAGTTCATCTATTCAACGGGAATTGATCCTATGGTCTGATTCCTATGTCATATTCCCGTATGATATTCCTTTCTTGAAAGAACAAATTCATAAAACGATCTATGGCAAACAGGAAGCCAAGCAGATTTATATAGACGACCTGGCAGGTTGGGCTGATTCGATTGTTTGTACAACCGCCGAACAGGCCGATTTTATCCGGAAATTCCTGCATGTAGTTGAACACAATCTGGATCGGGAAGATTTAGGATCTACTTTTGTTGCGGAGCAAATGGCTATGAGTTCACGACAGTTCTATCGAAAATTTAAAGAAATATCCGGTATGCCTCCCGGCGACCTGATTAAGAACTATCGGATGAAAAAGGCCGCAATATTACTTCTGAACGAAGAGCTATCTATCCAGGACGTTATTTCTGATGTGGGTATTTCCAGTCGTTCTTATTTTTATAAAGAATTCACCCGCAAATATGGAATGACTCCGAAAGATTATCGGAAAAGGCATATAAAGTAATTATAAGAAAAAAATATGAAAGCAAAACCTGTAAATTTATTCTTTTGGATTGCCTGAACAAGTACTCAACTGCTTACTAACAGATTGTCGGGCATAATTCCTGCATGAATTTCACGCTTCTCAGATTTTTATATGTGCGCTATTTGTACATGTATGTTTTATTGTTGCCTGATTACCAATTAATTAGAATGTACTCTAATTGACTTTGCTGTGCTTTGATCGGACATTTTTTTGCCTTTGGAATTTTGGCAGGAAGGAGGATTAAATACCATACCCTTTTCTTTTAATTTGCAATAATCACTAGAATTTTGATAACCTTATTATTAATCTAAAAACAAGTAACATGAATTTGTTTAAAATGGAAAAACATCTCGCCATTTCGTTAGGGTTGCTGACATTGCTGCTTATACTGGCCCCCGTAACCTATGCGCAAAGTAGTTCGGTAACAGGGCGTGTTTCGGACGAGAAAGGTGAACTAATGATTGGTGTAAGCGTACTGGAAAAAGGTACAACCAATGGTACAATTACCGATTTAAATGGCCAGTATAATTTGAACCTTTCCACAGAAAATCCGGTTTTGGTTGTTTCTTATATAGGTTATACACCACAGGAAGTAAAAGTAGGCAGGCAACGTGTCGTCGATGTTATCCTGATGGAAGATGTTTCCGCGCTGGATGAAGTGGTGGTTGTCGGCTATGGAAGCCAGCGTAAAGTCTCTGTCGTTGGGGCACAATCAACCATGGAACTGGAACAGATTAAAATGCCGACAGCTAATTTATCTTCAGCCATTTCAGGACGTATTGCCGGGGTGGTTGCTGTGCAACGTAGCGGCGAACCGGGACACGACGGAGCAGACATCTGGATTCGGGGAATCTCTACCCTCCTCGGACAGAGTTCCAAGCCATTAGTATTGGTAGATGGTGTGGAGCGTAGCTTCAACAACATTGATCCGGAAGATATTGAATCATTTACCGTGCTGAAAGATGCGTCGGCTACCGCTGTTTATGGAGTACGGGGTGCAAACGGTGTTGTTATCGTCAAAACAAAACCCGGTAGAATCGGTAAACCACAATTTAGCGTCGACTTTTACCAGAGTTTTACCCGCTTAACAAAATCAGTCGATATGGCAGATGCCTATACCTATATGGATGCACGCAACGAAGCTCAACGGAATACTGACGGCAATATCCGATATACCGATGCCTATATTGAAGCCACCAAAAAAGCAAACGGATTATTGCCGAACGAAAATATCCGGCTTATTAATAAATACCTGTATCCGGCGGTTGATTGGGCAGATGAACTATTTAATGATTGGGGACAAAACCGTCGCGGTAACATAAGTGTACGTGGTGGAGCACCGAATGCGAACTATTACGTTTCTTTGAGCTATTACGGTGAAACCGGTATGACACGTAATTTCAAGATGGAAAACTATAATACGAAGATGCAATATGACCGGTATAATTTTACAACTAACCTGAACCTGAAGCCAACTTCTAAAACAGCTGTCGACTTAGGTGTTGCCGGTTATCTGTCTCAGGGACATTATCCACAATCATCTACCAACGAATTGTATGCTGCTTCTATGGCTATCAATCCGGTCATTTATCCCTTGGTATTACCCGACGGTTCCATTCCGGCTATCAATAAAGATCAATTATTCAGTCCATACGGTATGCTGGCCCGTGGAGGTTACAAAATGGAATTCGGTAATACGATTAACTCCAATCTACGTGTTACACAGGACCTTGATTTCTGGAAATGGAGCAAAGGTCTTTCAGCGACGGCAATGGTTGCGTTCGACGTGTATAATTCGCGCGTATTGAAATATAACCGCACTGAGCCTCTTTACCAATTGGATGCTCAGAGAGGACAAGATGGGTTATACCTTGAAGAATCATTATTCGATGATGACGGAAACTATAAATACAGTATGTTGCGATCTTCCGACAAAAGACTGAGCTATAATGCTGAAACAGCCAACAATAGAAGCATTTATGTAGAAGCTTCTTTAAATTACGATCGTACCTTCGGTTTGCATCGTGTCGGCGGGTTGTTTCTTTATAATCAAAAAGAATACCGGAATACGGATGCAGATAATAAGATCAGTGATGTAAATATTGACGCATTGATCGGATCATTACCTTACAATCAACGGGGTTTTGCTTTTAGGGGTACTTATTCCTGGAACGACCGCTACTTTGCTGAATTCAATTTAGGTATCAATGGTTCTGAGAATTTTACACCCAATAAACGATATGGTACGTTTCCGGCTTTCGGTGTGGGATGGGCGGTATCGAATGAAGCATTCTGGACTCCCCTGAAGAAATACATTTCTTTCCTAAAGTTCCGTTATACAGATGGTTGGGTAGGTAGCGACACTGCTGCAGGGCGTCGTTTCATGTATAAAGGGCGGTTCACCAGTATGGATGGAACTTATTTCGGCTCCGGCTATGTAAGTGCGCCGGGTTATGGAGAATCTCAATATGGAGTAGATATCAGCTGGTCAAAATCCAGGAAGCAAGACCTTGGAATTGATATTAAATTTCTGGACGATAATCTTTCGTTAGTAGTTGATATCTTCAAAGAACGTCGTGATAATATCTTCCTGTAACGTAGCACTATTCCTAACTATGCGGGTTGGATAGAATTCCCTTACGCAAATTTGGGGATTGTTGAAAACAAAGGTTTTGAGGTATCGATGGATTATACTCAAAAACTGGGGAAGAGAACATTTCTGACTGTACGGGGTAACTTTACATTTAACGAAGATAAAATCATTGAAAACGATCAGCCCCCTGTTGATTATCCCTGGTTAGAAACGCGTGGTACCAATGTCAATGCACGCTGGGGATTTATAGCTGATGGCCTTTTTACCAGTCAGGAAGAGATTGAAGACCATGCAACTCAGTTCGGTACATTAAATATCGGTGATATTAAATATCGCGACTTAAACGGTGATGGTGTGATAGATAATTATGATAAGACTGTTATAGGACGAGGAGATGTTCCCCGCATTTACTATGGATTCGGTGCCGATTTACAAATAGGGGATTTTGCAGTCAGTGCATTGTTCCAGGGTACTGCACAGGCTGACCGCTGTCTGAGTGGTAGTTCTATAAATCCATTCAGTGATACGGAAGGTCGTGACAATGCCTTCTCCAACATTACTAACCGTTGGAGCGAAGACACCCCTACTAATCAGAATGTATTTTATCCACGTTTGTATGTGGGCAGTCACAATACCAACAACTACCAGCAGAGTACATGGTGGCAGAAAGACGTTAGCTTTATTCGTTTGAAGCAGGTAAATATCTCTTATAATGTTCCGAAAAGATTATTAGAGAAGTATTTTGTTAAAAGCGCAAGTCTTTATTTGATGGGAACCAACTTGTTGACTTTCTCGAAATTTAAACTTTGGGATCCGGAATTGAATACCAACAACGGTGTGAATTATCCCAATGTATCCAATTACTCAATAGGTGTTAAGTTTAGTTTCTAATTAATGATGAATAACGATATGAAAAATAAAATAAAGAAATACGTATTAGCGATTTCCATGTGTATCGGACTGACTGCTTGCAGCGATTTTTTTGAACCGGTTCCCGGGATACAGGAAGATCTGGAGAGTACATTCTCCTCTCGCGTAACTACGGAGCAATATCTCAACAATATCTACAGTTACGTCAGAGATTTAACACGGGAAGGTAATCCCGAAAATAGTGGAGGGATTTTTACCGCTTCATCTTTAGAGGCCGGTATTATCTGGGAAAAACCCCAGAGACAGTGGAACTTAGGAACAGCAAACGCAGGAACTGATTTCGTTAAATATTGGTTCGTAGATTTTTATAAAGGTATAGCGAAAGTCAGTACATTCCTGCAGAATGTCGACAGATGTCAGGAAGCAACACCTAATCAGCGTGCCAAATGGAAATTGGAAGCTCGCGCTCTAAGGGCACTCTTTTATTTCGAACTATTCCGTATTTATGGTCCTATTCCTATTATCGGAGAAGATCCCATTGCTACAGATGCCCCCCTTTCAGAAATGATCAAGGAAAGAAATACAGTAGATCAGTGCGTGGAATACATCGCTTCAGAATTGCAAAAAGTGATTGATGAAGGAGATGGTATTTTAGACAATCAGACTACCTTATCTAATATGGGACGTATAAATATTGCTGCGTGTAAAGCGTTGAAAGCCAAATTATATTTATACTGGGCTAGTCCGCTATTTAACGGAAATACAGATTATACTTCAATCCAGAACGAAGATGGAACTCAATTATTCCCCCAAACTGTAGACAATGATAAATGGAGAATTGCCAAGGAAGCCTATCAACAGTTTATCGCTTATGCTGATCAACGTTCTATGAAATTGGCAAAAGTATATAGAAGTGACGGAACACTTGATCCGTATGCCTCCTATCGTGCTGTTACAGAATTTTATACAACTGACTTAGCACCCGCTATTACTGAGCTAGTTTTTGTGAAAATGACAAGTTTCTGGGATTATCGTTATTGGGTAGCTCCTAAATTCAGTCCGACACCGACAGACGGAAACATTAGTGGGGGTGGCGGTTTCTATACGACACAGGAAACGGTAGACTTGTTCTTTACAAACAATGGACTACGGATTGCCGACGATGCTAGTTATGATAATTTCGACGGCGTACCAAGTGCAAATAATTTTGCCAGCGGAATTTATTACGATCCACATAATCCTGACCGCCAACTTTTTAACGGAGACGTAGCCAAAGTATTAAAACAATGGAAAGATCGGGAACCCCGTTTTTATGCCAATATAACTTATAGTGGATCGACCTGGATAAACGAAGGTCAGCAGGGAGATGGCAAATTGCCTACCGATTTTACTAACGGCGGAAATTGCGGTATGTCGAAATCAAGTGGTGACTGTCCGACAACAGGTTACTTGGTTCGCAAAGGTGCACTTGCTACTGGTAACAATGGATCCAATCATTTTTCTCCGCTGATCCGTATGGCTGATATGTACTTAGGATATGCTGAAGCCCTCTGTATGTACAACGGTAATGGGGATCTGGACACTGCCTTGAAATACCTGAACGAGATCCGTAACCGTGCAGGTATCCCGGAATATAGCTTTACGGCTGAATCGGGAAAAATAGTTTGTCCGAAAACACAAGCCGATTTATTGAACCGGATTCGGCGTGAACGCCTGGTTGAATTGGTCTTTGAATGGAATCATTACTTCGACGTGCGTCGTTGGAAAGTAGCTGATGGAACAAATGATCCGGACAGCTGGGTTTATCCGGAATATCACAAAGGTGGTGAAGGCGGTCAGATATATGGCATGAATATGCAGAAGAACTATCCTGAATTTTTTGAAAAAATAGTGTGTGAAACCCGCGTGTTTGATAAGAAATATTATTTCCTACCAATTCCGGATGAAGATATTCGTCGCATACCAACATTGGTACAGAATTTTGGATGGAAAAGTGAATAAACAGCTAATTCTCCTTAAACTCTAAAAACAACAAAGTCCGGAGGATGCTCTCAGGAAAGTTCTCTGGACTATTTAACCCTTACTTTAATGCCATGAATCAAGTCAGATTATTACTATTCTCGTTTTTAGTCATTCATTGGGGATTCTCCTTTGCGAATTCTTTGAAGGAACCGGTGGATTATGTAAACCCGTTGATGGGAACCGACTCTAAAATCTCATTGTCAAACGGTAATACATATCCGGCCATCGCTTTGCCCTGGGGGATGAATTTTTGGATGCCACAGACCGGGAAAATGGGAGACGGTTGGGCGTATACGTATGCTTCTGATAAAATCAGAGGTTTCAAGCAAACGCACCAACCCAGTCCGTGGATAAATGATTATGGTCAATTTTCCCTTATGCCGATAACTGGTCAGTTAAAGATTAACCAGGATAACCGTGCTTCGTGGTTTTCACATAAAGCAGAAAAGGCAACACCTTATTATTATAGCGTTTATTTGTCGGAATATAATCTAACGACAGAAATTACACCAACTGAACGCTGTGCCTACTTTCGTTTTACGTTTCCCGAAAGCAAAGATGCGTATGTTATCATTGACGCTTTCGATCGTGGTTCGTATATCCGGATTATTCCGGAACAGAACCGAATTGTAGGTTATACAACCCGGAACAGTGGCGGTGTTCCCCCAAAACTTTAAAAACTATTTTATTATCGAATTTGATAAAGCGTTTACTTTCAATAAGGTATGGTCTGATTATCATATAGTGGAAAAACATCTGGAACTGCAATCAAACCACGTAGGTGCGGCTATTGGTTTTTCTACTCAAAAGGGAGAGCAAGTACACGCCCGGGTTGCCTCTTCATTTATCAGCCTGGAACAAGCAGAGTTGAACCTACAGGAAATCGGTCATAAATCATTTGAACAAACCAAAGAAGCGGGGCGTAAGGTCTGGAACGAAGTATTGGGGTGTATAAAAGTGGAGGATAATGATACGGAACGGATGAGGACCTTTTACTCTTGTTTGTATCGTTCGGTACTTTTCCCACGTATGTTTTATGAGATAAATGAAAAAGGAGAAACGGTTCATTATAGTCCATACAATGGTGAGATCCGTCCGGGATATATGTTTACTGATACTGGTTTCTGGGATACATTCCGGTGCCTTTTTCCCTTGGTGAACCTACTTTATCCTTCCATGGGAGAAAAAATGCAGGAGGGTTTACTGAATACATATCTTGAGAGCGGTTTCTTCCCCGAATGGGCAAGTCCCGGTCATCGGGGATGTATGGTAGGCAATAATTCTGCCTCTGTAGTAGCAGATGCATTCCTGAAAAATGTAACGCGATCGGATGCTATAAAAATGTATGAAGGGTTGTTAGTCGGTGCAAATAGTGTGCATCCACGCGTTTCCAGTACCGGACGTCGGGGATATGAATATTATAATCAACTGGGTTATGTACCTTATGATGTGAATATTAATGAGAATGCTGCCCGTACATTGGAATATGCCTATGCTGATTGGTGCATCTGGCAAATGGGTAAGAAATTGGGACGTCCGGCAGAAGAACTCGAAGTATACAAAAAGAGAAGTCAAAACTATCGCAACCTTTTTGACCCGGAAACAAAATTAATGCGTGGCAAGAATGCCGACGGTACCTTCCAGGCACCGTTCAATCCTTTCAGATGGGGGGACGCATTTACGGAAGGAAACAGTTGGCATTATACATGGTCGGTATTTCATGATGTACAGGGGCTGATTGATCTGATGGGTGGCGAAAAGATGTTTGTGAATATGTTGGATTCAGTTTTTAACCTGCCACCTGTGTTTGATGATAGTTATTATGGGGGCGTAATTCATGAAATTCGGGAAATGGAAATCATGAATATGGGCAATTATGCTCATGGCAACCAGCCTATTCAACACATGATCTATTTATACAACTATGCGGGAGAACCCTGGAAAGCACAATATTGGCTACGCGAAGTGATGACCCGTCTGTATTCGCCTACACCTGATGGGTATTGCGGTGATGAAGACAACGGACAAACTTCGGCCTGGTATGTGTTTACCGCATTGGGATTCTATCCGGTATGTCCCGGAAGTAATGAATATGTAATGGGTGCTCCTTACTTCAGGAAAATAACCGTTGCATTGGAAAATGGTAAGAGAATTGAAATATCTGCTCCGAGAAACAGCGACGAGAACAGATATATCCGTTCCATGAACTTTAACGGTAAGAATTATACGAAGAATTACCTGAATCATTTTGATCTGTTGAAAGGCGGACGACTTACTTTCGACATGGATCATCAACCGGCAAAAGGTAGAGGGGTGAACAAGTCAGATGCTCCCTACTCTTTCTCTCGTGAGAAGTAAAGTTATATCGGAAGTGATTAATAATAACATAACAATAAATTAGATGAAACATTTAAGAGAAATATTCGGAATATTATTCGCCTCATTGGCATTAATCACATGTATCGGTCGTGAAGAAGACCCTCTGGGGCCTGATCCCAATATCACAGGGAATGGCAACGGGGATACGAACTCAGATTATATTGCTGCACCTGTCAAGGAGTTGAAGTATGATAAAAATCTCAATGAGCTTTATATTATGTGGGATAAAGACAACACGTCTTGGGAAGCTAAAGATGAATATATTGGAGCTGAATTTGAATTTTACTCACTCCTTTCAGGAGTTAAAACACAACGTGTTATGATACCGAATATAGACGTATTCGGACATCTGGAAGTGAAGAAACGTGATTATAATAATGAGATTAGTTCGCTATGGCTAAGCAAATACCGGAGTGTGGTAGTCACCCAACAAGCCGGATTGGATGAGGTACGTTACCGTTCGATTTATGAAGACACGAACGGAGAGCAACAAATGAGTGATTGGGTAAACATCAATGACCAGAGTGTACAAATGGATAAAGACTATTCTGCAATGACCTACTTTATGCAGAATGTATCTACTCCGGTCATTGTCAGTTTTTCCTCTTCTTCATCGAAACCAGCATCTGCTATTGCTGATTTAGTGGGTGGCGGAAATGAAACAACGGCGAAAGAACGATTTAAAGAGTGGTATTATATGGACGTATCGGCTATGTCATTCGATCCCTATAATTTGGCTTTCGACCCTTATATGAATCTGGACATTCATCTTGGTGATGGAGTTGGAGTTGCTAATGCTATGGATTATCCCGATCATAATACAGGTAGAAGAATCAATTATGAGGCCAGTGTAGGAAATCCGAATTCCGATTTATGGAAATTACCGGATATGCAACATGTCATGATGCATGAGATGGGACATTGTGTAGAGTGGATGCCTGCCGGTAGTAAATATACGAAGACTGATAGTAATGGTGATCAACATGGTTGTGATCGGCAGGGATATCAGGAAGGATGGCCGGATGCAGTAAAAATCGCCAATAAGGGTTATAATATGAATACGCAGATTGCAGAATATAAAAGTGCGATCAGTAAACCTTACGAAGATCCTCAGGATGATAAAAAATATGTCTGGCAAATTGATTACAACACATCCGGGGCTTTTATGAGTTGGTTGAGAGTTTATAACGGCGACTTTGTACGCTTATTACCCTGGACTGTCTTAATGGATGAACTGACCAATGCATGGAGTCTTGAAAATGCCACCAGGCTGATCTTGTCACAGAGTTATCCGGGAAAAACGATGAAAGAGTTGTGGGAAGAATATGTGGTGGAAGTAAACGCTTTTATTAAAGATAATGAATAAGAAATACCTGACATTTTGGACCTGGGTCATTTTATTCCTTCCAGGTATGGCACAACAACCGATCGATTTCGTTAATCCGATAATCGGCACAAATGGGATGGGCCATACCTTTCCCGGGGCTTGCATGCCTTTTGGATCCGTACAACTAAGTCCGGATACTGATACTATTCCCCATAACATAGGCGGACAGTATCAGAAGAATGCGTATGAGTATTGCGCCGGTTATCAATATCGCGACAAAACCATTGTCGGTTTCAGTCATACTCACCTGAGCGGTACAGGTCATTCCGACCTGGGAGATATTCTCCTTATGCCTGCAACAGGTGAACTAAAACTGAATCCCGGACGGGCAGATTATCCTGAAGAAGGATATCGTTCGCGTTTTGATCATGCTACTGAGAACGCTACTCCCGGTTATTACGAAGTTATGCTGGATGATTACGGTATCAGGGCACAGATGACAGCTACAGAGCGAGTGGGGATACATAAGTATACTTTTCCGAAAGGGCGAGAAGGGCATCTGATTCTGGACTTAATACATGGTATTTACAATTATGACGGCAAAGTGCTGTGGGCGAACCTGCGGGTGGAAAATGATACGCTGTTGACGGGCTATCGGATTACAAATGGGTGGGCGCGTACAAACTATACCTATTTTGCGATTTCCTTGTCACAGCCTATCCGGAGTTATGGTTATGAAGAGAAAGGGAAGATATTATATAATGGTTTCTGGCGGCGGTTTAAGGTGAACGATAATTTCCCGGAAATAACTGGTCGTAAGATTGTGGCTTACTTTAATTTTGACACAAAACAACAATCTGAATTAGTGGTGAAAGTTGCGCTATCGGCCGTTAGCACTGACGGGGCAATTAAGAATCTACAAGCAGAAGCGACAGGTAAAAGTTTCGATCAGTTAGCAAAAGCCGCGGCCAAAGCCTGGAACAAGGAACTGGATCATTTTGAAATAGAAGGTACGCCCGATCAGAAAGCTATGTTTTATACCTCCTTGTATCATACCATGATTAATCCGTCTGTATATATGGATGTGGATGGTGCTTACCGGGGATTGGATCATAACATTCATCAGGCAGAAGATTTTACCAATTATACCATCTTCTCACTCTGGGATACTTACCGCGCGCAACATCCGTTCCTTAACCTTATCAAGCCGGAACGCAATGCACATATGGTGAAGTCGATGATTAAACACCAACAACAAAGTGTGCATGGCATGTTGCCGGTATGGAGCCACATGGGAAATGAAAACTGGTGTATGAGCGGCTATCATGCTACATCTGTTTTGGCGGACGCCATTGCTAAAGGGGTTTTTCAGGATATACCGGATGCTTTGGATGCAATGATTACAACTTCTACCGTACACTATTATGAAGGAGTAGCCGACTATATAAAATTAGGATACATTCCACTGGACAAAAGCGGTACGGCAGCTTCCTCTACTTTGGAGTATGCATACGATGACTGGACGATCTATCAGACAGCATTTAAAGCGGGGAAGAAAGCTATTGCAAAAACTTACCGGAAACGAGCATTGAATTATCGGAACATTTATGATACGACGATCGGGTTTGCCCGTCCCCGCTACAGTGATGGTTCATTTAAGAAAGAGTTTGATGTGTTGCAGACATACGGTGAAGGCTTTATCGAAGGGAATTCATGGAACTTCTCTTTCCATGTCCCACACGATGTGTTTGGTATGATAGACTTGATGGGTGGCGAACAGAAATTCGTTGAAAAACTGGATGAGCTATTTTCAATGCACTTGCCCGGGAAATATTATGATCATAACGAGGATATTACGGAAGAGTGTTTAGTAGGCGGATATGTTCACGGTAACGAGCCAAGCCATCATGTGCCTTATCTGTATGCATGGACTTCTCAACCTTGGAAAACACAGTACTGGTTACGAGAAATTTTGAATAAAATGTACAGGAATGAGATCAACGGACTTGGGGGGAACGATGATTGTGGTCAGATGTCTGCCTGGTATCTGTTTTCAGTCATGGGGTTCTATCCGGTTTGTCCCGGAACGGATCAATATGTATTAGGTGCTCCCTATCTGCCTTCTATAAAGTTGAAACTTCCCAATGGGAATATTCTGGAAATTAAGGCTCCGGGAGTTAGTGATAAAAAACGCTATGTTCAGTCTCTGAAATTAAACGGAATCATCTATTCTAAAATGTATATAACACACGAAGATATTTTAAAGGGAGGTGTGCTCGAATTTAAAATGAGTTCGTCACCCAATAAGCGAAGAGGATTAGCCAAAGAGAATAAACCGTATTCTTTGACAAACGGAATTGACTAACTAGTAAAACAAAAGATATGAAAAAGAAATATGTGCTATATGCTACGTGTTTGCTGATGGGTGCAGGCGCATGCACAGAGAATAAAAATGGACGGAATGAGGCTGTTACCTCGGTTTGGGATAAGTACGAGGTAGGAACTATTCTGTTTGAAGATAAAGCACCTGAAACGAAGGGATCGGAAATTTATCACCAGATTATCCCGGACGCAGATTCCTACATCAAAGAACAAGCCAGGACAGTACTGTCTACGCTCTATAATTCACCGAAAGACAGCATCGTCCCTGTTCATCAGATTCATTATACATTACAGGATATTGAGGGTATTTCTGCCAAAGGAGGAAGCCATGGAAACATTGATATTTTCTATAGTACGCGCTATATCGAATCTGCATTTGCAGATAATGATACTGCCAAAATACTTTTTGAAACCCGGGGTATATTATTACACGAGTTGACGCATGCTTACCAACTTGAACCCCAGGGTATCGGAACCTATGGAACAAACCGGGTGTTCTGGGCATTTATTGAAGGCATGGCCGATGCCGTACGGGTAGCCAACGGAGGTTTCGATTCCAATGGCCGCCCGACAGGTGGAAATTATATGGACGGTTATCGAACAACCGGCTATTTTTTAGTGTGGTTGCGTGATAATAAAGACCCGGAGTTTCTGCGTAAGTTCAACAAGAGTGCGCTGGAAATCATTCCTTGGTCATTTGATGGTGCCATAAAACATATATTGGGAAAAGAATATAATATAGATGACCTATGGCGTGAATATCAGATAGCCGTAGGCGATATACAAGCATAAGTGAGCCATGAAGATAATAGCAGGTAAAAAGTTGTTTTTGGGTTTGTCGTGTCTGGCAGTTTTGTCGGGCACGGCACAAACCGAAAAACGCACCGATTACGTAAATCCATTTGTAGGTACAGACGGCTATGGAAATGTATACCCAGGGGCACAGATCCCTTTTGGAGGAATACAGATAAGCCCGGATACCGATCGTAAGTATTATGATGCTGCAGCAGGATATAAATATGCACATACTACTTTGCTTGGGTTCAGCCTAACGCATTTAAGCGGTACGGGTATTCCTGATTTGGGAGATTTCCTTTTCATGCCGGGTACTGGGGAAATCCATCTGGAGCCCGGTACACACGAGGAACCGGATCGGGGCTATCGCTCACGTTACTCGCACAAAAAAGAATGGGCTTCTCCCAATTATTATGCAGTAGAGTTGGCTGACTATGATGTAAAAGCGGAGATGACTTCCGGGATACGGAGTGGCATGTTCCGGTTTACTTATCCAAAAGCGGAGAAAGCATTTATTCTCATCGATATGGATCATACTTTATGGCAATCTTGTGAATGGGCCAATCTAAGAATGGAAAATGATTCGACTATCACCGGATATAAACTGGTAAAGGGATGGGGACCTGAGCGACATGTGTATTTTACCGCAACTTTTTCGAAAAAGCTAACCGGACTGCGTTTTATGCAAGATAAAAAGCCGGTAATTTATAATACATCCCGATACAGAAGTAGCTATGAAGCCTGGGGAAAGAATTTAATGGCCTGTATCTATTTTAACATGGAAGAAGGGGAAGAAGTGATAGTAAAAACAGCCATTTCCGGAGTCAGTACCGACGGTGCAAAGATGAATATGAAAGAACTGGAAGGTCTGTCTTTTGACGATCTGAAGAGTCATGGGGAAGCCCTCTGGCAGAAAGAATTGGAAAAATATTCACTGACAGCCGACCAGAAAACAAAAGAAACATTCTATACCTCCGCTTATCATGCGGCCTTACATCCATTCATCTTTCAGGATTGGGACGGAAGGTTTCGGGGATTAGATAAGAATATCGAAAAAGCTGAAGGTTTTACTAATTACACGGTTTTCTCTTTATGGGATACCTACCGGGCACTGCATCCCTGGTTCAACCTGGTTCATCAAGATATTAATGCAGATATAGCGAATTCTATGTTGGCCCATTATGACAAGAGTGTAGAGAAAATGCTTCCTATCTGGTCTTTCTACGGTAGCGAAACCTGGTGTATGATTGGTTACCACGCGGTATCTGTGCTGGCAGATATGATAGTAAAGGGTGTAAAAGGCTTTAATTATGAACGGGCATACCATGCGATGAAGACTACGGCCATGAACCCGAACTATGACTGCTTACCGGAGTATCGTTCAATGGGATATGTACCTTTTGATAAGGAAGCTGAATCGGTATCCAAAACATTGGAATATGCCTATGATGATTATTGTATTGCGCAGGTTGCTAAAGTGTTGGGTAAAGAAGATGATTACCGTTATTTTCAGAATCGCGCGCTTTCTTACCAGACATTGATTGATCCCGAAACAAAATATATGCGGGGAAGGGATAGTCAGGGAAACTGGAGAACACCATTTACACCGGTGGCATATCAGGGACCTGGTTCCATTCATGGTTGGGGAGATATAACAGAAGGATTTACGATGCAATATACCTGGTCTGTTCCTCAGGATGTACAAGGATATATCAATGAGGCAGGCGAAGAGTGGTTCCGTAAGCATCTGGATGAACTATTTACAGTAGAGTTACCCGATGATATCCCTGGTGCACATGATATTCAGGGACGTATCGGAGCTTACTGGCATGGCAATGAACCTTGCCATCATATAGCATATCTTTATAACTACCTGAAAGAACCGTGGAAATGTCAGAAATGGATTCGGACAATTGCAGATCGTTTCTATGGCAATACACCGGATGCGCTTAGCGGTAATGACGATTGCGGCCAGATGTCGGCCTGGTATATGTTCAATTGTATGGGATTTTATCCAATTGCTCCATCCAGCAACATTTACAATATTGGTTCACCCTGTGTGGAAGCCATAACCGTCAGGATGAGCAATGGGAAATTCATTGAAATGGCCGCAGATAATTGGTCGTCGAAAAATATCTATGTAAAAGAATTGTATGTAAATGGAAAGAAATATGATAAATCTTATCTAAGATACGAGGACATCCGCGACGGTGTTAAGTTGCGTTTTGTAATGAGCGCCAAACCAAATTATAAACGTGGGGTATCTGCCGATGCAGTTCCGCCTTCACTTTCCTTACCAGGAAAAACGATGAAGTATCAATATCGTAATTGAGATAACAAACCCAATGTTAATTTTAAAATAAGTTATTATGAAAAAACTATTTTCCGCAGCAGTAGTGCTATGTACAGCTTTATTTAGCTGTGACTCACTGGATCTAAGTAATATAGGATATGGGGATGGAGATCGTTTGAAACCTTCTACTGTAAAAGCTGTGTTATATGCTCCGGATGGATGTTGGACGACATCCTATGCTGATTATAATTTTTATTTCCAGTTCAATGAAGATGGAACAGTAATTATGGATTCTGAGCAAATGAAAGATCCGACAACATCGGCTATTTCTTTTGCAACCAGTGGTCGACAAACAGAACTGACGATTGAGGGTGGAGGGCATTTTGCTTTTCTGGGCAGCGGGCTTTCAGAAACCACTTTCATTATTTCGGAAGCTTCAGAAACAAGAATTGTTTGCAAAGGTGAAAACACCGGCTCGGAATTTATACTATTGCCTACTACCAAAGCGGTAATGGAGGCAAACGCCTCACAAAAAGTAGATTTCCTGGAAAAAATTCGTGAGTATGCATCCTTAACTCCGGGAGTAATTAGCTATGGTAATGATCAATTTGTAGCATATTATACCACGTATGTTGACTATATGAATCTGGAAGTAGGAATCAGGGTTATAACGATTGAAAAGGAAAATGACAATGATGCATACGGACATACAAAGGTTTATACCTCCAATTTGAAGAAAGAAGGTAACAAGTTTATTTTAGAAACTCCTATACCAGAGTTTAAAACCATGACAACCGGGGATAGATGCTCTATGAGCAGTATCGAAATAAATAATGGAACAGCAATTGTCAGTGGTGTAAATTCCGGAAACCTGACTGTAACTTCGAATGATGAGGCTGTAACAACCTTTGATAATATAGACACAAAATGGGCCTGTGCCAAAGAGTCTGTTCACGGAACTAAAGGAGCTGCTTGCCAGGAAATCTGGGATGAAACATCAAGCTTGATTGAATGTTCCACAGGGAATATCAGTTCCGCATCCATTGAAGTATTTGCCAGTTATGGAGATGATAACATGAAAAGATCTCGTCCGCTCGTTTTCTGGGTTCAAAATTCAAATGGTTTTTCAACGCTTGCTTTTCCCGGAAGTAATCCGAGTGAAAGCATTATGAAAAACGATGAAAGGGATAGGATAGTTTTTACCAAAATATCTTCTTCCGGAATTGTTGGCTGGGGAGGATTTAATGATGCGGAGATTGAAGCGGTGAATGCTAAATTTACAAACTTATTGAAATTCTGGTTTGAGGAAGAAGGCCTGTATGTAGCAATGTATCAAGGCTATATTTATTTATTAAGTCCAACATCCGGAATGTGGATGAAGTGCCAGAAATCATAAATATTTAATTAAATTAATAACAAACTATCTATGAGAAAATTGTCTTTATTTATTTTATGTTGTATTACAATACAATTAACGATTGCTCAAACTAAGTCGTTGCAGCAGTTGCAGCAGGAATTTGTTGATTTGCGTTTTGGAATGTTTATTCATTTCAATATGCCGACTTTCTTTAATGCGGACTGGCCCGATCCGGATGCTTCTCCGGAGAGATTTAATCCCGTAAAAATGGATTGCAGACAATGGGCAAAAGCAGCTAAATCGGCAAACATGACATACGGTTGTCTAACAACAAAACATCATAGCGGTTTTTGTATCTGGGATACCAAAACAACGGATTACAGTGTAATGAGCAGTCCTTTTAAGCGTGATGTAGTTAAAGAATATGTGGATGCTTTCCGTGCTGAGGGATTAGGGATAATGCTTTATTATTCCATTCTTGATACACATGCCCGTTTACGTCCTAACTGTATAACACCGGAACATGTCGAGATGGTGAAAGAACAATTGCGGGAGCTATTGACAAATTACGGTGAAATAAGCGCCTTGATTATCGACGGATGGGATGCTCCATGGTCCCGTATCTCTTACGATGAGATTCCATTCGAAGAAATTTACTTGTTGATCAAATCCATTCAGCCTAACTGTCTGGTAATGGACTTGAATGCAGCCAAATACCCAGCCGAAGCTTTGTTCTATACCGATATTAAATCGTATGAGCAGGGAGCAGGCCAGCATATCTCGAAAGAATCCAATCGTTTGCCGGCACTTTCATGTTTGCCTTTACAGGCGAATTGGTTCTGGAAAGAAAGCTTCCCGACTACTCCGGTTAAGTCTCCCGAGAAGATGGTGAATGACAACATCATTCCGATGGGACAAGCTTTTTGTAACTTCATTTTAAACGTAGCACCCAACAGAGATGGATTGATGGATGCTAATGCATTAAAAGCACTAAAAGACATCGGCAAGTTATGGAAACATGAAGGTCCGGTTGCACCTATTGCCAAACCTGAAGATCCAATAATTTCTTCTAACTTGGCAAAATTCAAACCTTCAGAAAGTAATTGGAGTGATGACTATGCCATTATGGATTTCGCGAACGACGATAATTTTGGTACATGCTGGAATTCAAACCCGGAAGCTGAATCGGGGTTCTATGCTGTATCTTTGCAAAAAGAACAACCTTTTAATATGATTGTAATCACCTTAAGGGATAACCGAAGAATTCAGGAGTACCGCCTGGAATATCGTGTTAATGGTGAATGGAAACCATTGTATCAAGGAACCGGCACAAGTTCAACCCGGATAAAGATTCATCGTTTTGATACGGTATGGGGCGATAATGTACGTATGACAATTTTAAAATCAAACGGAGCACCTTCCATTGCGGAATTTGGTGTTTATTGCGAGAGAAGGTAATCTGTTTTATTGATAGACTGAGGTATCCCGAAGCTCAAAACCTATTAATATTTCCTTTCTGAATCCTTTCCTATAAGATAGGATTCGGAAGGGAAAACTGTTATAGTTACTTTTGTTATTCTTTCTTTTGTTATGTCTTTGTTAAGCTCTGGTTACAAGATATGGCGTTACATTTCAGGCTACAAACGTGATATTAAAGTATGAGACTAGTGTAACTTGTGTGCTGAAAAAAAAGCAATAATGTAGCTCGATTAATATGCTTATATACAGGCTCTTATAGAGAAACTATGTGACTAGTGATACTTTCGAGATAATTCTTTTAAGAGAGTAGATCATGTAAAACATCGATCATCACAAAGAAGAAGTTCTATTAAGTTTTAGTTGCGGTAGGATTTGATCTAATTCCCAGTTGTATTAGAGGCAAATTGAATTAGGTTTTTCATCATCTTCCGGTAGCATTGTCCCTTTATTACATCGGTTTGGAAAATGTATTTTTCTTGCTTTTCAATAAAAATTGAGTATACTTATCGTACAAGTAGGATAAGTATACCCTGTCATTCTATTTCGACTACCAATCCGCATTCATAAAAAGTATATAGTTTTCAGTATCAAACAGAGAGTTAATGTATTGATACTATCTTTTGATTTGGTTAGAAAATGGAGAAGGATAAAAAGGGAGAATTTAAATGGGTAGTAGATATATGTGTGTAGATTATTTTTATATATTTGGAAGAAATGAATGATTATTATAAAAAGAACAGATTGATTTTATAATTACTTTTCTGTCTCGTAAAGCGACTCAGAGTTAGTTATAGCTTCTTGATAAACTGGAAAATCGGAATTAAGATTTTATATTATGAAAGTAATAGTTGTATTATTTAATGATTTTGAAACTTTAGATACATTCGGTCCAGTTGAAATTCTGGGACGACTTCCTGAATATTTCGAAATCGATTATTATTCGTTAGATGGTGGTATAAAAACCAGTACACAAGGAGTTAATATATGGACGAAAGAACTTTATAACTTCCATGAAGAAATTGATATATTACTAATTCCTGGCGGTAAAAGAACTCGAAAAGAAATAAATAATAGAGAACTGATTGATTGGATAACTCTTTTATCTAATCAGTCTAAATATACCTTGACAGTTTGCACTGGGAGTGCATTATTAGCAAAGACAAACTTACTGGATGGGAAAATTGCTACCTCCAATAAAAGAGCATTTAATTGGGTTGTATCTACCCGAAAGGAAGTAAAATGGAGAAGGAAAGCAAGATGGACAGCTGACGGGAAATATTATACTTCTTCAGGGATTAGTGCAGGCATGGATATGACTTTGGGGTTTATCAGCGACATTTTAGACATTGAGACTGCCTATAAAATAGCAGAAGATATAGAATATGAATGGAATAATGATCCAGATAATGATCATTTTGCAGATATTGAGGAGAGATGAGTAAAGGAGAGATTATGTAACTTAATATCTATATATTTAGTGCGGGTATGATTTCCTGCGTGATAACTTTCATAATAGGTGGCATCTTTCCGCATTATAAAAAGTATCTTTAACCGCCATAAAAAAAGCGCTATTCTCCGAAAGAAGAAAGCGCTAAATTTAACCTCGAAAGAGGTCTCTGGTTAGGATATTTAAAAAAAATACTGTAACAATGAAGGTATAAAGCGCTTTTAATTTTCCGGCATGATAATCCATAAGATAATGTAGATAATGACTCCTGCGAAAGCAGTGAAAAGGGTGAGTAATGCGTAGAGCAATTGGGTGAGGGTATAATCAAGACCTAGGTATTCGGCAAGTCCGCCGCAAACACCAGCTATTACTTTATTACTTGATTTCGTCAGTCTTCTACTACTCATATCGTTTTTGCTTTAAAAGTTCTGGACAAATGTAGGGATATTTATTTATCTTTTACAATATTATATTATTAAAAGACCTTAAAGAAAAACTTTATCATCACATTTTATTTGTTACTTTGCACCAAATTTGGGTAAAGTGTGCTCTTATATTTTGAAACGATTCAGATTTATCAAAACAGATGAATAAACTCTTCTTCAAATCCTGTCCTCTTTGTCGCCGTCGTCGAATAAAGCATACACTTACTTGTACCGACTTTTCTGCATCTAATGAACAGTTTGAGTTATTTGCCTGCGAAGATTGTGGATTTACATTTACCCAAGGTTTCCCTTCGGGAACATCTATTGATAAATATTATCAAAGCTCCAACTATATTTCACATTCCGATACGAACAAAGGAATTATTAACTCCGTTTATCATCAGGTACGTAAGCACATGCTAAGGCGAAAAGTTCGTCTGGTAATCCGGGAATCGCATCGTTCATCCGGACGGTTGTTGGATATTGGAACAGGTACCGGTTATTTTGCCAATGCAATGAAACGGCGCAAAAACTGGGAAGTGGAAGCTGTTGAAAAAAATGCCGATGCCCGGGCGTATGCACTCAATAAGTTTGGACTTGAGGTAAAACCGGAATCTGCATTGAAATCATATCCGGAAGAATCTTTTGATGTGATTACTTTGTGGCATGTAATGGAGCATATTGAAGAGCTGAAGAAACTTTGGGATAATCTTTACAGAATTCTGACTTCAAAAGGTATTCTGATAGTAGCTGTTCCTAATCGGGCATCGTATGATGCCAAAAAGTATGGTGCTCAATGGGCAGCTTACGATGTACCCCGACATTTATGGCATTTTACACCTGCTACTATTCATAAACTGGCTGCCCGGCATGGTTTTATTATGGCCGAACGTTATCCCATGCCTTTTGATGCATTTTATGTTTCGATGTTAAGTGAAAAGTACAGAGGCAGTCATTGTTCTTTCATCAAAGGTTTGTATACGGGCACAATGGCCTGGTTCAGTGCGTTAGCCAAAAAAGAGAAAAGTAGTTCTATGATTTACATATTCAGAAAGAAAACAAAATGAAAAAACCGAAATCACATAGTACGCCGTCATATTTCGATATGCAGTTTATTACGTCGACTATCAGTACGATGCTAGTATTATTATTGCTGGGGCTGGTGGTGTTTTTCATTCTGGGTGCTGGAAACCTCTCTATTTTTGTCAGGGAGAACTTTACTTTTTCTATTCTGATTAACGATGATATGAAGGAGGCAGATATCATGATCCTTCAGAAAAAACTGGAACGGGAACCTTTTGTGAAAGAATCTACTTACATATCCAAGCAACAGGCTTTACGCGAACAAACAGAAGCAATGGGAACAGACCCTCAGGAATTCCTGGGGTACAATCCTTTTAAGGCTTCGATAGAAATAAAATTAAATTCCCATTATGCTAATCCTGATAGTATTGCCGTGGTTGAAAGAGTTATTAAACGGGAATCGAATGTCGGAGAAATACTTTACCAGAAAGAATTAATCAATGCAGTCAATGATAATATTCGTAATATCAGTATTATCCTGCTTATACTTGCAGGGATTCTGGCATTTATTTCTTTTGCATTGATTAATAATACAATCAAATTAGCCGTATATGCCAAACGTTTTCTTATTCATACAATGAAACTGGTAGGAGCAAGCTGGGGCTTTATTCGTCGGCCCTTCCTGGTACGTAATTTCTGGATTGGAGTTATAGCAGCTTTATTTGCAAATATGATACTGGTAGGGGCAGCCTATTGGTTAATTCTCTATTTCCCTGATTTAATCAGGGTAGTAACTCCCGAAATCATGCTGCTTGTAATTGTTGCCGTAATGGCATTTGGCATTATTATCACTTATACATGTGCTTATTTTTCAGTAAACAGATATTTGAGAATGAAAAATGACGCGCTTTACGCAGTTTAAATAATAAAACGAATATAAATAGAATGGAGGACAGACAGAAATTTGCTTTCGATAAGGTCAACTTTATTTTGTTGGCTATCGGTATGGCAGTTGTTATATTGGGTTTTGTACTGATGACAGGACCTGCAACTACAGAAACTGCTTTTGAACCGGATATTTTCAGTGTGCGCAGAATCAAGGTGGCTCCCGTAATATGCTTTTTGGGTTTTATTTCCATGATTTATGCTATTATGCGTAAACCTAAAAGCCAGAAATAAGAATGGAGTGGTTTGAGGCATTGATCTTGGGCTTGATCCAGGGTTTTACGGAATATCTTCCGGTAAGTAGCAGCGGACATCTGGCCATTGGTTCTGCTTTGTTTGGTTTAAAAGAAGAAAACTTAACCTTTGCTATTGCAGTTCATGCTGCAACAGTATTAAGTACCCTTGTCATTCTCTGGAAAGAAGTAGAATGGCTGGTGAAAGGAGTCTTTAAATTCCAGTGGAATGACGAAACACGGTATGTGGCTAACATTCTGGTTTCTATGATTCCGGTGGGTATTGTAGGTGTATTCTTTAAAGACGAAGTAGCTGCTATTTTTGGTGAAGGATTATTAGTAGTAGGTTGTATGTTGCTTGTAACGGCAGCATTACTTGCTTTTTCTTATTATTTCAAACCAAAGCAAAAAGAAAAAATTTCAATGCGTGACGCATTTATTATAGGTATAGCCCAAGCCTGTGCGGTACTTCCCGGATTATCCCGTTCTGGTTCTACAATTGCAACCGGTTTGTTGTTGGGGAATAAAAAAGAAAGTCTGGCTCAGTTTTCCTTCTTAATGGTGTTAATACCCATTTTAGGAGAAGCTTTTCTGGATCTGATAAAAGGAGATTTCAGTCCGGCGGCTTCTGGTATCCCGGCTGTTTCACTACTTATCGGTTTTTTGGCGGCTTTTGTTTCCGGTTGTATAGCATGTCGTTGGATGATTAATATTGTAAAGAAAGGTAAGCTTGTTTACTTTGCTATTTATTGCTGCATCGCTGGGGTTGTAACCATTGTTTATTCATTGATTTAATAACTGAGGATGGATTTTAAGGCAGGGGAGATTCTTTATTTTGATAAGCCGTTACAGTGGACATCCTTTAAACTGGTAAACCATATCCGCTATCATTTGTGTAGAAAAGTGGGTGTAAAAAAACTAAAAGTAGGCCATGCGGGCACCCTTGATCCATTAGCGACAGGTGTAATGATCATATGTACCGGAAAGGCAACCAAACGTATTGAAGAATTCCAGTACCAAACAAAAGAGTATATAGCTACTCTTCAGCTGGGAGCTACTACACCATCGTTTGACCTTGAACATGAAATAGACACTACCTATCCGACCGATCATATTACCTGTGAGCTAGTGGAAGAGACTTTAAAGAAATTTGTAGGAGAAATTCAACAAATTCCACCTGCTTTTTCAGCTTGTAAGATTGAAGGGAAAAGAGCCTATGACCTGGCACGAAAAGGGAAAAATGTAGAACTTAAACCAAAACTTCTAGTTATTGATGAGATAGAACTGTTGGAATGTAATTTACCGGAGATTAAAATAAGAGTGGTATGCAGTAAGGGTACTTATATCCGGGCGTTGGCACGGGATATTGGTCTGACATTGCATAGCGGTGCACACCTAACCGGGTTAATTCGTACCCGCGTAGGAGATATAACACTCAGCAATTGCATGGAAGTAAACAACTTTCCCGCATGGCTTGATGAACAAAAGATAGAAGAAATACATTAAAAAACTAATATATTAAGAGTAAGAAGATGAAACTTTCACAATTCAAATTCAAGTTGCCCGAGGAAAAAATAGCTTTGCACCCCACAAAGTACAGGGACGAATCGCGTTTGATGGTGGTACATAAGAAAACTGGCGAGATTGAACATCGCGTTTTTAAAGATGTGCTGAATTATTTTGATGATAAAGATCTGTTTGTTTTTAACGATACAAAAGTATTTCCCGCCCGTTTGTATGGAAACAAAGAGAAAACGGGTGCGCGGATTGAAGTATTTTTATTACGTGAGTTAAACGAAGAACTCCGCTTATGGGATGTATTGGTTGATCCGGCCCGTAAGATAAGAATCGGAAATAAACTATACTTTGGCGAAGATGATTCAATGGTAGCCGAAGTAATTGACAATACCACTTCCCGTGGACGTACACTGAGATTTCTTTATGACGGTCCGCACGAAGAATTTAAAAAAGCGTTATATGCATTAGGAGAAACTCCGCTGCCTAAGATGATAGTGAACCGGGAAGTTGAAGAAGATGATGCTGAACGTTTTCAGTCTATCTTTGCCAAAAATGAAGGTGCTGTAACCGCCCCTACTGCCAGTCTGCATTTTAGTCGTGAGTTGTTGAAGCGATTGGAGATAAAGGGAATTGATTTTGCTTACATAACTCTTCATGCTGGTTTAGGTAATTTCCGAGATATTGATGTGGAAGATTTGACCAAGTATAAAATGGACTCTGAACAAATGGTTGTTTCTGAAGAAGCTGTGAATATGGTCAACAATGCCAAAGATATGGGTAAAAGCGTATGTGCTGTAGGTACTACTGTAATGCGGGCAATTGAAAGTACGGTAAGTACAGATGGTCACCTGAAACCTTATGAAGGATGGACGAATAAGTTCATTTTCCCACCTTATGAATTCACGGTTGCCGATAGTTTAATTTCCAATTTCCACATGCCGCTTTCTACTTTACTGATGCTGGTTGCTGCATTTGGTGGTTATGATTTGATTATGGATGCTTATAACGTGGCCATAAAAGAAGATTATCGCTTTGGAACCTACGGGGATGCCATGCTAGTTCTGGATAAATAGAATAATCGCGCCATGTCGAAGGTATATCTGAGTCTGGGCTCAAATTTGGGTGATAAAGAAAAGAATCTTCGGGATGCCGTACTGAAAATAGAAGAGCGGATAGGGAAAGTTATTTCCTTATCCGCTCTTTATAATACAGCCCCCTGGGGGTTTGAGTCAGAAAACTCTTTTTTGAATGCTGCAATTGCAATTGAAACGTCATTAACACCCCATGAAATATTAATAGCAACCCAACAAATCGAAAAAGAGTTGGGCCGTTTCCGAAAGTCAGTAAATCAACAATATACAGATCGGTTGATTGATATTGATTTACTTATAGTAGACGATTTGATATACAAAGAAAATGACCTTGTTCTACCTCATCCTTTTATGACGGAACGTCTTTTTGTGATGGAACCGTTAGCCGAAATCGCACCCTGTCTGATTCATCCGGTATCAGGTAAGACGATGAAAGAAATATTGGCTACTCTTCACTAGTTTCCTACCATCAAAGCTTTTTTCGGTAATCGGCCGGAGTTAATCCGAATTGCTTTTTAAAACACTTACTAAAATAAGCCGGGCTTGAAAAGCCTAGTTGATAAGCTATTTCTCCTATAGTGAGTGTATGCTCTGCAAGAAGTACCAAGCTTTTGTTGAGTTTCATGTGTAATATATAATCATTAGGCGTTTTACCCGTAATATTTTTTATGAGGCTAAACAAACGAGTACGCCCTATTCCTAACTGTTTACTCCACACCAGTGTATCGAAATCTGGATTGGCCATGTTTTCTTCCACCACCTTTTGTGCCAGGGCCAGGAAATTCCGGTCGCGGATGTTAGTGGGTACTTCCCGGAGAATTTCATCCGGCTTATGTATCTTTTGAGATTCAGATAATTTTTTGCTTTGCTTCACCAGGTAATTACATCGAAGAATTAATATATCAATATTAAAAGGCTTAACAATATAGTCATCTGCTCCTGACCGGATACATTCTATGTGCTGCTTTTCCGAAGGTTGCGAGGTGAGCAATATAACGGGGATATGTAGAGTCTGAATGTTATTTTTCAATTTCTTACAGAGCGCAATTCCACCAATATCAGGCAACATTACCTCACACACAATAATATCCGGTTTTTCATCAATTGCGTACTGATAAGCGTCTGTTGTATTTGTCATCTCCACAACATTATAGTTGAATGAAAAGATTTCTTTGAGTAATCCTCTTACCTCATTGTTATCTTCCACTAATAGCATATGGAAACTTTTGGTTTCATTTTCTGAATCAGCTACCACTTCTTCTTCAAAGTCTGGTCCGATAATAAAGTTATCTGGAATATCATAACTGGAAACAGGTACAGGTGGAGAGCCAGTTTCCAGCACATTATTTTTAAAATCGGCCGGACTGAAGTGGGAGTTTCCGGATTTGAGAGTGATCGTGAATAATAGATTCTTTTCGTCTGCTTTTACTATTAGATCGCCTTTGTGTAATTTTATGATTCCTTTACTGAATATCAGGCTCATACCCCCTTCCGGGATTAAAGTAAAATCAGGTATATAATTGTTATTGTTATTGAGAGCTTGAAAGAGTGATTCATATTTCGTTTTCTCAGGTAATTCTCCCTGGTAATTAATTGTAGTTTCAAGGCGATTGGATCTTTCTAATAAAGTTAGTGTAACTAATTCTTTTTTGGATCCGAATTTGAAAACAAAATTTAGCAAATTATAAACTACTTTCTGAAACTGTTTGGTATCAATCCACGCTGAAACTAATTTGTTGGGATGAGTAAATCTGTAGTTAATTTGCTTTTCATTGGCATAATCGAAGTAAGTCAAGTAGATATTTCTCAGGAACTGTTTCAAATCAATATTATCAATTTGCAGAGGAAGTTTGTTTTCTTCAATTTTCCCGAGATCATGTAATTCCGCAATTAAATCCTGTAGCCGAAGAGCTTGTGATTTGATCCGGTCTAATTTTTTTCGGTTGGCCTGAACCGGTTCTTGGATCAGTCTTTCCAACTGAGATAGAATAAGGGTTAGTGGGGTACGAAACTCATTGAATATATTGATAAAAAAATACACTTTATTTTGATTTAATTCTTCCATCCGCTCCATTTCCTCTTTTTTGCTCTCTAAAGATGCTTTTAACAATGTTTTACTCTTAAAAAAACGAACAATAAACAATGTAATGAAGGTAATAATCAATAAATATCCTAGAATGGCAGGTATAGTACTCCATGAAGGTGATTTGATTATAATCTCCAATTCAGCCTGCTTATTCATGTGACTTGTTTCTCTTACGAGAAGCTTGTATTTACCTGGCTGTAACGAGTTATAGGTAATTTGCTTGTGGCTGGTTATGTTCCAATGTTCATCGACTCCTTCTAATTTATATTCAAAGGTAGTATTTTGCGTGGAAAGATAATTTGTACAAGCGAAATTTAAATTAATAGTATTTTGGTCATGGTCCAAAATTATCTTTTTGCAAAAAGGTAGCTGTTTTGGTAAAATATCAGAAGGAGAATAGACCGGAACACTGTTAATATGCAAGGAGGAGAAATAAAGTGAATAGTCTGATTTATCCATTACCAGATCTTTTTCCGAAAAGGAAATTAGTCCATACAGACCACCAATGTATATCTTATCTGAATATATTGAGGAATGGATTCCACAGTCACCACTTAAGGCGATAAGTGGAAAAGAAGGAGATAAAGCAATATGGTGAACTGAATTAATTTGTTTACGGGAATTGAAATTGATGATTGAAATTCCTCTGTTGGTAGTGACAATCAGATTATCATACCAGGAAAAACATATATTGTAACAAATATCACTAAGCAGTTCTTTATTCCTTTCAGAGTATTGATCAAAAGTATTGGTTTGTGCATTATAAGTAAGAACACCAGAATTTAAAGTAGCCATAAAAATTCCTTTCTGGGGGTCTTCACATATATCAACTACTGCGCTTGAGATAAAATCTTTGTTTGTAAGCCCGTCTCCGTAAGATTGAATGATAGCATTCTTTTTTAAGTCAATGGTAAATAGCCCCTTTTCAAAGGAAGAAATCCAAAGTTTCTGATTTTTATCTATATGATAAGCTCTGATGATGCCGGAGCAGTATTCCTGTAAGACTGAGTCTTCAAACATGGGGGAAATATGTAATGAATTGCGATCGAGTTTAAATAACCCGTCTTGTGTCCGGAGTACTAGATATTGTTGATAAGGCAGCATTTCTTCCACAATTCGCTGAAATCTACTCTTTAAAATACCATTGTCAATGTGGAAGATTTGTTTCCGCTGGGTATCATAATAAGATATACCTTGCATGTAACCACAAATGTAAAGGCGTTGATAAGATTTATCATACCATATATATCGTATCTTATTTTGTAATAAACCATCTTCCCATTTTAAGTGTTTAAATTTGCTTGTACCGGCCTCCAGTATGTTAATACCACTACCTTCGGTGGCAATGTAGATGTTTCTTTCTTCATCTTCAGCAATTGTTCCGATGACTGCCCCATGTAATCTCTCCGGATGATTTTCATCTGTGGCAAAGAAAATGTAATTATCTACTTCCGGATTAAAATAACGTACATCTCCGTAATAGGAGCCAATCCATAAAGTCCCTTGGCGGTCGGAAAATAAGGAATAAATATTTGCTTCAGGAATAACATAGTTCTGGAAACTGACTTTGGTGGGACTCCCGTATTCTTGCTTAATCTGGTATAAGCCTGATAAAGTACCTAACCATATACTTCCTTTTATATCTTCCTGGATACAAAGAATATCTGTAAACCGTGGATATTCCTTATCAAATGTAAATGACAATAATTGAGGAACATACGATCCTAAACGGGTAGTGTAGATATTCCGGCTTCTGGTAATCATCCATATATCATTCTGGGAATCTTTGTAGAGTTTGCAAACATCTTCATTTTCGAGCATCTTTCGAACGATGGTTTGAGTATTTATATCTACAATAAATATTCCTTGTGGCGTAGCCAGCCAAAATACTCCATTTCCGGCAGAAAAGATATCCCGAACAGTGGTTACATCCAAGGGCAGCACAGAGCGTACCTGCTTTTTTCTCCAGTCGTATTCTTTAAAATATCCTTTCTCAAAAAAATAAGCGTATTCTTCAGAGCAATAAACCGATAAGGTTTGAATACCTGTAAGATGGAAGGTTTCTGTAGCCAAGTCCATTTGGATGAGATGATTTTCGGCAATGGCAAATAAAACGGATTGGTTTCCGGTAATTGTATGTATATTGGCATCTTCTACTTCCTTAAAATGCTCAGATAAGCGGTGTATTTTAACTTTCTCACCGTCATAGCAATTTAATACGTCATTACCCATCCACATTCTGCCCAATGGATCCTGCCATAATGAAATCGCCGATGATTGGGAAAGTCCATGAATAATTCCAAGTTTCTGGAAATGGATGTCACGTGTTATTCCCTGTGATATAGAAAGCGTAAGAATTAAGAAAGCTAAGAATGTTCTCCTCATAATGTTTTTTACAACATTTAAATACAAATTTAAGGCTAATTCGTTTCTTGAAAATTAGAAAATCGTTCGATTGTATAGCTAAATCGTTCGCTGAATGATAATCTAATATGAAATAAACCAACTTGTATCCTGGCAAAAAGATAACTCCTTAGTTTTGGTACGCTAAATATAAACTACTGATTTGTCAGTGGTTTTATCTAATACTATTTTAATACAATTGTCTTACTATGCTAAAAGTGAAAAGAATTTTTTGTGCCTTAGCGCTAAGCTTAGCTGTATGTTTCTCAGAAAACATATACGCTGCAAAAACACAAAATTTGGAAAACAATTCCATTAGTCAGCAAAAACGGAAAGTGACCGGAACTATTTCGGATGATCTGGGTCCGGTTATCGGAGCCACAGTTGCGGTGAAAGGAACCTCTACGGGTACTATCTCGGATTTAGATGGTAACTTCTCTATTGAAGTAAGTGATGGCCAAACATTGGCTATTTCATTTACGGGTTATGAAACTCAGGAAATTCTCATCAACGGGCAAAGTCATGTAGCTATCAAGATGAAAGAAGATGCTTTAACCTTAGATGAAGTGGTGGTGACAGCATTGGGTATTAAGAAAGATGCTAAAAAGTTGGGTTATGCGGTTAGTTCAATTGGTTCGGGTGAATTAACAAAAACAGCTTCTCAAAGCCTTGGCTCGGCACTTTATGGAAAAGCATCCGGTGTACGTATTCAAACTGCTCCAGGTGGTGCTACCGGTGCTATATCAATTAATGTGCGTGGTTTGAACTCCATTACAGGAAATAACCAACCACTCATCGTTGTAGATGGGGTACCTATTCGTAACGGTAATGCAAATGATGATGGTTATTGAACAGAGCAACGAATCAATTCTAATGGTTTAGCTGATATTAATCCAGAAGATATTGAGAATCTCTCCATCTTAAAAGGAGCCTCTGCCTCTGCTCTGTATGGTTCAGAAGCCGCTAACGGCGTTGTGATGATTACTACTAAAAGTGGACGTAGTACTAAAGGATTTGGCGTTGATGTAAGTGCTAGTTTAACAGCCGATTTTGTTGCATATATGCCTGAATATCAAACCACTTTTGGTCCTGGAGTTGCAACAAATAGTCGTTCAAACTATAAGTCATATAATAATATAAATAATGCAGGCTGGGCAGATGGCTGGTATGCCAGAGAGGATAGAAATGGTGTAGTCCAAAATAGTATTCTAACCGCTACTGCTCAATTTGGACCTAGATACGATGGTAGTGATATTTTGTATTATGATGGAACTATTCGTCCCTATAAATCATATGGTTCAAATCCTTGGAAGGATATATTCCGTACAGGAACCAACCAACAGTATAATGTGGCTATTACTAATGGTACTGAAAAAAGTAACTTACGACTGTCTTATACCTACACAGATAATCTTCCGACACAATATAATTCAACTTATAAAAAACACAATTTCAACTTGACAGGTTCTTATAATATATCTAAAGCATTAAAAGTAGATTATACAGTAAATTATATTATACAAGATATTAAAAATCGTCCTTATCGTATCAGCCGTTTGACTAATAACTTCGCTGGTATGTTTAGTGCATTTGATGATATTGATTATATAAGAAAAAGTGCTATAACAAGTTTAGGATATGCAAATTTGGCTCGCACAAGTTCTAACCATTTAACTCCTAATGAAGGATATGAATGGGATTTGGCAGTTAAAGCTCTCGTTTTTCATGAAGGTGACAATGAACCTGGATATTTCTGGAATGTTTACAGAAAAGAACAATTAGAAACGAACAATCGTTTGATTGCGAGCGTCACTCCTAGTTGGACTATAATTGATGGCTTAGTATTACGTGGACGTATTGCTACTGATTACACAACAGAAAAAATTGAAAAAAATGAGGGTACTGAAAAACCAAATATTTTTGGAACCTATTCCGGATATTATGGTTTAACTAACAGGCGTTATCAGACAGTTTTTGGTGAAGTAATGTTGAGTTATAATAAAGATCTTACTGAGAAAATTAATCTGAACGCGAATGCAGGTTGGACTGGAAGAACGGAGTCAACATATAATAATACAGTTGGTACTGATGGAGGCCTCACTGTAGAAAACTGGTTCCATATAAATGCAAGTGCAAGAAATAAGGAAGCTAAAATGTTAAAACAGGAATTCTTAAAAACAGCTTGGCTGGGAACAGTAAGCCTTTCTTATGATAATTGGGCTTATTTAGAAGGAACGGCCCGACAGGAAAAAATTTCGACTTTAGCTAAAGGAAATAATTCATTTTTCTATCCGTCAGTAAATGCTAGTATTATTTATACAGAGTTAATGAAAGATAACAAACCTATCTGGTTTGACTATGGGAAAGTTCGTATGTCTTATGGTATTGTAGGTAATGCCCCGGCGATTTACAAAGCAACTCAAGCATATACTCAAAATACCGCTGGTGGTTACATTTATAACACTGTAGATACAGAGGTTGGTAATGAGACAATCAAGCCTGAGAAAAAGTTTGAATGGGAATTTGGTTTAGAAAGTAAATTCTTCGGTAATCGTTTAGGTTTCGATGTATCTTTCTATACTAATAAAATTAAAGACCAAATTTTGAATACGACTATACCTGGGTCTGTAGGTGGAAGGAGTATTTTAATGAATGTAGGTGAATTACAAAATAGTGGTTTTGAACTTTCATTATATGGAACCCCGATTCGGACAAGAGATTGGAACTGGGAACTTCGTACTAACTTTTCTTGGTATAAAAATAAAGTAACGAAGTTAGCTGATGGTATTGATAAACTTGAACACTGGAATCTTGACAATGGTTCAGCATTTATGTATTCTATAGTGGGTCGTCCTATGGGGGATATTTATTCTTATGCGCCTGCTACTGACGAGAATGGAAATAAAATAGTTACTGCAGAGGGTTTTTATAAATTAACAGATGATGTCGTAAAAGTAGGAAATGCTCTGCCAAAATTTATAGGAGGTTTTGCTACTACTATAAGTTATAAAGATTTCTTCTTGGATGCTTCTTTCGATTATCGCATAGGTGGTGCTGTAATGAATACTCCTTACCAGTATTTAATGAGTCGTGGATCATTGAAAGAATCAATGGCTAATCGGGATGCGGCCCATGGCGGTTTAACCTATTATTTAGATGAAAAAAATAACTATATCCCTTTCGTAGGTTCTGCAGGTCCTAATGGCGAAAAAGTATACGACAATGGTATGATTTTACCCGGTGTAAAAGAAGACGGTACTACTAATGATATCATGATAGGTTCTGACTACTGGTATGGTAGTGTGTATGGTTGGGGAGGTAATTCTTCGCAAGGTAAAAGATATTATGCGGAATCTGTTTTTGATAATACTTATGTGAAGGTGCGTGAACTTTCTCTTGGGTATAATCTTCCAGCAAAACTTCTCTCTAAGTTTGCGTGTAGAAGTTTACAAATATCTGTTTATGGGCGTAACTTATTTTATATTTATAAAAAGATGCCTGCATTTGATGCTGAAGCAACAGATGCTACAAATTGGATAGGACAAACACAACTTGGTGGTTCAACTGCTACTACACGGTCGTTCGGAGTATCATTACGAGCTAGCTTCTAATAATGTTTATTATTTAACAAAAAGAAACAAAATGAAAAAGATATTATCAATTCTATTAGGATTTGCAATGTTGTATAATTTCAGTGCTTGTTCTGATAACGATTATACCAGTAAATACACGGATCCGGGGGAAACAAGTATTGCTTCCTGTGATAAACTTATGACAGGGGTATTCTACACTGGAGCCCGTTTCACTTATAATTCTTATTGGCGTCTATATACTTGGGAAAATAGTGGTGTTGCAAAATTTGCCCAAACTATTGGATTTACTAACACTGATGGTACACGGTATTCTATAGCGGATAGTTACGCGAATAATAGATGGGAGGATTTTTATAATACTTTGACACAATTCAGAGAATTGCAAGTAACTTATAATAAGTTAACTCCTGAAGAAAAAGAAAAAAATAGAGTATTTTGGTGTGTATCTGAGATCTTTGTGTATGATCATTTATCACAAGTAATTGACGCTTTTGGTGATGTACCCTTTAGTGAAGCAGGCTATTTAACTACAATGGGAGCAGATAGCTTAATGTATTCTTATCCTAGCTATGAAAAAGCTACAGATCTTTATACTATGATGCTTGACAATTTAGGAAATTTATCTCAAGAGCTCAATGGTATTGGAGTTACTGGTTTGGAAAGACAGGACTTTATTAATAACGGGGATATAGATAAATGGATAAAATATTGCAATTCACTTCGTTTACGTTTAGCTACTCGTGTTGCTACACAAGGTGAATTAGCCACAAAGGGAAAACAAGTTGTTAAAGAAATTCTAGAAGGGAATTACCCAATAGTTGAAGAGTTAAAGCAGAATATTCAAGTATTGTCTTTTGACAATGATATCTCTTCAACAGCAGATCCTGCAGGATTAAATTTTGGGGATGCTTTCCGGAATGGGTATAAAGAACATAGTTTTGCAAGTCAAGCAATGTTAGATGTATTAATAACAGAGGAAGCTTTAGGCGAAAATGACCCTCGCCTAATCATTATGTATTCCAAAAATTCAAAGGATGAATATAGAGGACTTTCTACACGGGAACCATATGCAGAACAACTGGCAAATACCAATATTGAAGAAAAATCTCGTGTTTATTCACGTATTGATTCTACTACAGTTATTTACAACAGAAATTTGAAGAGTCCTATTATAACCGCTGCTGAAGTTTATTTCACAAAAGCAGAAGCTTATCAGAGAGGATGGGCTAGCGGTGATGCTAAACAGGCTTTTATTAATGGTGTTCTGGAATCTGTAAAATTCTACTATGATCAAAATAATGATGCATTAAATAGAGAACTTACAGCATCTCCTATCAGAAAAGTTGAGATGCCTGCTGAGAGCAAAATAATAGCTTATGCCCAAAAAATGTGGGATAAGGCTACTAATAAAGAAGAAGTAATCGCTACTCAAAAATGGTTAAACTTTGGATTTATGCAATCAACTCAAGCTTGGCACGAATATCGGAGAACCGGTTATCCGGAATTATATTTCCCAACAGATGATTTAGCTCAAATTTTGAAGACTCCTCCTTACAGAGTAAGGTATCCATTCTCGGAGCGTAATTACAATACAGATAATTACAACAAACAGGTGGCTACCATGCCAGACGGAGATAGCTATTATACCAAAATTTTCTGGGCTAAATAAATAATTTGAAACAAGAAAAAGGAAAGAGCATTTTAAGCTCTTTCCTTTTACCCAAAGCAATAAGAAAATGAAAAAGCTTATTTTTATTAGCATTCTTTTTCCACTGATGCTCCAGGCACAGACAGATGTGCAGGGAGTTTATTTGCTTAATGAATTTACAACCTCTGTTGCAACTTCAAAACAAGGCCCTCCTATCAAAGCTTCTTTCAATTATGATTGCGTGAAGCAACAAATGCAATTTGAAGAAGAAGGAGAAATACTTAAACTTGAGTCTATAAATAATATTGATACATTGTATTTGGGAGACCATAAAATGGTTCCCTATATGAATCGCTTTCTGGAAGTAGTCCATATTGTACCTCACTATATTCTATTGATTGATCATAAAAGAAAAATAATAAATGAGGGTAAAAGGGGCGCTATGGGCGTAACTACTCAGGCAGGCGTAGAAGATCTTGATTTAAGCAAATCGGGGATAGCTCATAAGCGAATGACAATGACAGATCATTCCGTTTACAAGTGTAAAGATGAATCGGGTTATGTAATTATCATCAATAATAAATCAAAGAAGTTTAACAACACAAAAAGCTATATCAAAATATTTCCCGGAAAAAAAGAGCAAATAGAAAATTATATTAAAGAAAATCAAATATCTTTTAAAGAAAAAGCAGCAGTCATTTCATTGATCGATTTTACTATTAAATAAGCACTTTTTTCCACCTTTTCCCCCATAAAACACCACTCATAATAACCCCCACGAGCGGTGTTTTTTATATACTCCACTAAGGAATAGGTTAATAAGCATATGGTATATTAGACTAAATGTTTAATAAACGAGCGAGTTTGTGTTTGCAACACCCCCATGTAATACACTATAACACCCCCATGTTATGTAGTATTACACCGGGGTGTTATTAGTTATAACATGGGGGTGTTATTTGGTTTTTATACACGTATCATTCCATTATATAATCCTATAGAATTTCTTTGAGCATATTGAATAATATTCTACCTTTGCAGTAAAAGATATTTGTGGAAAGATTTGAGTAGCTTGCAACCACGGAAAAAAATGCTAAAACAACATTCTATTCTGCTTATTTCATCTACTCTGCCTTTCTTCTTGTATCATTAATTCCTATTTTGTAATTCTAAATTCATAATTGAATGAGTTATTTATTCACATCCGAATCGGTGTCTGAAGGGCACCCCGACAAAGTGGCTGATCAAATATCAGACGCTATACTTGATGAACTGTTGGCTTATGATCCCAGTTCGAAAGTAGCTTGCGAAACCTTGGTAACTACCGGACAGGTAGTACTTGCAGGAGAAGTGAAATCTGAAGCATACGTGGATATGCAGGAAGTAGCCCGACAAGTAATTAAGCGAATTGGCTATACAAAGGGTGAATATATGTTCGAAGGAAATTCATGTGGTGTCTTTTCTGCTATTCATGAACAAAGCCCTGATATTAATCGCGGAGTAGAACGCATGGACCCCATGAATCAGGGAGCGGGCGACCAGGGGATGATGTTTGGGTATGCAACCAATGAAACCGAAAATTACATGCCCTTATCCCTGGATTTGTCTCACCGAATACTATCTGTGCTGGCTGAAATCAGGCGGGAAGGCAAACAAATGACTTATCTCCGTCCGGATTCTAAAAGTCAGGTGACAATTGAATACGATGACAACGGAAAACCCATTCGCATTGATACTATCGTAGTTTCAACTCAACACGATGATTTTATTCAGCCTGCCGATAATTCTTTGGATGCTCAATTGAAGGCTGATAAAGAAATGCTGGACACGATTCGTAAAGATGTGCTGGAAGTTTTAATGCCACGCGTAATTAGCACGATTAATCATCCGGAAGTACTTGCTTTATTTGATACAAATATTACCTATCATGTAAATCCTACCGGTAAGTTTGTAATAGGTGGACCTCATGGAGATTCCGGATTAACGGGACGTAAAATTATTGTTGATACCTACGGTGGAAAAGGTGCACACGGTGGTGGTGCTTTTTCTGGTAAAGACCCCAGTAAAGTTGACCGAAGTGCCGCTTATGCTGTTCGGCATATTGCCAAGAACATGGTAGCTGCCGGAGTAGCTGATGAAATGCTGGTACAAGTTTCGTATGCCATCGGAGTAGCCGAGCCAATCAATATTTATGTGAATACTTTTTGCCGCAGCAATGTGGATTTAAATGACGGGGAAATTGCTGAAAAGATAGGAGAGCTGTTTGATCTCCGTCCCAAAGCAATAGAAGATCGCCTAAAACTACGTAATCCCATTTATAGCGAAACCGCCGCTTATGGGCACATGGGACGTCAACCACGAGTAGTAACAAAGTGTTTCCAATCCAGATATCAACCTGCAAAACAAATGGAGGTAGAACTCTTTACCTGGGAGAAGCTGGATTATGTTGATAAAATTAAAGAAGCATTTAATTTGTAAGAAGTATCCATGAATAATATTACCGCAGTCTGCGTTTATGCAGCTTCCAGTACAAAAATTGATAAGATTTATTTTGAAGTTGCTGAAATGCTCGGGGCCTTACTTGCCCAAAACAAGATTCGTTTAATTAACGGCGCGGGATGTATCGGACTGATGTGTGCCACTGCAGATGCCGTTTTGACAAATGGGGGAGAAGTTACCGGAGTGACCCCTTCATTTATGGTAGAGCAAGGATGGCATCATAAAGAGCTGACAGAATTGATCGAAGTGGAACACATGCACGAACGTAAACAGCGGATGGCTGCCTTAAGTGATGCAGTTATTGCTTTGCCCGGTGGTTGCGGTACATTGGAAGAGCTGCTTGAAATAATTACCTGGAAGCAATTGGGTTTATACTTAAACCCAATTGTTATCTTGAATATAAAAGGCTACTTTGACCCTTTGCTGAAAATGCTGGAAAGATCCATCGATGAGAATTTTATGCGACCTCAGCATGGAAATATCTGGCAGGTGGCAGAGACTCCCGAAGAAGCCCTTCATTTAATTTATAACGCTCCTTTATGGGATGCATCCATTCGTAAGTATGCCGCGATATGATGAAAATTTGGGCACTGATACAAGGAGTACCGATACCCTATTCCATTAAAACAGATGATGGAATTACAATCATTCTTTTAGTTTGTTTTGTATGTTGTGCTTATATCTTTGGACAAAGCAAGAGATTTTTGTTGTACCAAGGAAGAAATTTCATACTGCATAAAGAGCGAAGTAACCTTTTTGTTACGTCTACCTCTGCAGAAATGCATTATCTCTTGTTCCTTTTGTTGCAGTTATGCCTCTTATCAAGCATCTACTGGATGAATTATTTCGAAAAGGCTTGTCCAACTTTTTTTCACGAGATATCCAGCTATTTATTGCTGGGAACCTATACTTTGTTATCCATCGGATATTTATTGTTTAAATGGATTTTGTACTCTTTGATTGGTTGGATTTTTTACGGAAAAGGTAATAAAACTCTCTGGCTTGATTCTTATTCCACCCTTCTTTATTACTTAAGTTTAGCCTTGTTTTTTCCGATTTTGCTACTCGTTTATTTTGATTTGAGTTTCACTTTTATCGTGATAATCGGGTTGTTTTTTCTAATAATTACTAAAATATTGATATTCTATAAGTGGTTAAAGCTTTTTTTCAATAAAAAAGATGGGGTTTTGACGTTAATTTTGTACTTTTGTGCCCTTGAAATCGTACCCTGTTTTATATATTACAGAGTATTGATCTTAATTAATGATGTTTTGCTTATAAAATTTTAGAACGTTGAAAATTAAGAAAGTACTTGTATCGCAGCCCAAGCCTGCGTCAGAGAAATCTCCTTATTACGACATTGCAGAAAAGTATGGAGTAAAAATAAATTTCCGCCCATTTATTAAAGTGGAAAGACTTTCTGCAAAAGAGTTCAGACAACAAAAGATATCCATTCTGGATTACACGGCTGTTATCTTTACCTCTCGGCATGCTATTGATCATTTTTTCAATCTCTGTGCTGAGTTGCGTGTTACTATACCTGATACCATGAAATACTTCTGTGTAACGGAGGCGGTTGCTCTCTATATTCAGAAATATGTTCAATATCGTAAGCGGAAAATATTTTTTGGTTCCAGTGGAAGAGTGGATGATTTGGCTCCATACATCACCAAGCACAATTCCGAGAAATATCTCGCTCCGGTCTCTGATGTTAACAATGGTGATATCAAAAGCTTCTTAGACAAGCTAAAAGTTCAGCACGAGGAGGCAATCATGTATCGTACAGTAAGCAATGACTTCACGGAGGATGAAGAATTTGATTATGATATGTTGGTATTCTTCAGCCCGGCGGGTGTTTCTTCTTTAAAGAAAAACTTCCCGGATTTTGATCAAAAAGATATCAAGATCGGAACGTTTGGTGCTACTACTGCACAGGCGGTTCGTGATGCTGGCCTTCGTTTGGATTTGGAAGCACCTACAGTGCAGGTCCCTTCGATGACTGCAGCCCTCGAAATGTTTATTAAAGAAAATAACAAAGGAAAATAACCGGAATTCTTTTTCGGATTAACTAAATACTGAGACACAAAGATGCAGAGAAAACGAAATGTTCTGCGTCTTTGTGTCTCAGTGTTTTAATATTGAATAGCATGTTTAGCCAATAACTCCACATTTTCTGCTAAATTTGTATACTTTAAACGGATATAAGAGGTGATGGATAGAAATACCTTTCGTAAAACAGAACGACTGAATAGTAAAATACTTATTGAAAAGATGTTCTCGGGCGGATCGAAATCTTTCTCGATCTTTCCGCTTCGGCTGGTATTTATGCCTCTTGAAATAGCTGCATCTTCTCCTGCGTCTGTTTTGATTAGTGTTCCTAAGAAACGATTCAAAAAGGCTGTTGACAGGAACCGGGTAAAACGGCAAATCCGCGAAGCTTATCGCAAGAATAAACACGATCTGATTCGGGTATTGCTCGAGAAAGAAATGTCGATTGCAGTTGCTTTTATTTATTTATCGGATGAGATGGTTTCTACTTCCGTGCTAGAGAATAAGATACAGATTTTATTGGCGAAAGTAATGGAAAAACTCTCATGAAGAAATTTCTTTCCTATATATTATTGTTGCCGATCTATTTTTATAGGTCATTTATTTCTCCTTTATTACCCCCGTCATGTCGATATACCCCTACCTGCTCACAATATGCAGTAGAGGCTATTAAGAAACACGGACCATTTAAAGGCTTTTATCTGGCTGTAAGAAGAATTCTGCGTTGCCACCCCTGGGGAGGCTCAGGCTATGATCCTGTGCCTTAATGAATAATTAATTGATGGAGATACTGGATATACATACTCATCATGTGCCGGAAAATGGCAAACAGGCTATTCTGAATATCGTCTTAAAATCCGAGGATGGGAGTGATCAAATCCCAGAAAGATTATCATCTTTATCCCTCCTGTCTGATGGTTATTTTTCGATTGGGTTCCATCCCTGGTATATATCAGCGCAGAAGCAACAAAATTGGGAACTCTTAATGGAAGCGGCTAATTTGCCTCAAGTTCTTGCTATTGGAGAAGCTGGCCTGGATAAATTAACTGAAACAGACTTAACCATACAGGAAACTGTTTTCAGAAAACAAATTGAGATTTCTGAAGAATTGCATAAACCTTTAATTATACATGCTGTTCGTACATTTAACGAAATAGTTCAATGGAAGAAAAAGATAAAACCGGCAGTTCCGTGGATAATTCATGGTTTTCGGGGGAAGAAGGAAATGGCGAAAGAGCTGATTGATCATGGCTTCTATTTGTCTTTTGGCGAAAAGTATCAGGATGAATCTTTATTATCGGTTCCGGTTGAAAAGATATTCCTAGAAACCGATGAAAGCAAACGTGCTATTACTACTCTGTATACAGAGGCTGCCCGAATTCTTTCTTGCCCTATTAATGAATTGATTGACAAGGTACAACAAAACATTGCTTATCTCTTTTTTGAATCATAAGAGTTGTTTCTTCGGATAAAGAGTCGTACTTTTGCCCCCGGTAAACATTTTTAATATTTAATCATTCGATGAATTTTGTAGAAGAATTAAGATGGAGGGGCATGATACATGATATGATGCCCGGAACAGAAGAACAATTACAGAAAGGAATGACTTCTGCGTATATAGGTTTCGATCCTACGGCAGACTCCTTGCATATCGGGCATCTGGTAAGTGTGATGATACTCAAGCATTTTCAGCGTGCAGGTCATCGTCCGATTGCTTTGATCGGAGGTGCTACCGGTATGATTGGGGATCCTTCATTGAAGTCAGCCGAACGTAATTTGTTGGACGAAGCAACTCTCCGTCACAATCAGGACAGTATCAAGAAGCAGTTGGCTAAGTTTCTGGATTTTGATTCAGATGCTCCCAACGCAGCCAGGTTGGTGAACAACTATGACTGGATGAAAGACTACTCGTTCCTGGATTTTATTCGTGATATAGGGAAGCACCTTACCGTCAACTACATGATGGCAAAGGATTCGGTGAAGAAGCGTTTGAACTCCGAATCAAGTGTAGGACTTTCTTTTACTGAATTCTCTTATCAACTGCTTCAAGGATATGATTACCTGTATTTGTACCAAAACGAAGGAGTACGATTACAAATGGGTGGTTCCGACCAGTGGGGTAATATCACTACCGGAACAGAATTGATCCGTCGTAAACTTGGCTCAGAAGCTGAAGCGTATGCATTGGTATGTCCATTGATTACCAAAGCTGACGGTGGTAAGTTCGGTAAAACAGAATCAGGTAATGTATGGCTGGACCGCCGATATACTTCTCCTTATAAATTCTATCAATTCTGGCTCAATGTAAGTGATGATGATGCGGCTAAATTCATTCGTATCTTTACGGCACTGGATCAGGAAGAGATTCTATCATTGGAAAAAGAACAGGCTGAAGCTCCGCATTTACGTGCTTTACAGAAACGTTTAGCAAAGGAGATCACCATTATGGTTCACTCTGTAGAAGACTATGAAGCTGCTGTGGATGCTTCAAACATTCTCTTTGGAAATGCGACTTCTGAAACATTGAAGAAGCTGGATGAAGATACTTTACTGGCTGTATTTGAAGGGGTTCCCCAATTTGAAATCTCCAAAGATGAATTGGCTGCCGGTATTAAAGCGGTGGATCTATTTGTGGAAAATGCTGCGGTATTTCCTTCTAAAGGTGAAATGCGCAAACTGGTTCAAGGCGGAGGTGTTTCCTTAAATAAAGAAAAACTGGTTGAATATGATCAGGTTATCACTGTTGACAACCTGTTAAATGATAAATATCTGTTGGTGCAAAGAGGTAAGAAGAACTACTACCTGATAATTGCCAAGTAGGATAAAAAGAAACTTTGACGAAAAGGAGATAGCCGGAAAAGCTTATCTCCTTTTTTGTTTTATAGAAGAATTTGCAAATAAAGCTTGCATATTTAAATCCATTATTCTATCTTTGCACCGCTTTTTAACAGAAAGTACGTAGTTTGTCCTATGGTGTAATGGTAGCACATCTGATTTTGGTTCAGACAGTCTAGGTTCGAATCCTGGTAGGACAACATTCAAAAAAGCTCTGAAACTTCAGGAGCTTTTTTTTGATTATATCCCCTACCTTCACCACCTAAAATGAGCACAAGACGCTATAAAAGAAAAATTGCTATAAATACACAGCCTCAGAAAGATGTAGCCGGAGATAAATATCGTCGTCTTTTATCTATTCTTGATATTGTTTTTCACTTTTATTTCTTATTCCAGCTTCTTCGGTTATGGATTGCACCTGATCCTTTTAAAGCGGAAAGTCTGATTGCCAGCTTTACTTCCTTCATCGTATTTGAATTTCTTATGCTGCCTTATAATCTTTTTGTAGGTGTTTTCGGGAGAGCATTCGGTATGGTATTTTCTATTCTTTTCTATGGAGTTATGTTGGTTGGAATACTAAATTCAGTAGAATTTTTTTTCCTGTCGTTTGTATATGTATTGTTTATATTAAACCGAATAATCCGGATATTTATGAATACCGTAAAAGCAGAAAGAAAAATTCACTTGCTCTATACTTCTGGTATATTTTTCTTTTTATTGTTTTTTCTTGGTATCTTTTCTTTCTTGATACCTCGTTTTGGGTTAACTGAGGAGTTCCTAAATAGCATTGATTACGTGGCAGATGGAACTAAACCGCATTATGTAGTTTGCTTGTTGCTTATTTATTATCTTTCAGCGATGGTGATTGACTATAAGTTAAAAAGAAAGTTCAAGAGGGAACAATTTGTTGAAAATGGCTAAAAGAAAAGAGAAGAAAAAACGTGTTCCTCGGAAAAGGGAAACGATGGGTATTTACAGAAACCAGATCCGACAAAATAAAGCTGCTGAAATACAAACGAATACATTCATCTCCCTTTTGTTAGATCTGATTGATTTAATTTTTTATCTCTTTCTCACCTATCAATATTTACGTTTATGGATCTCACCTGGTCCTACAGATGGTCCTCTCATCTATTATTTCTGTATTTTAATGGGCTTTGAATTTATCATGATCCATTCGGGAGTTTTTATGGCTGTTCTGAAACCTGTCATTTCTATCCTTATTTTCTTTCCGGTTTACGGACTCTTTGCGTGGGCCTTTACCTCGATGATAGGTGATTTATCTATTGTATGGCTTTATCTGATGGTTGTGTTTAACAGGATGCGTTATGCGTTTTTCAATGTGAATCAAATAGAGAAAACCCGGGTAATAATTACAGCAGCCGGAACAGCAATAATTTATTTTGTCCTTCTATTTGTGGTGTTAATATTTTCAGGTTTCATTCCTCCCGTGGGCCTTACTCCGGATTTTTTGGAAAGTTCCGGGTATTACGAAGTTAAAAGAGTAGGAGGTATCCTTACAGATTACCCTGAAACATCCATGTGCTTTGGAGCTCTTTATTATATTCTTATTGCTATGATGGCTTTTAAAATGAAGCGAGTGAAAGGTTTGTCTCCCTGGGACTGAAAATATGATTACTCATAAATCCAGAGTAATACAGGCTTTTTAGTTTCCTGCAACAATTTATCAATTGTCCGCATGGACTCATTGGAAATAACCGGGCAACCCTGACTCATCCCCAGCGGCAGATGTCGTGGAAAGATCTCTTTCTCCGGTATATATTCATAAGAGTGGAGTACTACAATGCGTCTATAGGCATTATTATTCGTTTTCTCCAAACCATGAAGCTTATAATGTACATTAATTCCCCATTTGCTATAAGACCGTATACCTAGTTTATATTTTCCCAAAGAAGAACAATAACTGCCTTCCACATTGCTATACACCGGTTTTGCTTCGGTACTTTCCATGCCATAGCCGTGAGCACACAGGCTGGAGAGAAGAATAGAGTCTCCTTTAAAATCCCAGACAAAGAAGCGCTTCTTCCCAGAATGGATGGCAAAATCAACCAGAACGCAATACTCTGTACTATATCCTTTATTCTTGCAAAAAATTAGAGCAGAATCAGCTTTAGCTTTTACCAATTCATATATTGAAGTACCATGCTCTTTAGCATTGCAGCCTGGAAAACAGAAAAGTGCCAAAGTCATTACCAAAGGCAATAAAACAGAAAAGCGTTTCAACATATATAAATCTGTTTTTATTTTTAAAATACTTTGTATAATATCATATACAAAGTTAACGTAATTTTTGTATATTTGTGTCACTATAAAAACACGGCACAAGCTTTTATTACTGAATAGACACATGGCAAAGCGAATTAAGGCTATTAAATGTCCACATTGTGGCAATACCCGGCCAGTGGAAATTAATGAGGACCGGTATCATTGTGATAAATGTGATACTGAGCTTTTTTTGATAAGGAAGATAATACTATGCATGTATTACATTCTTTCACTTCATCAAAAAAAAACTTCAGTTACTTTTTCTCAATCATTGGCTAAATTTTTACTATTTATTGGTGGATTTCTTCTTCTTGTAACTGTTGGAGTAATATGCAAAATTGCTTCTGCACCTTCTCCAGCTATGGATCATCGCCCGTTTGTTTCCACTGTTCATATCCGGCAATACCCTTTCTCTTTGCTTCTGCCAATAGAGGGGCGAGGAGTGATGTTTTATCTGGAAAATAAAACCGGTCTTTATCGATCTGGTGATGAAGGTAAAGGAGTATATGCAGTTTTTCGGGATGTTATTACAAAAAAGATTCTCAAGGAACAGAAGCTATCTGGATTATCCCGCATCGGTAAAGCTGAGCATCGCTGGTTTTCTGGTATGAATTCTCATTATCTGATAATAAACAGCCGGTATGTCTATCAAATTAAACCTTCTGAATATACTTTATCGGAAGTGACTTCTGATATTAGCTCAACCAAACTTATCTTAAACAGCAATTTCTCATTAATCAGTTTCGTGGAAGAAAATAATGGAGAAGGTTTTCGATTAAAAACGGATGTAGGAAAGGAATTTTTCTATTTTCCTAAACCGGATATACTTTATACGGAAAAAGCTTATAGGTATGTAGCCGAAGGACAGTCGAAAACTCTTCTATCAGATGCGAGTGAGAAGACCTATTATCTTTTTCTGAATAAAGAAAATAAAACACATAATAATGTGGCACAATTAATGAAGGTGAACTATATTTTTAATGATGGTGGTCCTGAAAGCAAATTGCTTCAACTCACAACGGAAAACATGAAAGATCTGGCAAAGTATCGTATTTCTTCCTGTCAACCCATTACGGACGAGCGGATTTGTTTCTCACCTACCGTTTTGTATTATGATGAAAAAAATATCCTCATTACTTATCGTTCTGGTCTTCTCGAAAGTGCACCCTTACACGTAGAATTGCTCGATACCGGGGGGAAAGACTCTCTGGTCCAAGTCTTTAGATGCGGTAAGCGAAATTTTATATGCTGTTCGCACTAACAATGGATTCATGTGCCAAACATCCCGGAAAGATTTTTTTGAAATCAGTGTAGATAGTAAAAATATTTTGAGTTATACTTATTAATCGAAGCAAAAGGAGAAAAGAAAAAAGCTATTTATCAGCTAATAGGATGATAATTTGTTTGTCCTAATAATCTGGATTATTAGACCATACTTTGGATAAAAAAAGAAAAGTAAAAGGCCGCTTTCTCAATTAAGAAAGCAGCCTTTTACTTTTCAGGGTATATTCTATAACTTAAGAATTATTTTTTTTCAGGACGGGGAAACAATACTTTTCTTGAAAGTTTGAATTTACCTGTTTTAGGATCAATATCGAGCAGTTTTACCTCAATTTCATCTCCTTCTTTAATTCCTGCTTCCTCTACATTTTCCAAACGTTTCCAATCGATTTCGGAAATGTGAAGCAATCCGTCTTTACCCGGTAAGAATTCTACAAATGCCCCATAAGGCATAATAGAACGAACCTTTCCTTTGTACACTTCTCCAATTTCTGGAACGGCTACAATACCTTTAATCATGCGTACAGCATTGGTGATGCTGTCTTTGTTTGTACCTGAGATCTCGATTCTGCCGGTACCGTTAATTTCTTCAATTGTAATAACAGTTCCAGTTTCTTCTTGCATTCCCTGAATAATTTTTCCTCCGGGCCCGATAATAGCTCCGATGAATTCTTTCGGAATAATCATCGTTTCAATGCGTGGGGCATGATCTTTCATTTCAGGACGTGGTTCCGGCATAGTCTCCGTTATCTTTCCGAGTATATGCATGCGACCTTCTTTTGCCTGACTTAATGCTTTTTCAAGTATTTCAAACGAAAGTCCGTCTACTTTAATGTCCATTTGGGTAGCAGTGATACCATCCTTAGTTCCGGTTACTTTAAAGTCCATATCTCCTAAGTGATCTTCATCTCCCAGAATATCAGAAAGAACTGCATATTTTTCTTCTCCTGGATTTTTAATTAATCCCATGGCTATACCCGAAACCGGTTTCTTTAATTGTACCCCGGCATCCATTAAGGCCAGTGTTCCGGCGCATACAGTGGCCATGGAGGAGGAACCGTTGGATTCCAGAATATCGGAAACTACACGTACTACATACGGGAAGTCATCCGGAATCATTCCTTTCAATGCCCTGTGAGCCAGGTTACCGTGACCAATTTCGCGGCGACCTACACCACGCTGAGGTCTGGCTTCCCCTGTAGAGAAAGGAGGGAAGTTATAGTGTAATAAGAAACGCTCTTTGCCGTGAACCAATACATCGTCGATGATTTTTTCGTCCAGTTTGGTTCCGAGTGTTACAGATGTAAGAGACTGGGTTTCGCCACGGGTAAAAACAGCAGATCCGTGAGGTCCTGGCAGATAATCCACTTCGCACCAGATAGGGCGGATTTGTGTGGTTTCACGTCCGTCAAGACGTTTGCCTTCATCCAGAATGCAACGGCGCATCGCTTCTTTTTCCACATCGTGGTAATAACGGCCAATCAGTTCTGCTTTTTCAGCGAGTTCTTCTTCGCTAAATTGGGCTTTGAATTCTTCGCGAATAGCTTCAAATGCATCGTGGCGTTCATGTTTATTGGCATTACCCGATGCGGCTACTGCATAAACTTTATCGTAACAGGCTTCGCGTACTTGTTTGCGAAGCTCTTCGTCATTAACTTCATGATCGTATTCACGTTTAACAGCTTTACCCGCCATTTCCATAAACTCTATCTGGGCTTTGCAATGAACTTTAATTGCTTCATGAGCAATTTTCATGGCTTCCAGAAGTTCAGCTTCTGAAACTTCATCCATTTCGCCTTCTACCATCATGATGTTATCATAAGTAGCGGCAACCATGATGTTCATATCTGCTTTTTCTAATTGTTGGAAAGTGGGGTTTATCACAAAGTTTCCATCAATGCGGCCTACACGCACTTCAGATATCGGTCCGTTAAAGGGAATATCCGAAACAGCCAGTGCTGCTGATGCGGCTAAACCTGCCAGTGCGTCGGGCATATCAATACCGTCAGCTGAATAAAGATTGATGGTAACAAAAACTTCTGCGTGATAATTATCTGGGAATAAAGGGCGGAGGGCGCGGTCAACTAAGCGACTGGTAAGGATTTCGTAATCTGAGGCTCTTCCTTCTCTTTTAGTGAAACCTCCGGGGAAGCGTCCGAATGACGCAAATTTTTCTTTGTACTCTACCTGTAGCGGCATAAAATCAGTTCCGGGGGCAGCGTCTTTGGCTCCGCAAACAGTGGCTAATAACATCGTATTTCCCATACGAAGCATTACTGCTCCATCTGCCTGTTTCGCCAATTTTCCGGTTTCGAGTGTGATGGTTCTGCCATCTCCCAACTCGATCGTTTTAACAATTGGATCGATCATAAAAATTGTTTTATCTATATTTTCTTTCAAAATTCGTGCAAAGATATGCATTTACATTTAAAAGGTTTATATTTGTACCCTTAAAATAAACGTATATTTATGAAAAAGATATCACTTCTAACTTTAGTAATTTTCCTTTTAGCTGCTTGTCAGTCTGGCTCTAAGTTCGGAGTAATTGGAGAAATTACAGGTGGCGAAGGTAAAAAACTTTATCTGGAAGCATCACAACTGGGGGGGATTGTTGCACTGGATTCTGTCAAGCTGAAAAGCAATGGCAGTTACAGCTTTAAGCACAAAAGACCGGATTCACCTGAATTCTACAGGTTGAGAATTGATAATAAGATCATTAACTTTTCCATTGATTCTACAGAAACGCTGACGATTAATGCACCTTATGCTGAATTCTCAACGGGGTACACGGTAGAGAACTCACCAAGCAGTGAAAAGATTAAAGAATTAACCTTGAAACAAATAAAGCTTCAGCAGGAAGTAAACAGCTTGATTAAAACGGCCAGGGAAACCCGAATGAGGAATGATGTTTTGCAAGATTCCCTGTTGTCTATAATGGACGCTTATAAACAAGATGTAAGAATCAATTATATTTATTCAGCACCCAACACAGCTGCTGCTTATTTTGCTCTTTTTCAGAAAGTGAATGATTTCTTGATATTCGATCCGTTGACCAACAGAGAAGATGTTCGGAGTTTTGCTGCAGTAGCTACCAGCCTGAATACTTTTTATCCGCATGCAGAACGCACTACGCATCTCTACAACTTGGCTATAAAAGGGATGAAGAATACTCGTCCTCCGAAAGAACAAATCATTGAATTTGATGAAAGTAAAATTCAGGAAACCAGTATTATTGATATCGAACTAAAAGACCCTAAAGGGAATGTTCGTAAGCTTACAGATTTAAAAGGGAAAGTAGTATTGCTGGATTTTACCGCTTTTCAGAGTACAGCTGCTGCCGCCCATAACTTCTGGCTTCGTGATTTGTACGATATGTATCATAGCAAAGGTCTCGAAATTTATCAGGTATCATTGGATGCTGACGAGCATTTCTGGAAAACTTCCGCGGCTAATTTTCCTTGGGTGTGTGTACGCGATCCGAGAGGGATTTATTCCAGTACTGCTGCCATTTATAATGTTCAGCAAGTACCGACTTATTTCCTTGTCAGTAAAGAGAATGAACTTAAAAGGCGCAGTGAAGATATTACGGATATTCATACAGAGATCAAAGCATTACTTTAAATGGATTCTGATTATACGTTGATTCAAAAAAAGTTATGCAAGGTATTATTTGAAATTATTTGCGGAAATGTGTTACAAAGCAGTACTTTTCTCTTGACACGAATCATTTAAAAACTTATCTTTGCATCATTGAAATTTGAAAGAGGGTTCCAACATGGTACATGTTGGAATTCTTTTTTGTTTTATATGACCATAAAAAAGAATAGTAAATAATTAAAGGAGGAAATTATCATGGCATACATGTCAGAAGAAGGTTACAAAAAACTCATGGAAGAATTGAGAGTATTGGAAACCGTTAATCGTCCTGAGATATCAAAACAGATTGCAGAGGCTCGGGATAAAGGCGACTTATCTGAGAATGCAGAGTATGATGCTGCTAAGGAAGCTCAGGGTATGTTAGAAATGAAAATCAGCCAGCTGAAGGAAATAATTGCCAATGCCAAAATCATTGATGAATCAAAATTGGGTACAGATTCTGTTCAGATCCTGAATAAAGTTGAACTCAAGAATGTTTTAAATGGTATGAAGATGACCTATACGATTGTCTCGGAAAGTGAAGCAAATCTGAGAGAAGGTAAAATTTCGGTCAGCACTCCTATAGCAAGAGGTTTGCTGGGTAAGAAAGTTGGTGATGTAGTGGAGATACAGGTTCCTCAGGGTAAAGTTAATCTTGAAATATTAAATATCTCAATTTAGACTCTATGGCTACTATATTTAGTCGCATTGTTGCCGGAGAAATCCCCAGTTACAAAATAGCGGAAGACGATCAATTTTACGCTTTCTTAGATATAAATCCATTGGTAAAAGGACATACATTAGTTGTCCCTAAAAAAGAAGTAGATTATATTTTTGATTTGTCGGATGAGGAGCTAGCTGCTATGCATGTATTTGCCAAGAAAGTTGCTCATGCTGTTGAGAAGGCTATCTCATGTAAAAGAATTGGTGTATCAGTTATTGGACTTGAAGTGCCTCATGCGCACATTCATCTGATACCGATTAATCATGAGTCGGATATGATTTTTTCAAATCCAAAATTGAAACTTTCATCCGAAGAATTTACATCTATAGCGAAAGCAATTCAGAACGAATTTTGATAAATATTTCAGTTTGAAAAAACGGGCTGCCTAATTCTGTAATAAGGGCAGCCCGTTTTATATGAATTGTTTTTCTTTATATATAGTCTTCTCCCAGTTTCATCTGGGCATCATTCACGTATTTACGGATAGCATGTTCTTCATCTTTCTTACAGATAAGTAATACGTTATCCGATTCTGCAATCAAATAGCCTTCTAGGCCATCAATAACAGCCAGTTTATTCTTAGGTAAAACCACAATATTGTCTTTACTATTGTATATTAATGATTCACCTTTTAATACTACATTTTGTCTTTCATCTTTTGGGGATAGATCGTATAAAGATCCCCAGGTACCGAGATCTGACCATCCGAAGTCTCCTAAAGATACATATACATTATCTGCTTTTTCCATGACACCAATATCAATCGACACGTTCGGACAGGAAGGAAAGCGTACATCAATAAAAGGCTTTTCTTTCGGAGTTCCGTATATTTCCGGACCGGCTTTCAGTTTCTCTGCTAATTCAGGTATTAGTTTCTCAACTGCATCAACAATAGTTTTCACATTCCACATAAATAGTCCTGAGTTCCAATAAAATTCTCCACTATCTAGGAATACTTTGGCTAGTTCAAGTTCTGGTTTTTCTGTGAATGTCTTAACTTTATAAAAGTTTTCAAATTCTTTTTCAGCTATCTGAATATAGCCATATCCGGTTTCAGGACGATTCGGTTTAATACCTAGTGTCATCAACTTGTCGGATTTGGAAACAAAATCAAGTCCGTTATTTATGGCATCAAGAAATTCCGTTTCTTTCAGGATCAGGTGATCGGAAGGAGCAACTACAATATTGGCAGTTGGGTTTTTGGCTAAAATATGATAGGAGGCCCATGCAATACAAGGGGCTGTATTTCTGCGAGTGGGTTCCAATAAGATTTGATCTTCTTTAAGTTCGGGTAGCTGGAATTTAACTAAGTCTGCATACATATCATTGGTTACAACGAGAATATTTTCAGCCGGTATTATTTTGTTGAACCGGTCGAATGTTTGTTGTAATAATGAGCGACCTGTGCCAAAAAAATCCAGGAACTGTTTGGGTAATGATTTTCGGCTGAATGGCCAGAAGCGGCTCCCTATACCACCACCCATAATTACACAGTAGTTATCTTTGTTTATCATGATAAAAATAGAATTAAAAAGTTTTTGCTAATGTACCATTAATTTTATAAATTAGTAAGTGCCTAAGTGATGTTTTAGCCTTTTTTACTCCTTTTTTAAAGAAAACACTTGTGGTATAAGAAAAAACGTATATCTTTGCACCGCAATTAGGCCCAGATGGCGGAATCGGTAGACGCGCTGGTCTCAAACACCAGTGGATTCATTTCCATGCCGGTTCGACCCCGGCTCTGGGTACTTAAAGAAAAGAATAAACCCTTGATTAGCAATAAGTAATTAAGGGTTTATTCTTTTAAGAGATTACAAGTGGTGCCCCTTACCGCTTCGCGCCTTTTTATCAATTTTCACATGCACCACTCAATAATAATATTTTCGACTTGATTCATTATTTGGCTGCTATAGGACGATCATAAGATTCTCCACATTAACTCCATAGTTTGTATTTAAGCAATAAAAAAAGACCATAAATCAATGATTTATAGTCTTTTTAGGTGGGCCAACCTGGGCTTGAACCAGGGACCTCCAGATTATGAGTCTGTTGCTCTAACCAACTGAGCTATAAGCCCGTGCAATCATCCTTTCTGAATGCGATGCGAAATTACATATTTTTCCTGAACTATGCAAGAAATAAAAAGTAATTTTATAAGTCTGTTTCCTTTAAAACTTATAGTGCCTTTTTGGATTCTTGGGAAACCAGCCTTTCTTAACGCGGTCTTCCTGCTCAAAAACCTCTTTGATTGTCCAAAAGGAGGAAAAGGCAAATACACCGCACAAAGATGAAATAAAGATGTCTTCAAAATAAAGTGAGGCCACCAATCCTGCAATTCCTAGTATCAGGAAAATCCACCATGATTTTGTACCCCAATAATATTCAGCCCTGACCACCACCGGATGAAAAAGACCGATAATGAGGAATGTACAAATACCTATGGTAAGTCCTGACAAATGGTACTCGTTCAAAAAACTAATCATTTATTCAGGCGAATGGGAATTTCTTTTTTAATGCTTTGTTCCAGTGAGATCAAAGTTTCGGTTGAAACCACACCTGGAATTTCCTGCATTTTATTATTTAGAAGTTCCATTAAATGTTCGTTATCACATGCATATACTTTGGTAAGCATCGTATAAGGACCAGTAGTAAAATGACATTCTACTACTTCAGGAATCTTTTGCAATTCGGCTACCACATCTTTATACATCGAACCTTTTTCAAGAGTGATTCCAATATACGTACATGTCCTATATCCCAGTGACTTAGGGTTAACATGATAACCTGAACCCACAATTACTCCCATATCAATCAGTCTTTGAACACGTTGATGAATAGCAGCACGTGATACGCCACATTCTGCCGCCACACCTTTAAAAGGAATACGGGCGTTTTGAGAGATAATCTCCAAAATCTGTCTGTCGAGATTGTCTATTTTTTCCATAATATACAGAGTTATTATTGTTTTATAATCAAATAGTAAGCAAATATAGGACATTTTTTTAATTTCATGTCACTTTTGAAAGAAAAAACAAGAAATATATAAAAAAGTGTTGAGGTACCGGAGTCCAACTCCAATACCTCAACACTGTCAGTAAAAACGATAGAATTATAGGTTCTTATTTTTCAATACCTACCAGTTCTACTTCGAAAACTAATGTAGAGAAAGGTTTAATTTGACCTTGATTTCTGGAGCCATAAGCTAGATCTTGAGGGATATAAAGTTCCCATTTAGAACCTACAGGCATCATTGTTAATGCTTCCGTCCATCCTTTAATTACTTGGTTAGCGCGGAATGTTGCAGGTTCATTACGTTTGTAAGAACTGTCAAACTCAGTACCATCAATTAATGTACCTTTGTAGTTTACTTTCACTCTATCATTTTCAGTTGGAATTTCACCTTTACCCTGAGTAATGATTTTGTATTGCAAACCACTTTCTGTAGTTACAACGCCATCTTTTCCTTTATTTTCATCGAGGAATTTTTCGCCTTCTTCTTTATTGTCTTTAAATTGTTCAGAAAGGCTAGCGTCTTTGATTCTTTGCATGCCTTCCTGGGAATACATACGTGCTTTTTGCATAGTCATAATGGTCGTGTCTTTACCATTTACACCTGCATAAAAACCTGCCAGCATATTTTCTTTACTGATTGTTTTAGTTGAATCATCACCAAAAATTTCGCGATTCAAACCTTCTACCCAATGTTTACCTACCATTTGGCCAATTTGTAAGCCAGTTATATAGGCGATGTCTTTAGCAGATACTTTGTTAGAACCTTCTGAAAAACCTTTCATAAAGTCACTCATGTGAGTAGTATCCATTCTTACTTGGTTTACCAGATATCCCATCAAACCATCCGTACGTTCCATACCGATAGCATAAGATAGTGTGTCAACGTCTGATTTCAGATTTGCTTTAGGTTGAGCAGTACAAGACGCAAGTCCGATTGCTACTGCTGCTACCATTAAAAAACTTACTTTTTTCATTTCGCTTTGGTTATTTATTATAAAACTTCGATTAATTCAACTTCAAATATAAGTGTACTATGGGGAGGAATCATTTCGCCGGCTCCTTGTGCGCCATATCCCAATTCAGAGGGGATATAAAGCTTCCATTTGGAACCTTCTGTCATTAGCTGTAAAGCTTCTACCCAACCCTGTATAACCTGATTTACTCCAAACACAGCAGGTTGACCGCGTTTGATCGAACTATCGAATAATGTTCCGTCGATGAGGGTTCCTTCATAATGGCATCTTACCTGGTCGGTAGCCTTGGGCTTTTTCCCATTTCCTTCGGTGATTACTTCGTATTGTAATCCGCTCGGCAAAGTTTTTACCTCGGGGTTTTCTTTATTCTGCTCCAGGAAATCTTTTCCTTTCTGAACATTTTCTGCGTTGATTTTTGCTTCGAATTCGGCGAAATACGCATTCACAATATCACGTGCTTCCTGGTGAGTTATAGTTGTTGGGTTATTGTTTAATACATCGGTGATTGCTTGGGCAAAATCTTCTACTGAAATATTACTGGCACCCATACTCAATAAGTTTTGGCCTATTCCCAGGCCAATCGCGTAACTAAATTTATCCATAATTATATTTTAGTCAGCAAAAGTACATGTTTTAATTTGAATGATAAGGATTTAGTTATTTAAATTTTCTTATTTTTGTTATTTGGTAACGAAAACTTGTTTTACTATTCATAAACAAAAAAGCATAATGAAAAAGTTAGTTGTGTTATCCGGTGCCGGGATGAGTGCTGAAAGTGGAATCAGTACTTTTCGTGACACTGGTGGTTTATGGGAAAAATACCCTATCGAAGATGTGGCAACTCCAGATGGCTTCTTTAAAAATCCCGATTTGGTACTTCGTTTCTATAACGATCGAAGAAAACAATTAATGTCGGTAAAACCAAATAAAGGCCATGAACTGGTAGCTGAACTCGAAAAAGATTTTGATGTAACGGTTATTACCCAGAATGTAGATAACCTACACGAACGTGCGGGAAGCAAGCATATCATTCATCTTCACGGTGAATTAACCAAAGCCTGTTCCAGTAGAAACCCCAATGATTCACGATATATTAAAGAATTAATACCGGAAGAATATGAAATAAAAGTGGGTGATAAGGCGGGTGATGGTTCCCAGTTACGTCCGTATATAGTTTGGTTCGGAGAAGCTGTTCCCAGGATAGAGACAGCAGTTCAGTTTGTAAAACAGGCAGATATTCTTGTGATTATCGGTACTTCTCTAAATGTTTACCCGGCTGCTGGATTGTTGAATTATGCACCCGATCATGCTGAAATTTACCTGATTGATCCTCATGAAGTACAAGTGAGTTCGAGTAAAACGATTGAGGTGATCCGTAAAGGAGCTTCCGAAGGAATGGCCGAATTACTGGCCCGGTTTCGTAAATAGACGAAAAACAAAACCGATATGATGGATTAAGGTGCTTGCAAGCCCGTAATGTTTAGTCATAATCCAGAACCTTTCCTTTAGAGAAGCTTTTCGGTTTTGTGTGGTCATCCCTTCTTCCAGATAATCAATAATAATGAGATGAGTATTGTGAAGTATACCGGATTTCTTCATGATTCGGATACACCAGTCAACATCCGAAGAAAAGCGATATTGTAAATCATAGGGTTCAGCCAGTTCTCTTCGGGCAAAGAAAGCCTGGTGACTTACGAGCATTCCTTTTTTAAAGCTTTTCCAGGTAAGTACTTCCGGGGCTGAAAGACGCTTCATCCGTTGAAAATTCCTGTTTATATCAACCAGTGCTGTCTCGCCATACATTACATCAGGAGTTTCTCCAGGAGTAATGGATTGTACCATATCTTCCAATGTAGTAGGTTCTCTCAAACTATCGCCGGCATTCAGGAAACAAAGGTAATCACCAGTGGCCAGAAGCATTCCTTTGTTCATTGCATCATACAATCCCTTGTCAGGCTCGCTTACTACTTTTTGAATGAGGTAGCGGTATTTATCTACAATCTTTAGGGTTTCATCGCTGGATACACCATCAACAATAATATATTCCACATTACCGTAAGTTTGTGAAACCACACTTTTGATCGTAGCTTCCACTACGCATGCGGCATTATAGGTAACAGTGATAATGCTGAACCGGGGAGAAAATCTATTATTCATTCGATCCGGTTATTTTATTGTAAACCTCGATATATCTCTTGGCGATGATTCGCTCGGAATATTGTGTCACCACTTTATGGCTTGCCTGTTCACAAAGCATAGGGTAATCACTTTCTTTTAATATCCAGTAGATACCATTAGCAAAATCATAAGATGATTTGTAATCGGCCACATATCCATTATGCAGATGATCGATCATTTCTGGTATCCCACCTACCTGAAACCCCACACATGGTACACCACAGGCCATTGCCTCCATAATAGTATTCGGCAGGTTATCTTCCAGTGAAGGAGTAACATACATATCTACGGAGTTATAAATATTCACCAGTTCATGTTCATCACTCACATAATCCAATGGGTAAACTTTGAAAGGTAATATCTTTTCCAGCGAACGTGATTTATGGCCGATCAGAACCACCCCTAATGTATTTATCAATTCCGGATGCTTCATTGCGAGGATGTTACATGCTTCCACCAGATAATCAGCCCCTTTTCTCCTATCTTTTACTTTAACAGAACCAAAAAGAATTAATGGACTTTCCGTCGGTAAACCACATTTGATTCTTGCCTCTTTTTTTGATTTAGATTTGAATAAGTTTGTATTAATTGGATTAGGAATATGTGTAATTTCGTGCTTATTCAGTAAGGCACTTTTTCTTGCTAAATCCTGCAACCAAGCACTACAAGTGACAAAATGGATAGGAGCAGTTTGCAGTATTTTTTGTTTTTTCATAAAAACGCGGTGGGACAGGTCTCTTCTGTTTCCTCCCCCTAATAAATAAGAACAATTACCACAGTTCCGGTCCTGATAATTTATACAGCCTCCTGCATAATGGCAAATTCCGGTACATGGCCACATATCGTGCATAGTCCATACAACTGGTTTGCCCGACTGCAATATTTTCTGTATATTTTTCAGCGATAACATTCCCTGATTTATCCAATGCAAATGAATAATATCGGCTTGTGTAAATTCAGGTAGAGAGGTAATATCTGTGCCTTTGTTGGCTATGTCTACTTCAAAGAGATTATTCCGGTGAAATCGATTTGCTCCCCAGATGATGACACGTTCCCAGAAGAAGTGCCACAGATGTCTCCATCCACGGTCCAGCACCACAACACTGATCTTATCAGTTTGCTTGTCGCGCACCAGTAGCTTCGCTTTTACACCGTTATTAATTAAAGAATCTGTCAAACGACCGGCGGCAATAGCGGCTCCCCCAATACGTTCGGCAGTATTGATTAGTAGTACTCTCATAAAGTTAAAGTTTTAGCAAAGATAGGCATTTTTCTCTTAAGCACCGAAGTCTCCTTTTAATGTTCTCCGTATTCTTCGTATGGCTTTTGCCATAAAAGAATTGGTACGGGCATAGTAATTAGAATATGCATTTCGAGCTATTAGGTTTTCGGTTATTGGGTGTATCTTTTCCACTGGAAGTTCTTTCATCCAAAGATTAGTATCATAAAGTCCTCCTCCCCCACAATTAGTGCCACTTCCATCGAATCCGGTATTACGAACGAGTGACTTACCTACATTCAGAGAAAGAATATCTTGCAAGAATAAACTGGCATTCCAACGTATGGCCCACGAATTATTTTTACCTTGAATTTGTTTGCGAAGCATTTGGGTATATCCATATTTCCCATTAAAATCAAATGTATACGTTAATTGCCGTGCTTCCAACTCTCTAAGTAATGCTGCTCCGTCAGAATTAAAGTGCTTCCACGACCTGTGCCAGGTAGCCCACCCCCAACTGCCCGTCCATTTTATCAGGAAAGTGGCTGGTAAACAAGGATCTTCTGTGAAATCACAGGCCTGAATGTGTCCTACACGAGGTTCATCTTTGTACATATCCAGTGCGTCATTCATGAATTGGAGGAAATAAGGAGCAAGAATAAGATCATCTTCCACCACAATCACTTGGTTAAATATTTCAAGTTGAGTCGTAACACCTTCAATGATACTGCGGGCAAGACCCCAATTCTCATCTCGTTCAATAATTTCGACCTCTAAGAATCCATCTATTGTCCGAATGAATTTTCTTACTTCTTCTACAGCCGGAAGATGCTCATCAGACATAGCTGCATCAGAATAAACGATGAGCTTGCTTTTAGAAGCTAGTGTATTTTGTTGCAATGATCGAATTGCTTGCTTTGTATGTTCCGGCCGGTTATATACAAATAATAAAATCGGAGAATAGGGCATAAATTTTATTGATTTAAGATTGAATCACATCGGATATTTTTTTTGCAAAATTGCTCCAGGAATTGCGTTGTAGGAAACGAGTGTACCCTTCAATGGAAACTGGTTCGACATTTAATGATACAATGTATTCTATATCATCAAATTTTGCAAATGTATAAACATTCACTTCTGAGGAAGAGGCATAATCTCTAAAAGAACCCACATCAGGGCCGATAACTTTTGCGCCAAACGAGAGAGAATCCATTAAAATACCCGAACTGAGTATGGATTCTGCCGAATAAGGGATCAAAACAAATTTAGCATTTTCGATATACAGGCAGAGTTCTTCAAAAGATATACTTCTATTTTCTATATCAACAAGTTCCGTGCTTTCTTCCAGTAATTCACGGCATAATTGATTATCTTTACATTTTCCTACTATTTTTATCTTCAATGGAGAATCCGTTTTTTTAGCGAACCTCAAAAACTCCAAGACCCCTTTATACCGTGATATCGACCCCCAAATAAGAAGATCAAAAGCAGGTGATAAATTCTTAGATTCTGTGCTAAATTTGATTCTATTTTTTGTTGGATGATCTATGAATATCACTTTCTTTTTATAAGGATCTTCTATTATTTCCAAGCCATCGCTTGCATGCGTAATAATATAGTCTGCGGATTTTGTTAATATCTTTACAAGTAATTTTCTAATTTTTATATGCCTGGTTGTATGTCCGCTTTTATTATGTAGGAACCAAATAATTTTTTTTCCATGTAATTTAATTCTTACTATAAATATAACAGCCATGAATGCTTGCAGATATCCAAATTTATGGTTGGTAACATCTTCTATCCAATGAAAAAAATAAAAATCGCTATTTATTATCTTAAAACAGATACTAAACAACGGATTTTTATGAGGAGGATTAGCTATTTGTATACCTGAATCGTATAATGCTGATATAAAGTCCTTTATATAAGGATTTGCCTTTACCTTCTCATTATAAAAAAGATTAGGATATATAGTTGCTTTCATTCTTTTCGTAATACAATATAGGGTATATTTGTTAATCCGGCAGCAATTTCAGAGAAAGAACTTTGAGAAGAGCCAATTATCTTCTGAGTTTTTGATAACAAAAACATATCAGCAGCAGCAGCTTCCATTCCCGATAAAGTACTCCGAGATGCTTTTTTATGAGAAGTAATGACCTTATCAGCAAATATCTTTTTCAATCGTTCTTTCTCTTCTTCTGAATCTGTTGCCAGATAAAAACAAACATCAGGGTTATCACTGATTTCTTTTTCCATTGCTTTAATAAATAACTCTGTGGGGCTTTCCGATTTCGAAATAATATGATCAGTTCTACGAATATGCACTCCAATTGTGTAGGCATTGAAAAAAGAATAGATATCGTTTATTCTTTTTTGTACAGCACCTACCGGTTGAAATAAATCACTCAACCGAAATTCTGAAGGATAAAAATGATCATGAGAAGCCATATACACATTGTTCTTTCCCACCCACTCTATGAAATCAAAATTTTTTCTATTCAACTTACTAATTTCTTTCTCATATAAACAATGGTGGAAAAGTTTTTTTTGAAAAATTCTTGGTATGTGAAAATTCTTTTTCCTTGGTCGATCATATAGGAATAAGTCACGAATTGATCCATTTTTCAATTCAATGCCTGATAAATTTAGAGGAAGAAATAAATCTTCAAAGGAGCAATTAAGTCCTTTATCCTTGAACCAGATTATTTTCAGAAAATCTGCTCTGCTATCTTTGGCTAATGCTATGACTGATGCAATTGAACGCATTCTGTTAGCTAATCCGCCTACTGGAATAAAAGTAATCATAGCTAAAGCATTCTTTTTGTATTCATGTGAATTAATTCTATTTTATAAGGAAATCCCCATCCCGGAAGAGATGGAGTGGAGCAAATGTTGCTTTGACTTTATTTCTCAAAGACGTTTTACAAAAGAGAGCAGATGTATGTTGCCCACATAATAAGCAAGCTTTTATCAACTGCAAAGTGTTTTGTTGTAATAAATAAACCATTTTTTGTGCTACAGCCGTTTTAAATGGCAAAATACTAATTACCTTACAATATTGAATGATAATTTTTTTATTCTTTGACCGGATAAGTGAAGACAATGATTTTAGGGCACCGGCAATCGATCCATTTTTTTTTTGATTTTCCTGATAAGTAGTTGCTTGAATATGTCTTCTCCAATAAACTAAATCTTCGTCGAGATAAGCTATTTTTCCTAATGTAAGGCAAGTGAGGGCAATCACAGAATCATAGGAGATATTATTAACCTGTTCATACATTTCTTTTATTACAGGCAATATTTCTTTCGAAAAAAGACATTCGTGCCCCGGAATAAAAGGTTTCAAAATCAAACGTAATTCTGTAAAGATAGGATTTTCGCTGTATCTTCTGCCTAAAAGATGTGTAGGAACATCTTTAAATAAACATGAATTATGGAATACCAGATAAAATCCTTCATTCAATTTATTGATTTGTTTCATTAACTTTTCTTTGTGCCAGATATCATCTTGATCTGCAAGTGCAATAACATCACCTTTCGCTCTTAGTAAAGCGGACAAATAATTCTGATTATAACCCAGTGTTTCTTCATTTACAAAAAGTTTTATGAATGAATATTGAAAAGCGTATTCCTGAATAATTTCTACGGTTCGATCGGTAGAATGATCGTCTTGTACAATAAGTTCATAAACAGGATATGACTGATAAATAATTGAGTCCAACTGTTCGCGGATATGTGCTTCACCATTATAAGTACACATCACAACTGATATTTTTTTATTTTTTATCATGTTTCTTTCTCAGTAAATACGCTAGACTTTCTTTGAATGTTACTGATTTTGTAACCCACATACAAAATATATATAAAACAAAGGTAATGAGTATTTTTGACAGGAGTAGTAAATACTGATTATTTATCTCTTTCGTTAAAAAATAAGCTGCAACAATGCAGACTCCGGCAATGAATGCAAATGGAAGTATATCCATTAACGCATGCTTCAGGCTGAAATGTAATTGCCTCCGGACGAAATAATGCCATATAAAAAACCAGCCAACATTTATCGAAACAAAAAATAGAATCATGTTGTATATACCATAGGGATAAACAAGTAACATGACTACCAACTGAAGTAATCCTAAGGTAATCGTGTTCCACATATATATTTTTGAATTACTTTTACTGAGAATCAGGTTGGAATAAAGTGTATTAATGGGGAAAAAGGCTCCCCATATACATAACATTTGCAGCATTGGTACAGATGGTAGCCATCTATCTGTAACCGTAATCAATATTAACTCTTTAGCTATTAGTGCCAGCCCAAACATGGCAGGAAAAGATATGAAGGCGGTAAACCGTAGCATTTTTCGGAAAACATTTAGCTGCCGGGCAGGTTCATTAGCAATTTGTCTTAAAACGGGTTGTGCCACTCCATTTGTCATTCCATTTATTAAACTATAGCCCATACTATTCCACTTGCTGGCCTGAGCATAGAGGCCCACATCGTCAACTGAGTAGAATTTCCCTAAAAGAGTAGTAAATAAATTATTGTTGAATTGGGTAAAAATATTGGTTAGTAAGACCTTACTGCTGAAACCAATTATCTTTTTCAGAGGAGAAAAGTCAAAAGAGAAGGTAGGCTGCCAAGGTGAAAAGAACCAAAAACAGAAAGTAACTACTAAAATGTAAGTTATGCTTTGAATGGCAAGCCCCCAATAGGCCAGACCATTTAATGCCAACGTAATACCTACAATACCTGAAATGGTTAAAGCAATAATTTGTGAAATGGCTTTTTGTTTAACCATCAGGTTACGAAAAAGTATGGCATTATGAGCTGTACCGGTACTGGATATTAAAAAACCAAGAAACAGGAACCGGGATAGAGGGATAAGTTCGGGCTTTCCGTAAAAATCCGCAATTAATGGTGCGCAAAAGAAGAGTAAAACATACATGCCTGCCCCAATGAAGGTACTGCACCAGAATACTGCATTATAATCCTTATGAGTAACTTCCTTTTTATTGGCTAGGGCAACTGTGAATCCGCTTTCCTGCAACGTATTAGCAATAGCCACGAAAATAGCCAGCAATCCCACCATACCGTAATCACTTCTATCCAGTATGCGGGCAAGAACTATTCCGAAGATCAGGCTTAGTATCTGTTGAAGGCCATTACTCAACCCTCCCCAAAATAATCCTCTGGCCGTTTTTTGTTTTAAGGTTTCACTCACATTTGTATTCTCCTTTTTGGAATCAGATTGGAGGTGAGTTTTACTTCACCTCACTTCCTGGTTTTACTTCTTTTTGCGGCATAATAACCGACAGACTTCCATCTGGATTCTCCGCACTCAATATCATTCCTTCTGATACAATGCCTTTAATCTTACGTGGGGCCAAATTAGCGATAAAACAAACTTGTTTACCTACAAGTTCTTCCGGTTTGTAATACTGGGCAATACCTGAAAGGATGGTGCGTTTTTCCAGCCCGTCATCAATCTTGAACTGAAGCAGTTTATCGGCTTTCGGTACTTTTTGACATTCAAGTACAGTACCTACACGGATATCCAGTTTCGTGAAATCATCGAAGTTGATATTTTCCCGAACCGGGTTGGCCTTATAATTAGCTTCCTCGTTGGCTTTTTTAGTATCGAGTAACTTTTGTACTTGAGCTTCTATAGCGCTATCCTCTATTTTTTCAAATAAAAGTTCAGCTTTATTTAATATATGTCCGGTAGTTAACAAATCTGTTTGCCCTAACTGAGTCCAGTCAAAACTGGTCATATTCAGCATGTCACGTAATCTTTGAGAGCTGAAAGGTAAAAACGGTTCAAAAGCAATGGCCAGGTTAGCAACAAGTTGCAAACTGATATTCAAAATAGTACCTACCCGCTCCATGTCTGTCTTCGCCAGTTTCCAAGGCTCTGTATCTGCCAGGTATTTGTTGCCGATACGGGCCAGGTTCATCGCTTCCTTCTGGGCATCGCGGAATTTGAAAACATCCAGTAGTCTTTCTACCTGTATTTTTACATCTGCAAATTCTTTCAGCGTTTCTTTGTCATAAACGGTCAGTTCGCTTAAGGCGGGAACTTTTCCATCAAAGTATTTATGAGTAAGTATTAGTGCACGATTCACAAAGTTGCCATATATTGCTACCAGTTCGTTATTGTTGCGTGCCTGAAAATCCTTCCAGGTAAAGTCATTGTCTTTTGTTTCAGGAGCGTTCGCCGTAAGCACATAGCGAAGTACATCTTGTTTTCCTGGTAAATCTTCCAAATACTCATGGAGCCAGACTGCCCAATTGCGGGAAGTAGATATTTTATCTCCCTCCAGATTCAGGAATTCATTACCCGGTACGTTGTCCGGAAGGATATAACTTCCTTCTGCTTTCAGTATAGCAGGAAATACAATACAGTGGAATACGATATTATCTTTCCCGATAAAGTGAATCAAGCGACTTTCCGGATCTTTCCACCAGGTTTCCCAGCTATCGGGCAATAATTCTTTGGTATTGGAAATATAACCGATAGGCGCATCAAACCAAACATACAGAACTTTACCTTCGGCACCTTCTACCGGCACAGGAATACCCCAGTCAAGATCCCGGCTTACCGCACGGGGTTGTAGCCCCATATCAAGCCAGCTTTTACACTGACCATATACGTTAGGGCGCCATTCTTTATGATCTTCCAGTATCCATTGGCGCAGCCATGCCTCATGTTGATCGAGAGGAAGATACCAGTGCTTAGTTTCTTTCATTAACGGGCGTGTGCCGCTAATCGTACTCTTGGGATTGATCAGATCAGCTGGAGAAAGAGAAGTTCCACACTTTTCACATTGATCACCATAAGCACCTTCCGAATGGCAATGGGGGCATTCACCTGTAATGTAGCGATCAGCCAGGAACTGGTGAGCTTCTTCATCGTAGTATTGTTCGGAAGTTTGTTCTATGAATCCTCCTTTATCATATATCGTTCTGAAGATTTGCGAGGCCAGTTCTTTATGTGTCTGTGAAGTTGTACGGGAATATATGTCAAAAGAAATACCGAATTTTTCAAAAGAGTCCTTAATGAGATAGTGATAACGGTCTACAATGTCCTGCGGGGTAACTCCTTCTTTTTTTGCACGAATAGTTATGGGTACACCATGCTCATCAGAGCCTCCAATAAAAATCACATCTTCTTTTTTTAGACGCAGATAACGTACATAAATATCCGCCGGGACATAAACCCCAGCCAAATGTCCGATATGAACTGGGCCATTGGCATAAGGCAAAGCTGAGGTGACGGTGGTTCTTTTAAATTTCTTTTCCATATATAGTTGTTTTTTTGTTTCTTCGACTTGCCCAGAATTAAAGTAAGTATCTAGGAATCTGCAAAGATAGCCGTTTTCTGCGACATCATCAATGTGCTACCTTAAAAGATATACCTATATATAGTGATTTCCTCCTTTCATTTGACTTTTTGACAAAATGATAATTTAAACCTCTGTAAATCGTATATTTCGGACGCAGATCAAGAGGAATAGGAAATAGCGCAAGGAAATTGAATTAGGGAAATTCAAACAACCATTAATTCCCTTATTTTATGAGAAATATCCATTGTGCATTATGTGTTTAGCATTCATTTGTTTTAATAAACTTTTAAATTTAAATCATTTTGGTTATTCTTGACTTCCTTCAAAAAGAGTGTAACTAGAAAAAATAAAAGAAAAAAACAGCAAAATATAGTAAATTTTTTTTATTTCCTTTGGTGAACTTTAATATCCTCTAAAGAGAATCTATAAGTTCTCTTTCCAAAATCTATAGATTCTCTTCGGAGAGGTTATAAGTTCAGCTTAGAAAGTTTTAAGGTTTTGCGTGTTTTGGGTTCAAATCAGGGGGCGTTTCTTCAAAATTTCGTTGTTTTTAGGTCGAAAATGTTTTTTTAGAGTTATTTTAAAGAACTATAGAGTTAGTGAAATCTTAGATTATCTATCATTTTGCATACTAAATAGGGTGATTTGTGACACTCTCTGTTTCCTCAATCAAATCAGTTAAATCAATATAAAATAGGATCAACATAAAAGTTTTATTTTTAATATCACTGCTTTTAGGTATTTTATCAGTAAACAATCCCAATAATAAGGTATTTTGAGAGAACTTAACAAGAGGTAACTTTGCATCGCTTTTAATTTTGTCATCTATCAAGTGATTGACAAACACTGACCAAGACAGAAAACGAATCGATGAAGAAATTACAAAAAATCAGTTTAGCGCTCTTAATTTTATTCTGTTCTTTCCCTGTTTATTCACAACAGAAAATACAGATCTCCGGTAAAATCATCTCTACAGAAGATGAAATAATCAGTTTTGCCACAACTTATTTAAAAGGAACAAGTTATGGTAGTACGACCAATTCTAATGGTGTTTATAATTTTGAGGCTCCGGCTGGCAATTATACTTTGATTGTATCTGCAATAGGCTTTAAAACCGTAGAAAAGTTCGTGAAGATTGCTCCTGATAAGAAGAATGTATTTGATATTGTTATTACTCCTGAGATCGCTCAACTTGATGAGGTTGTTGTGCTCGCCAACGGAGTTACCCGGGTGAAACGATCACCTTATAATGCAGTTGCCATCGATGCAAAAAGCATGCACAATAGTACAACCGATCTGGCCAGTTCTCTTGTTAAGGTACCAGGGATTAAACTCCGTGAATCAGGTGGAGTTGGTTCGGATATGCAATTTATGATGGATGGCTTTAGTGGGAAACATATTAAAATATTTATCGATGGAGTTCCACAAGAAGGTGTAGGTAGTTCATTCGGCCTGAACAATATTCCTATAAATTTTGCTGAACGTATCGAGGTTTACAAAGGCGTAGTTCCTGTTGGTTTTGGTACCGATGCTTTGGCCGGAGTTATCAATGTTGTAACCAACAAAAATAAGAGACGTTGGTTCCTCGACGCTTCTTACTCTTACGGTTCTTTCAATACGCATAAATCGTATGTAAATTTCGGACAGACATTCAAAAGTGGTTTCACTTACGAAATCAACGCATTCCAAAATTACTCTGATAACAACTACCGTGTAGATGTGCTGGTAGAGGAATTTAAAGAAAATGGTGTTTCTCAGATGACTAAAGTACCCGAAAGCGTAAAACGATTCAATGACACATATCACAATGAAGCCATTGTTGGGAAAATTGGAATTGTAGGCAAAAAATGGGCGGACCGCCTCATGCTAGGTTTCACTTACTCGCAATATTATAAAGAGATACAAACAGGTGTTAGGCAAGATGTTGTATTTGGCGGGAAGCACCGTAAAGGTCATTCTCTTATGCCATCGGTAGAATATCGTAAGCGCGATTTGTTCACCAAAGGGTTGGATGTTGCCTTAACTGCAAACTACAATAAAAACATGAATAGGAACATTGATACCACAAGCTACAAGTTTAACTGGAGAGGAGAAAAAATACGAATGAAGGCTCCCGGAGAACAGTCGTATCAAGATACCCGTTCGGATAATGATAACTGGAACGGTACATTCACAGCTAATTACCGTTTTGCTCGAATACACACTCTTACATTTAACCATGTAATTACCTATTCAGAACGAAAAAATACAAATAAGTTAGTGACTTCAGAAGCCGATGCCATCTCTAAAGAGAGCCGGAAAAATATCAGCGGGCTTTCTTACCGCTTAGTTCCTTCTGAAAAATGGAATTTATCTGTATTTGGCAAATATTATGATCAGTTCAATGCCGGACCATTGGCTACAAGTGAAAGCAGCGGTGATTATATACGTGCTACAAATAGCACAAACACTTTCGGATACGGCATAGCAGGTACATACTACATATTAAAGCCTTTACAGGCTAAGCTTTCCTATGAAAAGGCTTACCGCCTACCCACAACAGATGAAGTTTTTGGAGATGAAGATTTGGAGTTGGGAACAATCAGCCTTCGCCCGGAAAAAAGCGATAATTATAACCTAAATTTAAGTTATAACCAGCAGTTTGGCAATCATGTAGTATATCTGGAAGGAGGAATAATTTACCGCAATACAACAGATTATATTCAACGCCGTACAAGCGGCTATAGCGGCGGTAAATATTACGCTTCGTATGAAAATCATGGCAAAGTAGAGACGAAAGGATTCAATATTGCAGCTAATTACAGTTATTCCAAATGGATCAGTATTGGTGCAAACCTGACAAAAACAGACGTACGCGATAATGTTAAAACAGTAGAAGGTGGTTCGAACCAAGAGAATCAGGTATATGGGGCCCGTATGCCAAACATTCCATATTTGTTCGCGAACTCCGATCTGGCATTTTTCTGGCATGACTGTGGAAAAAAAGGCAATACGCTGACTTTTACATACGATAATCTGTACTTGCATAGTTTTCCGCTTTATTCTGAAAGATTAGGAGATCCAGACTCTAAATTTAATGTGCCAAGTCAATTTTCGCACAATATAGGTCTTGCATACAGCATGAAGAACGGTCGTTATAACATATCGTTCGAGTGCCGCAATTTTACAGACGAAAAGCTGTATGATAATTTCAGTCTTCAAAGGGCCGGACGGGCTTTTTATGGGAAAGTAAGAATCTATTTCGGAAGCCGCTAATTTAAGATAAAATCAATTATCGTATAATCTGATTATTAAAACAATAATAAAGCAATAAAAAATTAAAACAGTATGAAAAAAAGAAATTTGGTCTGGTTACTCGCAGTGGTCTTATACACAGGCGGAGCACTTACCTCTTGCTCTGATGATGATAGTAACGGTGGTGGATCAGGAGAGGTCAATCTGAATCCTTATGTCGTTATAGCTAATGCTGGTAATGCTCCGGATGAAGCTAGCTATGTATTAACTAGCAGTACTTTAGAATCAGGTGAAATTACAGCTGTGGGTAATGGTACTGAGTCAGAAACAGGAACTTACTGGGTTTTCTATGGTCAGGACTACCTGTATCGTTTGAATTATAATCAAGGATCAGCTGGCGTTTCCAAATTATTTTCATTAAACGCGAACGGTAAGGTTGAAGAAAACACCACCTATCCTGCTATTAAGCGTTTCACATCTTATGGTATATATAAAAACATGCTCATCACTTCTTCGGCAGGCGATCTTTCCACCGATACATATCCTGCCAGTGAAGTTGGGAATTATCCCCAGAAAGGATTATTGTTCAACTATTTGAACGGGTCCACAGGAGAACTTTCGGCTAGTGAAGTTGCCTGTGAGAATTATTTGGGCAATGGTGAATTTGTGACACTGGCAGGGATAGAAGAATTAAATGGTAAAATCTATTCTGCGGCAATCCCTATGGGATTAAGCCATTACGGAGTTGTTTACGATGATAGCATCCATGTTAAATATCCCGAATTAGTTAAACAAGAATCCGGTGGTAGTGGAAGTGGTGCTTATACAAAAGGTCAATTACAATGGACACAATATCCTGATGAGGCATGGGTCGCTATTTATGATGATCAAACGTTCACGAGTAAAAAGTTGATTAAAACAGATAAAATCAGCTATGCTTCCGGACGTAGTGCGTCGCAGTATTATCAGATGATTTGGGCAGCCGACAATGGCGATGTATATGTATTCTCACCCAGCTATGCAAAAACAATGGCAGACGAAGTGCAGAGAACAACTCTTCCTGCTGGTGTTGTGCGTATCAAGGCAGGCGAAACCGAATTTGATTCAAGTTATTACTGTGATTTAGAAGCACAATCTAATAAGTGTGGTTTTTTACAATCCTGGCACATTGGTGGTGATAATTTCTTGCTCTCCATGTATAATGGTCCATTTAGCCCTGATTTTAGTAACAGTGGATATGCTGCTAATACACTAGCTATCTATAGAGGAGAAGCAAAAAAACTTGATTATATCACAGGAATACCTGCGGGAGATGGAGTTTCATTCGGAAGGGCTCCTTATACTGAAAATGGGAAAGCATATGTGGCTGTTACAACTACCACTGACACAAATCCTGCTATCTATGTTGTTGACGTAGCCACTGCTACTGCAACAAAAGGAATTACTGTTAAAGCTAAATCGGTTGTTGGTATCGGTAAACTTAGATATATAGAATAAGATATCATCGTTTAATTGGTGAAAAGGAAATAATAAACCTGAATTATAGAGAGAAAAGATTCCTTCTTACTATCTATAGTTCAGGTTGTTTTTACATGTACACAGAATGAAAAGAAACTTTTTCTTGTTATTCCTTCTTTTCTGCTATGGTATATTGCAAGCACAACAAGGTATTTGCATCGGAAAAGAATACAAAATGTATTCAAAATTACTTCAAGAAGAAAGAGAATATCAAGTCCATCTACCTTCTTCATATGATAGCGAATCAGGAAAAGAAAAAACCTATCCCGTTATTTATCTGCTTGATGGAGAATCCTTTTTTGAAACGCTTGTGGCGATCCATCGTTCTTTCTCAACAGGACGCCAGCCTTTAATGCCCGAAAGTATTATTGTTGGTGTAAAAAACACAGATCGTACTCGCGATTTAACTCCTACCAAATCGGCTTTCCGGCGTGATGGAACGAAACAAGAAAATGATAAGGAAATAGGAGGGGGAGCTGAATCACTTCTTCATTTTTTGACAGAGGAACTTCGGCTAGCAATTGACAAAAGATACCGAACCAACGGACAAAGCACCTTGATCGGTCACTCATTTGGAGGTCTGTTTGTTATAAATTCGCTTTTAAAACACACGGAAAGTTTTGATATTTATATTGCGCTCGATCCCAGTTTATGGTGGGATAGTGCTAAACTCGCTGGAGAAGCTGAAGGCATTCTGAAGACAAAACAACTCTCGAATAAAACCTTATATATCGGTGTTGCCAGAAAAATGCAACCGGATAGGCAATATATCCATCTGGATGTAATAGACAGCTTTTGGGAAGAGAAGCTTCCAATAGCCGCCAAAAATAGTCTTACCTATTATTTCAAAAACTTTCCGGATGAAAACCACGGGGAGTATCCCTCTGCCCGGAATGATGGATGCATTTAAACAAATATATTCAAAAGAAAAATAAAACAAGTAAACATTCGGTTTATGAAAAAAATATTTCGCAAACTTCACTTATGGCTTTCCGTTCCTTTCGGACTTTTAATTACCCTCATCTGCTTTTCAGGAGCAATGTTGGTATTCGAAAAAGAATGCTTGGAACTTCTCTATCCCGATCGTTATTTCGTGAAGGAAGTAAAAGAACAGCCACTTTCAATTGACAAACTACTAACTACTGTCGCCCAAACACTTCCGGATAGTGTTTCAGTTACTAGTATAAGTATTCCTTCTGATCCCGAAAGGGCTTATCAGATCGGTCTTTCCAAACCTCGTCGGGCATCCGTTTATGTCGACCAATATGCAGGCGAAGTAAAACCTCGCTTTGAGAGAGCTCCTTTTTTTATGACAATGTTCAGATTGCATAGATGGTTACTCGATTCAATGAAGCCAGACGGAGGAATTTTCTGGGGCAAAATGATTGTAGGTACTAGTACGTTACTTTTTGTGTTCATACTAATAACAGGAATCGTAATTTGGGTTCCCCGTACCTACAAAGCGCTGAAAAATAGACTAAAAATATCAGTTAGCAAAGGTTGGAAGCGATTCTGGTACGACCTTCATGTAGCTGGGGGAATGTATACAGTAATTATATTGATGATTTTGTCACTTACTGGCCTTACCTGGTCTTTCCAATGGTACAGAGCCGGATTCTATAAGGTATTTGGAGTAGAAATGCAACAAGGTGGCGGACATGGACATGGAGCACAGCAACCTGCAGCAGCTACTCAAAATAGTCAACAGCAAAGACAAAATGAAAGAGGAAATTCACCCAGAGGAGAAGGACGAAGCGGAAATCAACAAAAAGAAGGACGCGAGCAAAGACAAGGAGAAAGAGGGGAGAGAGGAAGACGAAAGGGTGAAAGAAACCGCTCTCCTTTTGCAAATTGGCAGGAAGTATATAATCAATTAAGTGCCCAAAATCCGGATTGCAACCAAATCACTATTTCTGCCACTGGAGCCAACGTTTCTTTTAAACGCTTTGGCAATCAGCGTGCTTCCGATCGTTATACGTATGATCTTACCAATGGAAAAATCATAGAAGCAAATCTTTATAAAGATCAGGAAAAAGCAAATAAAATCCGTGGGTGGATTTACTCTGTCCATGTGGGTAACTGGGGAGGAATGTTTACCCGAATCTGCACCTTCATTGCGGCACTTATCGGGGCTTCACTTCCATTGACTGGATATTATTTCTGGATTAAAAGAACGATGAATCAACGGAAAAGAAGAAAAGCCCGGCCGGATGAAATAAATAGAAAATGAGTCTGTCTAAAGGTTTTAAAAACAATGCTTGATAATGAAACTGACAAAATTAAACAGACTCAATAACTTTGCAAATCCCAGTAACTTTCATGATTACAAATGAGTAAAAACCCGGAAGTGAACAGGGTATTGTTTGCTTCCGGGCTCCAGGGGTCTTTCACTATCAACTCTTACGTTAACATACCAGGGTTCGCTATTAAAATTTTCTATTTGATGGAGAAACTATTCACTATATTTGTTGCCTGCTGTTCGAATCCATTTGCATACGTTACAGAAGCCAGCAAAGCAATATTCGAGTCCGTATCCATCAACAATACCAGGCAAACATTTACACCATCGACTTTACCCTCTATATAGGCTCCAGCTAGCGTTGTTAGCATTAGTTCTCCTATTTCAGGGCTTTTCATATTCATCTCATTGGCTAATTCTCCCAACATTTCACCCATTGTATCCGCGCTTATCCCTTCATAGTCCATCACTTCGATAGCCAGATGGATGTTAGTACTTTCAGCTTCAAAACTTTCAGCAGTATTTTCTACCACTTTAAAATTAGAAGGAACTTTGAAAGACAAACCATACTGTTTCCACGTAAATGTTTGTTGAGCATTCACTGATACAGCCATAAAAAGAATCATTAAAGAAAAGAGAATTTTTCGCATGCTAATAATTTTAAATGATTAATAATAGAATACGTTATCCTGAAAACGATACGTGTTAAAAAGCTTCTTCTTACTATTTCTGGGTAAGAAGAATCATCAATAGACAAAACGCAAGTACAAAGCCATAAAACAGATTTGTACACAGTTTCTCACCGGAAGGGCTTTTTACCTTCTTACTTAATGTTTTAAAAAACGTTTTCATACAGATTTATATTATAGTGATGTTTGTGTAGTTGCAAACATACATGTAACTACACAAATGAGTGTCTCACCTGTGGAATAGATTGTCTCAAATCTGAAAAAAATGATTTATTCGTTTTCTAGAAGCCTTCGGAACTCGTTAGGGCTAAGTCCATAACACTCTTTGAAGAGGCGGTGAAATGTTTTGCGTGAACCAAATCCGGAATCTATTGCAATAGTCTCTATCGTGTATTCTTCCTGATGAGCCGATAAAAGCTGCCGCGCGTAATGTAATCGGTAAGTGTTTATAAATTCGGTAAAAGCAAGATTTTCATTTCGTCGTATGCAATCTGCCAGGTATTTTTCGTTAGTATGTAGAATCTCTGCAATTGATCTGCGGTTTATATCCGGATCTGTGAAAATGGTTTTATCTTTCATGAATGTCTTTAGTCGCGTATACAATTCATCCTCCTGGGAATCTTTTTCCAGGGAGTGATCCTGTTTCTTTTCCAGACTCAATCCTCTTAGTCTATTTTCTTTTCGCTCCAGTTCCTCTAACAATCTATCTTGTTCACGAATCTGGTTCATTAAACTCCGGTTTTTTGAAGAAATCTTTCGGGAATAGAATATCCACACTGTCAATAATATGAGTAATAAAATACATCCAACAAGTGCTGTAATAAAATATATTCGATTTCGCTCTTTTTCAACTGTAATTTTATCTAATTCATAAATTGTTCTCAGCTCATTCAGATTGGAATAGAATTTTTGCTTATTATGTTTTTCTGCGAGCCTGATGCTTTCAGCGTAGCTTTCCGAGGCCGATTTATAATCATCCATTAATGCGAAAAGTTCTCCTCTCTTTTCTAATGCACTAATTAATGTGGTCTCCAGGTTATTTTCAGTATAGAATTTGATAAGCTTCTCATTATATTCCAGTGCTTCCTTATAAAGTCCTTTTTTTAAATAATAAGTATAATAAAGATGATCAAGTAACTGTTCATGAAAACCCGGAAAATCAGGTAATAACATTCTGAATGCTTCAAAATGCTTTTCAGCCAACTCTAGATTGCCGGAATCAATATAAAATAAGGTATAATAATATTCAGCGTGAGAACGACTATCATCCAAAGAAGCAGGTGGAGCATTTTGATCCAGCATTTCACTGATAACGATTTGCATGGAATCTGCGTATATTTTTAGCTGGTGAAGTTCCTTCAAATTCTGGTAATTCATCGCAATTTCCCGGTAATTCTCAAGGCGTAGTCTATTTACCGATACAGAAGGATTCGCGGTAGCTAATAAGGAGAGGCTCTCATTTAAGTAACGGATTGACTCGGTCGACATATCCATTCGGTTGTAGATATGAGCAATGGATGTAGCAGCTCTGGCCATATCCCTTGGACTTTCTATTTCTTTGGCAAACTGATACATCTGTTTTGCTTTTTCAAGTCCGTGCGCATACATGTTCTGATCGGCGAAACGTTGGATCACAATCTGTTGAACAACAAAGAAGAAGTTATATTTTTTGTGTTTCCAAGCAAACGATTCCGCTTCAGCGGCAGCCAGAAATATACTATCCGTATCGAACTGCGAATAATAAATTTCAACCCATTTTGCTTTTACGAAAGATTGATAATAGGTGTTGTTTTGATTTTTTGCTTCTTGACTTAAGAAATTAAGTTGAGCCATTCCCTTTGCCTTGTCAACATAAATAGTCTGATTCACTAATTTCGCCAATGAATCCAGGTCATGACAGAAAAGAGATGTTTTTGCTAGTATAAAGAATAAGATTAAAAAGGGTTTGCGCATTTTTTTTCTACTTTACTATTTACAAAGATATTTTTTTGCTTTGTAAAAGTAAGAAAGGAGGGAGAATTCTTTCCGGTTTTGGATAAGAATATATCTACTTAGAATGCTTTAAAACCTATATAGAACACTTTTTAATCCAAACCTCCCTTTGAAATTTATAAAATAATTGATGACAATAAAAAACCAACCAATACAGCTACAAAACAAGCAATAAGGCCCGGCAACATAAAACTATGATTCAATACATATTTACCAATGCGTGTTGTTCCTGTTTTATCAAAGCCAATAGCCGCAATCACCGTAGGATAATTCGGTAAAAAGAAATATCCGTTTACAGAAGGAAACATAGCTATTAACGATGCTGCAGGAATTCCCAGACTAATACCTAGCGGCATTAGAGCTCTTACTGTGGCAGCTTGGCTAAATAGAAGAATGGATAAAACAAATAGAGCGAAAGCAAATGTCCATGAATGGTTTGTAACCATTGCCTGGATATTACTTTCCATAAATTCGTAATTTCCCTGTATAAAAGTATCACCCATCCAGGCTATCCCAAAAATAGCGATAACGGCTTCCATACCTGCCCTGAAAATGCTTCCTTTGGATACTAAAGAAGAATCACGCACTTTTCCTACAATTAAAATCAGGGCAGCTGCCGAAAGCATGAGTATTTCAATAATGATCGTCATGTCAAGTGAATTACCTTCCCAGGTGGGACGCAGGCTTTTAATGGATCCGAAAAGAATGATCAGTAATACTGCGGCTAAGAATACCCATACGGAACGTTTAGCTGAAGCGGGAATCTTTTCAGTTTTACTGACCGACTTATTGAGTTCTGCAATAAACTCAGGATCTTTCAGCCTTTCAAGATAAGCTTCATCTTCATGCAATTCTTTCCCTACGAAATTCGAAACAAAAGCGGCAACAAGAACCCCGGTTATCGTTGCCGGAATACAAATAGCCAGAATATTAAGCAAATTAATGCCTTGAGGAGCCAGCAGAGCAAGCAATGCCACTGTTGCAGCAGAAATAGGACTGGCGGTAATTGCCTGTTGAGAGGCAATGACCGAAACACTTAATGGTCGTTCCGGGCGGATACCTGTTTTGAGAGCCAGTTCGGATATAATAGGTAAGACAGAATAGGCTACATGCCCAGTACCTGCCACTAAGGTAAACACATAACATACAAGGGGTGCCAGGTAATTTAATCGTTTCGGATTACTGCGTAATATCTTTTCAGCTACTGACACCAGAAAATCCAATCCTCCGGAAGCTTGCAAACAAGCAGCGGCAGATACAACCGATAAGATAATAAGCATTACTTCAATTGGTGGAGAAGTAGGTTGTTCTCCAAATACAAAGGTGAGGACGAAAAGACCAATACCGCCCATTAAACCTAATCCCACACCTTTTATCCGCGCACCTATAAAGATGGCAACAAGTACGACAAGTAGTTCAATATAAAACATCTACAAAGAATAGTTTTTGATTTTTGCAGCCGAAACTACTAACAAAACATGAATGAAACAAATAAGATGGCACTATGTTTTGGGATGATTATAAAAAAACAGGAATATATAAAGAAATGCATCCATCTATCTTTTAGGTGTTGTAGCTTCTTTTTTCCTTCTTTTTTCCAGGAACTCTTTTTTACCAATAAAAACATCGCTACCAATAGCACCCCCACCATAGGCAAACATCACATTATCCCGATAATAAACAGTATTGTAGCCATCGTATTTTGTAATTTGTTCTTCCGTTAAAGGGTGAGTATATATTTTGTAATAATAGAGCCCCATTCCTACACGTTTATAACCGATTTCAGTATATCCCGGATAGATTTGTATAGCAATGCAACCTATTTTTTTGAGCTTTCTCTGAATAGTATTCAATTCTTCTTTCTCCAGTCCGACTTTCTCCATGAGAGCTGGAGCTGCTGCTTTCGCCTCTTCATTCCAGTTCATATCCCATGTATTATCCGGGGGAGTATAAGTGTGAAACATCGATAATCCGGCACTCTCAAATTCCACTTTAATACGGCAACTGTCATTCACTGCCGCACGGGTATAATCAATTAATTCCGTAAATCCTGTTTCATGCTTGTCATAATGAGAAGCCATTCTGTCGGCATCGCAACGATTTATTTTGATTTCAAAAAGTATAGTAAATATTATAAGTAAATGAATGGGAAGTAATATTTTACGTGCTTGTTTTCGTATAAAAAGAGTATCTAAAAATGAAGAAATTGTCAGAATAAAGCAGGGTATTATGAGCCACCAAATAGTAGCAAGAAAGAATATCAGTAAACTATTCCATACTATTAATAGTATGGAAATAGCTGTAATGGAAGAAGCTATAATTTCAATGATTGTAAGCGAGCGGACTTCATCTCTTTTCTTATCCTTTTTTGTTCGGTTCATGGTTGACAATCTCTTTAGAATATAGGGGAATGAAATTAGATACAAAGAAAGGTTTTTTTCGAATAAACCTACAATGCAAGCCCTTAACTTAAAATACTGACAGCCTTTACTATCTATACTTGCGCCGTTCGGTAAAAAGAGAACAGCGCTGTTCTTGATGAAAAACAGCGCCATTTTTGTGCAAGAACAGCGCTGTTTTTGTTGAAGAATAGCGCTGTTCTTTAAAGACTGGCACGCGCAAGTAAAAGTAATAAAGCGCTTAAGTATAAATAATATATACAATAAGAACAGCTAAAAGATGAAAGTAACGAAATTAAGAATGCTTTGTTCTGTTGTCTTTCCTGTTATTGCGAGCGTAACAACTCACTCCGCTTAAGACACGTTTAATGAATGAAGATTGCTTCCTGTATTTAATTATGAAATGAACAATAAGGAGTATTCTGACCGGAATGTTCGCATATTTTATTGTAAAAAAGTTTGGAATTATAAAACTAATCTTTTACTTTTGGCTGAATTCCAAATAGTTGATCTACTAAACATTGTAAAGCATGAAAAACATTCGATGGATATTCCTTCTGGTTTGCTGTATATTAATTAATTCGAGCGTTTCCTTCGCACAAGCCCAAACTGCGGATGAATTGGGAAAATCCCTTCAACAGATCGGAACCGATCTGCAAGAGAAAACAATAAAACTTAGCTGGGGACTAACAGAGGAGTATTTGAAATACTGTGAAGCATCCAATCGAAATGTAGAAATTTCTTCAGAAGAATATCTAGGATCATTGGTTAATTTGGAGAAACCTAAAGAATTATCTTCTTATAGGGAAGCTTACGAAAAGTCGAAAGCAGCAGTCGAAAACTACCTGATGGCTTTTCCGGAATATATTCAGATAGACTCTTTGCGTAGAAATATTCGTAGCGAAGAAGATCGTAAAAATGCCAATGTGGCAATGAGTAGTTTCAGAAACTGGTTATGGAATAAGGATGATAAATTTAAGCAGATTAGCAATACAAATAGTTTTGCCAGAAGAAAATACTATCTCGAGGCTGTTCGCTATATGTTCAAAGAATATAAGGAGGCGGGACGTATTATGCCAACCTCCTTTATTAATTTTGACGATCGCCAATATCTGCTTTCCAATAATGCTGAACTCCGGCTTTTATCAGATGAAGTGGATCAACTGGAACGGTTGCAAAAAAGAGTGTTGAGCCAGTATCAGAAATTGAAATATAATATTACGGATACGGAAGAACAAGTCAGATTCAGGTAAATCTATAGCATTATTTTATAAAGAACATGCTCTTTTAAAGAGTGTTCATCAGGTACAGCCGGATGGGGGAACGTTTTAATCCTCTCCATTCCTATCTTCTGCATCACCCTTTCCGAACTTTTATTGGGAAGTGATGTAAAAGACCATATGGTCTGGAATGTCAAATATTCTTTTGCGTACAACAGACAGGCCTTTGCAGCTTCGGTTACATAACCTTTATTCCAATCTTCGTATCTGATGCGCCAACCTATTTCAACACCCGGAGCAAAATCAACATCAAAAGTTATATGATGAAATCCGGTATACCCTATAAAGGCGCCATCTTCTTTTTTCTCCATGGCATAGAGTCCGTAACCGCGCTGGGTGAATTCCTCTTGGATTCTGTAATAATACTCCAGAGATTCTTTTTTCGTTAATGATTTCAGAAAGTATTTCATAACATGCGGGTCACTATTTAATTGGGCAAAGGGTAGAATGTCTTCTTCTTTCCAATCGCGTAGGAACAGGCGAGGAGTTTCAATATAGATCATCGGATGATACTTTAAATATTAGGGAACAAAGATAGATATTGTAGGTGGAAGTGAGCGGTAAGTTTTATATAAAAAAAGCAGAGCTTTGATGGCTCTGCTTTCATTTATTAAGTTGTTTTTAGAAACGTTTTTCAATCACTTTCCAGTCCAATACTTCCCAGAAGTTCTGTATGTAATCCGGTCTTTTGTTTTGATAATCCAGGTAATAAGCATGTTCCCAAACGTCACAGGTAAGTAAAGGAGTATCTCCTTTGCGGAGCGGATTACCCGCATTAGATTCCTGAGTGATTGCCAGTGAACCATCTGCTTTCTTCACCAGCCATGCCCAACCTGATCCGAATAAGGTACCAGCCATTTTAGCAAATTGTTCTTTGAACTCGCTTAGTGAACCGAAATTCTTATGGATTGCTTCTGCCAGTGGGCCAGCAGGCTCCAATGATGCATTAGGAGCAAAAGAATGAAAGTAAAAAGTATGGTTCCATACTTGAGCAGCGTTATTAAAAATCCCTCCCTCCGCTTCACGAATCATGGTTTCCAAATTGGCATTCTCAAATTGGGTGCCGGGTACCAGGTTATTCAGATTGTTTACATATGTCTGGTGATGTTTGCCCCAATGGAATTCGAGTGTTTGCTGACTGATTCTGGGTGCCAAAGCATCTATGGAATAAGGTAATTGCGGTAATTCAAATTTCATGTTATAAGTGTTATTACGTTTATTACTTAAGAAAGATATCTCATCAATCTTCTTCGAGAGCAAAATCTTCTTTTCCCACCCCACAGAGAGGACAAGTCCAATCATCTGGAATATCTTCAAAAGCGGTTCCTGGTGCTATTCCACTGTCCGGATCACCTATTTCAGGATCATAAACGTAACCACATACGGTACAAGTATATTTTTTCATCTTTTCTGTCTTTAAATTGTTAACGTTTGCCGAGCTCCTGGTCTACACAAAACAGACCATGCACTCCATAGATATTAAATTTGCTGAGGATTTTTTCTACAGAATCTTCTTCTTCCACTTGTTCGCGAACGAACCACCAAAGGAAATCCTGAGTTGCTTTATCATCTTCAGCAATAGCGAGGTTCAACAAATTGTCGATGAGTTCGGATACATGGCACTCGTGCTTGTATACATGTTCAAATACTTCTTTCGGGCCTTTCCAGTTTACAGGAACTGCATCAATATTGGTAATTTCTACATTACCTCCACGCATCACTGCATAATCAATGAGTTTATGCGCATGTTCCATTTCTTCTTCAGCCTGCTTTTTCATCCAATGTGCGCATCCGTCAAGTCCTGCTTTCATAAAATAAACAGCCATTGACAGGTAAAGATTGGATGACCACATTTCTGCTTTTATCTGAGCGTTAAAAGCAGTCGATAGTTTTGTTGTAAATTTCATAACTAGTAATTTTTGTCATAATTAATATTCCAGGTAACATGTAACTTATATGTTACTCCTATCTTTCCGAACATTTTTCATGTTCGTAGATCTCGTTGCTCTTTTTAAGAATGTTCTCTAAAAGAACATTGATGTTTTCTCCTTCCTCTCCGATTTCAGTTAATTTCTTGATTCCTGCTTCAGTGATTGAAAAATTCATCTGCCTTTTGTCCTCTTTCCCAATAGAGCGTTCAATGTACCCTTTATCCTCTGCAGATTTTATCACTTTGGAAGTATTGGAGTTAGTTAGCCCCAATGCTTTCGCAATTTCGCTCGAAGTATGCTCCTGTTCTCTAAGTCCGCAAAGAAGCATTCCTTCGTTTAAACTTAATCCATATTCCTGCTGGAATTTTTCTTCAAAATCCCGGATAATACGATAGATTTCGCGTAGTGTACACAAATTCTGCATAAATTAATTTTCCCCAGTTAAATCTTTACCTAATTACAAATATAAGGAATCTATTTCTTACGGAAACAATTTCTACAAAGAAAAGTTCACGGATAATATAAAAAAACCGGGAAGCACTAAGGTATGCGTCCCGGTATTATTTATTCGGTGCAGTAAAGAACTTTTCTTTTATTTCTTTTCTTTGGTCTCACTATTAACGGCTTCAACTACATTGATAACATAATCACCTAGTTTTTCGCATTCGGCAATAATGTCCATGTAATAAACTCCCATTTGATAATCGTATTCTTTGTTGTTTACATCAATTATATTTTGATTCTTCAACTGATTCCGATAATTGTTGATTTCGCCCTCAATATTGAATGACCGGTTTATGTTTATTTGTTGGCCGTGATCTTTTGTTTCAATAATGGCAATCATTTGTTGTAACGCATCATTTGTGAGTTCCATCATAAAATGAATGTGCTCATATTGTTTTTCAGTAAAGTTTATGTTACCTTGCCGGCTACGGTTAATAGTCCGGGCCAAGTTATAACAACTGTCTCCGATACTTTCTATTTCAGTAACTTCCCGGAGCATGGCACGGATCTCCAGTTTACTTTCCGAACTTAACCTTCCCTCTGATACCTGATTGAGGTAATTGGCTATTTCAAGCTCCATATTGTCGCTGATATTTTCGTATTTCTCAATGCGACTGAATGTCTTGTTAAATTCATCGTCTTTTTCAGTATGTAGCAGGTCTTTTATCATGTTAAACATACGGTGTGTACGCTCAGCATACAGATGAATTTCTTTGCTGGCCTGAAGAATGGAAAGTTCTGCTGTAGATAACATGCCTCCTGATATATAACGTAGGCGGTATTCTTCTTCTTCCTCTTTTGCTGGGATAATAAGGCGAACTGTCTTTTCGATAAATTTCACCAACCAAATTAGCAGTAAGACATTACATATATTAAAGGTGGTATGGAAAGCTGAAAGCTTATAAGAAACAGCTACTTCTTCGGTTCCCGGGTGCATATAAGTATCTACAAACCAGGAAACGCCATTCACGAAAGGAGTAAAAATTACAAGGACCCAGATTACCCCAAATACATTGAATACTAGGTGAGCGAGTGCCGCCCGTCTGGCTTGCGAATTACCTGTTAAAGCAGCTAGGTTAGCTGTAATAGTGGTTCCAATGTTTTCACCAAGAACCAATGCTGCCCCTAGTTCGTAACTGATCCAACCATTCGCACACATGATTAATGTGATAGCCATAGTAGCTGCCGAAGCCTGGACAATCATGGTTAAAACCGTACCAATAAAAAGGAATAAAAGCACAGATAGGAATCCCATATCCGTATAATTCTGCACAAAAGCAAGCATATCAGGATTTTGCGCCAGATCGGGAGCATTGGTTTTCAGCATGGAAAGCCCCATAAAAAGGAAGGAAAAACCGAAAATAAATTCACCGATGGATTTGCGTGTACTTTTACTGGAAAATATAAGGGGGAGAGCAAAAGCGAGGAGGGGAAGAGCGAAGGCGGCCATATCTACTTTAAAACCGAAGATGGAAATGATCCAGGCCGTGACGGTTGTTCCGATATTGGCTCCCATAATAACGCTGATGGATTGGGTCAGGGTAAGGAGTCCGGCGTTTACAAAACTGACGACCATGACTGTGGTAGCCGAGGAGGATTGAATGAGAGCGGTTATTAAACAACCTGTGAGTACTCCTGTTACCCGGTTGGTGGTCATTGCTGTCAGTATACTTCGGAGCCGATCTCCTGCCGCTTTTTGTAATCCTTCGCTCATGATCTTCATCCCGTATAAAAAGAGACCCAGAGAACCGATGAGCTTTAAAAAATCATAAAAAGAATATTGCATCTATAATTAATTTGGTTGTTCTTTGTTCCCTGGTTATATTGACGAGGTATATTAATACGAATAATAACCCATAAATAATCTACGATGGAACAATCCGTGCGAATTTTGTGCAAAAATAACAATAAATATAAAAAGTTCCCTCCCGGAACAACACTTTTGGATATTTATTCCGGTTTTAACCTGAATTTCCCTTATCAGGTGGTTAGTGCAAAAGTTAATAACCGTACGGAGGGCCTGATGTTCAAAGTCTATAATAATAAAGATGTGGAGTTTCTGGATGTGAGAGATCCTTCCGGGATGCGTACTTATGTACGTTCGCTCTGTTTTGTACTTTATAAAGCTGTCCGTGAAATTTTCCCGGGGGGGAAGTTATTGTTAGAACATCCTGTATCGAAAGGGTATTTTTGTGATTTGCAGATAGGCAGACCTATTACACCCGATGACATTTCGCAAATTAAAAAGCGAATGCTTGAAATCATTGATGAAAATATTCATTTCCGTAGGGTAGAATGTCATGCTACGGAAGCAATCCGGAAATTTCAGGAGCAAGGTTTGCCCGATAAAGTAAAGTTGCTTGAGACTTCAGGTGCACTTTACAGTTATTATTATATATTAGGAGATACAATTGATTACTATTATGGCAATTTGCTGCCCAGTACCGGTTTTATTAAAGTGTTTGATATTGTACCCTATTACGATGGTATTTTACTACGAATACCCAATCGCCAAAATCCAGATGTGTTGGAAGAAGTCATTAAACAGGAGAAGATGCTGGATGTTTTTAAAGAACATCTCCGCTGGAATTATATAATGGAGCTAGGTAATGTGGGCGACTGCAATAAGGCGATACTGGATGGACATGCTACCGGTTTAATCCATGTGGCGGAAGCTTTACAGGAAAAGAAGATTGCTCAGATTGCAGATACAATCCATGATAGGGGTAGTAATGGTGATCGTGTCAGACTGGTATTAATTGCCGGACCTTCCTCTTCTGGAAAAACGACTTTCAGTAAGCGTCTCTCCATTCAATTAATGACGAATGGCTTAAAGCCTTATCCTCTCTCTTTGGATGATTATTTTGTGGATAGGGAACAAACTCCCCGGGATGAGAATGGAAATTACGATTACGAATCTCTTTATGCATTGGATCTGGAGTTATTTAATGAACAACTCCAGGCATTATTGCGGGGAGAAGAAGTTTCCATTCCCCGCTTTAATTTTTCAACTGGCAGAAAGGAATTCCGTGGAGAGAAGTTAAGAATAGATGATCATACCATTCTTATTTTGGAAGGTATTCATGCTTTAAATCCGGAATTGACTCCTCATATAAAGGATAGTAATAAATATAAGATTTATGTATCTGCCTTAACCACGATTTCGCTGGATGATCATAACTGGATACCTACTACAGACAATCGTTTGTTGCGTCGTATTATTCGTGATTATAACTACCGGGGCTATTCGGCAGAAGAAACAATTTCCCGCTGGCCCAGTGTTCGGGCGGGTGAAGATAAGTGGATATTCCCATTTCAGGAAAACGCCGATGTAATGTTTAACTCAGCGTTGCTTTTTGAACTGGCAGTACTCAGACGATATGCTGAACCTATATTGACTACTGTTCCTCGCAATTGTCCGGAATATGCTGAGGCATATCGGTTATTAAAGTTTATCAAATATTTTATTCCGATACAGGATAAAGAAATTCCTCCGACATCTTTGCTCAGAGAGTTTTTAGGGGGAAGTAGTTTTAAATATTGAAAAGTTAGGATATGGAGATTGAGTCCGAGTCCTAAAACTTGGACTCAATCTTTTTTATATTATCTTTTTGAAAGTCGAATGAATCCGGCAATTCCCACAATTATTAAAAAAGAAAGTATGGGAAGGAATTTATATTCTTTTTCAAAGATCAGGTAAATCATTAGAAGAATAATGATACTAACAGAAGGAATAAGTATATATAGAGCCGTTCTTTTTGACATATAATTTTCTAAAAGTATCAATAACAAGAGATCTCGGTCTTATTTTACTTCCCAAACTTCTCCTGCCATCAGCATCTCTTCCAAGGTACGGGCTTTTTTCTTGGCGCGTACTTCTTCAATTTGCGCGTAAACACAATCATCGTAAGTGGGTGCTTCTACATCACGAATTACACCAAGGGCTATCGGGAAATCAGGACCTTCCATTAATGCAAGCTTCAGATGTAATGTTGCATCCTCGCAATGTGCGTCATGTATCAACAAATCCTTTTCAGTGATACCATTTTCGCCGATTCTAACTACCTTTATTCCAAAGCCTTCCTGAATCAAGCCAAATTCATTATTCTCACCGAAAATCATAGGGAATCCATGTTTCAGGTAAATAGCATTTTTTGCACGATCGGCTTTCGATGCCACCATACTTTGCGATCCATCATAGAAGATAACGCAGTTTTGTAAAACTTCAACAACAGAAGTACCTTTATGTGTGGCAGCTGTTGTTAATACTTCTACGGATGCTGCACCATCTACATCTACACAACGTCCGAAGAAGCGGCCGCGAGCACCAAATACAAGTTCAGCAGGACGGAAAGGGTCTTCTACAGTTCCGTAAGGAGAGGATTTGGTTACCAGTCCGCGAGGAGAAGTAGGAGAGTACTGACCTTTCGTTAAACCGTAAATACGATTATTTAGCAATATAATGTTAATATCTACATTCCGACGGATACTGTGGATAAAATGATTACCTCCGATGGCCAACCCATCTCCATCTCCCGAAATTTGCCATACACTGAGTTTTGGATTGGCAACTTTTACTCCTGTTGCGATAGCGGCAGCACGTCCATGAATCGTATGAAAACCATACGTATTCATATAATAGGGTAAACGTGAAGAACACCCAATACCCGAAATAACGGCTGTATTATGAGGCTCAATGGCTAGATCAGCCATTGCTTTCTGTAATGAGTTTAATAAAGCATGGTCACCACAACCCGGACACCAGCGTACATATTGATCGCTTTTAAAGTCTTTCGCTGTATATTTAGTTTCACTCATCTTACTTTTCCTCCAATATTTTAGTGAATTCTTCTACTAATCGTACTACATTAAAGGGTTGTCCTTTAATACGGTTAAACTGACGTATGTTTACACCAGGTATTTTATCGCGTAATATAGCTGCAAATTGCCCTAGGTTCTGTTCGGCAACGACAATTTTTTTGTATTTTCTGAGTAACTCAGCCGTATTTCTTGGCAAGGGATTAATGTATTGGAAATGAGCCAATGCTACCTTTTTGCCTTGGGATTGCATGATTTCAAGTACGGAGTATAAATGTCCATAAGTACCTCCCCAACCTACAATCAGCAATTCTGCATCGGGATCTCCCATGACTTCCTGCTCAGGAAAGAAATCAGCAATACGTTCAATTTTATCCCGGCGGGTATCAGACATTTTCTGGTGGTTCAGAGGTTCCGTAGAAATAACGCTTGTATCGTAGTTCTTTTCCAAACCGCCAATGCGATGTTGGAAACCTTCTGTTCCTGGTGCAGCCCAGTATCGTACCAGACTTTCCAGATTACGTTTATAGGGTTTCCATCCTTCCTGCATGTCAGGAGTTACCTGAGTGGCCTTAATTTCCGGGTAATCTTTTAACGATGGAATTTTCCAAGCGGCAGAACCATTTGCTATATAACCATCAGTTAGCAATATAACTGGGGTCATGTGTTCTATTGCGATTTTAGAAGCAGCATAAGCTGCATCAAAACAATTGGTTGGAGAGGTGGCTGCAACAACAACCAGTGGACTCTCACCGTTACGTCCATACATTGCTTGAAGCAGGTCGGCTTGTTCACTTTTTGTTGGCATCCCGGTGGAGGGACCACCGCGCTGAACATTTACCACAACGAGAGGGAGTTCTGCTATGACAGCTAAGTTAATAGCTTCACTTTTTAAACAAATGCCCGGGCCTGAAGTAGTTGTGATGCCGAGGTTTCCGGCGAATGAAGCACCTATTGCGCTACAGCAACCGGCAATTTCATCTTCACATTGCATAGTCACTACACCCAGTTCTTTAAATTTAGACAAGAATTGAAGGATCTCCGTTGCAGGAGTAATAGGATAGGAACCCAGGAAGAGCTGAAGCCCAGCTTTTTCCGCAGCAGCTACTAATCCGTAGGCGGTGGCCAAGTTTCCACATACATCCGTATAAAATCCTTTTTCTTTTTTACCTTTTGCTTCAACCCGATATGTTGGAACAGAAAGGTGTCTGTTATGACCATAGTTATAACCGTCTGTCAACACTTTGATATTTGCTTCTGCTATGGTTGGTTTCTTTGCAAATTTATCCTGTAACATATGCATTGCATAATCTAGTGGGCGATTGAATAACCAGCATACGATACCTAAGGCAAACATATTCTTGGTGCGAACAATGGATTTGTTGTCGAGGCCGCTATCTTTCAGGCTCTCTTTACACATAGAGGTGATAGGGGCATCAATTACCGGATTATGAAGACCCAGTTCAGTGAAAGGATCATCTGTTTCATAAAGTGCTTTTTCCAAATCTTTCTTGCTAAAAGAATCTGTGTCAATGATAATCACGGACTGAGGAGTCAGGAATTTTACATTTGTTTTTAAAGCGGCCGGGTTCATTGCTACGAGTACATCACATTTATCTCCCGAAGTAAAAACCTTCTCTGCTCCAATGTGTACCTGGAATCCTGATACTCCACTTAGTGTTCCCTGAGGTGCACGGATTTCAGCCGGATAATCCGGAAATGTTGAAATATCGTTTCCCAAAACAGCCGACAAGTTTGAGAAGATACTACCAGCCAGCTGCATACCGTCACCGGAATCACCGGAAAAGCGTACAACTACTCTCTCCAGATCTTTAACTATCATTTCTTCAGCCATAATTTTATTAATTATATGATATTTGGATTAATGTGAAACGCAAATTTCGGAAAGTTAAGCGGAATGGCAAAATATTTTAGGATTTATCTAACGGTTTATAAGTTGGAATACGATATTTTGTGTATCATTATACAGGCCTGCAAAATTATGTTGTAAAAGTCAACGGAATCCATTATCTTTGCAGACACTTTATGGCCTTGTAGTTCAACGGATAGAATAGAAGTTTCCTAATTTACGCCTCGGTAGTTCAACGGATAGAATAGGTGTTTCCTAAACACTAGATAGAGGTTCGATTCCCCTCTGAGGTACTTCTTAATACTATTTGAATACGATAATGGAATACATGGTTGGAATACCAACTTGGAATACATTATCGGTATTATTAATCTAATAATATCAAATGGTATGCAAGGACAGATTTTTATCAATGAGCTACAAGGAAATTTCTTTTTAAGAACTCCTAAAGAAAACAAACCCACCTTATTATATTATGTTGTCTGTTATGGCGGTAAAAAGTATCGTTTTGCAACTGGAGTAAAAGTATATCCCGATCATTGGAATATAACGAAGCAGGAAGCATATATAAGCATGCGACTGTCTGAACTTGCTAACATTAATAATACTATTGTGAATGAAAAGATTGCAGAATATAAGTATAGCTTATCAGAATTTAAAGCATATCTTTCTGAGAATCCCAATGAAATAGAGAATGGCGAGAATTTATTAAGAAAGTATATTTATAAAAACAAACATACTCCCATGAATATAGATTGTATTGATTATCTTGAAAAATGTATTGAAAAAGCCAACGGTATAAGTTCGGGAACAAGAAAAGATTATCTATCAACCATTAAAAACTTAAATAAATATTGTAATAAAGGCAATGAGTTGAAGTCATTCAATGATATTTCCAAGAAATACGTCAAGAAATATTATGATTATCTTCGTTGTGTTGACGACCGTCCAAATACTAAAGACGGAAAACTTTCATTAGGGTATATCAATAAACAAATATCCCAACTTTGGAACATCCTCAATAAGTTTGCTGTTGAAAATGAGAAAATGGATTATACAGTGTTAGCAGAGTGGCAAGAAAGAAAAGGTTGGATAGTAGCTGATAAATCAAAAAAGAATCAGAAAGGCATTGCTTTACGTGATGATGAAGTTTTACTTTTATGGGATTACTGGCATAAGATAGATGATGAAGTGAATAAGGATATATTGGCGACTTTTTTATTGGAATGTTTAACTGGACAGAGGTTCAGTGATGTAGAGAAATTGACTGATAACATTGAGACCATTAATTCAATTACTACAATATCATTAGTGCAAAAGAAAGGTGGCAAGAAAGTAGAATGTGGTATCATATTCAAATTGGCAAAGGAAATACTGTCGGAATATAAAAACAGTATGCCAAAAGGCTATACTAATGATTATTTTAATAAAAGGTTAAAATCAATAGCTAAAAAAGCAGGAATAGCAGGGAGAAAGACAGACACACGACATAGCGGTACCGATAGTTCGGTTTCTATAGAGGAGAAGGAAAGATGGGAATTGACAACATCACATACAGGAAGAAGAACATTCATCACTTTATTAAAACTAAGAGAATGGGATGATAGGAGAATACAAATGTGTTCAGGACATGAAACAATAGAAATGATACAGCAATATGCTAAAATCACAAGCAGTGCTCAATATGAAGTATTTAAAAATGGTGTTAAGAATAGCCCTGAAAAGATATTACGGTATATAGACGAGGATGAAAACGTAAAATTATTTAGTAAACCCAATGACTTGCAAAGCAATGACGAAGCTTCACCGAATAAAATCAGAAATACAGAAGAGACCAAAGTTTTATCCAGAATAATAGAAGACAGTGTAGATCATAAAGTAATAGAGGCAAAACATCCAGATGGCAGGATAGTATTAGTTACTGAGGGCTTACAGGAAAAGAAAGTAGAGACAAAATATCTTGATGGCAAAATAATTACAGAAACGAGTAATCATTTAAACGGCTATACAATCATAGAAACCATTTCTAATGATATGATTGAAACAGTGTACAGTGATAACACTAAAAAGGAAAGCAAAACCATTAATAATAAAACTGGAATTACTGAAATAGAAATAGTTAATCATGTTGAAAGCACTATAGAACGTAAGATAATAAATAGCAATATGGGGACAACGGAGGAGATACTTATAGATACCAATACAGGACTAACTGAAATTTTAAAAAGAGAAGGTAAGAAAAAGACCTATGTTGCCATAGAAACCAATACCGGTAGAGAAATAAAAAGGAAGATAAATAATCAATAAATGTAAATAATTTTAATTTATTCCCTGCAATCTCAATTTAATTAAAAAGAAATTTCACTTCGAAAAATGCAATATCATTCTGTTAAAAAGACCATTCAAAAACATGAAAACACCATAAATAATAGTTCCCAAACTAATCATATATTCATCTTTATCAGAAGCTAAAGTATATATTAATAAATTTACAAACATCCCACCTATTAGCCATAAGAAACCCAATAGCATATCTATATTTGATTTTTCTGTAGGACTTTTCTTTTTTCTTTGGCTTTATAAAATACATGCTGTATTATTGTCTCTGCTTCTTGTATGGATAAACCTTTAAATAAATGTATGCTTTATTTCATCAGGCTGTTTCTTCTTGTTTACAATCTCTTCAAATGTATAAGTGTAAATTTCATCAATATCATTCTTCATAGCTTGATTTTTGTTTGATAAGCAGCAAATGAATTGCTCATCTGCTGCCTTATTAGTAATTTACTGTATCCTTATGAACTTCATAATTTCAGAACCACCCTCATCAGGCATCCATTTTAGTTCAAGTTCTGTTTCCGTTAGCTTTTGAATAACGCATTTAGCATCTTCTCTATCGAACAACAAATCATTATTGGTAATGATTTCATCTCCTTCAATCTTCCATGTAAAAGAGCCACTATATTCAGGGTCATTCTCAAATCCTACCACAACTATATTACCTGTTCCATTACTGTTAAAAGTAACTGTACACTCATAATCTGTTATAGATTCCCATTTTCCGACTATGGATACATCTTGGTCATCGTCAGAACAATTTGTAAAAGTAATACATAACATTGCCATCATTAAATAGCTTAATAATCTCATTTGTTTCATCGTAATAAATAGTTTTGTTGTTCTGTCAGTTCCTCAATGACAGATATTAGTTTTAAGTATATGGAGGAACATTATAGGCCATATACAATCTAATTGTTCAATTTGCTATTTCACATTTACTTCTTCTTTTGGATATATTTTAAATTCTATACCTATTCCTCCTTGACTTGCATCTCGAAGAAAATCCCCATTTGGAAGTTTGTAACCAGAATATGATAAATTATTAATTGCGAATTTTACTCGTTCACAATGTGGAGTTAATGCTGCAAATAAAGCATTGTATTCTGTTTTATACTGAACTCCTATTGTGCATTCCATTTTTGTAGTATAGAAGAAGTTACTTATAATAACTGTTCCAATATCTTTATACTTTTTACGTGCAGAAACAATTCCATTTTGAGAAGTAACAGTGAATCCTTTATTAATTCTATATTGGACAATTTCTGATTGTTTTATACCAAATTCGCCTGTTAAATCATTTATATCAAACAGGACTTTACTATTCTTAAATCCAAACATAATATATCAATTTATAAACCTTGAATCCTTCTTTTAATTTCTCCTTTAAACATAACTGCACCAGTTATTATATTTTTCACAGGTACTTTCTGCCCATCAACTGTAATGAGGATATTTAGGGTTGATGGTACTTGTGATGTTATAATTTGAAGTTCATTTAATGATTTCGTGAACTCTTCAAAACTATGCATCAATGTTCCAGAAGCAACAGGAGCAGGAAGTATCTCCACCTGATCTATTACAGTTTGCATTATATTCGATACAGCTAAAGCCTTATTAATTACTGTTTGATTATTATATTCATTAATTTCTTTATTACTTTTTCTTATTTGCATTGGTGTTCTTCCCATAGCTTTATCACTCTTATAAGATGCAACAGCAAGGGTTATACCTAATATAAGTCCTAATATTAAAATTATTGCTGCCATGTAACATTTATTTACAGCTTTAGTTCCTTATAAGCCTACATGAAAGAATAAGAAGTAAGAGGAACACAGTTCAAAACTGCATACTTCTATAATTATTTAAAGAAAGTGATTTGACAATAAAAACTATATATCCATATTTATTAATGTATTACTTGCCAACTGTTCCCTCTGTTAGCCATTATACAAAAAGAAAGCACGGGAACAAGTCATATATCCATTCCTAGGTCATCGCCAAACAACCCCAATCACAAATACACAACAAGTTGCCCGTGCTCATACGATATATAGTCTATCAGAAAGATAGGTATATAACGAAAGCACGGGCGTTGTGCATATCCCTGTGATTGTTCAAATATTGGCGATATTTAGGAACAAGGATAATGCAAAACGCCTTCCGTTAAAATTATGTCCTCTCCAAACCTGTATAAGTATTAAGAGATTGCCACAAAGTTAAGAATAAGCGTTTAATTAGCAAGATTATTGTTATTAAAAGGTTAAGCATTCATAAGTAGTAAGTAGTTCATCCTGTCTTAATCCTAAGTATTTTTTGCTTATTGAAACAGAAGAATGATTAAACAACTCCATAAGTTTAACGAGTGCAAGTTCTGCATTCTCTGAATTTTGATTATATACCTGTCTGCCAAAGGTTTTTCTAAGAGAATGCGTACTAAAGTTCTTTATAGTTAACTTATACTTTGCTTTTATCTCTTTCAGGATAACATTAATACGTTGCACACTGTAAACCGTTCCCATTTGACTAACCAAAATAGGAGAATTATTTCCAATAGGATTAATATGCTTGTAACAGTCTGCAATATGTTTCTTTAGCTGTAAGTTGATTCTAATAGTACGATTTTTACCTGTTTTCTTTTCCTGAATGGTGAATTCATCCACATTGAGTATCTGATTCCACCTTAAAGCAAGTATATCACTGATTCTTAATCCCCAAAAGCAACCTAAAGCTATTAATAAACTCATTTTATAGTTTTTGTCTCTATAAAGATTCCGAATTAGATTCATAGCTTCATTCCATTGTAGAAAATCAGAAGTTGTATTACTGTATTTCTTACTCATAATTATATTCAGTTATGTATGTTAATAAATAAAAGTGGATACTATTCAGCACCCACTTTTTAGACTAGGTTGTAACTTGTTGATTAATAGCAACCTATTTATTTATAGTATAAGTGATTATAGTTTCTTTATTCGTCCATTAACATAATCTTCCCAATGCTTTTGTTGGGCTTCCTTTATAGCTGCCATTATGCCAAAAGCAAAAGGAAAACAAACAACTAAGCAAACAGCAAATAATATGTACATAATAACCATGTATATCTTATATATCATAATTGTAAATCTTCAAATAGTTAATTATTGAAATTACAGTTAATCAATAAACCAGCTATATTCCGGATTACCGTGTAAAGCCTGATTTATTCCGTTTGCTATTTCTGTAGCATTTAAAGACCTGTCAAGGAATGAATCAATGTAGCTGCTCTTATTTGCACCTGTGAGTAGATTATAAAGTTTCCACATACTTAACTCATTACTAAAGCTGCCAAAGGTTTCATCAGAGATATAAGATTTTGCCACATTATTTATCTGTGTATCCGTCATCAGCATTCTAGGTAATCTCTTTTGATAACCTTGTGGTAAACATTGGTAAAGTCTCATTTTACCTAATAATTGGCAAAATTGATGTTCTGTTAGATGTGAATCTTTAAAGGTTTGCATCAGATGAATATGTTTTGCTGGATTGTATGTATTGAACATTTTCAAAACAGCAGTATATAAATCACTTATATTCATTACTTTTAGCTCTGATTTATAACCATCAGTAGATATACACATATTACAGCAGACCTGATTCTTAAATCCTATAAATACTTTAAATCTTTCAGTTCCTTTCTTACTGTATAGGTTTTCATGGTTATAGGCACGAACACCGCCTATAGAAATTAATGTGTTTCCCTCTATGGTTTCGTAGATTGTAGGAACTTCAAAGCAGAACATCATGCGTTCATAGTACATTGTTTTATCGCTCTCTAGTAATTGGTTTACTGGTTTATGTATTGCTTCTGGTATTCGACCCTTAACAATATGGGATACTCTAATATCTGGATTATCTATTGATTCACCAGAAAAGAACGTGTTTGCAGCTTCCCAAACCGTTTCAATAAAGTTTTGGTGTGAGATAGTTACTTCATTGTCTTTGCTAAAGACAGGAACGACACAATCAGTTTTTAAATGCTGCAAATCAACTTCATTTGTGTTTGCTTCAATAAAGTGATTTACTTTTTTGTTAGGGGATTCATGTAATACTTGAACTGTTTCTACTTGTTCTTGCAGATAACCAAATCTTCTGTTTCCATTGCTTGTAATAATCTGTAAAGCTTCCATACTTAATTTATTTTAGTGAATAATTAAAGAAAAAGAGGTTTAGAATATTTTCTTTTGATGTCAAGCTGCGGGAGGGGTCATACAGAGTAGGTGTACACGAGTATTTGTACTCATTAAAATTATTTATGCTTGATATTATGGTAGAATTTTATATATCCTCACTTTTAAATAATAAGGGATGGGGGTATATTATAAAGACTGTATATATCTGTGCATATAAACCACAATCTATATTTGGATTTATTATATCAGTATAATTGAAGATAAGGAATTTATATTTTTCTGAAATAAAGAAGTCAATATTTAAAATAACTTTTCCGAACAACTATGGAATACTCATAAATGAAATTTTAAACTCATTACTCAAATCGGACATCTGGTTGGTCTTATTGGTTGACTTATATAAAAGGCAAACTATTATCTTACCCAATGTGTGAAATAATAATATTAATTAGTCATATATTAAATAAGAAAATATTATTTTTGAATTTTATTGTCTTTTGTAAATTTAATAACGAAAAACAATATATTAAACGATTCTTTTTATAATTTAACCTCAATAAAAATGGATAATAAACAGGTTGAACTTTTTAGACTAGCAGCAGTTTTATATGCAGATAATAATTATGAGGTGAGTTTGAAAACGATTCATAGAAAAATTATTGAGTCTATTTTATTGGAATCTAACAAAAAAGAAAATTCTCTTCATTACATAATAGATTATGCGCAAAATGTTTATAGTATAATAATCAGTGAACAAAATATTATAGAAATAACTTCTCACGAAACTGATAAATTCCATACAAACCCTATAGGGGATACTGTAAATATTTCTTTGACAGAAAAAAGACGTTTAAGTTTATCAGAAAAAGTCAAAGACAAAACTATCGACTTTTTTATAAATGAATTTCAAAAAGAATTTGAATCGTTCAAAAATGTAAATGAAATAATTGGTAATTTTTTATATGAATTATTTTGTACAAATATTGAAAGCTTTCAAAAACTCCTTGATAATAAAAAAGAAATTAAATCATTAATTAATTTAGATTCATCTGCTTATTCTGAAAAAGAAAAAGAAATAATAAATAATTTTCTTCATTGGGATAATCCTGAAAAAGATAAAGCTATATTTAACATATCTAGTTATGCTTTAGAATATTGCATGTTAACAAATAGGAATGGGGGGCAAAATCTTCAATTAAAAGATTTGCGGAACAAAAATTTTTATTTAGACACAAACATTATTTACCGTGCATTAGGGATTAATGGAGGAATAAGGGAAAAAAGAACTAAAGTTTTTCTAAAAAAATTTGTTGATGCAGGCGAAACTATTATTATTTCAAAAGCAACAGATAAAGAATTTCGTAAAGGAATCCATAGTCATATCAGAAAATTGGAAGAATATAATTCGCCAAGAGTAAATTCAAGACTATTCCAATCTGTTGAGGTTCAAAAAGACATCTTTAGTTTTTATCATAAGTGGCGTATAGGTAAAGTAAATACTACTCTTAATTTATTTTCTGCAGAAGTTATTCACTTATATGACTCTTTAAGGAAAGAATTTAACATAGAGATTGATAATTTAATTCCATATGATTTAAAAAACGAAAAAACCACTCATACTATAAATGATTATATATCGAGTATAAGTACCTTTAAACAAAGCGAAAAACTTGAGTATATTAATACTGCTCAAGCAGACTCTGAAAATGTATTATGGGTAGAAACGAAACGAAATGGCAATGATACCAATATTTTTAATACAAAATATTTTTTCATATCCACAGACCAAAGTTTAAGAAGATGGGATTTCCAACGAGAAAATATTACTCCTGTTGTCTTGTTACCTAGTCAATGGATGACAATTCTTTTGAGGTATTTTAATTGTACATCCGACGACTATAAAAGTTTTATTAGTTTTTTGAATCTAAAGAATAATGAACGATTAATCGATGGACAAAAACTTCAAATTGTACTTGCGGGTATTGGGGAGTTAACAGAAACGATAGAGCAACAAGAGTATATTTTAAATAGTTTAGTTGAAACTCAATTCAAGAAAGTCATAAACAAAAATTCAACTTCCGAACAAATATTTATTAGCACGAAAAAAATTGCAAAAAATTTATTGGAAGAACAAATTAAAGCGCAAAAATTAGATATTGATAATTTAATTGCTGAAAAAGAATCTATTAAAACATTTACTAATTCTCTCAATGAGAATAATAATAATATAAATAAAAAATATAGTGAATTATCAACTGAATTTGAAAGCCATAAATCATATACTGAAGAACTAATAAACAATGCTCAGATAGAATTAAATGTAATTAAAGAAAAATTTCAATTTATTGATACCCAAAATAAAGAATTGCAAAGACAAATTTCGATAAAAGATAAAGAAGTTGAAGATAAAACTAAACAGTTAGAAGCTATCATAAATAAAAATCGAGAAAATTATATTAATAAAGAACTAAACTCATGGAAAAATGCTGGAATTTTATGTATACCTTTGGTTTTTATAATAATTCTATTTTTCTTCTTTCATATTTTTTTCCATGAATGGGAATATAATTATATTTATAGAATGATAGAATGGATAGATAGTTTGCCTAGTGATTTCTTAAAGAATGGGATTTTTATAACAATGGATATTGGTATATTGGGATTTCTTGGAACACTAATTGTATTTATGTATAACAGGTTATTTAGTAAGGAGAAAAAAAGAAAATTAATTGAAGAATTAAAAACAAGAGAGGAATATTTATCTATTTAAGATTATATGGAGGATTATCCGAATTTTTTTATTTAAAATCTCTCCAAATAAAAACTCCAGCTCAAACGACTGGAGTTTTCATCTAGCTAATATGTCAGTTGGTATGTTGGTTTAGCTTCTTTTGTTGTGAGAATATTTTCTCCCAGTAAAATTTTAGAGAAATAATTTAAGCTACTTATCCTTTCAGGAAGTTTCTTACATTTAGTTTCTAAATTGTACTTTAAAGAAAATCTTTTATATATCTGTTTGTGGTTTTTAGCTGGGGTTTGATTCAGCATTACTATTAATTCTTCCTCTGTAATGCCAAAGTGCATATAAATATGATTAAGTATTTTATCATTTGTTTTTGGTGGTTTCAAGCCTTTGGACATACAATAATCTGAAATAACCCTATAAGTGTATTTGGCGTTTACAGATAATCCGTCTTTTCGTGGGTCTGCAATAATATTA
>JAJQFD010000036.1 GCA_021201335.1 Bacteroides sp. | reverse complement strand
AATTTATACAATTATATTAGTAGAGGAAATAATGATACTTCCTCTACTAATTTTTTGTGTTTTACAGTCAGCAAAAAAATATATATTAATAGATGCGAAATCATGTAAAAAAGCAAAAAAATATTAGTTTTGCATATACAATACAAATTTATATTTACCTACTACATGAGATTGCAGAAACTTTATATCCTTATTTCTCTATGCTTGACTATTTTTCAACTCACCAATTGTCATTCACCAAGAAGAGAAGTCCTCGATCCTGAAATTACGATGGCGAAAGCCGTATTAGAAGCTTATAAAGACTCTTTGAGTCAAAATCCAAACGCAGTTATAGATACTTTATCAAAGACGCGGTCTCGCCTTACCGATTCATTGATGTTTTATAAACTGTCCAATGCATTGGCAAAGACTTACTTCTATGGCAATCAACTGGATAGTTCATTTACGATAAACCAACTTGTTATTAATTTCTACGAAAGACAACTGGGTCGTTCGGAGGTCAAAGAGCTAGCTTATGATGCATACAACAGCAGAGGAGTTCTTTTAACTCAAATAAACAAGAGAGACAGCGCTATTGTTTGTTTCCTCAAGGCGTATAAGTTGATGAGAGAGACACGACAAGTAGACCAATTACCTCATGTTTGTATTAATCTTGCCGATTGTTATCAGTTAAAAGGAGATTTTACTTCAGCCAGTTATTACTACCGGAAAGCACTGACGGTTTCTGACTCTTTACAGATGAGTAAAAAGTATAATCTATCTATTCTCTCGGGAATAGCTAAATTATACCATGAGTTAGAGAATTTTGACTTGGCCGAAGCCTATTATAAGCAAGCTAACGAATTATTGGATGGTCACTCCGATCATGAAAAATTTTTCTTCGCGACTGCTTACGGTAACTATAATTATGCAACTAAACAGTACGATAAAGCATTGGAGCAGTTCCGTCAATCTTTGCAAATTGCAAAAAGGAGCACCCGAACTATTTCTTTGGGAATCGCTGCAGGTAATATAGGAGAAGTCTTCCTCTTAAAAGAGCAACCCGATTCTGCCCGTTACTATCTTGACCTTGCTACTCAATATTTCGGCGATTTATCTACCCATACTTCATTACAGTTTTATATGAATGGCCTATATGCTTCCTTAGCGCTCCTTGAAAACAATCTTCCGGAAGCAGAAAGGCTTTTGATGCGTCCTTTTGATGCATCTCAGATACAACCGCAATACCAGTATTTTCACCATAAAAGGCTGCACGAATTCTATCTCCGCAAAAAAGATTTCAGAAAAGCCTACCAGTATTATACTCAGACTGTTATCTATGATGATTCGCTCCGTAACATAAAAACCCGGAATAATATTGCGGAGATTGATTCCCGCTATCGCCAGGATACCATTTTGATCCGGAAAGATATGCAAATAGCCCTGACCGAAAGCCGGGCCAGCCAATGGCAAAACATTGCAATCTTCAGTATTATTTTTTTATTTTTAGCAGTTGCCTTTGTCATAGGTATTATTTTCTATCGTCGTAAACTACGCGAGTTCAGGTATCAGAAACAAGTGGCTACCATTAATGGGCTGCGTATGGAGATTGTTCGCAACCGGCTTTCGCCTCACTTCGTATTCAATGCCCTCAATACCATAATGCCTACACTGGAAAATTATAAGGAGCTTCAGGAGCCCTTCCGTTTGCTCATTCAGCTTCTCAGAAACAATCTCCAAGCGTCTGAACAAATGGCTATTCCATTGAAAAATGAAATCATACTGGTAAAAGATTACTTAAAATTACGAACGCTAAAGGAATCAACAGACTTCTCCATTGACTGGCAAATTGGGGAGAACGTACCGATGGAGACTTTAGTTCCTTCCATGTCTATTCAGATTCCGGTAGAGAACGCCGTTAAATATGCGTTTACCTCTCAATCTATAGTGCCTTGTATCCGGATACAGATTGATCTTCAACATAATTCCCTGTCCATTGTTATAGAAGACAACGGCGTAGGATTGAATACTATAAGTAATATAAACGACAAAAGAGGCACGGGTAGCGGACTTAAAATGCTATACCGGACGATTGAAATATTAAATACCAAGAATAACGAGAAGATGCAATTCACGATCCAGAATCGTCGGGATACGAACCCATCGGAAGAAGGAACCAGGGTAACACTTATTGTTCCACTCGGCTATAAATTTGAACTATGAACAAAAAGATAAGAACAATAATAGTAGACGATACTCCGGTGGCTATCGCCAAACTGGAGCACGATTTAAAATTCTTTCCTGAAATAGAAGTCATTGAATGTATATCCTCACCAAAAGCTGCTGTAAAGTCAATTATTAAACAACAGCCTGATCTTATTTTTCTAGATATTGAAATGCCCATGATGTCTGGACTGGAACTTCTAGAAAATATCCAGAATGGCGTGAAGGAAATGCGGGTAATTTTCTATACGGCCCATAATCAATACCTGATAGATGCTGTACGTACTTCCGCCTTTGACTATCTGCAGAAGCCTTATCTACCGGAAGAACTCAGTTTTATTATTAATCGTTTGCTGATAAATAATGATTCCAGCGATAGTTTCAGCAAGTCTTTTCAGCAATTTGTGAAGTTAGACGATAAGTTTGCCATTCAAAGCATCACCGGGCTTATGTTTGTCAGATGCCAGGACGTTGTTCTGTTTCAATACCTAAAAGATCAACGCTGCTGGACCATGAAACAGACAAACAATCTGACATGTAAACTCCGGACAAACATCGGTTCAAAAGAATTATTATCCCTAAATAACTCGTTTACTCAGATTAACCAGCAATGTATCATCAATTCTGATTATCTCTTTTCTATCGAAAATAAAACACTTAAATGCATCCTCTGCCCTCCCTATTCCGATATCGGAGAGACCGTTAGCTCCCGCTATTATAAAAAAATAAGGAACAAGTTGAATATCTTATAAAGACACGAAAAAGCCAACTAACTCGAAATGAATTAGTTGGCCCTCTTTCTATAAAGTAAGTAATATCCTTAATTAAAGATATACCTGATACTAAACTGTACAGAATAAGTGGATCTGAAATTGGTATAATCGCCAAATGTTTTTGTCAACTTATCACCATTATTCATTCGGGAGAATTCAAACGTACCATCGCCATTGGCTTTCAATGGACTCATTGAATTTACCTGTTTATAAAGTCCCCAACTATTATTCAACAAATTACCTAAGTTTGTGATATCAACGCCCAACTGTAATGTATTGCGCTTCCCACCAACATTCAGATAAAAGTCCTGCATAAATTTAAAATCAAATTGATGATGCCAGGGCATATAAACTTCATTACGTTTCACGTACTCACCTTTATGTTTTTTCAGGAATTTATCCTGATTTACAAAGTTCCAGAAATCTTCTGCCTGTTCTGCTGCTGTATATTTTACTGTTTTATCTTTATCCAACCAATAATCCACAAATGTCAATTCATCTTTAGAAGCAGGAACATACATCAGATTATTAGCTGCACCATCTTTTACAACATTATTAGAATAAGTATAAGAGTAGCGTGAATAAGAATAGTTACCAATAAAACCTAACGGGCTGCCTTCGTAAAGCAAAGATACGGATGAGGCAAAATTCTTTCCGTATTCTTTGCGATAACCGATGGAAGCAATAATACGATGAGGAGCAACATAACTGCCATAGCCTACTTCATGTCCATTGGTACCATTGCGTGAATAAGTATTTGTTCTCCAGGCTGATGAAACCTGGTCTCCGATACCATCCCCATATGACTTAGCAATGGAGTGAGTATAAGCAAAAGAAAAGTCTAAACCAAAATTAAACTTCTTCCTCAACTGTGCAGAAATAGAATAATAATAGGCATCATTACCTCCGTTTTCAATCAGGTAAGGAGTAACATTTCTGCCTGCACTATTCTGTGCCCAATATCCGGTATATAATTCACGTACATCATTTTCAGAAAGAGTTACTGTAGAGGTAGCAGGTTTTAAACCTACATTTGTGATCACAATCGGATTAATATCTTTATTATATAAACCTTCCAAGGTAAAATCAATACCATAAGGCAGCTTTGCATCAAAAGCCAAAGTAGTTTTCCAGGTAGAAGGCATCTTCAGGTTACTTGACATAATTGTCGGTGATTGAGGAGCTATCGGATCAGCCGGCGTATATTGTCCACCATATATATTATTTAAAATACCGTTTAAAGTATTGCTAAATGCAGGTATCTCATTAGCTGTGTAAGTATAGAACTGGGTTTGTCCAACATTTGAATTACCAATTGTAGATACGATCCAAACAAAAGGTATACGACCTGTAAATAAACCTGTACCGCCTCGAACAACATACTTTCTGTCACCGGTAATGTCCCAGTTAAATCCAATACGGGGAGAAACTCCCATAGTGGTTTTAGGCATAGTAGAAGTTGAATATTTGTTGGCACCGAATTGTAGATTCCCAAACTCTTCATTATAATTATTCTTCAATGAAGGATAAATGGGTAATTCAAAACGGATACCTGCTGTCATCCTGAAATTAGGATTGAGAGCAACTTCATCCTGAAAATAAGCGGAAAGCTGGTGATAAGTAAACTCAGCGTTCTGTTGCGATAAATCAGCTTTGTTCGAGTGAGTTATACCAAAGGCAGATGCTTTATTGCCAGCCATAAAGTCTTCCATGGAAGAAAAAACGTAATATCCGGCACCAGCAGGCATATAACCATTCACCGCTTTATCATATTCATATTGAAAACCTGCCGTAAATTTATTGACTCCAGCCGTAAAATATAACTCATCTGTAGCTATGAATGTTTTGGTTTGACGCAAATTTCCATATGTAAATGGATCGGGTCCCAACGAGGCGTATACAGCACCATCTTTCAGTATATCAACTGTGGGGAAAAACCTCCTTCAAAACTACGAGGTTCATCCTGATAAGAATATGTGAGACGTAACACATTATTCAGTTTGCCATCCATAAAACGAGAGTTAAATTCACTAGCCAATGATGTAAAATTACGTTCCTGATAATAACGTGAACTTTCGAAATATAATGCATAACGGCTTCCGCGTCCTTGTCCTGCATCAATACCATCACTTCCCGGATAGATGGTATTGGTAGTTAAGGGAGAAGTTGATGTAGACGGACTGTTCGAATCTTTTGTCTTGGTTTTAGAGAAACGGAAATTTAAACGATGGTTATCATTAATATTCCAATCCAGACGAGCCATTAATCGGTAAGATGGAGTATCAATGGAATAACCATTGTAACGCCCCGGATCGTAATTATAGGTATTAATAAGATGTTGACGTATAGCCTGCATATCGCTATCTAACGGACGATTTACTGTTGTATTACTTCCCCAATTTTGATCTGCATTTTGACGTGCAGAATAAACCGGTCCGGCAGTGACGTTATCTTCATATTCACCGTTTACAAAGAAAAATAACTTATCTTTGATAATCGGTCCACCTATGCTCAATCCATACGTATAGTTCTGAGATTTAGAGCGAGTCATCTCATAGCCATCCACCTTTTTACCCATCAATTTTTCATTATTAAGATAGGTATATACAGTTCCTTTAAAATTATTATCTCCTGAACGGGTTACTGCATTAATTGAACCACCGGTAAAACCACTCTGGCGAACATCAAATGGTGTAACGGATACTGAAATCTGTTCCAGTGCATCTAATGAGATGGGAGAACCATTAGCCGGCAGGTTTTGTCCGATACCAAAAGTATTATTAAAGGCTGCTCCATCCACAGTAATATAGGACTGACGATAGTTACCACCACCCACAGCAAAACCGTTGGTTGTACTTGATGCCTGCGGAGACAGACGCATTATGTCGTTCATGCTACGATTTACAGTAGGAATAGCTATCATGGACTCCCTGTCAATCGAAGTGATAGCACCGGCACGGTCACTCTTCATATTACTGTTAGTGGTACCCAGAATAACAATTTCATCCAAAAGTTCAGTAGTCTCTTTCAAACTCACGTCTAAAACCTGAGCGTCTCCCAGTTGAAGCATTATATTCTCATAAATTGCAGACTGGTATCCTACATAGGCTATTTGAATTCTATATGGACCACCTACACGCATACTTTGAAGATTAAAGTTACCATCCATGTTGGTTATTGTTCCATAACGAGTTCCTGAAGGTTCATGTATAGCTTGTACAGTTGCGCCAATAATGGGTTCTCCATCAGAGACAACTTTACCGTTAATACTGGCTGTAGTAACCTGTGCCTCCACAATTACTGCAAGCATTAAAAATGCAAGCACCCCTGTAAATCTCCTATTTTTTAACATAAAATGTAAGTTAGTTTATAAATAATTTCAAAATCAGCGCAAAGATAATTAATGAAAATTATAATTAACTTACATTTCTGGTTATTAACTAAGAAATAAAGACCAATGGAAACAACTTTTAGAACGATTACTGTTTAAAATATAGATGCAGTGAAAGAGTGGGAAGATGGTTGCTCTAATTAAGTATTGTATAGAAAAGAGAATTAAAAATAGTTGAGAGAAAAATTACCCGGAAAGTTATTAACTTATTATATTCATTATACTCTGATCATGGAAAAGATGTTTTACAACCCCTTCACATCACTTAATTCCACTAATTTATTTACAATAGCATAAATAGTAAGTCCGGCAGCACTATGTATTTGCAGTTTCCGGCTAATATTACGTCGATGAGTAATTACTGTGTGAATGGAAAGAAACAGTTTCTCTGCTATTTCTTTATTAGTCATTCCTTTAACCACACAAATTATGATCTCTCTTTCACGTTGACTTAAAGTCTCCGAGGCATCTTCTTCATCGCCTCCGCTAATGTGTTGCAATTGAGCAACTTTATGAGCAATCGCATCCAAATCGTCAAAGATAGAGATATTGTCATCGTATTTACTTAGAAGAGAAGAATCAATGAATGAACTCACTAGTGCTACTACACGAATATTTTTGCCAACCGGATCGTTTCTAAAACGACCAATATCAAAATAATCTCCAAAAGCTGGATTAATAAATAATAAATGAGGGGGTTGTGTACGTAGGCAATCCTGTAAAGCATCGGTAGATGCTAATTCAATAGTTAATGTCTTAAGATTGGGTAAACGCTTTAAAGCAAGACTTAAACCGGTACGGATAATAACTGAAGATTCTGCAACCGCAATACGGATTGCTTCGTTATTTTTCATTATTAGTTACCCTCCTTTCTAACTTCAGAATAGCAGGAACGAACAGGTAATCTTCAATTTTACAGTGTGAATCCAAACCTTCTTCGCAGGAATAAATATCATACAAAGCCGTGTTAAGCATACTTTTATTTGCCTTCGGCGGACAATATTTAATAAGTATATTCTTTAGCTCCGTTAATCGCTCACTAATCGAATCATGATGCTTGGAGAAAGTACTGATTTGATAGTTTAGCGGAGGATTGTTATTCAATAAAGAATCCACGTATTTAAACACAGTTTTCTCTTCATACTCCATATGTCTCCTTACTTCATTCATGTAATTGTCGAAGAATTTTAGGATGAGGAAGGAAACATCATCATCTGAACAGTCAATGGCATAAATCAGTTTCCGACGAATACCCGGTAGACAGAAATCCAGAAAATAAATATGAGCCTGCCGCAGATAATCCACCAAAGCCGGAATAGACAAATCATCGCTGCTATCATCAATCCTGGAATATCCTTCGACCATGAAATTAACGACTGCTAAGAAGGTTGGACAATCTACCTGATTCATCTCACATACTTCCTTGACTGTTTTCTCGCCAAAGCCTAATGAAAGGCCAAAGCGACTCATTACTTGTAACAATGTATAGTTATCACTGATCAGATCTATCATCTTATCAGTGTGTTTGTATTTTTGTATTTTACTCATTTCACCTAATTATATGAAAGCCTTGCAAAATAACACATAATCATTTGCATATGCAATCACTATTTTTAGGTATTTTCTTAAAAATAGTTCCTACCCATTTTAGGGTATTCATGCTCTCATTTTCATTATTTCTAGGGATTTCAGGTAAAAAATATGCACTATATCTTTGCATCACTTAATAACTTAAAGGAAAATTGAAAATGAATAAAATTGGCATTTTTTATGGTTCAACCACAGGAACCACCGAAGACATTGCACGTAGAATAGCAGACAAATTAGAGGTTAACAGTTCTGATATTCACGACGCATCAGGCATAACAGAATCCATAGTACAGAATTATGATGTCCTTATCCTCGGAAGTTCAACCTGGGGAGATGGAGAATTGCAGGACGATTGGTATGATGCCATTAAAACGGTAAAGAAAGTCGATCTGTCTCACAAATTCGTTGCTCTATTCGGTTGCGGGGATAGCGAATCATACAGTGAAACATTTTGTGATGCTATCGGGATTCTTTATGAAGAATTGAAAAGTACCGGATGTACCTTCTGTGGCTTCGTAAATACAGCTGACTATGAATTTAGTGCATCAATCGCAGTAGTTGACGGTAAATTTGTGGGCCTCGCCCTTGACGAAATTAACGATGACGGCAAAACCGATACTCGCATTGAAAAATGGGTGGAAACCTTGAAAAAAGAAATCCATTAATTATATATAAATCATGACTAAAGCCAAAGTCATTCCCGGAGAGTTGCGAATATTCTTGAATCATATTTATGAATTCAAAAAAGGAATCCGTAATATGGTTCTTTATACCATGAACAAAGAATTCCAGGAATTTGCAGTGAAGCGTCTTATGAATCAGGGCATCACCTACTGGATTCAGGAAGTGGGACCTCATAAGATTAATTTATATTTTGGGCATCCGGAATGCATTGAAGTAATCTGCCACTTTATAAAAAGACCGCTTAATTGTCTTACTCCGGAAGAAGACTTTATTCTGGGAGCTATGCTTGGATATGATATCCGACAACAATGTAAAAGGTATTGTAATAAAAAGGATAATATAAATATTGCTGTATAAATCCCTTCTTTTGCATGTCTGTAAAGGGACGAGATGTGATATCCCGTCCCTTTCATTTTACGCATAAAGGTCTTTGGCTACTTTTATGGCCGTTTCTAATGTATGCCATTGCTTTTCTTCAGCCTGTTCATAACTTTCAGAGGGAAGTACATGGGCATGCGGAAGACATAAAGAGAATCGGTCTAATGGAATATATCGCCTTACTTCTTCTATTTTAAAAAGTAATTCATCTATTTCATCGTCTTGCGGATAATAGAAAGGTATAAAACCAAATGAAGCTTTTTCTTCTTTCACGAACCAGAATAACTTGTATTTGCTACAACATTCTTCATCATAATCCAGAAAGTAAGCATTCACCCGAGCAGTAGATATCAGCATCTCAGCCGGTGCATGAAAAGCGATAAACAGATCTTCCGGAAGTTGTTCGAGTATCATATTGTTCAAACGAATAGCATCTGGAGTAATTAACCGGGTTGTATCATCAAACTGTACATACCGGCATCCGGACTCATAAAGAGCAGAGATTATACGCTGATAAATTCTCTTGATATCTTCCAATAGCTGATCAATGACTGGATAAAATTGTTCCACTTCTTTCGGAGAATCTTTTAACAGACGGGAAAAAACGAGAGAAGGGGCTGGTAATGCCTGTTTTGCCAGAATATCTCCTCCAGTAATACCGGTGAGATACATGAAATCCAACACTATCGGATGCCTGTGTACACAAATTTTACGGACTAACCGGACTGTTGTTCTTTTTACCGGTTCCAATTCAATGCCATCCAAATGGCACATAAACTCCAGAAGAGAGGAAGAAGAACGAAAATTACCATCCGTAACTACCCTAAGACCTGTTTTCTTTAAACGCTCTACCAGTCTCCTGATCTCATCATCTTCAATGGCTCGCAAGCTATTCTGATTAATCACTCCGGATTTATACTGCTCCCGCGCTACTTTCAACGTAGGAGGAACCAGAAAGGTTCCAGCAATATCCACGTGAAAGGGAGGTTTTACGTGTTCCATAAGCTAACTATGTTTGATTATAAATGGTATCCTCAACTGACGAAAGTCACAAATATAACAAAAAGTCTTACTTGTGGAACACATCAAAGGCGAATTAACATTTGACTATCAATAACTTATCTTCAATCCGGGATAGACAGGATAAACAATGAATAAAAAGAAAACAGAACAGCACCACCTATAAGGATGTGCAACAAAAAAATAATCAGCTAAAGATCAGAGGTAGAATGGTGATGTTCTGTGTCTTTATTAAAAGGAAGAAAATGTACAAGGTTTATACAATTATTTACTTTTTACTTAATAGCCAAAGCTATGACCTGGATAAACATAATTAAAAATACCATAGCGATGGGATATACGGTAGCATATGCCACACTTGGTATATTACTATCTGTCATTGAATCTGCTGCAGCCAGTCCGGGTGTACTTGTCATACCGCCTGTAATAGTCCCCAATAGATCCAGCAAATTGATTTTAAATATAAAATAACCGAAAATAACTGCAACAAGCATCGGCACTAATGTAATAGCTGCTCCTACCAAGAATAATGTCCAGCCACTTTCTAAGAAAGTTGAAACCAGATTCGTACCGGCCGAAGTACCCACTTCTGCCAAAAAAAGAAGCAAACCTAATTGGCGTAATAATTGATTGGCTGAAGGAGACATCGACCATATAATCGGTCCGGTTTTTCCAATTGCACTTAATACTAAAGCCACGATAAGAATTCCCCCTGTAAGTCCCGGAGAAAAAGAAACACTTTCACTAAACGATATATTAATTTTGCCAAACAATACTCCCAAGACAATACCCATTGCTATAGGAAAGAAGTCTGTATCTGAAAGTTTTTTCTGATCATTCCCAAAAAGCTTGGCTACTCCTTTTATCCCTTCCTTCTCTCCTACCACAATCACTTTATCACCAAATTTCAGATTCAGTTCGGGAGAAGGAGATATATCAATACCGCTTCGTCGGATACGCGTTACCGTACATCCAAAATTTTGTTGCAGGTTTAAATGATACAGGTTTTTATCAATGATATCTTTATTTGTTACCAACAATGACTCCCTAACTTGTGTTTGCTCCAAAGGCAAGTCACTGTCCAGCTTTTCACCCATTAACACTTCCAGCTGATTTATTGCATCTTCCGTACCCACTGCTTTTATCTGGTCACCTTCATGCAAAACAGTATGAGCAGTAGGAATACTAATCTGCTCCTTATGTTTCAAACGGGATACGACAGCTCCTGTCATCTTCCGGATATTAAGTTGAAGCAGACTTTTACCAAATACATTCTTATTAGTAATCAAAAATGTTCCGGTTACTAAGGAAGGATACTGGCCAATGCGTTCACTTTCCAATCGACGAGCCTCTTTTTCCAGATCGACGCGTAATATACGAGGCAATAATTTTACAAACAGAATTACACCGATAACTCCAAAGGGATACGCAATACCGTAAGCAATGGAAGCAAGTGGAGACTGAGTGCTGTCAATAGCTACAGCTAAACCCGGCGTACTTGTTAATGCACCGGAAATAAGCCCGACAACACTGGGAGTTTCAATATCAAATAAATATTTCATTCCAATAGCTGTTAAACAAGCAGAGCCAATAATTAATAAGGTAAGAAGAATTAGTACTTTACCTTTACTGCGAAAAGAATCGAAAAAACCCGGACCCGCCTGAATACCAATGGTGAAAATAAACAATACCAGTCCGAAATTACCTAACTCTTTCGGAATCACTACCCCGAAATGTCCAAACAACAGAGCGATAAAAATAACTGCAGATACATCCAGAGAAAGACCTTTAATGCGAATCTTTCCGAGCATAAATCCTAGTGCCACAATAAGAAACAGTGCAAAATAAGAGGAATTCAATAATTCAGCCAGCATGAATTTGTAAGGGTTAAATTAAGTTTAGGCCGCAAAATTACTGAATTCCTCTTGAACGGGAAAAAGTATTCAGGTTATTCTGATAATAATTCGTTGTATAGAACATACAATCGCTTGCGCAAATGAACAACCGCATATCTTTTCCGCGATAGAAGGGTATTAACAGGTACACCTGTTGAATCTGCAATTTCTTTGAAAGAAATTCCTTGCAACTCTGTCAGTTCGAAAATTAAACGTTGTTCTTCGGGCAGTTCGCTCAAAGCAACTTCCAGTTCTTCCCATATCAACGATTTCAAATAGTCAGTTTCCGGGGAAGCCGATTCATCTAATATGGTTACGGTCAATTCCCTGATAAAAGAATCATCCGATTCATTCTCCGGATAATAAGAGAGTTCTTCCTCTCTCTTCTTCCGGTACTTATCTGTAATCTGATTCCGAGCAACCGAATATAACCAGGAAGAAATACTCAAAACTGGATCTTTTTGCTGGTCAAGTCTGGATAGTTTATAAAAAACCTCCTGTAAGATATCTTCAGCATCTTCTTTGGTAGGAACACGTCTAGTTATAAAACCGTTTAACTTCGACTGATATTTACGGAAAATATCAGCAACATCATTCATTACGCATCTCACTCATACGTTTCCTGATGTATTCGCGTCTCTCTTCAAAAGACATACCTTCGAGTTTGTGGTGTAAATGACCTCCCCGGGGATGAAATTTTCTCCGATGAAAATGACGCCCCATTCCTCCGAATAATAACCGGCAAAGTATTAATAAACCTGCAGCCTGCCAGTAGTTGATGGCGTTCCATCCAATAATAGCGGGTATAAGTGCATTCCACAATAGCATAGTAATGGCAGCAATTACAGCACAAGCAGCCACAAATATAAATACGTGTAAAAATCTTCTTCCATTTTTCTTCATTGTAATCTTATTATTAAACTGTTTTTAAATCAATGGCTGCAGCCATACATACTCTCTGGCATTTTCCGCATCCCACACAATCATTTGGATATTTTGCCCAGGCATAATACATTATATCTAGCCCGAATTTCATTTCAAAAACTTTACGTCGACAAGCACTTACACAACTTTCACATCCGATGCATTTTGCAGGATCAACGGAAATAGTTATTACTTCTCTTCTTCTATGATGAAACATAATTTTCTATTTTAAATATACAACATCATTTTAACGAACACAGAAACCGGATCAACTTTTTTATAAAAGAATTATGGTAGATAAAAACTAAACCGACTTAAGACATGCCTCTATTATTGTAGACGAATGAGATGAAAAGATATTGTTGATGAGTGAAAAAAACAGGAAAATTATTTTTCGGAAATATCCAATAAAAAAAGGAGCCACTCCTGACTCCCCTACCTTTATTAACTTCAAAATTTTATTGAGAAAAATACGATGCAAATATAAGTAACTAACGAGGTTACTACAACTTTCCTAACTTAATTCAGTGATTTATAACATCACTTAATGTTTTGTCTCAGAGCAAATTAACAAAAAAAGAGATAGCTTTTTCCAAGCTATCTCTCTATGAAACAAGTGAACCATCTATTTAATTAATCTCAATCACTCTTTGTGCTTTTTTTGTTTCTTCCTCGGTGAGTTTAGGTATTACAATATTTAATACGCCGTGTTCAACCTGAGCCGATATTTTATCCTTCTCTACATTATCAGGCAAAATCATTGTTTACTGGAATTTAGAATATGAAAATTCTCTGCGCAAATAACGTCCTTTTTTATTTTCCTCTTTAGTTTCATTTTTCTTCTCCATCGCAATAACCAGATTTTCGTTTTCATCAATGCGAATCGTGAAATCTTCTTTGGTCATTCCCGGAGCAGCTACTTCTACTTTAAATTCTTTCTCGGTTTCGAATACATTAATAGATGGTGAAGTAGTACTTACTTTTTCAACCCAATTGCTTTCGAATAAATCGTTAAACAAGCTTGGTAACCAATTTTGTGATCTTCTTACTGGCATCATAATCAAATCTCCTATATTTTAGTTTAACTTACAGTTTATGTGAAGTAGTGGTTATTTCATAACTTGCTTCATCAGGAAAATTGCAAAAGGTATGCCAATCAGAAAAAGTGTTATTTTGATAGTTATATTGGATAAAGACGGAATAATTGCGACAATTTGTCTCAATCACCTCGGTTTTTCTTTTATTTTGCTGACAAAGTTGCTTTATTAATCCTTATAAGCCGTATTGAAGCACCCAGTGTTAATTTATTATTGGCAGCATTGTTTAAGAAATTATTCTGTGTTGACAATGCCATCGTCTTGGATGTAACTTTGGGGTCAGCGTCTTCTGTACACCAATAATACACCAATTCATTTTGATATTTATATGTTTCAACATACAGTCCTACAGCGCTTCCATTAAATCCCGTTAAGTTATTGGCACTGGTTTCTCCCCAGCTAGCTCCGTTTTTCAGTAAGGAAGCATCCTCCTGAATATATGCTTTCAATTTATCCCAATCCGAAACATTACCTATACGCCATCCGTTGGGTGCAAGTGATTTCTCGGCTATGGCAGCAGCATTATAGAAATAATAATAGGCATTCGGTTGGCAATACTTAGCGCTTGCTTCTCTAAAATCAGTTCCCTTGTTAATATCTGTTCCATCAATATATTTAGTAGCTTTCAGATTCCCTGCCATCCAGTATTGTGTAGCAATTTTCACCAAAGGATATGTTATAGTTTCCTCTCCTCTTTTATCAATTAATTTGTCAGCAACAATTTGCACAGGCAAATGATCTTCTCCCGGCTCTGTAACAATCGATTTATCTTTTGCAATGTATAGACGCTCAATAGGTTCTGAATCTCCTTCCTGATAAGTCAATTGATTATTATCTTCATCCCAGCTGACTTTTCCTCCATGTTTCTTTCCGTTTTCATTGAGTATCCGGCAAACCAGGCCATCATCTAAATCAGCTTTTCCATTCCTCATGGGATAAATTACTACAGCTTGGGCTGCAATATCATTATTGAATAGATACTCTTTACAAATTTCAGCTACTTGTGTACCATTGGCTATTACTTTATAAATATTCGAACCCGCAAAATTCAGGTCAGGAATATGTATGGAGGTTATAGCTACTTCATTGGCATCCATTTCACTCTGATTGGATTCTCCCCAACCTTCCAAACTTGGATTTATACTCATTTGGACTCCTTTCGCTGACCCTGATAAAGTAAGTATGATATCTTCGGCTTGACCACTTTTGAACGTAAATTGCTCTTTAACCTTGCATTCATAAATGCTACCATCCACTATAAGTTCCAATAAAACTTGTTCTGCTTCCAGAGTTTGAGGTAATATAATCGCACTTTTACCCATTATGGCTTCTTCTCCTTTATCCCAAGTTCCATACGGAGATATATCACTGGTAGTATGGTGACCTGTTAATTGATGCGTAGAAAAATCATACACAGCATTGGTATATAAATTCTTGATTCTTACAACCGGATTAGCTGCTAATAATGATTCCAGTGTATATCCGCTTTCAGGCTTTAAAAAAATATTTAAACGGGAAAATTTATTCCTGAATAATAAATCCACTGTTTCCTCCGTAGCTGTAATATTAGCTGTATTAGCTACCATAAAGTTCGATTTTGAGAAGGCGACAGGTGTTGTTTGATCAATAGCTATTCCCACTTCCATCGTTGTATTACCGCTCGTAATTCCATTTGCTGAATAAGGGTAATAGCTCAGGAAATTACAGGAACCATTCCCTTCCGGAAAGAAGATCGTTTCATCCGGTTCAAATATTTGTGATGCATTATAAGTAAACTTCATATTATCGATATAACGCGATTGAGATAATGAAGAAGATTCTGTCAGTACATACAGACCTATTGCATCATTTTCTTCAAAAGAAGTATCAGTAGCCCGGGTATAGCTCGATTGGATACGAGTAGAAAGCTGAATCGGTATTGTACCGGGTTCTATTACCTCATTGTTAGGTAGATCATTGACACAGGATATACAAAATGAAAAAGAAAATGATAAAATGGCTAAATACAGATTTTTGCAAAATTTGTTAGACATAGGATGTTTTTTTGGTTAAGACGCCAAAAATATAATAATGAAAACAAATAAGCAAATAAAATAATTTTGAAACTCATGTTATTTTATTGCATTTCTTTGTTTAATTATTTGAAATACAATAAAATAAAAGCATTTAAAAAAGCAAATTAAGAAATAAAAAATTATTTCTTTGCCACAACAAACATTTCACTCCCCGAAGTAAAATTATTACTATCCAGAATATCCTTATATATAGTAACTTCTCCAAACCCGGAAGCTTTCAGAACAGAAGTTATTTCCTCTTCAGAATAATATCTGTCCCACACAATGAAATGTTTATTTTCCTCTTTTTCCAATAAATTGTATTGATAAGCAAAAGCTTTATTATCCGGATAATGAAAGGTTTGGCTCAGCAACAAATATTCATCAGGACTCCAGAACCCTCCGGATGGAGCATAATCCCAGCTTTTAGATTCTTGTTTATCCCGAATCAATGCTTCTGAAAAGACATCAAAGATAAAAACACCTCCTTCATGCAGTGACTGATGAATATTCTGTAATAGTTTATCCCGATCCGTATCTGAATGCGTACCTAAATCGCAATAAATCATGATAACTGTATCATATTTACCGTGAGGGTATTCTTTGATATAATCACCATAAATATATTTGATTTCTTTTCTTTCCTTCGCAGCATATTCTATGGATGCCTTATTAAAGTCTATCCCCGTCACCTGGTAACTTTTTTCACTCAGGTATGAGGAATATAATCCGGGCCCACATCCTAGATCTAGCAGTCTGCTTCCCGGTTCTGAGTGATCCTCAATAAAGTTAAGAATCTTACATATTGACTCTTTTCTTCTGCTGGCACCATCCGACGCAGAATTTAGATGTTCAGTCAACATTTGCTGTTGAATATAAGAATCAGTCCATATATTAGAGTTTGTTTTTTGAAATAATTTGGGTCTTTTATCGATGATTTTCATTTTCATATTTATTTATTCCAGATATGTATATTCTACAAAAATAGATATATTAAACCAAATACATAGATTTTTTTATAAAAATTCACTTATAAATTTGGATGTAACCAATGAGTTACCTATGTTTGTAACCGATTAGTTACTATCTAACTACAGTCATAATGCATGTAGCAATTGTCTAACTATTAACAAGCATATAGCAGCTTAATAATCAAATATTTTTTTTATTAATCATGTAACCGGTGGTTACTTCAAGAAGAAGAATACGTGTAGAAAATTATAGAATCAATTTAAAAAGAAAAATGAAAAAGATGCTTTTAAATTTAATGTTCATCGCCATCTTACTAATTAATATGTCATGTAAGGATGATTTGGTGGTGTACGAAGAGAACGACATTAAAATCACAGTAGAAAAAGGAGAAGAATACCTTCATGATTTCGAATTGTTTTGGGGGATAAATAAAAAAAGTACACCACAAATGGCTATCTGGATTGAAGATACCGCTGGCAATTACATTTCAACAATTTATGTAACCCATACTATCGCAACCCAATCCTGGACAGCTTCAGGAGGTGAGAGAAGAAAATCTGCTTTACCGACTTGGTGCCATAGCAGAGGAATTAAATATCCGGACGGACTTTATCTGCCTACTAAAAAAGAACCTGTGGCAGACGGAATATCTGGTGCTACTCCCAAAGGTAGTTACGACGTTAAAATTAAACCAGTGGGAAACTTACAGAAATTTATCCTGAAAATGGAAGTCAACCATTCAACCGACTGGAATGATTCTTATCCTAAAAACGCCAAAGAAGGAGATTCGAACTGGTCGGGAGGAAAGGAAGGCAGTGGTCAGCCCGCCCTTGTTTATGCCACAGAAGTGGATTTGGAAAGTAGACAAAGACAATCTACCGCTATCCTGATCGGTCACAGTAGCCCAGACGGTTCCGACGGAGAAATTTATCCGGATATCTCGCAACTTACTACTGCATTAAAAATTATCAAACAAATTACAGTAAACATTCAATAAGATGAAGCAACTCATATTCACTTTGTTATTAGCATTTACAATGCTAAAAGTAAATGCACAAACATCAGAAAACGAATCAAAAAAATATATACTTAAAGAGAAAAGATTAGTGGGAGTTTTCTCTGCTGGAACTGGTATCTCGTTTGGAAAACCATCTGTAACTCCTTTATTAGTACACCTCACAGGGCTTTACCAATTATCCGACAGATGGGCTGCTGGTATGGGTTATGGCTTTTCTTTTTATGAAGAGCTGGTTTCCCCTTTATACGGTGATATAAGATTCCAGCTTGGAAAAACAAGGAAATTTACACCCTTTATCGAGTCTGCAGTCGGTTATTCTTTTGCCATGAAGAAAAAAGTAAACGGAGGCTTGTTTATGAATCATTCTATTGGTCTTCGATATCCATTAAATAACCAATTCAAATTGCAATTATCCTTAGGTTATGAACTACAAAAACTTGAAAGATTAAAAAAACAGACCGATAATTACTTTCATAAAGAATTCAAAGAAAAACTGGCTCACAATATGCTTACCCTGAAATTAGGTTTATTATTTTAAAGAAAAAAAGACATTTCTTGGTCGTACCACTCCCGTTTTTTACCTTTGTAAGTATTGGTTATAAAACAATCCAATTATGAAAGAGACAGAAAGACAATTACTGGATGCTGTCAGTACTATAATCGAGCAAGAAGGATATTCGGAACTGGGAATTAATAAAATTGCCAAAACTGCCCAATGCAATAAAGTCCTTATATATCGCTATTTTGGCGGTCTGGAAGGATTAATCATTGCATGGGCAAAAGAGAACGACTTCTTTACAAGTGCTTATACAGGAATTGCAGAAAAATTGCAAAATACAGATATATCTGATATTAAAGAACTTGGCAGAGAAGTCTTTTTTACTCTGATCGATTTTCTGAGAAAAAATAACATGATGAGACAAATATTTATTTGGGAACTGTCGGGAAATAGCAAATTCACAGAAATAAGACGAATACGGGAAGAGCATGGAGCAAAACTTCAGCAAACTTTCAATGAAAAATATAATATCCCAATTAAAAATATAGAGACACACGCTGCCATCATCGTTGCCGCTATCAATTTCCTCGTTTTACAAACATCCCATTATCCATATTTTAATGGCATTGACTTTTCAGAAGAAGACTCATGGAATAATTTGAAGGATGCCATTGGAGTGTATATAGATCTTTTATTTAACAATTTCAATATCGTCTAAATAAATAGGTGTTTCTTTATCGCTTTCGTTTATAAAGCTCACCTTCACCGTACACATGTGATCATCATATTCGGTTTCAGTGAAGAAATGAAGAGAGTGTTTGGTATAATCGGATGTTAATTTGTATTCTCTGGTAAACTCGCTCTTCGTAGTTCCGTTTACCAGGGTAATATTTTCAATCTTCACTTTCAGAGTGCCTGGGCCTTTACTCATAAAACCAAGTTGATATTCTTTCGAATGATCCAGATATATGTACTGATATATATTATTTGCCTCATTCAATAAAACTCCATTTTTACCTGAATGTGCGAATGCTTTTGTGACAACTCCATTGCCCTCCCAGGGAAATAGATCATCCTGATATTCAAAACCGGGATTTGGGATTTCGTTCCCTTCTTCCATCTCCCATTGATAATAGCGTACATAGTCTACTTCCATTGTAACTTCGCCACCCTTACCGTATGCTCCGAAAAACATATTCATCGTATGATTGGGTGATTTAATATCATGAGGATTCCAGGACTCAGCAACCAATTTATCATCTACATAAAATTTGAGTCCTGCCGCACTCCATAACATGCCATGCTTGGTCCATTTACCATTGAATTCACCAGGAATGATGAAATGTCCTATGTTGTGTTCAAATTTCCCCTCGGCCGAAACATTACCATGCATTACAATCTCAGTGGTAATATATTCGCATAAATCAATCTCAAAAACTTGTCCGCAGGGGCGTATTCCGTCTACTCCGCAGGCGTGATTACCTTGTTCAATATAGTAACGTAAATCCGGCCCTGGAGAATCGAACCAGAATGCACTGTTTGCCATCTCAGCGTCAGGAGTTACACTTCTTCGGATGCGAGCTTCAAAATATCCTCCCCGTTTGTTATCTAAAAGATTCCGGTTACTGTTCCAGTCGTATGTCTGTATAGAAGATATTTTGCGTCCACTCTCCCAGAAACTTCTTTCCGGAATTTGATCGTTCGTCCGTAAAATCAGGGTAGAATCTGTAAACTCAATAGCGGGTTGGGGCAGATTATTTGCCTGGAAATCATTAAAGTTAGTACGATGATAAAAATCAAGAGTAGAATAATAATGGGTAAACCATTTGGTAGTATCAAGCCGGTGATCATTAAATTCATCACTCCATACCATTTTCATTCCTTTAGGAACTGTTTGCGAGTGGGGTGAATGATTGTTTTTACTTTTAAACCCAAAAAGTGTGGGACAAATAAGAAAGAAAAGAAAAAAGTAAATTACGTACAAATTACGTTTTTTGTATATGTTGATTAGAGTTGGTCTGGTCATTTTATATGATTTTTCTGATGTAAATATTGATTTTTACTTCCGTAAAGGTAGCTAAAATAACCAAAAGACACTTTCTGACAAGTGAATATTTAACAGGAGCAAAATACTTCTTAGAAAGAGATTATCTTGCTAAACATAATGTAAACATTTATCCAAAGTGTATAATTAAGCATTCCAAAGGTATATAACTAAGCAACCCCAAGGTATATAACTTGACCATGCTTAGTTATATACCTTTGGGATCATTAGTTATATACCCTGTTTTGTTGCTTTCTAAACCCATGTAAATCAGATGATTAAAAATTAGACTACAGCTATTTGAACTGTAAAATATATTTTCTATTTAGATAGACTTTGAAAAGGTGATAATTCTCCTGATTTATCCTTTTCCACGAATACAGAAAATTTGTCAAATTAACAAATCACATTTAATAATATACTATGTAGAGATAATAATCAAATTATTAAAGTGAAATACATTCAATATTTTATTCTGCAACAATGAAAACAATTGTATGAATACAAGATTTTCCATACTTACCGGATATTAGAAACTCAATTCTATTTTCTCCACCAGCTGTTGGTTTAAATAAAATAAGATTGTCTTTCTCTAAAGGAACAGGGTTTTGTGAGTGGATTCCTGCATATTTAGTATCCCCAATTAAAATTTCTCCATAACCCTTGACAAATTTAGGTAAACACTCAATATATTCTAAATCAGTATCAATTATCAAACGAAATTCAGTCGTATTATTAATCAAAACGGTGGATTCAATATCTTTAATTGTAGAGGTTAATTTAGGCTCCCCTATCTCAAAATTTATCGAAGCAAAAACTTCCTTAGCAGAGTTTTTCAGAGAAAAAATAATTGAATGCGTTCCTTTTGATGTCGGAACATATATAAATGGTATTTTTGACTCTGTTCCTGGGTATTTTATGACATCTCCTTGCTTATATTCCTTTTCACCAATTTCTACAAATCCACACCCCTCTTCTATAGAAAATGTTATAAAATGATCATCATTACATAATTGATTTATAGATAAATTGCACGAGATACTATTCCCAACAACGTTATTACTGCTTCCTAAGCTTGATAGCTCAATAGAGAAATTTGAATCTTGATGATCATTATCATTACAGCCACAAATAACTAAAGAAATAATTAAGGCGTTAAATAATCTCTTCATAATTCAGTATATTTTATAAAACATTGAATTATACAAATATAACCATTATAAATAAAAAAAATATTTTCCACTAATTTATTTGAATCGATTACCCAAACTCATATTTAAGAATTAATTAAAATATGCTCTCTAATTTATCAGTGGGCTGAACTTTTACGATGGTCTATTAAAAGTGTCGCATATTCTTGAAATATATTTATTATGTCTTCTACATAAAATGGCTCGAAGACGTTTTTTATATGCTAAATGCCGTGATATGTATAAATAGAATGAAAAATTATATTCTTTATCAAGTAGGAATAGGAAATATTGTTAGGTGTGATTTACAAATAACTCACTTAAGGATTTTAAGTTAGGTGAGAATATTTGAAATATTTTATACCAGTTATCAACTTATAGTTAAGGAAGTATATTATGGTGTATACTTCCTTATTTTATTAATAATATTAGATAATATTGAAATAAATACAAAAAATATAAATATCCACATGAATTAGAGTGAGTAATTTTATTATTGTTTTTAATTTTACATTAATTATAATTTCAACATTGCATTATATAATCTAAAGGCGTTATCTATTACCACGGCTACTATCACGACTACCACTTGCGTTAGCATTGCGTTCATCACTACGGTCACCACTACGGCCACCACTACGGCCACCATCACGGTCAATTGGTCTACCATTTATATATCTACTTTCAACAGCCTTAACGTATTTTCCATCTTTTATTGTTCCCCAAATTAAACCATCGGGTTGAGCTATTGTTATATGTAATTCATAAAATTGAACACCAGACCAGTCACCTCGAAGCTTAATTATATTCCCTGAATTTACACCTCTAAATTCTCCTATATAATTTGTATTAAAAGTATATTTTGTAGCTGTTATAAATGCCTCTAGTTTAGTAAACGGAGGAAGTGTTTGAGTAACCTTCTGGGAAAATTTGATGGATTCTTCTTGTGTTTCGCCACTAGTAAAAGTATGGGTATAATCTGTTTTGTTAACTACGTCAATCTTTCTCATGAGTTATTTGTAGGCAAACTTATAACCTAAATGACTATTCTACCTTTTTACTTTCCGGGAAACTCTTGCCGTTTAGAAGTTTGTTATTAAATTTGTATTTGCAGAAGGCAAATAAAACAGCGATACAAAATCATAAAAACTCAAGACATGCAAATCCCGGAAATTAATGCAGTTTATTTTAGTGCGACAAAAACAACCAGAAAGATAGTGCGTACAATAACCCATCAATTCACAGGCAAAATAAATGAGTATGATATTACCCAATCCTCACTGGCAGAGAACATAATAATTGGAAGCGAAAATCTGCTCCTGGTTGGAGTGCCCGTGTATGCCGGTCGTATTCCGGCCATTGCAATCGATGCTCTTAATCGGTTTAAAGGTAATAACACACCAGCGGTTATCATTTGTGTATATGGAAATCGGGACTACGATGATGCCCTTTTGGAAATGAAGGACCTAGTTGAGAATAACGGTTTCAAAGTAATTTCAGCCGCGGCCTTTATTGCGCAACACTCCATTTTCCCGAAGGTAGGACAAAATCGCCCGGATGAAAAGGATTTTATAAAGATTGATGAGTTTGGTACAAAAACAGCGGGGATACTAAAGTCGATAACGGATATTACTACCCTCCCCGATCTGGAAGTGAAAGGAAACAGGCCATACAAAACTCCCGGTAAAATACCTCTGCAACCCAAAGGTGACAAAAAGTGTATCGAATGCGGTACGTGTGTTAAACGGTGTCCGGTAAAAGCTATACCCACCGATAACCCACGGAAAACAGAGAAAGATTTATGTATCTCTTGTGGACGCTGCATTGTTGTTTGTCCGCAAAAAGCCCGTCACTACGGCGGATTACTTTATAAGTTGGCTGGGAATAAATTTATCAAGGCAAATTCTGAAAGGAAAGAACCAACCGTAGTTTTTAGCAATGGCAATGTACAATAGATAATTAAATACTTTTTTCTTCCATAAAACTGAGAAAGATACCATCAAATAAAATACGGATGTTTTGTATAACGGAGACAGTAACACCTAGCCGTACAGGAGTAAACGGAAAATTAAAATTAGTCGGAGCACTCAACATGATGCAGGATTGCTCTGAAATGTGGGTAGAAAGTGAACCGCAATACAAAGATTATTTTATTGCCAATCATATCTCACAATTGCTTGCTTCAAGACAAGTAGATGTATTACGCGTTCCGTCTATTGGAGAAAAACTGACCATAACCACCAGTATATTCGGTTGTAAAGGTCTTCAAGGATATAGAAACACCACAATGCGTGATGAATGGGGAATACCCTGTTACGTAACGTGGAGTATGGGAGTATTCGTAAGCTATGATACCGGGCGTATGGTTAAACTGCCCTCTTTTGTAACGGAAAGCATACAGTATGATCCGCAGTATGAAATGGAATACCTGGAACGGAAAATCGTGGTACCGAATATAGAATTTCTTGAATATAACCCGATAAAAGTTTGCAGGGACGATATAGACTACAATCAACACATGAATAACACTCAATATGTCCGCATTGCCTCCTGTGAACTACTTCCGGAAGACTTTATAATAAAACGATTGAGGATTGAATATAAAATAGCTGCGAAGTACAAAGAGGTACTTCACCCCAGGAAAATAATCACCCCAGACGGAAAGATTATTATTTTATTGGTAAACGAAAAGAACCAGAATTATGTGATTATGGAATTCAGCGATAAAATTTAATCCGAGTTACTGCTTCTGTTTGCTCCTGGAATGGACAGTTGTTGCCCCGATACTTGCTAAGACTACACAAATAATAGCAATCCATTGCCTCGCAGTCAGTATTTCTCCTAAAAACAGTAAACCGGACAAGGCCCCGAAAGCAGGTTGCAGACTCTGCAAAATGCTGAAAGTTTGAGGAGGTAATCTTTTCAAAGCAATCAGATCGAGAGAGTAGGGTAAAGCACTCGAAAAAACAGCCACCCCAAGTCCGATCAATGTTAACCGGAGCGTCAGATTATCAAGGCCATGACTGAAGACACCAAATGGTAGGATCAACAAAGTGGCTATACACATACCTGTGGTAACAACATCCGTACCTTTCATCCTTTTAGTAATTCTCCCGCCTACCACAATATAACCGGCCCAAAGCAATCCGGCGGAGAAAGCAAGCAAAAGTCCGATGATATCCACGCCGTTATTATCCCACGGTACTATCAGCATAATTCCAAGGGCTGCCAATAATGCCCAGCAAATATCAATTGCTTTTTTGGAAGTGACGAGTGCCAATGCCAAAGGACCGATAAATTCAACTGTTACTCCCAGACCAAGAGGAATCCGCTGTATGCCGTAATAAAAAAGCAGATTCATAAAGGCAAGGCATATAGCATAAGCGAAGCAATAAATCCATTGGCTCCGAGTGAATAAATATATCTTTGGGCGATTAATAAGAACAAGCAAAATTCCGGCCAGCCCGATACGTAAGGAACTGGTTCCTGCGGGACCCAGAAAAGGGAAAAGATATTTAGCAATAGAGGCTCCCCCCTGTACACTCATCATGGATAACAAGGCAGCAGGAATAGCTAAGTTCCTCTTTTTCATTTATTCAAAGATATTTATTTATTATGTTAGATAGCAGAGGTCTCGTCAACTATTTAGAAATCCGGTACAAATATCTATCTTTATACCTGAATTTACAAGAATGAACGAAATAGTTTAGTTATATCCATCCATAATAGTTTCAATAAGTATAACCTTTAATATCAAACGTATGCCATATTTCAACTATAACGGTAAGAATGTTTATTACCTCGAAACAGGCCAGGGAAAGCCCCTTTTGTTACTACATGGTAATACAGCATCTTCTAAAATGTTTAATGATGTTATTAAACTCTATACCAACCATTTTCGTATTATTACCATTGACTTTCTCGGACATGGAAAATCAGACAGGCTGGAGCATTTCCCAACCGATCTCTGGTACGATGAGGCCCGGCAAGTCATTGAATTTATTCAGCAAAGCTCTTATGAAAAGGTAGATATCATCGGAACCAGCGGTGGCGCCATTGTAGCTATAAATGTCGCACTCGAGGGTCCCGACTTGGTAGGTAAAATTATAGCAGATAGCTTTGAAGGAGAAAGGCCCCTCTCCGACTTTATGGAGACAATCAGGGAAGAACGGGAACACTCAAAAAAGGAAAATGCCGGACGTCCTTTTTATGAATTCAATCATGGCGCGGACTGGGAAAGTGTAGTTGACAATGATACTGAAGCTCTTTACAATCATTACCAAATAATTGGCCGATTCTATCATAAATCCTTGAACAAACTGAAAATTCCAGTGTTACTCACCGGAAGTAAAAAGGATGAGTTTATTCCTCCCGGATTTTTTCAGGAAGTGTACGGCGATATGTTAAATAAAATACCGTATGCCCAAATGTATCTGTTTGAAGAGGGAGGACATCCGGCCATGCTATCCAATAGCGAAGAGTTTGCCCGGCTGACTTATGAATTTCTGAAATAATCCGCAGGTATCTTAAATAGCAAACTTTAGAAGATCTATTTTTAAGAAAGCGATTTAATCATCCAGATCGTACAAGCAGAATGACCGGAATTTCCCATTGGTTTATCCAGTTTTCTAAAACCTAATCGCTCGTACATCGATACAGCCTTTAAGAATTGAGGAAAAGATTCCAGATAGATTTCGGTGTACCCCATTCTTTTTGCGCTTTCAAATACTAAATTTAGAAGATGACTCCCTACTCCTTTTCCTCTTTCTTCGGATGCGAGATAATATTTAACAAGTTCGCCGCAACCATAGGGAAGTCCCTCTGTAGGATATATACCACAACAACCTACTACTTTCCCGTTACGCTCGGCAACCCATAATTCTGCCTTCTTACAATTGAATAGTTCATAGAGGTGATCGGTAGTAGGATCAGAATAAACCGTAGCCTGTCTTTCCGCACCAAACTCGTCGAAAACATTTCGTATAAGGTTAGCTAAACCCATATTGTCTTTTTCCTCGATTAGACGATATTCTAACCTACTCATATTCATTAAAAGAGTTTATTATAACGACTGTATTCGTGCCTGCTTTATATAATCTCATTCAGATAGGTTTGTAATCTTTCTATATATTTCCCTACATGGATGCCATCGTTTAATGCATGATGAACTTGAACTGAAAAAGGCAACATCACCTTCTCGCCATTTTTATAATATTTTCCCCATGAAATTCTAGGGACAGATTCATTCCTGTTTAATGAAATTGTATGAGAAAGATGAGTAAACGAAATCCACGGAATGCAGGTAATGTAAATTAAATCATCTCTCCCAATTAGTTTTTCCGAATCAAAATATACTTGTTGGCTCTCGCTGGTTTCTTTAGCCATTTGTTGAAATGCTTCGATACCCTCTTCCTGAAAGTCAATAGTAACCATCTTAAAAAGATCATCCTCCTGATTTGCACTCATGTCGGTGAATGAAGGATGTATCATTTCGTGTAGCACCACTTTGCCATCCCTGATTCTGTATTTAAAATCATCTTTTTGATTTATAACCTCAGTTACTGCATAAATCATCGCATAATAAAATGACATTTTCTTCTCTTTTACAAAAGCTAAGAAATGGGTTACATCCAGATCCATACAAATATTGTATTGCGGATAATCCATTTTATAGAAGAAGGCAAAATGCTCTTTTCTTTTCCAGTTTTCTATATCAACATATTTCATGTTTCTGTGATTATTTGTCTAGGAGAATACTTTTATTTGGGCACAAAGATAAACCTTTCTTAGTTTGGAAACTAAGAGGCTATTTAATTTTCTCATCACGCCTACTATACGCGAAGGGAACTGTATCAATGATTCATGTTTGAAGATAACTACTTGGCGATACTCCATACTGCTTTTTAAAAGCCGTTGAGAAGTGATACAGATTTTTGAATCCGACCTCTACATATACATCAGTTACACTTTTACCTACTTCTTTAAGCTTATTATAAGCAGCGTCTAACCTTTTTTGGATCAGCCATTTTTCGGGAGATAATTCACTTATCTTTTTAAAATCTCTTTTAAATGTTGAAAGGCTTCGTCCGGTAAAAGATGCTATATCTTCAATAGATAAGTCATACATATAATTGTCGTTCAGAAAATCCAATATATCTATCTTCCACGGCTCTGTAAAGTCAAACAGGGTGGGATAAAATTTATCATCAATACCCAGTAGTGAATAGATGCCTTCCATGAGTTTTAATTTCATAATCTCTTCCGAAGGCTCAATGGATGACTCAAAATAGGGTGTCAATGACTGGAATAGACTTTTTATATCCGGGGTTTGAGGCAGTTTTATAACGCTATGCTTTTGCCTATTGGCATTTAAAGGTAAATCTTTCCTTTCAAATTTCTTGAATACTTCACGTAGGAAATTCCGTTTAAATGTGAGAAATATTCCCCGGAATGGTTCATTTTCTTTGGGTTGTTTAATCATATTGACCCGGTTGTCACGTTTGATGAATAAACATTCGCCCGACTTGGCTACAGTTCTTTTCTTTCCCTCTTCAAGAATGTATTCACCGGAATATACATATACAAGTAAATGGTCGCGCACCATCTTGGTGCACATGCAATCATCATCAAAATAATAACTGAACAGGATATCAGCGTACCCAGTAACTATGTAGCCTTTTTCATTTTCCATATTGCAAAGATAATATTTTGATCAACAGTTCAAGAGTGTTTACCTTTTTTTGATCAACTTTGGCCGGAATACCACCTACTACATATTATCCGATTGAGAGTCTCAAGAAAAGTGCTATAATTAAGCCTATTATCCAATCCAGCATTTAATTCATTGTCAAATTATCATCTCAAATTTATTTCTTGAAAGTTCATATCTAATGGAGGTGTACAATAAGCATTTACATACATTGAATGAACAACATAGTATCTACTATTTACTTTCTTTTCCTATTGATATTATAAGAAAAATGGCTTACATTTGTCTTAAACAAAAGATTATGAATGCTCAACCCATACCATTGATATACAATCTTATATTATCACTACTTACTTTTCTTCTTTTCTCATGGAGTATTCCGTCAAAGAAAACCGATGTATCCAAAACCTTTGTGGAGCGAATAGATTCACTCCTTTCGGTTAATCCCTCAAAACCATTTAACGGAATTACTCTTATACAGCAAGAAGATAAAGAGCTTTATAAACATATTCAGGGCATTGGCGATAAAGAAACCGGAGAAAAGCTGAATTGGGATAGTTACTTTGTTATCGGTTCAATCAGCAAACAGATTACCGCTGTATTGATTATGCTTGAATATCAGCAAGGAACCATCAAATTGAATGTACCGATATTTACCTATTTACCTAATTTGCATCAACCCTGGGCAAAGGAGGTAACTGTACACCATTTACTAACACATACGCATGGTATTACTGCATTGGATAAACCATTGAATTTTATTCCCGGCACCCAGTTCGCCTATTCTCAAATTGGCTATCAATTGTTAGCAGATATCTTAGAGGAAGTAAACAATGATTCATTTGCCAATATATCCGCACGCCTCTTCAAAGAATATGAAATGGAACATACTTTTCATCCCGATTTATTTGGAGATAGAAAATTAGTTAAATCTTATTATAGCAATGATAAAGGTGAATTAACTGAGGAAACAGAAAAGACGAAGTATGTTGCTGCCGGAGGCTTTATTTCTACTATAGGTGATTTGCTTCGCTGGAACAAGCATGTATTTGAAAACTTTGATGTTGAATTGTATGTTATCAGGAAAATGTTTACCAAGCATGAGAATGCGGTGCGTAATCATCCATTATTTGGTACCACACATTATGGCTATGGATTTACCATTGATGATAGCGATGATTTAGGACAATTAGGTCAAACCGGTTATGCGCCAGGTTTTCCTGTTATGGACTTTTATTTCACACGATCGGGAACCTCTGTTATTATACTGCAGAATGTCAGCTATGGTGAAAGTTTGAAAGAATTCTTCGATTATCCGATAAAGGTTTTGGATATTGTGAAAGATGCATTGAAAAATAAAGAGATTAAACCATATCATAAATTAGAAGAGGCACATACTTACAGAGATAAAGAACTGAATCAAACATATTATACAGATAGCATCCAAACGGATAACAGGAATGTTCCTCTTACTGCAAGTCAATATTATTTTCCTTTGGAGCTTTTTCCGAAATATAAAACGGAATATATCGAAGTTGATTCATTTTATACACATATAACAAATAAAAAGATAAAAGGAGAATATAACCACTTCCGGCTAAAATGGTATTCAAAGGAACTTTACGCCATGCAAGAGCCTCTTCTTTTTAACAAGAGAACCAAAAAAGAAATATATCGTTTTACATGGCTGAGATCATTCGATCCTCCTGTTTGCATCAGAATCGAAAAAGAGAATAATAGTTACACTTTATTTTGGAAATTATGTGATAGAAATGGCGAAAGAGGTCCAGGAAATCTTATAGTAGACAAATCGAAAAAAATAAATAAATCAGAGTGGGAAAGATTTAAGACCAAGATAGAAGAAGCAAAGTTCTGGTTAATTGAAATATATGTAAACGAAAGAGGACATGATGGGGCTGAATGGATTATGGAAGGTGCCGAACCAAACCGATATCAAGTAATATCTGCCTGGTGTCCCGATGAATCCTATGATAGAAGCTTCTATGACGCCTGCCTCTATCTTCTTGCCCTCACTGATTTAGAAATTCCGGATAAAGATATCTATTAAATAATACACAAAAATACAAATTAATATGGAATTAATATTAAGACCTATAGAAGACAATGATATCAAGCTATTAAATATCTGGCTAAATAAAGAATATATCTTGAAATGGTATAACGATGCTGACGAATGGCTGAACGAGATAAAAGAAAGAAATGGTTCTTTCAGCTTCCTGCATCACTTTATTGTATTGAAAGATGATACGCCTATTGGTTTTTCTCAATATTATGATTGTTTTGATGCTCAGGAAGAATGGTACTCCATCAATCAGCGAAACAAGATTTTCAGCATTGATTACCTTATTGGCGAAGAGGATTACCTGGGAAAAGGATATGGAAAAGAAATAGTCAAACTACTGATCAGTGAAATATATAAACAATCCCCTGAAGCTGAAATAGTAGTTCAACCGGATAACGACAATATTGCTTCCTGCAAAGCACTATTAGCTAACGGGTTCATTTTTGATAAGACTAAGGATTATTTTTTATTAAGTAGACAATGACATCCATGAATAATAAATCAACTACTGAAGAAATAAAAGATCGTTTTGACAAAGATGTAGAACGTTTTTCCAATCTGGATACAGGCCAGGTTTCCACAGTGGACGCTGCAATTTCCCTCGAAGTGATTACTGAGTCGGCCAAACGAATCAAACCTGATGCCAGGGATTTGCTGGATATAGGGGCAGGGGCAGGAAATTATACGCTCAAAATGTTGTCCAAAATACCGAATCTGAATTGTACGCTGGTAGACCTCAGTTTGCCCATGTTAAACCGGTCCCGGGAAAGAGTAGGAAAAGTTACTTCAGGAAACATCACTTGTCTGCAAGGTGATATACGAGAAGTAAGTTTGGATGAAAACAAATATGATATAATTTTGGCAGGGGCAGTATTACATCACCTGAGAGATGATTCGGATTGGGAATTTGTGTTTCACAAACTATACAGCGTAATAAAAAAGGTGGATGTCTTATGATTTCAGACTTGATTGCACAGGATACTGATAATCTCACTCAATATTTCACCGAAAGATATACGGAATATCTTAGCGGTTTAGATGGAATTGATTATGCTAAAAATGTATTAGCCTATATAGAAAAAGAAGATTCACCTCGTTCCTTAAATTATCAACTAGATCTAATGAAAAAAGTGGGGTTTAGGCAAACTGAAATTCTTCATAAGAATATATGTTTTGGAGCGTTTTGCGGAATCAAATAGAGATCTATTAAAATTAAACGTATAAGGCAAATCTATTAGTCATCAAAATTATAGACGGAAACTCCCAGTATCAGTACTCCAAAATGCTCCGTTCCAAATAAATAAGATAATCATATAGGAAAATAATAAGGACAACAATGAAAGAATTAAAAAGATTACTCCTTTTTGCCTGACTATTGTTTTTATGAAATATAAAAACACAACTCCATTAATTACAAGTTGAATAACACACAACGTAAAAAAAATGCAATTAGAGATATATTCTTTGGGAGTTAAATAAAAAACACTTTGAAATATAGCAAATGAAATCAGGAAAAGAAATGAGAAGACTATGTTGATAACCCAGTAACGAATATTGAGAGGTGATAGGCTTTTTTTCATGATATAGAGATCTATTAGATACAGGAAATTTTCTTTGAATGTATAAATGCAAATATCGAAAAAGAAAAATAAATAAAACGTGCACCAGCTAGGAAAAGATTATTCGTTTTGGCTTTATTATTCGCTGTTTTGGCTTAGAAAGAAATCAACTTAATTCTATATAGGAAAAGATATTGATTCTGTTAAATATTAATTATAAAATAGAGCATATTGAGTGTTTATAGTAATAAAACTGACTAATATCTATGTAAACATCTATTCCTATCTCTGAATATTATCGAAATATGCTACTTATGCTACTTGAATGATATAAAAACGCCAAAAGAGACACAGTTAAATTACTCATATTCAGTAAACTTACAATAAAAAATGTGACTAGTGATACTTTTTTGAGAAAATTCTCTAGAGAGAGTGAACAGAGTAAAGAATTGATTGTTCCAAAGAAGAAGTTCTTTTAAGTCCTGGCTTCGGTAGGATTTGTCTCAACTTTCGGTAGCACTTGAGGAAAATTGAACAAGGTTTTCCGGTAAGAAGTAGAGTATACTTATCGCGCACTTAGTCTATACCTATCGTATAAGTACGATAAGCTTAGTCTGCCATACTCTTATAGCCTACAAATGTGTATTCATAAAGACGAGTATTAACAAATTAGGATAATGTACCTATTCAGTATAGTTTAGGCTCGATAACAAGATTCACCTAAAATAAAAAACATTCTTATGTGAAAACTTAACCACCATTGTATTGATTCATTTATTTTTTAGGGATAAATTATCTCCCAATACTGTTCATCAAAAACTATATCTTTAAAATCAAATTTATGCAAACTCTTTCCCCTGTAAATTCCATTACTGAATGTATCTTGAATCCAGTTAGGAAATTTCCAGTTCTTATCTTTGTCCCTTTTCCCTTTACTCCATTTCCTTATGTGACATACCGTTTTCCTGGAATTTAGTTTTTTAGATAACTCAATAATTTCATATTTGCAATCGATGTTCATATCAGTTGCTACGGCCAATACAACAAAAGAGTCAAATTGCCGGGTACTTACATTTCTAATATCTCTTTCATTATTAATGGAAATAAAAATATCTGGTGGTGAATCAGCTTTCTCACATCTCGTCCAGATAGGAGTCCATAGTTCAAATTCTCTGAAATCAATCTCAGATTGATGTTGAATTGTCCATTTCTCATGCGATTCTCTGTCCCAGCGAAGTCTACCGTGTTTTACTTCTTTGTATTTCGAATCGGCTTGTTTTTCATATTTCAATACCCGGATACCAGTGTTTTTATATTCCGTTGATTTTGCCAAAATCTTATCGATTATCTGCTCAAGTTGATCAGTCCAGAATTTATTATCCCAGGGGTAATCTGCATTTGTTGACTGCCCAAATAGAAGATAGAAATAATACCTTCTATATAACCAGTCTTTTGAATTGTCTCTGGTAAGAGCACGGTAAACCTCTCCCATTTTTTCTTTTATTGTCATTGTTGATTTGTATATCCCTTTTCAGATTTCCAACTTATCTCGATTCTCCTTCGTATCCGAATAAATATGCCACAGGTAAACCTTGTCTTCTTTTATTTCGGCAACCCAGATAGCTTTCACATTATTCAGTATTTCGTCTGCACAAACAGAATAACCCTGCATGATAACAGTATAGTTCCTAACTACTATACATTCGAATATATTTTGATAGCCTGGATAAAGATAAAAGAACGGTTCCCAAGCCAAAGAGATGTTTTTATCTCTCCCTTCAATCCGGTTATTTGCTGTATCAATGAAAAGATGATCTTCTGTCATCAAATCAGACAATCCTTTTATATCGGCATTACTGATACAGTTATTGAATTGCAAAGCAATGGTTTTAGGGTCCTTCATAAGGGGAATCTATTTTTCATTGTAATAACGGAGCACGTTCATTGCAAATCGAGCAGAAGCAGTAGCTGGACCCCCGCCCATTTCGATACCCACCTCAATTGCTTCTATTATTTCATTTTCAGAAGCTCCACTATCCAACGCTTGTTTGATATGCCATTCCATACAAGATTCACAGTTGATAACTATAGAGATACCTATGGCAATTAATTCTTTTTGCCTCTTGCTTAAAGCATTATCCTGGTATGTTTTTCCTTCCATATCAACAAAGGATTTGTATACCTTTGATTTTTGCAGATAAAAAGTATGTGCCTGTTTCCTTGTTTTGATGATCTGCACTATTTTATCCTTATCCCGATTTTCCATAATGATTCCTCAATATTAATATTTTGCCTGACAGAAATAGACGTCTTTATGCCTGTAAAAATAGTAATATTCGATAAAACAGAAAGAACAAAATGCTTATTGATCTCCTAAATTAACGTGAGTTCGATATAATAAAACAATAAAAAGAATAGCATAATAGGTCTTTA
>JAJQFD010000054.1 GCA_021201335.1 Bacteroides sp. | reverse complement strand
TGTTTCAGCTTTTCAGGCACCACAAATTCCCAGTTCTCAGGATTTTCTTTTTCCATCACTCCCTTCAGAGTAGTATAATACTCATAGATGGTGGCATCATACGGTTCATAGGAAAGAACCTGTCCATAGGTTAAACGTAAGGTAGAATTTGCATCCGGATAAATAGGCTTGCCTGCTTCCTGCCGCATATCCATCATTCCCTTTACCCATATTTTATGAGCCGAATCATAATTTTCGTTGATATCTTTCACTGCCAGGGCGGTTTGCAAAAGGCCGTTGGTAATGGAATGTTTGAATAAAATCATCCAGTCTTGCTCTATTCTTTCTGCTTTGGGTTTCCGGATAAACTGATGAAAGTTCTCTTTGTTACCAAAGATAGAATAGTTGAAGCATGCATCAATAAAAGCATCCGTATTGCCCTGGAAACGATTGTCAATAACGCTGAAGATGCTAATTTGTTGTTCTTTAGGGATATATTTCTTATAGGTATCCAGCATTCTTTTAGCTACTATTTTTTCCACTTCCGGAAAAGGTACAGACGCAAAATATTCGTCTGCTTTTAATTTCAACTTTTCGGTTTCCTCTCTGGTTTTCTTTTTATCCTTATTTTCCAATGCAGTAAGTAAAGCGGTGGTAGAAGGAATTTTCATAAAATCCAGTGCGGTAACCAACGCTTCATTAATAGCCTGTTGGTGGTACATGGCATCTCTGCGTTGAGCCACAATAGAACGAATTTCATTGAAAGCTTTCTGATAAGAATCGTCTCCTTTTTCGCGCCCCCGTTCCAGCGATTGCTCCTGTTGCTCCTGCTTGGTTTTTAATACATTCAAACGAATTAACCCCTCATTCATTCCAATTGCATTTTTCCAGTAATTAGCTGAAGAGGCGTACTTACTTGCATAATGAATTCGCACAGCCGGATCGGCCAGCATTTGTTCCATTAGGGCTTCCTGTCGTACTTCCCGAATATGATGACGCATAAAATTAGTTGTTTGTATCCGTTCTTCCACTTCATCGGAAATCATATATCGCCAGTTACGTCCCGGAAAACCCATTAGGAACACGAAGTCTTCTTCGTTGATTCCTGCCAGACTGATTTTCAGGTGTTTCTTAACTTGCAACGGGATGTTACTTTGGGAATAAGGAGCCGGCTTACCATTTTTATCCGCATAAATACGGAATATAGAGAAATCCCCGGTATGTCGTGGCCACATCCAGTTATCTGTATCAGCTCCATATTTACCAATAGAAGAGGGGGGAGCGCCCACTATGCGGATATCGCTATAAACTGTTTTTATGAATAAATAATAGCGGTTACCTCCGTAAAATGGTTTTAACTCCAGTCGGGTGGCATCGGTCACAATTATGTTCTGTTCATCTGCAAAGCGATTAGCGACTTTCTGCAGATACTTGGTTGACAGATAGTTGGTTCCTTCAGGGTCTTCATCTGTTTGAAGCTGTATATTTACATAATCTGTAACATCCAGTATCCGGTCGATGAAGGTGATAGTTAATCCTTCACAGGGAAGTTCTTCCGAGCGATTCATAGCCCAAAATCCATCTGTCAGATAATCATGTTCAACGGAACTGAGCTTTTGTATAGCTCCGTATCCGCAATGATGATTGGTTAGTACCAGCCCTTCTGCAGAAATCACTTCTCCGGTACATCCTCTGCCAAAGTGCACAACGGCATCTTTTAAAGACACTCCAGTTGGGTTATAAATTTGCTCGATGGGAATCTGGAGTCCCAGTTCCATCATTGCTGCTTCGTTTTGTTTTTTCAGGTCTGTTAACAGCCACATACCTTCATCTGCATGTACAGGTAAAAGCATTATACCAGCTAGTAACAAACTTCCTGCGATTTTTTTCATTAGGATGGATTGAATGGTTATTGAACAATAGTCATTTCATTAATTAAATGTCCGCATCCTCCCAGTTTATCCAGGATAAAGAGAACATAACGAATGTCCAGGTTGATACAACGTTGCTTGTCGTTGTCGAAATTAATATCCCCACTGAGAGACTCCCAGTTACCATCAAAAGCACAACCGATCAGTTCACCGTTTTCGTTTAATACCGGACTACCTGAGTTACCACCTGTAATATCGTTGTTTGTTAGGAAGCATACTGGCATCTCACCATTTGGTAATGCATACCGGCCAAAGTCACCAGTAAGGATTAGTTCTTTCAATTTGGCTGGTACATTAAATTCGCGATTATTGGGGTCTTCTTTTTCAAGTACCCCTTTAGCAGTAGTATAATATTTATAGCGTACTCCATCGCGTGGGCTGTATGATTTCACATTCCCATATGTTAATCGGATCGTAAAGTTCGCATCCGGGTAGGAGGGAGTAGGTGACTTCATTTCTCCCAACCCCCTGATGTATGTTTTATGAAGAATGTCCAATTGATCCTTTAATGGTTTTAGTTCATTGTTAATCTGGCGGAAGCGACTCATGATGGAGTTGGAATAACCCAGAGTCATGTCTTTATCTAGGGCATCAATGGTAGGGTCGGCCAGGAATGCATCCAGGTTGGCCTGACTGGATAGGATAGACTGATCATAGATGGCATCAATATAGGCATTGTAGTCGCCCTTAAAATCTTTTTCGATAGTGGAATAAAAAGCAGGGCGTAATTCCGGTTGAATCATTTCCGCGTACAAAGGAATAAGTGCTTTGGCTACTTTACGATCCACCTCGTGATCGTAGTCTTTGTTGTGAATACGTTCGTATTGTTGGCGGAAACTGTTTTTCAGTGAATCAATCTTTGTTGTGTTACTTTCTTCCAGTGCTTTTCTCATCTCTTTGAAAGCTTTGTCGGTAACAAAGAATTCGATAGCACTCATAAATACCTCGGTTAAGGATGTGCGCTGATAAGTCAGTGGTTGTGTTCGAGCAACCACTGCATTCAGTTGATCAATAACGCTCATATATGCCTGGTTATTCTTTGTCCGGGCAAACTGGTTAAAAGCAACTTCTTGTGCTGCTTTGGCACCCGGCACGTCGTTATCAATAATTGCTTTGTTCATACCGATGGAATTTTTCCAGTAGTTGGATGAACCGGCATATTTATTGGCATACTGAATACGGATTTTATCGCTGGAAGCCATTACTTCCCTCAATACATTCAAACGAGCGGTACGGATGCGGATACGGGGTTCGTTCGTTGCTTCCATCCGTTCTTTCACTTCCGAAACAGTCAGGTAACGGGAGGTACTTCCGGGAAATCCCATAATCATGGCATAATCACCTTCATTCAATCCTTTGATAGAGATAGATAGGTGTTTCTTAGTTTTTAAAGGTATGTTTTCAGGACTGTATTCTGCCGGTTCACCATTGGCATCAGCATAAATGCGGAACATCGAAAAGTCACCTGTATGGCGTGGCCACATCCAGTTGTCTGTCTCGCCTCCAAATTTACCAACGGAAGATGGAGGTGCAGCTACCATACGTACATCACTGTATATTTTCCGGTAAATCAGATAGAATTTATTACCTGCATAGAAAGGAAGAGCCTGTGGTGAAATCCCTTTTTTATCTTTCAGGTCGCTTTGTGCGTGGAGTACCTGAGCAAGATCGTTCAGGTATTTGGTTGAAAACGCTTCTGTCTCAGTTATTTCATTGGTTGCAATCTTTTGATTAATCAGATCAGTTATATCTTCAATTTGTTCAATGAAAGTAAATTTTAAGCGAGGAGTAGGTAATTCTTCAACCCGCGTTTTTGCCCAGAATCCATCTGTCAGGTAATCATGCTCTACCGAACTGTGTTGCTGGATGAAACTATAACCGCAATGATGGTTTGTCAGGATAAGACCTTCAGATGAGATAACTTCTCCGGTACATCCACCACCAAAAATACCTACTGCATCTTTCAGTGATACTCCATTTGGATTGTATAAATCTGTCGCATTAAGTTTCAGACCTTGTTTCTTCATCATATCTATGGAATGTTGCTCTTGCATCAATTGCAGTAACCACATCCCTTCATCCGCTCTTACGGAGCATACCACCAGCATAACCAATGCTGATACGAAAATTCTAATTCTATTCATTTTTATTTTAAGTTAAGTGTTTCAGTTTTGACTATTTGTTGTAAGGTTGATTTAAATATTCTATTTTTAAAGCAATTCAAAGTTAAAAACAGCTTTTTTATTATCAATTTCTGTCAATATGTTTAAGAACACAGAGACACATGCAAAATTAAGTAAATAAATTTATTTTCTAATTCTAAATGATCTGTAAAAAACGATTCTTCGAGATCTAAAACCCTAATAATAAACAGAAAAGAAGTAGGTAAGTTTTAAATATTGATAAAATCTTTTTCTTCCTAGCGATTTGATTGTATTTTTGTGATGTAAAACTGTAACCTAAATAGTGAATGAATAAGCTTTTATCTGTTTTTTTATTATTCCCATTTCTGGCAGCTTGTAATGGTGGTAAATATAAACTGGAAGGATCCTCCGCTATTAAGGATTTTGACGGAAAAATGGTTTACCTGAAAATGTTTCGGGGTGATTCCATTTTGGCAGTTGATTCAGCTGAAGTAATTCATGGAACGTTTACTATGAAACATCGCATTGACTCTGTTGCAATGGTTACTTTGTTTTTAGATGAGCAGAGTATTATGCCACTTGTTATTGAAAAAGGAAACATTAAAGTTACCATCAATTATAATGAACTCCTGGCCAGCGGTACTCCTTTAAATGATGCTCTTTACGGCTTTATCAATAAACGAAATGAGTTTGATTTGAGAAGGGATGAACTTGAACGTAAAGAAGCACGGATGGTTTTAGAAGGGATAAACGTAGATGAAGCGCAGGATCAGGTATATAGAGAAACAAAAGAGTTGGTGAAAGAAATGGATGACCATGTCGAGACTTTTCTTTCAGCAAATTATGAGACAGTATTAGGTCCGAGTGTATTTTTAATGCTTTGTAGTACTTTGCCTTATCCAATCATGACTCCGCAAATTGAAGGAATAATTGAAAAGGCTCCGTATTCGTTTAAAAGCAATAAGCTAGTGAAAGAGTTCTTAAGCAAAGCCCGGGAAAATAAACAGTTACTGGACGAAGAGCGTCGGTTGAGACAGAATGAATTGGTTTCCCCGAGAAATTAACACCCGATATCATTAATATATACCATTGCCGGGGATTGAAATCATCGGTAATTGAAACAGTGGTACATTTATAAAGAGTTGTCAATTGAAATAGAAGTCGGTGATATAATCTACGAAAAGAGCTGTAACCTGAATGATACTATTCTAGATTATAGCTCTTTTTGCTTATCAGACTATTGTCTGGGAATGATCGTCATTAATTTATTTCTACCATATTCTTCATACAACATTAAAAGATGGGCAGCACTCCAACTGAAGTGTGATGCTTTCAGACGTTCTCCGGTATGTGTACCATAATTCTCATGAATAGGTGCCTGCTCCTGCAATCCTTGTAAGCGATCAAATACCTGTTGGGTATATTTATCAGCCAGTTCGTGGTATCCGTAATTACGCAGTCCCCGGATGGCAAAGTAAGTCTGATCTAACCAGATAGGGCCTCTTCAGTAACCTTTAGGCATAAATTTTGGATTATCAGCTGCAACAGTGGGGAAAGGTATATATGTGGAAAATTTGGCTGTATCCGTAAAGAGAACCAAGGCACGTTCCATTTGTTCGGCAGAGGCAATACCCGTCCAGAAAGGTATATATGCTTCGCAACCTTCTTCAACAACGAAACTGCCATCGCTAAGGCGACGGTCAAAGAAAAAGCCACGTTCCGTATCGAAAAAATAGTCTGCAACATTGGCCGTATAGTCTGGTTCATTGAAAGGCAGATCAATAATGGAGGCAAAGTTCTTCAACAATTGATATTCATAAGCCAGATATGCATTCAGATCCACACTTTCCTGATCGAAACTCCAGGCATCTTCGGCATTCTTCACCATGCGGGCATTGTCGAAGCGGATGGCATTGTCCATTCCGCTTTCCCAGGCAGCAGCTTCTGTGGTGCCATCCATAGAACCGAATTCGCAGATTCCGTTTTGGTTATGATCCCGCTTGTTGTACCACCAACGATGGTATGCCAGTAGTTGTGGATACATTTCCCGGACAAAGGCGGTATCCTGGGTATGCTCGAAGATAGCATTTACTGCCCAAGCTGCCAATGGCGGTTTGCTATCACGTGCATTATTCTCTTCCGGGTTGGAGTAGATGCAATCTATTACCATACCGTCTGGTAATTGGTAATCGAACATGGCACGGATCTGATTCTTCGCTAGTTCAGGAGCGAAGGATGCCAAGGCTACAGAGAATCTCCATGAATCCCAGGCCCAAAATCCCATAAAATAACTTGCCGCATGACTGGGTACAATACCTTCATGAAGTAATCCTCCTTTATGAGTTTGCCAATTCGACATTAAGGTCACTACTGATTTTGCAGCTATACGGTTATATCTATAAGGCATATCTGTACGTACTATTTTAGTCAGATACTCTTCCCACCGTTGATGATTGGTTTTCAGGTAAGTTTCGGGCTGACTCAATATAGCGGTTGCTTTCTGTAATCCGGCTGTTTTTTCTTTTTCATTATTAAAGAAAGAAATAGTCAGATAAACTTCTTCTTCCGCACTATATATTGCTTCATAGTTATGCGAATTAAGTGTCAGACGAGCATCGGGTGCAAAGCTGATGCATACGATTTCACCGGAGGGATGTCGTGCTATCAAGGCATTTTGGTAGGTTTCGAATTGGGTTCCTTCTGCCCATTTATCTCCTTGGAAGCGTAGTTCATGATTACCTTTGGTGCGTATGCTCAGCAGAGCTGTGTAAGCGTCGATGAACTCTAAGCGTTGTTCGATCTTTCCTTTTGCAGAATGTGCAGCCAGGTAAAGTTGACCGGGAACATAGTTGATTGAATCAGAAACAAATATTTCATCTCCCTCTGCATGAAAACTGACTCTAACAGCCGAGTGAGCCATCCAATGGCGGTAGTCCAAACTGAAAGGACCACAGAAACCATTTATCCAATTATCCGATTGAGGTATGGTGAATCCCATCCACGAACCCTGATCGCTAAACCAACCTCCGCCAGGAGTTCCTTCGGTAGGTGTGTAGGAGATATCCAGTATATTATCAAACCGGAACCGAATAGATGAAGTCTGTTTGACAGGTTGACCACAGGATACTAGTACAGCCAACAGTACAAAGGCTATTGTTTTAATGAAAATTAAATTTCTCATATTTTTATTCTTTAGGGTAGGGGTTGTAATGTAAAGGTATACGACATCGTTTCAGGAGTAATAGTATATTCCGGGTGTACTTGAGCACCCCATGTGTTGTCGCCACCTACTCCCATTTGGCGATGGTCTATGTTGACCCATACCATTTCTTTTTTACGGATACTTCCACCATGCTTGCGTTCAATATTAAAGGGAACATATTGAATATCTTCTTGCGGGAAGTTCCAGACACTAACACTCAAAGGTTCTATACCAGTGATAAGTAACCCTTGTCCTTGTTGGTTTGACAGCGAAAACCAACGGACATCGCACTTATTTCCAGTTTCCTGTGCACGAACATATGGGTGATACTGTTCCCAAACAGTAGCCTGATAAAGACCAACTGCAGCTGAACTTTTCCGGTCAGTATAATTTTCATGCGGACCGCGTCCGAGCCATGTCATCTTATCATATTCTGCAGATAGTATCATGCGTAGTCCGAAGCGGGGCATCTCAGGTAAAGGCTTTTTGCCAGGGGTGAAGGTAGTTTCCACTTCAATAAGGCCATCCCCAAAGATGCGATAAACGATGCTGAGAGAAGAAGCTTGTTCCGGCAGTTCGTAATGTGTCATTATACCAATGGCTCCCTTATCTCTCAATAAAGAAGTATCGATTGATTTCAATACTACTTTATTGCCTGCTTCTTTCCAAGTTCCACACCGTCCCAGGGTATTGTTAGCGACATCATTATCTGTTAATGCTCTCCAGAAATTGGGCTGTAATCCATCCTGAAGCATTTCTTTTTGATTGTATATGAGGCTGGTTATTTGTCCATTCCTGTTGGAAAATGTAACACAGAAAGAATTGCCTTCAACTATAATTTCCTCATTTTCTTTCCGGGTTGATGGCTGAACAGCGTATTTACGCGGTGAGCCAATGGTTGCCTCTCCCGGAAGCTGCCATTGCTCCATGGCATATACATGGTCTTTATCGATTAGAGGATGACCCTCCCTTGTAAGAGCTTCTACTTTCAGGAAATATTCTTTTCCTGGCTGATAAAAAGATTTCATCGGAATGGAAATAAAAGCCGATCCGTGCGGAGCGATGGCGGGAAAGTCCATCCGGCCACTCTCAATGGTTTTTCCATCGCTTTCCAATGCCCATCGCAGGTAATAGTTTTCTAATCCTATAAAATCATGCCGATTGGTTACTTTCAGTCGATGAGTGGTAAAAGGTACCGGTTCAAAGTGAATGTATTGATATACTTTTTTCACTTCCCAAATATGAGGATGAAGCGAACGATCGGCGGCTATCAATCCGTTAGCGCAGAAGTTTGAATCGTTTGGTACTCCTGCAAATCCCATATCCCCACCATAGGCCCAGATCCGATTGCCTTCCGGGTCGCGGATATCAAAAGTCTGGTCTACCCAGTCCCAAATGAATCCCCCTTGTAACTGGTCGTATTGATAAATCAGGTCCCAGTAATCCTGTAGGTTGCCCACGCTGTTACCCATGGCATGGGCATATTCACAAAGGATGAGTGGACGGGGTTGGCGTTGATTAACGTGTTCGCGCAGTAACCAGATGCGTCCATACATTGGACAATAAATGTCAGATACTCCTTGTTTGCGTGATCCTTCGTATTGTGTTGGGCGGGTAGAGTCGAATGTTTTTGTCCATTTGTAAAGTGTTTCGAAGTTTTGACCGTATCCCGATTCATTCCCCATTGACCAGGTAACGATGGAAGTGAAGTTTCGATCGCGTTTCACCATTCGTTCCATGCGTTCGCGGAAAGGAAGTTCCCATTCCGGATAGTTGGCAAGTGTGCGGTTAGGGTGGTGATCCATGCCGTGACTTTCAATATTGGCTTCATCAACCACATACAGGCCATATCGATCACACAATGTATACCATTGCGGATAGTTGGGATAGTGTGAGCAACGCACTGCATTAATATTGAATTGCTTCATCAGTCGGATGTCTTCAATCATGCTTTCAACAGTAATGGTCCGTCCGTGGTGTGGATCATGTTCGTGCCGGTTTACCCCTTTAAATAAGACAGGCACATCATTAATTAGCAGCATACCGTTACGCATCTCAACCGTACGGAAACCAAAAGAATGTACAAAGGATTCGAGAGGTTGATTTTGGGTATCGTAGGTACTTATCACGAGTTGATATAAAGAGGGTGTTTCGGCACTCCATCCTTTAATCTGTGGTAGAAGCTGGTTGACAGCTAATAGAGTATCTGCTTCACTTTTCAGTTTTTTCTTTTCTGTCAATAATACGCTTTCTCCATCCATCAGTTTGATTTCTACCCGTTGATCTTTTTGAGGCTTATGTAATCGTACTTCTAGCGAGAAATCTCCATTTTGATTGGAAGTGTCATATCCGCCTGTCAGTTTAAAATCTTTCACCCGGCTCATAGGGCGAGCATAGAGAAATACATCACGTTCAATCCCGCTATATTTCCAGTAATCCTGATCTTCCAGATATGAACCATCGCTGTACCGAAACACTTTAACAGCCAGTTTATTACTTCCTTTACGAAGCAGAGAAGTGATATTGAAATGTGCAGGCAGACGACTGTCTTCGCTATAACCAGCTAATTCACCATTAACCCAGCAGTAGAACGCAGATTCCACCCCTTCGAAATCCAGGAAAATATCCAAGCCGTTCCACGATGTTGGCACTGTAAATTCACGCACGTAAGCGCCCACTGGATTGTAGTCTTCCGGTATATGGGGTGGATTGGCAGGAAAAGGATAACTAACATCCGTATAAATAGGGGCATCGAATCCCTGGAGTTCCCAACTGCCCGGAACCCGAATGCTTTTCCAGTTATTCACCCGATAACCTGATTTCCAGAAACCGTCAGGACAACTTTGCGGATTACGCGAATAGAGAAATTTCCACGTGCCATTAAGTGAAATCCTTCTTTCCACTTTTTCGTTCAATGCCAGTGCAGCAGGCAGAGGAAGTCTGCTCTGCTGCAAGGCAGCTTGTTCGTTGGTGAACGGGATGAAGTGGGCGTACATCGGCTCGCGGTTTATAGCATTGACTCGAGGGTTTTGCCAAGGGAGGTTGGTTTTCTCCCCGGCTTGTACCCCGACATGAATCAGAAGTAAATTAACAATAAAAAGAATTAATATGTTTTTCATTTTTACAATTATCAAATAGAACAAAAAAGAGTAACGAGAAATGGCACCGAAAAGTCAACTACAAATCCATGGAAGATGGATACTACGACAAACTGTTGTCCTGAATAACGAGTAATTATAGGCAAGGTTGTATCCATGGTAGTGGCCCCACCCACTGAGATTGGGGCCAGCTTGCCAAAATACTTCACGAGCAAAGGAGCTCCTAGCAATGCAAGGATCTCCCGCATAATGTTCGAAAGCAGGGCGATGGTACCTAGTTCGGCACCTTTATACTCGGTAATAAAAATGCTCGATAGCGAGTAGTAACCAAATCCTGAGCCAACGGCCATGCAGTCGGTAGCGGTACGGTGATTCAGGAATAAGCTTACTACGGCACACCCGGCAAGTGTCCCTAAGATCGTCACTGCCGGTAAGAAGATCAATCGAGGGTTAAGCGAGCGGAAGCTTTTCAGCGTATTCGGGTCATTGCCTACACTAATACCTACACAAAACATAAGTCCGCATAAGGCATAATAACTTATCTTACTTTCCGACAAATCAATCGGAATTAGGTGGAACACTCCACACAAGGTACCCAGCACAAAGAAAGAGACAATAATCAGACTACCTTTCATCACGAACTTTTTTGGTGAGAGGTTCATTAATAAAATACCATAAAGCCCATGCTAGTAAGGTACTTCCTACAACGGCTCCCAGCGTAATAATAAGCGCTTCAAAACCAATGGAATATAGCCCTTTGATGATGGTCTCGTTGCTTCCTACATCGATACCGAGTAGGAAAAGCAACAACCAGATCAGGCTGGTAATTACTTTATGAATCCAGGTTAGCCTTTTGTTGCGGATCAGGAAGCCCAGCAGCATACCTGACAGCATAATTCCAATAATGATAAACATAGTCAACTCTTTTTGTGCAAAGATAGTGTTCTTTAGGATAAGTAAATTCGACTTCTTAGTTCAACAAATCATTCGAGTTTATTTCAATCAACGGTATCGGGTAGAATGAATTCTTCTCTGCATTGAATCCTCCACGTCCGGCTGCTTGCATAGCTTCTGTAAGTTTACCCCAGCGACGAAGATCATACCACCGAAAGTTTTCAAGGGGGAACTCTAGGATTCTTTCATGCTCAATCTGTTTAGCAACATCTTCTTTCGAATTTCCTGTCATGGGTGGCATGTCTCCATGTACCTCTCTTGCCTCATTAATCAACTTGATGGCTTCGTCGGTTCTGTCCAGTTCATTCAATGCCTCAGCCTTCATCAGTAATACGTTTGCATAGCGCATCAGCGGGATATTGTTGGCAAAACGGCTTAAGTTGAGTGCAGCAAGAGTAGGAGGCATTAATTTGCGGAACACCGGACGGTTATAGCTTACGCCCTCTTCATTAAACCAATCATCGTATGTACCTCCATATACCCGTTTTTCCACCGGATCATTAAAGTAAGGGCACTGGGAGAAGATTGTACTGTAGAAGCGTGAGTCGTACCGGCCTGTGTTGGCTGTTTCCCCTTCCTTCATGTATGTATTCACAAGGAAAGTGCTGGGAGTTATTTCGTCCCATCCATTCAGTTCGGACGCTCCGATCCATCTGTGCAATGCTGTACGATAATCTGCCCCATTAGCGGTACTCATGGTGTATTGAAGTTCAAATACAGACTCTTTGCTGTTTTTTATTGGTACCGTCGAACATGCTCACAAAGTTCTTTTCCAGTTCATAGCCTTTTATTTCATCAAAGGCTTTCAGAGCCTCGGTGAGATACTGCTCTTTTTTACTGCTTTCTTCATAAGCACGTGTCAGATATGCAAAACCGAGATAAGCCTGGGCTGCTCCGGAGGTGGCACGTCCTATATTATTGGCATCGTGTGTAGGAAGCAGGGCAGTGGCTGCTTTTAATTCATTAATAATAAAATCCCAAACATCTTCTCGGGTCGACAATGCTTTGGCTATTTCATCCTGTTTGGTGATATATTTATCTCGGATGATGATCTCTTTCCAGTTGAGTATAAGTTTCATGTGATAGTATCCCCGCAGAAAATGCGCCTCATTGATGATCTGTATACGCATATTTGCATCAATGTTTTCGGTAGGTATCAAGGGAACTTTCTCAATGATCTGGTTACAGAAATTAACTCCTTTATAGTTATTTTTCCAGTAAGAAGAGAACTGTGAGTTTCCGTTCGTATAAGAGAAGTTCGCGAGTTCTACCCAGTTGGGATAGTTTTGTGCATCATATCCTAATACAACAATGTCTTCTCGATAGGCTTCTACGGGCCATTTTACTTCTGCAAACTCCCAAGTATCGATGGAATATTCCAACTGAGAATAAGCAGCAGCCAATGCCGATTCTGCATTCGACTGACTGATCCAGAAATTATCGGAGGTTAATTGATCGGGTGATTCCAGCGTCAGGAAATCATGGCAGGACGCAAACAATGTTGCTATGCAGATAGATGCTATATAGATTATTTTTTTCATTTCAGTATGTTTTTAGGAATTAGAACGAAAGTTGAAGACCTACAGTAAATGAACGAGTAAACGGATAAATTAAATTATCGATACCTGTGTTGAGCACACTTACGCGTGAGAATTCCGGATCAATGCCTGAATAGTTGGTCCAAGTCAGCAAGTTTTCTCCACTGATGTATACGCGAAGTTTTTCTAGGTAAATCTTTGATAAAAGCGTTTTCGGTACTGTGTAACCTATCTGTAACTGACGCAGGCGGATGAAGTTTCCACTTTCAAGGAAGCGGTCGGACTCTTTCAGGTTACCATTAGGATCCTGATAAACAGCACGGGGAATACTGGTATTTGTGTTTTCAGGTGTCCAGGCATTCAGTGTGGAATGAAGGAAGTTGGAACCGGAGTTCATACCTTCGTAGAAGTATTTGTTACCATTGTACAACTTGTGTCCCCACGCGCTTCCCAGCACCATTGAGAAATCTATACCCTTATATGCCGCTGAGAAGTTGAGGTTGGCTTCAAATTTAGGAATACCAGATCCGCAATATCCTTTGTCGCCATCGTCTATACTACCATCATTGTTTGTATCTACAAAACGGATATCTCCGGGTTTAGCGTTGGGTTGTAATAATTCTCCACGGCTGTTGGTATGTGCAGCTACTTCTGCCTCATTCTGAAAGATACCTGCTGTTTTGTACAGGTAGAACGATCCGATAGGTTTACCTACTCGTGTTTGAGTAGGGAAGTGTTCTGTATCATACTTCAGACCTTCTCCGTAAAGCACCTGGTCGGGAGTGGCCAGGGAAACTACTTTATTGTTGGTTGTGCTCAGGTTGAGGCCAATGTTATATTCGAAATCTCGTATCTTATCGCCCCAGCTTACTTCAAACTCAATACCTGTATTGCGTATTTCACCTACATTCAAAATCGGATCGTCCAGTCCGGCGGATGGAGGCAACGCTTTAGTAATTAACAAATCTTTAGTAGAATTGTAGTAGTAATTAAGCGAGCCATCAGTTTGTTATTAAAAAGGCCAAAATCTACTCCAATGTTTTTGGTATCTGTTGTTTCCCATTTTAGGGAGCGATCTTCCAATCCGCGGGCAATACTTCCGGCCCAGGCATTCTCTCCGTTTCCTTTCACATAACCCTGATACATGGTGTTATAGGTGGAAACTAATGCTAAAAAATCGTAGTACCCGAGTGCATTCTCATTACCCAGACGTCCCCAGCTGGCGCGGAATTTAAGATTGGTTAATACAATATCTTTCGGAAAGAAAACTTCTTCACTGATTCTCCAGCCCAAGGCTACAGAAGGAAATGAACCCCAACGATTGTCTTTATCAAATTTGGAAGAACCATCATAACGAAGGGTAGCCTGTATCAGGTAGCGATTATCGTAATTATAGTTCAAACGTCCGAAGAAAGAGGCGCGGTTATAATCCCATTTACTGCCATCGCCATCGAAAGTACCACCTGCACCTGCACCAATAGTTTCGAAGTTTTCATTTAGGAAACCACCCGGAATAGTATTGGTAACCAAGGAACCATTTTCTACTTTATATACGGTTGCTTTCCCTTCAACACCTACCGAGTTCCAGGTATATTTACGGGCGGTAACCGAGCTACCTGCCATTGCATTAATGCTATGTTTACCAAATGTTTTGTTAAAATTCAATATATTATCCCATACATGTTCTTCCCAGTAGGCGGTGGTCTCACTGTGATAAGGATAGTCTCTAGGGGAGCGAGCGTCTGCAACATATTTAGGCGCGTGATAGGTTTGCCGCTGATGTTCACCCCGGTAGTTATAACTGGTTTTAAAGTTTAACCAGGAAGTGAAGTTCATTGTCAGGGCCACATTGGCATTCGTGTGGTATTTCTTATCCGTTGATTTTTCATAATGTTGATCTGCCATGACGTTCCGGTTGTTAGGGATTCCGTCAAAGTCTGTCAGACCGAAACCAAATTCGCGGGTTGAGTCATAGATAGGTACCAGCGGAGAAAGCATATACATTTCTTTGATCTGGTATTCTGGTTGTTTACTATCGGTAAATCGGAAAGCCAGGTTGGCATCTATATCAAAGATGTATTTACTCATGTGTATTTTGGCGCGTGCATTGTCCTGGCGGAAATCATTACCCAGGAAGATTCCTTTTTCGTCGGCATGGTTATAAGAGATTGAATATTGTGCATTGTCTGAGCCGCCCCGGACACTGACCATATAGCTCTGCGAGAATCCACTGCGCAACATGGCGTCCTGCCAGTCGCTATTAACTCCGGTGTCTTTGCCAATATAAGCGGGAAGTGTCACGATATCGTCTCCTGTGGCATACTGGTTCCAGTTATCATACATTTGTTTATGTACCTGTTTATATTCTTGTGCGTTTAATAATTTCAGCTTTTCAGCTACAGTAGTAGAGCTTAGGTAGGTACTGAAATCAATTTTAGTTTCTCCTTTCTTACCGTTTTTAGTGGTGATAATGATGACTCCGTTAGCAGCCACCGATCCATAGATGGCAGCTGCAGCACCATCTTTTAGCACTTCCATGCTGGCAATATCCTGTGGATTGACGTTTTCGATATCTCCAGGGAATCCATCAATAATAAACAGCGGTTGATTGTCTCCAAAGGTTTTTACACCCCGAATCTTAACATTTACCTTGGCTCCGGCATTTCCCCCAGCTTTTTGAACGTTCACACCTGCAATTTTTCCCTGTAAAGCTTCTGCCGGATTGGTTGTAGTGCGTCTGCTTAGTTCTTCTACATCTACAGAAGAGATGGCTCCAGTCATATCACTTTTCTTCATGGTACCATAGCCGATAACGACTGTTTCCTCCAACATCAGCGCATCTTCTTTTAATATTACTTTGATTTCTCTTCTGTTATTTACAGGAACTTCTTCAGTTTTGTAACCTACATAAGATACTACCAGAGTGGCTGGTTGGTTCACTGTGATTGTGAAATTACCGTCGAAATCAGTGATAAGTCCGTTGGTTGTGCCTTTCTCAATAACACTGGCACCAATTATTGGTTCTCCAGTACTATCTGTTACACTTCCTTTCAATTGAATACTTTGTGCGAATGCACTTGGAGCTAAGAGGATGAGTAGTAGCATAACAAGTATGCTTATACCTCTTGAATGCAATAGGTGATTCATCTGATTAAAATTTAAAAGGTTAATATTCGTTGTTCGAATGTGATGCTAAGTAACCTTTTAAAGCTGAAGAAAACGAAAGTATAGTATCTATTTCCGATCTACAATCCATCTTGAAGCGGGAAGTTTTTGATCTACAAAATGAAATGTAATTGATTGATAATGAGTGTGTCTCTATTCTTAATAAATCTACAAATCACATCTTTTTTAGGTTGTTTATATTTGCTGTAAATAAGCGGTAATATCTTCTTCCGCCTGTAACTCCAAAGACTTTCTTAACCGGTAACGGTTCATGTTGATCGTTTTAGGAATACTTCCGGTTAAAAGGGAAATTTCTTTCGTAGAGAGATTCACCCGGAGCAAAGTAGCCAGATATTTTTCCCCTTGCGTAAGGTTTGGATGCCTGGCAAGAAGTCGTTTCAGAAAATCAGCATTCTTTTGTTCAATGCTTATCAACATGGTATTCGTTTCTTCATTTCCATTTTGATGCTGGCTGATAAAAGCATTTACTCTTTTCAGATACGGTTGTATATCGGCAGCATCCATTTTGTATCCCTCTTTGATCTGTTCTCGTATTTTATCGAGTAATTCGTTGCGACTTCTCAGGAACATAGCAAAGCTGGTTACCTCTTGGCGACTGATTTCCGGTTCGCTTTGTATGGAGGTGAGTGTTTGCTCCTGCTGACATAATTTGAGTTCAGCTACTTCACGCTCCGATTGCTCCAGCTGATAGCGGGTTTCAGCGAGTTGCAAATCTTTCCGCCTTTTGATCCAACGGGGTAAGAAGATCGAGATAAGGATACAGAATCCTAATATAGCAATCAGAATAAGTGTATTGCGTTTCAGGATTTCAATCTCATAGGCCTGTTCTTTGAGGGCAGTTTCTCTTTGTAGGTGGAGTACACGCTTTTCCGATAATTCCTGTTCGACGGTTCGTAGCTTCTGATCGTTTTGTAACTCCATACTTAGGTTGTAGAGTTGTAGCAGGCATTCATAAGCCTTATCATACTCTTTCATAGCAGCATACACCCAGGAGGAGTATTCATAATTGTCGCAGATCAGTTCCTTAGCTGCTGATTCGTTAGCTGCTTCGCGCGCTTTGGCAAGTGCATCCAAAGCTTTCGGATATTGATGAGCAAAGAAGTATTGTTTGCCCATATTATTATAGTTTTCGGCGAGTGCCCAGGTCGCATTCATATTTTTATTGATGACTATTGCCTCTTGAATCAATCTGAGTTTTTCTTCAATATCTCCTTCGTAAAGGCACATGTTGTTCAGATTAGCAGCTACCGCCTTAATGTCTCCAATGCGTCGGTTGACATGCAGGGCATTGCGAAAGAATTGTTCTGCTGTTTTAAACTCATTCAGGCTATAGTGTATGATTCCCCGATTGTTGTAACAAGCAGCCAAACGGGTAGAATCGCCATAGGCTTTACTTAGGGAAGTTGCTTTATCGTTGATTTCGAATGCCTTTGTGTAATCCCGAAGGCGACAATAAACGTTGGCCATTTGCATCTGAACGTCGGTAAGGAGTGCATGATCATTTTCCGGACAACAGTCAAGAGCATCATAGAGTGTTTTAATACTGATATCAAAATCTCCCAAAAACTTATAACCCATCGCATTGGTTAACAACGCTCTCGCTTTTTGTGCATTCGGACATTCTGCAGAAATATATTCTAGGGCTTTTTGAGAGAAGAATGTGGATTGTTTAGGATTGGTATAGATTACTATTTGAGCTTTATTGATCAATGAATCTGCTTTATGATTGTTTGCTTCCAGATCGAAACAGGAAAAGAAAAATAAAAGAAGAAAAATAACCTGGCTTCTAGTTATTATGTTATTCATATATGACTGCTTGTAAAGGTTCTCATACAAATATAATTTTTATATTTTGAAGTTGGCAGACTAACGCATAACTTTTGTACTTTACCTGAAATAAAAAGAAGATATCCCAAAGAAAGACCACTGAAAAAGTACTTCAGTGGTCTCATTTTAGAAAAATCCGTGTGCTTTACCACATTAATATGATGTGGAAAGTTACAGGATCTACAGGTTTAATTTGTGTATTGAAATCGGAATATGTAACATAGAAACCTACCCAGCCTTCAGAATAATCAAAGTCATAGGTTTGAGTCCATGTTAATTCTTTTCCATCAGTATCGACTCCGCCTTGGTGCAAAACATAAGGCATTCCATTCTTAACTTTATCGCCTGTTTGAACGTAAGCGATTACAGCCCTTTCTTTGTAGATATCTCTGGTTAATTCGGGTAGTTCTTTATCTACTACAAAATAAGAATTCAGCTCACCTGGTTCGCCTATCAGTTCCCATTGGTTTGGTTGGATCGTAAAAGATTTTGCAAACCAGTTTGTTCCGTAACCATCCTCCCCATCTCTTCCATCCATTCCCGAAGGACCTCTAGGACCTGTTGGTCCTTCACATGCCATAAATGATACGGCTAAAACTAATAACAACACTAATTTTTTCATAAAATATAAATTTAATTGGTGGATATTTTAATTATCGGCCTCTACCCCTACTTCCACTCTCAGAACTACGGCTGCTACTGCGCTGTTGTTCTTGTTGTTGACGGACTTCGGCTTCTCTTCTTTCTCTTTGCTGACGTTCCTGATCTTCTCGTTGTCTACGCTTTTCAGCTTCCTGCCGTTCTTGCTGTTGACGTTCCTGTTCTTGCCGTTGACGGGATTCGGTTTCTCGTCTTTCCCTTTCCTGACGCTCTTGTACTTCTTTTTGTCTACGAGTTTCAGCTTCCTGCCGTTCCCGTTGCTGACGCTCTTGTACTTCGCGCTGTCTGCGGTTTTCCGCTTCCTTGCGTTCCTGCTCCTGGCGCTCTTGTGCTTCCTTTTGTTTACGAGCATCGGCGTTCTGCCTTTCCCGTTGCTGACGCTCCTGTACTTCGCGCTGCCTACGGTTTCCAGTTTCCTTGCGTTGCTGTTCCTGCCGCTCTTGTGCTTCCCTTTGCCTGATAGCTTCGGCGTCCTGACGCTCATTATCTCTCATAGAAGATCCTCTTCCAGACTCACGTCTATTATTTCCATTTTCCGGTTTAGTTACGGACTCCGGAATGGTTCTTGATGAATTTCTATTTCCCGTTGAACTTTTGGGTTTGGATACAGATTCCGGATGAGGCCTTTGAGTTGGCCTGTTACCACTTGATTGTTTCTCTCTCTCCATACCTGGACGTTCAATCACTGGTTGAGGCTTAGCCACAGACTCTGGAATGGGTCTTGACGTGCCTCTACCTCCGGTTGAACTATTGGGCTTGGATACGGATTCCGGAACAGGCCGTTGAGGTGATCTGCCACTACCTGATGGATTTTCTCTATCTATACCTGAACGTTCTATACTGGGATGTTCTCCTGGAGGTTGAGGTCTAGGATTATTTCCAGGACGTTCTGGCTTTGGTTTACCTGAAGGTCGGTGAGGTTTATGAGGCTTATGTGGTTTACCCGGTTTATATATCCACCCGGGATGATGAGGAAGCGAATAATCTGGATAATAATAGTAATAATCACTATAATAATAATTGTCACTATAATAATTATTGATATAAGGTGGGTAATAATCATCATAATATACAGATGAACCTCCTATATATGGACCTTCAACTATATAATAGTTATCATAATAAGTGCCTTCGATTGTTTCATAATTTTCTTCTTGGTTTTCTTCAGCATAATCCTCTTCATCGTACTTATCTGCAAGAATATTCAGGTTTGAGCCTTCTTTTTGTGAAGGGTTTACCCATTTATTATCGGATGGAGACGATTGATTGCTCTTTTGCAAACGGTCTTTCTTATTATATAGTATAATCTCATTGGTTTTACTAATACTGTCATTCTTCACAGTAAGAGTGTCTTCTATTTCTTGAACGACTATAGCATGGTTAACAGTGGGATTTTCATTTTTTGCAGTTCCTTTCTCGCTAGTGTTTTTACAACCTTGTTGTAAAAACGATATGCATATAATGCATATAATTAAACTTAGTCGTTTCATAATCGTATTTTTAGTTAATGTTCCAGTCTACTTAAACTCTTTTCGTTTGGCTATTGAATGTTGATTAATAAATAGGATAATGAGGATTCGTTCTCGTACCGACATAAAAATATTAAAAGATAAATCTTTAAAAAAGATGTTTTTTTCTATTTTATTTTAGGATAATCCCTATAGGAAATAGACTAATGAGCGTCTGGAAAGCTGCCGGGGACAGAAACCAAAAAAAGAAGAACTTGGTTAAATTTGATTACGTTGACTTTCGTTGTATATCCGCAGGGGTAGAAGTATCTCTTGTGGGTATTCAAAAAGAAAGACCGTTTCAAGGCTAGCCTTGAAACGGTCTGATAAATTATCTATTCTGGTTTATAAAAACCTGTAACAATTATTTAAGTCACAGATGGAGAATTACTGAGCTTCGCTTCCCCAAGACTGGTTAGCCAAACGTTTGTAGTTGTTATATCTCCATTTTGCATTTTCTTCGGCCGCTGCAAACAATTCCTGAGCTTCGTCCGGATATTGTTTCAATAAAGAAGTATAGCGTACTTCACCTTTCAGGAAGTTTTGGAATTCTTCCCACTTCGGATCTTTGGAATCGAGTGTGAATGGATTCTTCCCTTCTGCCTCCAGTGCAGGATTATAACGCCACAAGTGCCAGTAGCCACAAGTTACTGCTTTTTCTTCTTCCTCCTGAGATTTACCCATACCTGCTCTTAGTCCGTGATTAATACAAGGAGCATAAGCAATGATAAGAGACGGTCCCGGATATGCTTCTGCTTCGCGAATAGCTTTCAGCGTTTGAGCCTGGTCTGCACCCATCGCAATTTGTGCCACATACACATAACCGTAAGTAGTAGCCATTAAACCGAGGTCCTTTTTACGGATTCTCTTACCGGAAGCTGCAAATTTAGCAATTGCGCCTACAGGAGTAGCTTTGGATGACTGTCCACCGGTGTTAGAGTAAACTTCAGTATCAAGTACAAGAATATTAACGTCTTTGCCGGAAGCAATTACATGGTCCAAACCACCGTAACCGATATCATAAGAAGCACCGTCACCACCGATAATCCACTGTGAACGTTTTACCAAGTAATGTTTCAGATCGTAGATTGCCTTGCAGATTTCACAACCATCTTTTGTGTTTTCTAATGCGGGAATGATCTTGTCAGCCAGTTCTTTGGTCTTTTCAGCATCGAATCTGTTGTCAATCCATTCCTGATAGAATTCTTTGTACACAGCAGGGCAGCTTTCAGAAGCAATTGCTTCATTCATTAGCTTAACGAGGCGTTCCCGCATTTTTTCATTAGCCATTTCCATACCCATACCAAACTCGCAGAAGTCTTCAAACAAGGAGTTTGCCCAAGCCGGACCTTGACCTCTTTCGTTAACTGTATAAGGAGTCGAAGGTACAGAGCCTGAATAAATAGAGGAACAACCTGTCGCATTGGCAACCATCTGACGATCACCGTAAAGCTGGGTGATTAATTTTACATAAGGAGTTTCACCGCAACCGGAACAAGCGCCTGAGAATTCAAACAACGGAGTAGCAAACTGAGAGTTTTTCACATTGCTCTTTACGTCTACCAGGTTTTGTTTGCTGGTTACTTTCTTAACGCAGTATTCCCAGTTATCAGCTTCTGCCAATTGAGATTCCAGTGTCTTCATGATTAATGCTTTACCGCCTTTTCTTGGATTACCTGGACAGATATCGGCACAGTTACCACAACCCATACAATCGAGAACGTCTACCTGCATACGGAAAGTCATATCGGCAAATTGTTTACCTACTGCTTTTAGGGAAGTAAAGTTGGCACCTAGTTGCTCTTCCTGATTCAATACGAAAGGACGTACAGAAGCATGAGGACATACATAAGCACACTTGTTACACTGGATACAGTTTTCAGGAATCCATTCGGGAACGAACGCTGCTACACCACGTTTCTCGTATTGAGCAGTACCCTGATCCCAAGTTCCGTCTTCACGACCAGTGAAAGCAGATACTGGCAACAAGTCACCATCCTGTGCATTGATCGGACGAACAACCTCGTTGATGAAAGCCGGATCGTTATTGACTTCTGCTTCATCATCCGGAAGGTTATCCCATGCCGGATCAACAGGCAGTTGCTTGTATTCACCACCGCGATCAACCGCAGCGTAATTTTTATTCACAATATCTTCTCCCTTGCTACCGTACGATTTCACAATGAATTTCTTCATTTGCTCAATAGCCAGGTCAACGGGGATCACTTGAGTGATGCGGAAGAAAGCAGACTGAAGAATGGTATTGGTACGGTTGCCCAGACCAATTTCCATAGCGATTTCAGTTGCATTGATATAGTATACAGAAACATTCTTTTGAGCGAGGTAACGTTTTACTTTGTTAGGCAAGTGTTTTGCCAGTTCCTCTTCATTCCAGATGGTATTTAACAGGAATGTTCCGTTTTCACGAAGACCACGGGTCACATCGTACATTCTCAAGTAGGCTTGTACGTGGCAAGCCACGAAATTAGGCGTGTTTACCAAGTAAGTAGAACGGATGGGGTGATCGCCAAAACGAAGGTGAGAACAAGTGAAACCTCCCGACTTTTTAGAGTCATATGAGAAGTATGCCTGGCAATATTTGTTGGTGTTATCACCAATGATTTTGATGGAGTTTTTGTTAGCACCTACTGTACCGTCAGCTCCCAAGCCGTAAAATTTAGCTTCATACATTCCTTCACCGCCCAAAGCAATTTCTTCTTTCGGAGGAAGAGAAGTAAAGGTAACGTCATCCACGATACCCATTGTGAAATGATTCTTAGGTTCGGGTAATGCAAGGTTTTCGAATACAGAGATAACCTGTGCAGGTGTTGTGTCTTTAGAAGAAAGACCGTAACGTCCGCCCACAATTACAGGAGCATCGGCAGCACCGTAGAAACAATCTTTCACATCTAAGTATAAGGGTTCACCGTTGGCACCTGGTTCTTTGGTTCTGTCGAGAACAGCAATTCGTTTGGCTGTTTTAGGAACAGCAGCCAAGAAGTGTTTAGCAGAGAACGGACGGTACAAGTGTACAGCTACCATACCTACTTTTTCACCTTGTGCTACCAGATGGTCAATTGCCTCACGGGCAGCCTCGGTTACAGATCCCATGGCAATAATTACGCGATCTGCATCTTCTGCTCCATAATAATCGAATAAGCCGTATTTGCGTCCGGTAATCTGAGACAATTCATTCATATATTCTTCTACGATGGCAGGAACTGCATCATAGAAAGCGTTACACGATTCTCTGTGTTGGAAATAAACGTCCGGGTTTTCAGCCATACCACGTGCAACCGGTGCATTGGGGTTCAGTGCACGTTCACGGAACTCAGCCAAAGCTTTTTGGTCAATTAGGTGAGCCAGGTCTTCATTCTCCAATGATTCGATTTTCTGGATTTCGTGTGAAGTACGGAAACCGTCGAAGAAATTAACAAAAGGAACACGGGCTTTAATGGTAGCCAAGTGAGCTACAGCAGCCAGGTCCATTACTTCCTGTACGGAACCTTCGGCAAGCATGGCAAAACCAGTCTGGCGGGTAGCCATTACGTCTTGGTGGTCACCGAAGATTGAAAGTGCATGTGAAGCCAAAGCACGCGCAGAAACGTGGAATACACAGGGTAATAATTCACCTGCAATTTTGTACATGTTAGGGATCATCAAAAGAAGCCCCTGAGAAGCAGTATAGGTAGTGGTCAGCGCGCCAGCTTGAAGAGAACCGTGCAAGGCTCCTGCGGCACCAGCTTCCGATTGCATTTCCTGTACCAATACTGTTTCGCCGAAGATATTTTTGCGGCCTTTAGCAGCCCATTCGTCTACGTACTCTGCCATAGTCGAAGAAGGAGTGATGGGGTAGATCGCTGCTACTTCTGAGAACATATACGAGATATGAGCGGCAGCCTGATTACCATCACAGGTAATGAATTTCTTCTGTTTAGTCATAACTAAATTTAAATATTTAAGTAAAAAATCATTTAATAAACTGAATAGTGAGCGGATACTTCCATGGATCTCTGTTGATCGCTTTAATGGCCGCTATAATGGGAAGGACAAAACTTCCGATGCCCAGGATAATTAATAGGATGAAGCCTACAAATATAATACATAGTATTCCTGAAATAATTGCATAAATTGTCCAGCTGATCAGCCAGTTCGTCATGTCTTTACCTCGTTTATCCACCTCTTCGGATTTGTCTTTACCTACTACCCACATAATAATGGCAATAATCCATCCTCCGCCTGTAAAGAGGTTTATCAGATTCATAATCAGACAATACGTATTGGGAGCCATCCCATGAACTAATTGTTCGTTGTTTTCCATCATGTAAAAATATGTTTTTAATAAACGAAGCCAAACAACCAGAGAGGTACTTGATTACCTCGTCCGATTTCCGTTTTATGCATCGCGTAATAGATTTCCGGATTATTTTTTATTTTGTACCCTTCGCCACAAATTTTGAATGGCAGCTTACCGTCTACCAGGAAAGTTGTGTTTTTGTCTCCTGTATATAATTTATGATCCTTGTACATTGTGTTGAGAAAGAAGGTATCGAGCACATCCTGGTCTTCTACATTCAACGGGTAGATAGAATACATCAGGTTGGAATTGTGCATCATGATTTTGGCAGGTTTCTTGGGAAACTCTTCGCCGTTGTCTGGATAAATCATATTGAGCAGTCGCGCGTCAGCCAGATATTTAATATAATTCATAACGGTGGCTCTTGACGTTTGTATTTCGGTGGCCAGTTGGCTTACGTTCGGAGCTTTCGGACCTGCTACTGCCAGTAAATAAAATAACTTCTTAATCTTCGATAAATATTTCAGTTCAATCTGTTTCAGCAACAGGATATCCACCTCAATCATCATATTCATGGTTTTCAGCAGGTTTTCCGAGAAGTTGCGTTTCTCCAGGAAAAACGGATAGAATCCATGATGAAGATAATTCTGAAAGTAATTTAGGGGACGTACCTTGGATAAGATGGTACGTGCTATTTGCTCGTGGTTATTTAAAATTTCATCCAGCGTGAAGGGTTTGAAGTCCATCCCAGCCTGAAGATTCAGGAATTCACGGAAAGAAAACCCACGAAGATTGTAACTTTTTACGACATCTCTCAGCTCCAGGTTTTCTTCCTTCAGTCGCATCACCGATGAACCGGTAAACACGATTTTCAGTTGAGGGAAACAATCGTAGCAAAAACGCAATTCCCGGCTCCAGTCCGGATATTTGAATACTTGGTCAATAAGCAATACCTTTCCCCCTCTTTTTTGAAACTCGTTGGCAAAGTCTATGATGGAGTGTGCCGAGAAGTAAAAGTTGTTCATGTTGATAAACAGACAAGAGCGATCCGTCCCGAACTTTTCTTTGGCATATTGCAGCAGGAAAGTTGTTTTACCTACACCACGAGTACCTTTAATACCAATCAGTCGGTCGTTCCAGTCGATTTCATCCATCAGATCACGACGAACCGGAGCATTGGTGTGTTCAACAAGGTAAGTATGTGTACGGTAGAATGCTTCCATAGGAGAATGTACTTATTTGGGTCGCAAATATAAGCTTATATTTTGTAATTTGCAAAGTAGAGATAGCAAAATCTGCATTTCTTTAGCTAAGTTTAATGAATAAGGCAAAAGAGAAGTACGATTTTAATTTCGAGCAATTTATCACTAATTTTGCAGCTTTCATGCTAAAATGGTTCAGAAACAACTTTATTTGTTTAATCCTGATCATGATCTGGCGCTGGCCAATCAGGATCCTAACTATATGTCGCCTGTTTTAGTGCGTCAGCTGGCGGATGATTTAGCCATTTTACCGGTTTGGTATGGCGGTGCGGATGATTTTGTATTGGCTCCTTCCCGGTGGAATGCTACATGGCTGGCATCTGTAAGAGAAGATTTTCCGGGGTTGCCGAGCCTGATTACCGAGCCGGAAGTTGCCTATAAAGATTTGATTCCCTCTCCCTGGGGATGGAATCCGGCTATCAGGAAACGATTACATCTGTTAGGGGTGAAAGAGTCCGTTTTACCCACACAGGATGAACTGGCGCATTTCAGAATTTGTTCTAGCCGGCAATTGGCAGTTCGTTTGTTACCGCAACTACAATTGAATGAATGGTTTTGTGGCGAGTCTTTTTATTTATCTACCACAGATGAGGTAGAAACATTTCTTCGTCGTTTTCCTGTTTGCGTGTTGAAAGCACCTCTCTCCGGCAGTGGAAGAGGCCTTAACTGGTGCAGACACGGAGCAACTCCACCCATTGTAAATTGGTGTAAGAATGTCATTAAAAAACAGGGTGGAGTAGCAGCAGAGCCGTCTTACGATAAAGTACTTGATTTTGCTATGCAATTTTATACCCATAAGGGGAAGGTTTCTTTTCAGGGTTATTCCTTGTTTTATACTTCCGTCAGTGGTGCGTATGATGGCAATCTACTAGCTGGTAATAACGAAATAGAACAACGCTTGGCAAACTACATCCCTCTTAAGTGTTTGAATCTGTTGCAGAAGAAACTAAAACAAGTATTATCCGACTCTTTAGACGAGCATTACACCGGATATCTGGGGGTTGATATGATGATCTGTCGTTTTCCCGAAGATTATCGGTTGCATCCATGCGTAGAGATTAATCTACGGATGAACATGGGAATGACCTCCCGACTGATCTGTGACCGCTACGTCTCTCCAAGCCGAACGGGTGTATTTAAAGTCGTCTATTATTCCTCTACCGATGATCTTTTGAAAGAGGACCAGCGAATGAGAATGGTTTTTCCTCTGGACATCCAGGAAGGAAAAATCTTTCAGGGATATTTTAAACTCGTGCCTCCTCATCCGACAGCCCGATATTCAGCTTATATCCTTGTTGATTAAAGACGGTAGCAGTTAAGCTAGATGCAACCGGAACTTGCGTCAAATACTACCGGCATTTACTCAACTTCCCGATAGGAACGAATTGTTTACCTTTGCACGAAGAAAGAGAGTACGCCTATCGTAATCGCAGACTATACCTATCGTGCAAGTACGATAGGCATACTCTACCATGCTCTTCATACGTTATCAGACAGTATAGATTTCCTTATAGATATTGATGGAACATGTTAGCTTTATTTGAAAGCAGATTACGGATAGGTCAATTACAATTTCACATTCTTCGCCTTTCCTTTTGATTCGTTCTGTAGCCGGTCTAAAGCCGTAATTACATACCGGTATTTCTTTTTCCCATCATCATAGGGCATCTTATAGAAATTATTACGGGTGATGGCTACAATGCGAGAAGGATCTTCCAGGTTGACCGTTTCTTTTCTATTAAAGCGATAAACTACGTACTGTACTGCCTGATCCATTTCTTCTTTCGCTTTCGGAGCGGTCCAGAAAAGGATATAGCCGTCTTCTGTCCAGATTTCTTTTACTTTGCGCACTTTTTTGGGAGGAGTATTATCCAGAGAATGGAAGATAGGCATCAATGCCGGATATTTATAATATTCTGCTTTCAGGGCATCCCTGTATTTGCCTGTGTTATTTATTACCTCACTGGCAGGCCATTGGCAGCTTCCTTCAATAGTAGCGTACGAACGTTGAAGTCTCATTTTACGGGGTAACTGGTTAATACTCGGATTTTCCGGGTCGGCATTCTTCAATGTATTCAACACATCCTGGCCAATAAACAAATGGCAGCCTTCTGTGTTACGTGCCCACCAGTCGACTAATATGCCATAATCGGCAACCGGATGCCCCACATGCCAGTATATTTGTGGAATAGTATAATCGATCCAACCTTCACGAGCCCAATAAAGTACGTCAGCATACAAATCATCATAATTCTGCAAGGCTTTGGTATCACTCCCGTTCGGGTTTGATGCTGTTTTATTCCGATAAACACCAAATGGACTTACACCAAATTTCACCCAAGGTTTAATTTCCCGAATGGTACTATGGACTTGTTTAATCAGTACATTTACATTATTACGACGCCAGTCTCCTTTGCTATCAAAACCAGAACCCGTGCGAGAAAAGCTTACATCATCGGGATATTCCTTTCCGGCTACTGGGTAGGGATAAAAATAATCATCCATGTGGATGGCATCCACATCATACCGGGAAACGATATCGGATATAATTTTACAAACATGCTTCCGGGTTTCGGGTAATGCTTGGTCAAAAAACAGTTTATTATCAAATTCAATAAACCATTCGGGATTCGTATGGTAAATATGATTCGCTGCCAGCTGAGTTTTTATATTAGTCTTCGCCCGATAAGGATTGATCCAGGCATGGAATTCCATATTTCGTTTATGGCATTCATCGATCATAAATTTCATCGGGTCCCAGTAAGGAATAGGAGCTTTACCTTGTATTCCGGTGAGAAAGCGACTCCAGGGTTCGTAAGAAGATTCATACAAAGCATCCGCCTCCGGTCGTACCTGAAAAATTACAGCATTTATTCCGGCATCTTCCAAAGCATCTAACTGCTGAATTAACGTTTGCTGCATTTTTTGTGTGGACATGTTCATAAACTGACCGTTTACCACCTGTATCCAGGCTCCACGGAATTCACGTTTCGGATGAGTTTGCTGCTGTGCATGTAAATTTATAGCAAACAATAAAAAAGCAAAAACAGGAAATAATTTAAACTTCATTATCGTATTTTTTTATGTGCAACAAAGATAAATGTTTATTTTCAGGCAACAAGTATTTCGTAGTCAACAATAATTATTCTTTTCATTGTTTCATTGTTTTGATTTTCACTAACTCCCAGATATTCATATACGCAAACAAAGATAAACGTTTATTTGCTTCTGTAAAATACACAATTCATTATTTAATACTAACTTTGCACGTTGGTTTTGGAGCTCCAGGATTATCTCGATAAGGAACCCAGAAACATGAGAACTTAAAACTTAAAAACTCAAATGAAATATATTTCGATCAAAGGTGCCAGAGTAAACAATCTGAAAAACATTGATGTAAACATTCCAAGAAATAAACTAATAGTTATCACCGGGTTATCCGGTTCCGGGAAATCTTCTTTAGCATTCGATACTCTTTACGCAGAAGGACAACGCCGTTATGTAGAGAGTTTGTCTTCCTACGCCCGTCAGTTTCTGGGACGTATGAGCAAACCGGAAGCAGATTTCATCAAAGGAATTCCTCCTGCCATCGCCATTGAACAAAAGGTGAATAGCCGGAACCCTCGTTCTACCGTAGGAACCAGCACCGAAATCTATGAATATTTGCGACTGCTCTATTCGCGCGTAGGAAAGACATTCAGTCCGGTTAGCGGGAAGGAAGTGAAAAAACACAGTACGGAAGACATCGTTAACTGTATGCTTTCTTACCCGGAGGGGACTCGCTATACCGTATTAACTCCCTTTCGCTTGCGGGAAGACCGTACACTGGAACAACAATTAGACATTGACTTGAAACAGGGATTTAACCGTGTTGAAGTAAATGGTGAGACGGTACGCATCGAAGACTATACACACAGAAAAGGTGATATTGTTTACTTACTGATCGACCGTATGTCAGTTGGCAGGGCTAAAGATGATATCAGCCGACTGGTGGATTCAGCAGAAACAGCCATGTACGAAGGAGATGGTACATGCATGCTTCGTTTTTACTTGGCGGATGGAAATAATGAGCTACATAGCTTCAGTACTAAATTTGAAGCCGATGGGATTACTTTTGAAGAACCGAACGATCAGATGTTTTCTTTCAACTCTCCGGTTGGAGCTTGTCCCACCTGTGAAGGCTTTGGTAAGATTATCGGTATCGATGAACACTTAGTAATTCCGAACCGTGCCCTATCTGTTTATGACGGAGCTGTCGTTTGCTGGCGTGGAGATGTGATGGGACAATGGAAAGAAGACTTGATTCACAATGCTTATAAATGTGATTTTCCCATCTTTACACCTTATTATGAATTAACGACCGAAGAGAAGCGGATACTGTGGGAAGGAAATCAATTCTTCCACGGTATCAATGATTTCTTTAAAATGTTGCAGGAAAACCAATACAAAATACAGTATAGGGTAATGCTGGCTCGTTATCGGGGAAAAACGATTTGTCCGACGTGTCACGGCACACGTCTTAAACCGGAAGCTGGTTATGTAAGGGTGGGTAATAAAAACATCAGCGAACTGGTTGAATTACCTATCACGGAATTACAGCAATTCTTTCGTACATTGACACTAGACGAGCATGATGCTGCAATTGCCAAACGAATCCTGACGGAGATTAACAGTCGCATCCAGTTTCTGGTAGATGTGGGACTGGGATATCTGACACTAAACCGCCTTAGTAATACACTCTCCGGTGGTGAAAGCCAGCGTATCAATCTGGCTACCTCTTTAGGGAGCAGTCTGGTAGGTAGTTTATACATTCTCGATGAACCCAGCATTGGATTACACAGCAGGGATACGGATCGACTGATCCGGGTATTAAGACAATTACAGGAACTAGGAAATACAGTAATCGTCGTGGAGCATGATGAAGAGATTATCCGTGCTGCCGATTATATTATTGATATTGGCCCGGATGCAGGCCGACTGGGTGGTCAGATTGTATACGAAGGAGATCTGCAAGACCTAAAAAAAGGCACCAATAGCCACACAGTGCGCTATCTACTGGGAGAAGATCACATTCCTCTTCCGGAGCATCACCGTCCCTGGAATAACTATATTGAAGTAAAAGGAGCCCGCGAAAATAACCTGAAAGGTATTGATGTCCGTTTCCCTTTAAATGTTATGACTGTTGTAACCGGAGTTTCCGGATCGGGTAAGAGTACGTTGGTACGCGATATCCTCTACCGGGCCTTAAAGCGTGAATTGGATGAATGTAGCGATCGTCCGGGAGAACATTTAGGACTTGACGGAGACATTAAAAGCTTGAAAAACATCGAGTTTGTCGATCAGAACCCCATTGGTAAATCGAGCCGCAGTAACCCGGTGACGTATGTGAAGGCATACGATGAAATCCGCAAAGTGTGGGCTGAACAACCTTTATCCAAACAAATGGGTTATACAGCCGGATACTTTAGCTTTAACAGTGAAGGTGGCCGGTGTGATGAATGTAAAGGAGAAGGAACGGTAACTGTAGAGATGCAATTTATGGCCGACCTGGTGTTGGAATGCGAGTCTTGCCATGGTAAACGTTTTAAAAATGATACATTGGAAGTATTGTTTCATGGAATCAGTATTTACGATGTGCTTGAAATGACGATAAACCAGGCTGTCGAGTTCTTCACAAAACATAACCAAAAGAAAATTGTAAGGAAGTTAATTCCACTGCAAGATGTGGGGTTGGGATATATTAAACTGGGACAGGCTTCTTCTACCTTATCTGGAGGGGAAAACCAACGTGTTAAACTGGCTTATTACCTGAGTCAGGAGAAAGCAGACCCAACCTTGTTTATATTCGATGAACCAACTACAGGACTTCATTTTCATGATATCCGCAAGCTTTTGGAGGCATTTGATGCCCTAATTCGCCGTGGCCATACCATCCTGATTATTGAACATAACATGGATGTTATTAAATGCGCGGACCATGTAATTGACCTTGGGCCGGAAGGAGGAGATAAAGGAGGTAACTTGGTTATGGCAGGCACACCGGAAGAAGTAGCTGCATGCGATGCCAGTTATACCGGACAATTCCTTAAAGAAAAATTAGGTTGATAAGAAAAGCCCGGATTAAGGCTAAGAATCTCATATGTAAAAGAGCTTCTTTGGTTTTATTCCGGGATAATTTTTAGAAGAAAGTCTGTATTCTATTGTTTCAGTTCTTTCCTTTGACGCATTTCTTCTTCTCTCTGTTCTTTAAACTTTTCTTTCTTCCTTAAAACAAACCAAAGCAGCGCGACGATAAGATATGAGACACCTAATGTAACATATTTCTCAGTATCACCAATCACTGTATTCCGGGGCAAAAAATACACAGCCATCGCCGACACATATATAAATAAAGCCAAAGTTACCCAAGTTGATTTCTTTAATTTTTTCCTCATAATTTTTTAATATCTTAATTTAGAAACAAATTTTCTTCTCCATATTATATACCACACAATACTGATTAATACTGCCATGGTTCCAATCAGGTAAGAGAGATTCTGAGACAATCCTATACCTTCCGGGGCATAACAAATATAGGTAACACATACCGATGTCATAAATAAAGCTGGAATTAACGTCACTAAGTAAGGTTTCTTATTTTGGGTCAAATAGACAGTCAATGTCCATAACGTGAAAACCGAAAGAGCCTGATTCGACCAGGCGAAATAACGCCATATAATATTAAAACCAGCCGCATCTTTAATGCTGTAAAGTAAAAACCCCATGGTTACTAAAAAGATCGGTATACTTATTAATAAACGTTTCGGAATGGTTTTCTGTTCGACCTTAAAAAAATCAGCTACCATCAGACGGGCCGAACGTAAAGCCGTATCTCCGGTTGAGATGGGAGCTGCAATGATACCTACCAGTGCAAGAAGTCCCCCCAGTTGTCCAAGCCAGTCTTTAGAAATAGCTGTGGCAACAGATGCTCCGGTAAATGGAATACCTTCTGCATCCAACACTCCCTGATGATTTCCGTAAAAATAAGTTGCTGCTGCTGCCCAGATCAATGCGACAATTCCCTCGGTAATCATGGCCCCGTAAAAGATCGGTCTTCCCTGCTTTTCATGAGTCATACAACGAGCTATGAGGGGCGATTGAGTAGCATGGAAGCCTGAAATCGCTCCACAGGCAATGGATACAAACATCATTGGAAAGATATCGAATCCGGTGTAGTTAGTTCCGAAAGATTCGGTAAATTCCGGCAATTCTTTTGGCCAGTGCCAGAAAAGCATGGCAAGAATACCTAGCCCCATAAAAATAATAGCAATAGCAAATAAAGGATATACCTTACCGATGATTTTATCAATGGGTAATAAAGTTGCCAGTATATAATAAAGGAAAATAACAACAATCCAAAAAGTAATATTTAAGTTTTCGTGGGTCATTCCGGCCAACAAACCGGTAGGGGCAGAAACAAACACAGCACCTACCAAAATTAGAAGCAATACTGTAAATACACGCATCACCTGTTTAGCCGGAAGTCCGAGATAACGACCTACTGTTTCGGGTAAACTTTCCCCATCATTACGAAGTGAAAGCATACCCGCCATATAATCGTGCGTAGCACCGGCAAAAATGGTGCCCACCACAATCCAAATGAATGAAGCGGTTCCGAACTGAGCACCCATAATAGCACCGAAGATAGGTCCTAGTCCGGCAATATTCAGGAACTGAATCATATAAAGTTTCCAGGCAGGCATGGGTATATAATCCACTCCGTCGGGATGGACAACTGCGGGAGTTTTACGATTATCGGGACGCATTATACGCTCCACAAACTTTCCATAAACAAAATAACCGGCTATCAGTATAAGAAGGCAGATGGTAAACGTGATCATACTATTACTTCAATTTATATGACAACAAATGTAATATAATCAATTGTAAAAACATAAAAAACAAAACATTTTCCATTAATATAAGATATTTTATAATTGTAGCTTTTATGCTATATTTGTTATACCATATTACTTATTTATAGCCATTTAGCAAGCCTGCCAACTTTTTTTTGTGTAATTTTGTTATACTAATTCAGATACACAGATTTATGCGTTATTATATTGTTATATTTATATTACTTTTTACTTTAAACCCTCTGAAGTCTCAGCCTAAATATGAAGTGAGGGCAGCTTGGGTAACAACCGCTTATGCACTTGACTGGCCCAAAACAAAAGCTACCAGTACTGCTGGAATCCGTCGTCAGAAAGCTGAACTAACTGAAATGCTTGATAAATTGAAAGCCGCTAATTTCAATACTGTCTTATTTCAGGCACGTACCCGGGGGGATGTTTTTTATCGTTCTGAAATTGAACCCTTCAGTTCATTACTAACCGGCCAAACAGGAAAAGACCCGGGGTATGATCCACTGGCATTTGTTATTGAAGAATGCCATAAAAGAGGTATGGAATGTCATGCCTGGATGATTGCCATTCCCTTAGGCACACGTAGTCATGTTAATTCCTTGGGTAGAAGAAGTGTACCGCTAACCAATCCTACTATATGTGCTTCTTACAAAGGACAATGGTATCTGAACCCAGGGCATAAAGGTGCATGCGCATACCTGTTGAAACTGGTAACAGAGATAGTTAACAAATATGATATTGATGGCATCCATCTTGATTATTTACGTTATCCAGAACAAGCACCCAACTTTCCGGACGGACGGGAGTTTGCTCAGTACGGAAAGAATAAGTCTCAATTGCAGTGGCGGAGAGACAATATTACGGAAATTGTACGTTCAATATACAAAGGTGTTAAAGAACGTAAGCCTTGGATAAAGGTAAGTACCAGCCCTGTAGGCAAGTACCGGGATACTACCCGTTATCCATCCGGACAATGGAATGCCTACCATGCAGTGCATCAAGATGTAAAGAAATGGCTGCAAGAAGGTATTCAAGACCAGATTTACCCCATGATGTATTTCAGGGACAATAATTTTTATCCCTTTGTACTCGACTGGCAGGAAAGCAGTTACAGTCGACATATAGTACCGGGACTGGGTATCTATTTTCTCGATCCCAAAGAAGGAAACTGGACTCTTGATGAAATCCTGCGCCAGCTCAATTTTATGCGTAAAAACCACATAGCCGGACACGGGTATTTCAGGGTACAATATCTGATGGAGAATACTCAAAATCTATATGATGAATTAAATGAGATGTTTTATGCCACTCCTGCACTGGTGCCTCCCATGCCTTGGGCTAAAAACTCGGCTCCTCCTCCTCCCTTAACTATCCGAATACGGAAAAATGGGAAAGAGATATCCTTAGCCTGGGATTGCCCTTGGAAGAATAACCAACGAGAAACCCTTCGTTATGTGATATACGGAGCAAATACGTTTCCTGTAGATATAACAAAAGCGGCTAATATTATAGAGATCAATGTGCGGGATACACATTTCGTACACAACCCTGATTTCCCGTGGGAAGAAAAAATGTACTTTGCTATTACCTCTGTAGACAGATACGGCAATGAAAGTCAACCGGCACAGATACAAATACCAGCCTATAACTGATATTCGACAAGGAGATCCCGAATAGTGATTATCGTTTCTCTGATAAATTAAAGTTTAAGTACATAGATATATAATCAAAATAAGTCTATATTAATTATTATTTGGAAACAACATTCACCGGAGTTAAATTCAGACCTGACTCTTGATTCTGGCTGTAAAATCGTTCAGAGTAATTTTACTATTCATGTATTTTTTTCTTGTGGAAAAGAGATATTTACCCACCTAAGCACTTTTTGATTGGTGTATTTGCGAACTTTTAGAGAAATAATCCCTAGAAACCGGATTTTTTCTATTTTTGGTTGCGTAGTTACTCCCAGTTAATTGTATATCTCTTATAGGAGCACAATAATCATGGATGATCATGTAAAAAAAGTACTGGAAATTTATACTAGATCTGAAATAAAGGATCCATCTGATAAAGAGGGGTTCCATCAGTGGTTGGTGGATGAAGAACGGGCACAGCAAAAAGAAGACGCTTTATTCGATCTCTGGAATGAAACCCCGAATATTCCTGGGGATGATACCATAGAATCACTGAATCAGTTGTTCACCAAATCTCAGGAGCTACAAAAGAAAAAAGAAAAGAAATTCGTAGTATGGAAATATGCTGCTGCGATCGCCTTACTGATATCTGTTGGTTCTTTCTGTTACTGGGCAGCGAAACCCCAAGCTGACCCTCGTTTTATTGAATATTTTGCACAGGCTGGCGAAGTCAGTTCATTGACATTGCCGGATGGTACCCGCATATCCGCCAACTCTGGTACAGTAATTCTTTACCCGGAATCATTTGGAAAAGATAACCGCACTTTATATATCTCAGGGGAGGCCAATTTTAAAGTTGTTCACAATGCCGAATTACCTTTTGTAGTCAAATCCAAAGATTTCTCGGTTACTGCCTTGGGGACGGAGTTTGACGTAAGCGCTTACCCGGCAGATATGTACTATACCGCCACTTTAATTAATGGCAGTATCAAAGTTAACCGGGATCATGTTTCTGGAGACATTATTTTGAAGGTGAGTGATCAGTTTGCTTACAATAAAACCACTGGCCGTTATTCCATTAAAGAAGTCAACCTGTATGATGCTACTTCCTGGCAGAGAGGCGAGTTTGTTTTCCGGGCTTCAACTATGCCGGATATCCTGGAAGCTCTCCAGAAGAAGTATGCGATATCTTTCCAATATAAATCGAACCTCTTTAATGATGACAAATATAATTTCCGTTTCAAAAAAGAGTCAACGCTGACTGATATGATGGATATTATAAAAGCTGTTGCTGGCATTAACTATGAAAAGACCGGGGATGTAGTTTATCTTACATCCCGCAAATTAAAATAAAAGGTAAACTGTAATAGTTATTAGCTTAGTTATTGTTAACCCAAAAGTTTTACCTATGAATGTTAACAAAAATCTGATGCAAAGAGAAGAATTCGGGAAGTTCTTTCTGGAGAATTTTCCCCGGGTAAAGAGCTTTGCTCGCCAAATCCTTGTATCTGAGGCGGATGCTGAAGACATAGCACAGGATGTTTTCCTGAAATTACTGGATATGCCCGAGGTATGGCGGAATAAAGAGCTCATTAACAACTATCTTTTTAAAATGACCAAAAATCACATCTTTAATTTTATCCGGCATAAAAATATAGAAAGAAAATATCAGGAAGCTGTAATCAATAAAAATCAAATCAGCCATGATCTCGGAATTGATGAAGAATTACATGCCAAAGAAATAGCTTTATTGATGAGATATACAGTAGAAAAGATGCCTGAACGGCGGAAGAAAATCTTTCGAATGAGTCGGTATGAAGGAAAAAGTAACAAGGAAATATCCGAATGTTTGGATATGTCTGTCCGCACTGTCGAGCGACATATTTATCTGGCATTATCCGATTTAAAAAAAAGCATCTCTTTTTATCTTCCCGTTGAGTAGTTCATTTTTGTTAGTTGTATATATCATATACACTGACTGGATATGAATAGTTATCTGAAAAGACTCTTTAGTCGAAATACAAATCCCCCAACTGAAAGTCGTGCAATAGATGATTTTTTTGAGTGGTTGACCCATAAGGAGCTTACTCCCGAAAAGGAAATCGCATTGTTTGATCTTTGGAAGAAATCGACTGGAGAGGCTACTGCAGATACCTTGTTTTCTCTGTCGGATATTCTAAGTAGGAAACAGAAAAAGAAAGAAAAGACTGATAGCCTAAGAAGGCCTTTGGTATATATATCCCTGATTGTTCTTCTGATACTTATGCCGTGGTATCTGATCTTTACGAAAACGGCTCAGGAGAACGCACGTATGGTGGAGTTTTATTCCAGTTCATCTTTGCCCGAGAAGCACTTGTTGCCGGATGGCAGTATTGTACATACCAATGCAGCTACCTTACTTCTTTATCCGGAATCATTTGGTGAAGATACCCGAACGGTTTATCTGGTGGGTGAAGCTAATTTTAAAGTACTAAAAAACGGGAAATTACCGTTTGTGGTAAAGTCCGGAGATTTTTCCGTTACTGCTCTGGGTACTGAATTTGATGTGTCTGCTTATTCGGACGAATATTTCTTTAAAACCACCTTAATTGAAGGGGCGATCCGTGTGTCACGAAAAAGCAGGATGACAGATATAACACTCGATGTTGGAGAACAGTTTTATTACGACTGCGATTCTAAGAATTTTTATGTAAGCGAGGTCAACCTGAGTGAGGCGACAGCCTGGCAACGCGGAGAACTGCTGTTCAGGGGGGCTACTATCAGGGAAATATTAAGAGTGCTAGAGCGTAGGTATCCGGTTTCTTTTCAATACAAACTGGATGTACTGAATGATGACCGGTATAACTTCCGTTTTAATCAGGAAGCCGAACTGGAAGAGATTCTGAACATAATGAGAGATGTCTCTGATGATTTTGATTATCAGATAAAAAACGGATCATATTATATAACGAATAGATAACTATTATTTAATTTAAAATATTGTTAGGGAAATGGGAAAAGTATCCGCTTTCAGGCCTGATCGGATATTAAATCTTTAAAATTTTCATGTTTTGAGATGGGCTTAACATCTTAAATGCTATACTAATACTCACTAATAACACTCTAATTAGTTTGATTTATGAATAATTCTAGTGCCAGAGTGCATTTTAAACTACTACTTTTAGTATGTATATGCTTCTTATCTGTTGCTACTTATGGGCAAAGTAATGTAAAAATAGTGCTGAAGGGCAATGATATAACGATAAAAGAAGCATTGCAGGAAATCGAAAAACAATCGAAAATGTCGGTTGCCTATAACGAATCCAAATTGAATGGAACTAAAAAGGTTTCGCTGGATATAACTGGCCAAACCTTGGAAGAGGCCATGGGTCAGGTATTGGCCGGAACGGGATACACCTACCAGATCAGGAATGAGTATATCATGGTTGTACCGGAGAAAAAGGAACAATCTCCTATCGGGAAAAATATACCGGTAAGGTAGTAGATGACAGGGGAGAGCCTTTAATCGGAGCCACTATTCGTATCCAGGGAGCCAATGCGGGAACCATTACCAATATAGATGGTGATTTTTCACTGTCTGCTGATATTGGAAATGTGCTGATTGTATCTTATCTGGGGTATGTGACGCAGCATGTCACTGTTACAGATAGTGATAGTTATCAGATAAGGATGCCTTTAGACGCTCTTGAACTTGAGACAGTGGTGGTAACAGCTTTGGGTATTAAACGCGAAACCAAAGCCCTGACATACAATGTACAGGAAATCAAGGCTGATGAAATCACGGGAATTAAAGATGCTAATTTCGTAAATAGCTTAGCTGGTAAAATTGCTGGTGTTCAGATAAATAGCAGTGCATCGGGTATTGGCGGTTCATCTCGTGTAGTAATGCGTGGAACAAAATCTTTATTCGGAGAAAATAATGCTCTCTATGTAATTGACGGGGTGCCCATTATGAATACCAAGAAGGAACAACCTGAATCTTTCTACGAAACACCCGATGGTGGTGATAGTGATCCAGTTTCTTTCCTGAATACCGATGATGTAGAGAATATTTCTGTACTTACCGGTGCCGCGGCTGCTGCTCTGTATGGTAGCCAAGGAGCTAATGGGGTTATTCTGATTACCACTAAAAAAGGGGAAGAGGGTAGATTGCGGGTGAATTACTCCAACAGTACGCAATTTATGACTCCTTTTGTAATGCCGAAGTTCCAGAACAGCTATGGGTCCAAAGACAATGGCTTCAACAGCTGGGGGGCCAAACTCGATTCGCCAACTTCTTATGATCCAAAGGATTTCTTCCAGACCGGATTTACAGAAATCAATTCACTGAGTGCTTCCGTAGGTTCGGCTATGAACCAGACGTATGTTTCATTAGGTTCAATGCAAGCCAGAGGACTGCTTCCTAATAATGACCTGAGCAGGATTAATATCAATATAAGGAATTCCACGGATTTGATAAAAGATAAACTGAGTATGGATCTTTCCATGAGTTATGCGCGCCAGAAAGACTTGAATATGATGACACAGGGACAATATCACAATCCGTTGTTGCCATTGTATCTGTTTCCGCGGGGTGATGATTTTAATAAATATAAAGTATACGAAAGATACGATGCTGAGCGAAACTTCAAAACCCAGTTCTGGCCCTACGGTAATCAGGGATTAGGTATGCAAAATCCTTACTGGATTACCAATAAGGAAAGATTCCAAAATAAGACAGACCGTTATTCCATGACAGCCTCTCTCAAATACGATGTACTGGATTGGTTGAACGTAATCGGACGTGTCCGGATGGATAATACGGAGAATACCTATACCCGGAAGATTTCCGCTTCTTCTGATCTGCTGTTTGCTTCTGAAAACGGATATTACCAGAAACAAAAGCTTTCAGATAAGCAACTGTATGCGGACATCCTGGCTAATATTGATAAACGTTTCGATAATGGTATCAGCATAACTTCTACGATTGGAGCCAGTATTATGGATGTCAGAAATGATGTTTCCGGGCTGGAAGGATTTCTGGTTCAGGTGCCCGATTTCTTCTCATTTGAAAATATAGATATGTCTGATGCTCAGACGAAACCGATTCAATCGGATTACCATGATCAGACACAAGCAATCTTTGCTACTCTTCAGATAGGTTATCAGAGTAAAGTTTATCTTGATCTGACTGCCCGGAATGAGTGGGCTTCACAATTGGCGTTTACCGATAAAGGTACTTCGTTCTTTTATCCATCCGTTGGTTTATCGGGTGTGTTAAGTGATATATTTGAATTACCCTGGGATATAATTTCTTTCCTGAAGGTCCGAGCCTCTTACAGTGAAGTAGGTAACGCACCCAAGAGGTATATTACCCGAAATTCTTACGGAATGAGCAATGGTAGTTTGAACCTCATATCTTTCTATCCGGCTACGGGTTTGAAACCTGAATTAACCAAAGCGTTTGAAGTAGGTACCAATATCCGTTTGTGGAAAGATAAAATTAACCTGGATGTAACATATTATAATTCCAATACATACAACCAGTTGTTTAATACAGAGATATTGACTCCTGGAAAAGACAATATATACCTGAATGCCGGTAAAGTAAATAACTGGGGGCTGGAACTCTCTCTGGGATTTAAGGATAAATTTGGTCCGGTAAGCTGGAATTCTAACCTTATTTATACCTTAAACAGGAACAAGATCAAACAATTGATACCCGAAGGAACCATTGATCCAACTACCGGACTTGACCTGAGCCAGAAATCATTCATCTTGACGGCGAATGGCAGTTATCGGATGGAACTGCATGAAGGGCAACCGATGGGAGATATCTACGTTTCTACTCTCCGAAAAGATAACAATGGATATGTACATGTGGATGGAGAAAGTGGAGCGGTGACAGCTGATCCGAATAACTGGATCAGAGCTGGAAATGTAAACCCGAAGTACAACATGGGATGGAGCAATACAGTCTCTTACAAAGGTTTCGACCTGAATTTCCTGATTGACGCTCGTGTGGGAGGTGTTGGAGTATCTGCAACACAGGCCTTGATGGATCGATTCGGAACATCTGAGTCATCGGCTAAGGCACGTGATGAAGGGGGAGTATTAGTGAACGAAGGACGTTTAAATCCTGAAAATTACTATGCAGTAGTTGGTGGAGGTACTACCGGTATTCTTTCCGAATATATTTATAGTTCAACCAATGTCCGGTTGAGAGAAGCATCCTTGTCTTATACATTCCCCACTAAATGGTTCAAAGGTTATATTGACAGATTAAGTGTTTCACTGATTGGAAGAAACCTCCTGATGATTTATAACAAGGCTCCTTATGATCCGGAAGTTACGGCTTCAACCGGAACATACTACCAGGGATTTGATTATTTTATGCAGCCCAGTTTAAGAAGTTTGGGTTTTGGTGTAAAAGTTCAGTTTTGAAAATAACTAAACAAGAATATTTCTATGAAACAGAATAAATACCTTCGTATAAAAGCATTTGTCGGCACTGTAGGTACCTTTTTATTCAGTTTATTGCTGATAATGGCATCTTGTACAGACAAATTCGAAAGTTACAATACGGATCCAAACCGGGCTACAGACGAAGATCTTGAGAAGGATATGCTTGCCCTGGGGGGAATGTTTCCCACGATGATGGTAGATGTGATTCCTACGAGTGATATTGATGCCAATGAATATCAACGGGCCCAGAATCTGACAGGAGATATCTTTTCAGGTTATATGGCGGCTATTGGACAATGGAATGGAAGCAGCAATAACAGTACCTATAATCTCTATTATGGAGAATGGAATGATGTAGGTTTCGATGTTGCTTATCGCATCATGGGAGCGTGGTCGCAAATAAAAACCAAATCAGAAGAATATGATTTACCCAGTGCTTTTGCCGTGGCCGAAATATTAAAAGTGATGGCTTTACACCGGATCTGTGACAATTATGGGCCGATTCCTTATTCTCAGATGGAAACAGGTTCACTGGGTATGGCATACGATTCGCAGGAAGATGTATATAAAGCTTTCTTCTTGGATCTGAATGCCGCTATTAAACAATTGGATGCGTTTGTGAAAGCAGATCCCGATGCTCAACCTTTAAAGAAGTTCGATTTGATATACAAGGGAGATTATAGAAAATGGATTGTTTTTGCCAATTCCTTAAAACTCCGATTGGCCATGCGTATGGCGTATGTTGAACCGGAACTGGCTAAGGAATATGCACAGGAAGCTGTTAACAACGAGTATGGTGTTATGACCAGCAACCAGGACAACGCCATTTTGCAAACTGGGCTTGGTATTCAGGTCTATCATCCATTAAAGGTTTGCTGGGAAAGATATGGTGATATTCGGATGGGAGCAAGTATGGAATCATTCCTGAAAGGATATAAGGATCCGAGAATAGATGTTTATTTCAGTAAAGCTAAAACCATTGATGACTATTGCGGGGTAAGAAACGGAGTAGTTATCAACAATAAGTCTTCCTACGAAAATATGTCTTCACCCCATGTGGAAGCGAATGATCCTATATTGTGGATGTGTGCGGCAGAAATGTATTTCTTGAGAGCGGAAGGAGCTCTCCGTAAATGGGAAATGGGTGGAACAGCCGAACAATTATACAACAAAGGAATTGAAACTTCTTTTGAACAAAGAGGAGTAAGTGGATACAGTACCTATGTTGCGGATGATACTTCTGTCCCAGCAAACTTTACCGACCGGGTAGGAAGTGGCAGTATCAGTGCCAGAACAAGTATCACTATCAAATGGGACGAGGGTGCACAGTTTGATGATAATTTGGAACGTATCATTACTCAAAAATGGTTATGTATGTTTCCTGAAGGACAGGAAGCCTGGAGTGAATTCCGCAGAACTGGATATCCGAAGATATTCCCGGTTGTACGTAACAATAGTACAGATATCAATACAGATGTACAGATACGGAGAATTCCTTTCCCACAATCCCAATACCGGACAAATGAAGCAGAAGTATCGAAAGCTATAACTTTACTTGGAGGACCGGATGGCGGTGGCACAAAACTTTGGTGGGATAAAAAGTAATAACCAGGTAAAATAATTGATTATGAAAAATATAAAATACATCCTATTGCTGTTATTCATTCCTTTCATTTCCTGTGACGACTGGACGGAAAATGAAACGGTGAATGTTCAATTTCCTATTGAACGTGGAGAAGAGTATTTCCGGGATCTGAGAGCATATAAAAGTATTATGTCCGAACGTCAGATAGCTTTTGGCTGGTTTGGTGGATGGACAGCCAAAGGACCATCCATGGTTTCTCGCCTGAAAGCTATTCCGGATAGTGTGGATATTGTATCCATCTGGGGAAGATATAACAACCTGGATGATATCCAGAAAGCAGATTTGAAATATGTACAGGAAGTATTAGGCACCAAAGTTACGTATACCATTTTTGCTCATGAAGTACCGGAACCATTTGAGGCAACCACTGAAGGTGTACAACTTTATGCGAAAGCATTGGCAGATACCATGTATAAGTATAACTATGACGGGATTGACTTGGATTATGAACCCGGTTTTGGTGGAGTAGGACCTCTCGTAGGACATGATAATGAGTTAATGCGTGATTTTGTCCTGGGATTGAGTGAATACTTTGGTCCGGCTTCGGGAACAGGGAAGCTGTTACTGATTGATGGTGTACCTTATGCTGTACATCGCGAGCTGGCTGAGTTATTTGATTATGGAATTGTACAAGCTTATGCTTCTTATGGTGATACCGACCTTCAAAATCGCTTTAATAGTGCATTAAACAAAGGCTGGAAGCCGGAGCAATATGTCTTCGCCGAGAATTTTGAAAGTTATTGGCGAACAGGGGGAACTTCTAGCTATGAACATAAAGATAAAAATGGTGAAACGATTGTAATGAATTCATTGAAGGGAATGGCTCTTTTCCATCCCATGGTAGATGGTAAGCGGATGAGGAAAGGCGGATGCGGTACTTATCACATGGAATATGAATATGCCCATCCAGATTTGGATTATAGATATTTGCGGGAAGCTGTGCAGATAATGAATCCGGCAGTCAGATAATTTAGGATGTTTAATTCAATTAAATGGATAATAATGAAAACTATAATAAAACACTTGTGGGCCTTCTTTTTATTATCCGGCTTATTTATTTCATGCGATAATGCCGAAGACTTTCAGGATGTGATTTATTTCACTGGAACGGATGTTTCGCCTGTTATGAAATATTCACTGGAAGAAGCCACAAATATAGGATTGAGTGTAAGAGCTTCAACCAAAGTTACCGAAAATACCAAGGTAGGTGTGCGGGTGAATGAAGCATTGGTGGAGAAATATAACCGGGAGAATGGAACCAACTACCAAGTATTACCCAGTGATGTTTATACATTCGAAGCTAAAACCGCTCTAATTGAACAGGATAAATATGCTTCGGAACCTTTTTACCTGAATATCAAATCCGTAGAATCATTTAAGGATGAAGACACGTTCTGTCTTCCTGTGGAAATTACAGACGTTCAGGAAGGTAGTTTACCCATTCTGGAAGCATCCCGGGTGGTGTATCTTATCATTAATAAAACGATTATAACCAAGGCTGCTGTATTGAATGGTAACTATTTCTATGTAGATTTCAGTTCTGATCCGGGAAGAGATTTATCTGCTATGTCGCAAATCACCATGGAAGCAAGAATCTTTGTGGATGATTTCCAGAATAGTGATCCATACATCAGTTCCATTATGGGATGTGAGGAAAACTTCCTTCTCCGCCTGGGTGATGTGAAAATACCGAAAGATTATCTCCAATTAGCAGGAGGTGCATATCCGGTATCCAGTGTAGAGGCTATACCTCCTAGTCAATGGGTACATGTGGCCGTAACTTACGACGGGGCACGGATCTCTCTCTATATCAATGGTCGTTTAAATGCATATATTGATGGTAACCGGGGACCGATCAACATTTTCGACGGATCTAAAAACAGCAGTAGTCAAATATCATTCTATATTGGTACAACTAGTAATTCAACCAGACGTACGTTGAAAGGAAATATTAGTGAAGCCCGTGTATGGACACGAGCCTTGACCGAAGCAGAAATTGCAAGTAATATATGTGCTGTTCCTTCTAATGCAGAAGATTTGCTGGCTTATTGGAAGTTCAATTCATGGGAAGATGATGAAAATAAACATATCGTTGTTGACTATACCGGACATGGATATGATGCCATTGGATTGAGAACAATTACTTGGGTGGAAGGTGTTAGATGCCCATGATAATAAACTGATTTAAAAGTATACTTCGTACGGATATCATCCGTACGAAGTATGCAAATTCATAATTAAAATCTTTTTAAGAATATGAAAACACCATATAAAGTTTTACTTTTTATCACAATCCCTCTTTTTCTTTTGGTAGGGTGTTCGGATGATGATGACCCAGTTCAGGATGTACAGTCGATAAAAATCCCCGGTATTGAAGATGTGATTCAACTGGATAAGGATGACACATTCCAAGTAACGGTAGAGACAGCTCCTCCCGGTCAGACCGTCAAATTCTATTCTTCCAATACGAATATATTCTCTGTAAGCAATGATGGATTAATAACCGGGAATGGAGCAGGTATAGCATCACTTTTGGTCGTTGGCCCTCAGGGAAATTCCTGGATAAATGCCAAGTATACCGTTGAGGTATTTGAATATGTAAGTTCCATTACCACCAACGGTGAATATGTGATAGTTCCGGAGGATGCGACCTATAATGTTTCTTCACATTTTACCGCATATCCTATCGAAGCTAATAACCGGAATTTGATTTATAAATCATCCAATCCTTCTATTGCAACCGTGGATGAAAACGGGATAGTGACCCCCGTATCTAAAGGAGTTGTGGAAATAACCACCAGTCCGGCGGATGGGAAATTTGATATAACATCCGACCCGATAAAGATTTATGCAAACTATGCTGTAAATGAATTAAGTAAATCGGGATGGACAGTTTCAGCTTCCGATCAATACCCGTATTATCCTGCCTCCCGGATTATTGATGGGTCTTTATCTACCTTCTGGCATAATAACTGGGGTACTTCTTCTCCACCACCTTATGTGTTTTTGATAGATATGAAGGAAATGAAAGAGTTTAATAAAGCCCAGGTGTGGCGTCGTTCCGGTTATTCGGATACACGGACAGTTGAAATTTATATTTCTGAGAAATCCGAAGATGGGGTGACCATGGAAGATGAATCATTTACAAAGATCGATGCTTTTGAATTTGAGGATTTAAGTGCTTCCATAAGAACATTACCTCTTGAATGGTGGTTGCAGGATAAGAGTTATACTTCCCGCTATATTAAGTTGATTTTACCCGATACAAACAGAGCTGGGAATAATAGCTTGTGTGAGATAACCTTCTATAATATAAAATAGTTAGACTATATGTAGAATATACTTATCGTACGGGCAGCCTATACTAATTATAGAAATGTAATAAACTTACATAGCCAATCGATTTTGAATACGAATGCGTATATAAATAATAGTTTAAATTAATACGAATGACATACTTAGGTCTGTAATTTATTAGTTTTTTAAGGTTAATAGATTGTTTATTTTCAGATGAGAAGGTGCTCACAAGAGGGGCACCTTCTTTCTGTTTCTTCCCATAGGGATAATAAGGAACGGGCGGTTTCCATTGGAAATTCCCGCTAGGAATGGAGAATAGCCTTTTATTTTATACGTTTAAAATCAACTACCGCTTTTTTTAGACCTGACGAAAGATCAACTGTCACCAGGAAATATCCGGGCTTAAAACCTTTGTCCATCACAATATCGGCTTTATCTTTTCCGGCAACTTTCATTCCTTTGGTGTCTCCTTTCAAGCGACTATTGGCGAAAATGGCATATTTTGCAGACCAGCTTCTTTTACCATACATTTTAATGTCGAATCCCCATTCGGTTTGATTCGATAAATAGATAGATGCCTGATATTTATTGTTTCCAATACGTTTCATATATGCAACTTGCCGTTCATCCTTCAGATCCCAACCTAAAGAATTGAATGAGTTATACCACTTAGGTGCACTTGAAAAGCCACTACCAATGATCCAATAGGCTTCGGGGTCAACCGCACTCCATTTAGCTACCCAGATGTAATTATATTTTGGATAATAAAATATTTCCCAGGTGCCGGATTCGCCTTTGAATACAAAATTTCCAGTAGCAGGGTTGTATTCCATAAAATCTCTGTTGTAAGCAGTTGCCGGATTTACAACCTGTGGTATTTCAAATTCCTGGTTTTCTTCCAAATCTACAGAAGCATAATAACACTTACCATTGTGAGTTAAATTTATATTACTGACTGGCTCATTGGCTTTTTTCATGTAAACCGCTGCTCCTAGTTCATTTTTGGACGAATTAATCCCTGAATGGTAGTCTGATAATGACTGAATGCTTCCGGTTGATACATTTGCCAAATAAAGATCATAGCCACCTTTGCTTCCCGCTCTGGTGCTCGATATCACCAACCATTCATCATCTACAGGATAAGCGTCCGAATAATCAGCATTGCTTTCATTAAAAGGAAGGCTAATCCCTGGACGGCCGTTCCAAAAACCACGGTATACCTGATCTACCCTGTTTGAAGAGCTATATCCCCGCGAATAGAAAAAAGATTCTTTATCGGCATTTATCGGATAATAATCCTGTACTCCCGGTTCATTGCAAATGATTCGGATTTCTTTTGTTTTCACATTCACAGCAACAATAGACGACATCTCTTTCCCTCCTTCAGAACAAATCACCTCGGTTCCGTTATAATTGTAATAAGGCATTGAATATTCTTTATCACCGTCTGTTAACATAGTAATACTTCGGGTACTCAGATTCATTTCTGCCAGTCTAAGGTCTCTCTTAAATACAATCTTTTTCCCATCCGGAGAGAATTTTGGATCTTCTTCCCGGAGAGTGGATTGAGCTGTCAGGTTGATAGGTTCTTCCTTTCCGTATAAATCGTATGAGAATATATCCCACGAATCGGTATCTCCAATTCCCATAAAAACAATCGTTCTTCCATCAGGAGAGAAATGGGCATTCATGGGATGGCGTATATTCCACGTCCTGCTAATTTCTTCTAACGGTCCTGTACTAAAATCATAAAGCCATAGTTTGGCATCCATTGCTTCATAACTTGTATAATTATGATAGACAAGTTTTCCCTTGAAAATAGGATTATTTACTCTGGTTTGAACCTCTGTCTCGTATCCGGCTATGTCAGATTCCTGACAACCGGAAATTAAGATACTTACAACAAGTAATAAGGAACATAAATGTTTCTTCATAAAGTTAATTTTTAGTTATTCACTATATTTATTATCAACAGAGACCTAAAAAAATCCCTGTTCTTTATAAAATCATATTAGCACTACTATAAAAATAGAAGTGGATAAAAGATATTAATAAGAAATTTATGAGTTCCGAATGGTAGGACTATGGTAAAACTAAAAAGTGTTGTGCTGAAAGACTTACGAGGTTACAGATATTGATCAAAATAATCTGGAAAGAAATTTAGAGCAGCGATTAATACCCTTTTCTCTTCTGAGTTTGATGGGAGCTTGATCGTTGCTGCATGAATGATGGCGCGAAGATATCAAATTATTTTGAGGGAATGAAATAATTATTAGAAAGATAAAGTTTAATCAGATAGTAAAAAGCTTTAGCTGGTTGTTTTTTCATGGCTTCAAATAGCTCTACAGTAAATGTATGATTTTATTAGGTTCGTAATAAACTAATTTTATTTAACTACTCCCTGAAAAGAAGATGGAACGCATCATTCGCCTTCCATCTTTCTTTACTGTTCCGGTTTTTCATATCGGAAGAAATCTACATCCACGTATCCACCCGCGGTTTGGGTTGCGTAATTGAAGATGGCAAATTTATTTTCGGTAAAATGAGCCATGCTGAAGATCATGTGAAACTTATCACCCAGCTGTGTCCATTCTTTATCGTTTAAGCTATATAAAAACACAGCATCATCGGTAGTAAAATCACAAACCATCTTTAAGTATATATGGTCCTGATGAAGTGTTGTGCGTGCTCTCTCTACACCCCGATCTGTCATTATCACATATTTTTTGTCTTTCTCCTGTACAATGGATATAGTTCCCGGTTCCGAGCAGAAAGCAGCAAGTCCAGTATGGTCTCCATCCTTCATCTTTGAAACGTCTAAAGCAATGGTGCCGCTGCATGTCGGCCCTTCGGTGCGTTGAGTCAGGGTATTTCGTGCTTCAAATACGTCTTTCACTACTTTGCCTGTTTTAAGGCGAAGATAGCCGGGACGTTCGGTGAGCGACCATAACGAATTATCCGGATTATGATTCCATTGCCAGGTTAGTCCCAGTTTAGGCCCTTGGTCGAAATGATCGCTGACTACAATTGCCGTTTTATCAGTATAACCCTGTACAGGTACCTTCATTGTATGAGGCACTTTTCCGTTTTCATCGCCCAGCATGGGCCAACCGTCTATCCAGCGACAAGGCATTAAAATCGGTACACGGCCTACTCCTTCGTGGTCTTGAAACAGCATGGCATACCATTCACCGTTTTTCGTATCAATAAAACAGCCTTGTGCTACCCCATGATTAGGAAGATTGTAATCGTCGGACAGGATTTGTTTCATTTCATACGGTCCACTCACCTGATCGGAGCGGTAACAAAGCTGTGTACGGATACCACCTTTGGGCCACCAGATGAAAGTCATGTAATAGGTTTTACCGTATTTGTAGAAGTGAACACCTTCCAATAATCCCGGCGGATCACCCGAAATAACTTCTACATTCAGGCCATCTTTCTTAATACCGGAAAGGTCTTCCATGAATTCGATGATTCGTACGTGTCCTGCGCCGTAAGCAAGGTAAATCCTGCCATCGTCATCAAACAACATAGAAGCATCGTGCAGGTATTCATCGATAACCAATTTCTGATCCCATTTATCGAAAGGATCTTGAGTGGTATAAGTGTACGATTTGTTGCCTGTGCCAAAGAAAACATAGAATGTGGCGTTATGATAACGGAGAGAAGCGGCCCATTGTCCGCGACTGTAGATATTTCCTTCTTCCAGGTTATTGCGGGGACTTTCATGCAATTCATCGTACACATAGCTGATGATTTTCCAATTCACCATATCTTTGGAATGCATGATAGGCGCACCCGGCGACATGTGCATAGTAGTGCTTACCATAAAATAATTATCGCCAACCCTTATAACATCTATATCGGGCACATCCGAATAAATAACCGGATTGGTGAATGTAGTTTCCTCCTTTTGGGTTGTGGTTTTTTTTCTTTGATCCGCTGCATCCTGATAAAATAAGGAGGACCATGCAGCATACAGGCAAGAGATTCTTTTTCATTAGTTAAAGTGTTGAAGAATAAAAATATTGTTAATCATTGGCAAATATATCCATCTTCCTAAGAAATGAATGAATTTATCCAACCAAAAATAGTTGTATCGGTTGAGTAACGAATCTTGCATGGCTTTGAATTTCCATGTTAACACACATGATTGTAATGATCTTTATATAGTTCATAATTATGGAATGCTTAGGTATATAACTAGAGAGTGCTTAGTTATACACCTAAGGCATGCTTAGTTATATACCTTGGCACCCTTTAGTTATATACCTTTGTTTTGCTTTTCTAAGTAGCTGATAATCAATAGGTCTTTTTACCCTTTTATGCTGTTTTATTTAAAAAATAATGTCAAATATATTCTTAGATTAGATTTTGAAAAATTCAGATCTATTTCTTTTGATATCTATTTTTATATTCATGTGAGAGGAGATCTCATATAATTAGCCATTTGTATGGCGGCATAAAGGAAAATGAGTAAACAAATTTATCTTCCACACGTTCTTTTAATAGTTATATGTAACGTATAGATAAATATAAAACGATTTGATATGCATAAATTTATTTTTAGCCTTATGGCAATAGCCTTGTTGTTGGGTGCTTGTAAAAACAATCAACGTATGGAAACCTTTACGATTGCTTCTCAACGGGGTGATTGTGTGGGAGTAGCCCCAATGGAATGTCTGATAGTTAAAAGAGACGGACAAACAAACTGGGAATACCTTTATCAGGAGATTGAAGGGTTCAACTATGAACCCGGGTATGAATATGTGGTGGAAGTAATCAAGGAAACATTGGAGAATCCGGCGGCAGATCAGTCGTCTATTCGATATATTCTGGAGGAAGTTAAATCTAAAGTGCAGAAAAACTCAGAAGCGTTACCTGTTAGATGATAAGATCGTAAGAAAAAAGGGCCTGTCTCCCAACCATAGTGGACAAGCCCTTTTTAAAAAGATGTATTTGTGGTAGTTATTTCTTATACAATTCCTTGAGCCATCATTGCTTTGGCTACTTTCATAAAGCCGGCTACGTTTGCACCTTTCACGTAGTTTACATAACCGTCTTCTTCAGTGCCGTATTGTACACAAGCTTGATGGATATTCTGCATAATTGATTTTAATTTAGCATCTACTTCTTCTCTACTCCAGCTCAATCTGTATGAGTTCTGAGTCATTTCCAAACCAGAAACAGCTACACCACCGGCATTGGCAGCTTTGCCGGGTGCATAAAGAATTTTAGCTTCTTGAAATGCTTTGATAGCTTCCGGAGTTGAAGGCATATTTGCACCTTCGGCTACTGCGATACAACCGTTTTCAAGAAGTTGTTTAGCATGATCGCCATTCAATTCATTCTGAGTAGCACATGGAAGGGCAACGTCACATTTTTCACCCCATGGTTTAGCACCCTCCACATATTTGCAAGCATATTGTTCAGCATACTCACGGATACGGCCACGGTAAAGATTCTTCAATTCCATGATGTAGTCCAGCTTTTCGCGATCGATACCATCCGGATCGTAAATATAACCGTCAGAGTCAGATAATGTAACAACCTTACCACCCAGTTCCAATACTTTTTCGGCAGCATACTGAGCTACGTTACCTGAACCGGAAATAGCACATACTTTACCTTTCAGGTCGGTACCTTTGGTTTTCAACATTTCCATGAGGAAGTAAAGAGTACCGTATCCAGTAGCTTCCGGACGGATCAATGAACCACCATATTCAAGTCCTTTACCAGTTAAAGTACCTGTGAATTCGCGAGTTAGTTTTTTGTACATACCGTACATAAAACCGATTTCACGACCACCAACGCCTATATCACCAGCAGGAACGTCAATATCCGGACCAATGTGTCTCCACAATTCAAGCATGAATGATTGAGTGAAGCGCATTACTTCGGCAGCGCTTTTGCCACGTGGATGAAAATCAGAACCACCTTTACCACCACCCATCGGGAGAGTAGTCAGTGAGTTTTTGAATACCTGTTCGAAAGCAAGGAATTTTAATATTCCGAGGTTTACAGAAGAATGGAAACGTAAACCACCTTTGTAAGGGCCGATTGCGTTATTATGTTGCACACGGTATCCCATATTTGTCTGAACATTCCCTTTGTCGTCTACCCATGTTACACGGAACTGGTAAACTCTATCCGGAATACAAAGACGATCAATTAAATTGGCTTTATCAAATTCCGGGTGTTTGTTGTATTCTTCTTCGATAGTAGATAAAACTTCTTCTACTGCCTGATGATACTCTGGTTCATTCGGGAACCTTCTTTTCAAATCGTCTAATACCTTTGCTGCATTCATAATTTGATTTTCTTTTGTTGATTGTTATAATAATATTTGATGTCTGTTGTTTTGAAGTCGGTTGCAAAAGTAAATATAAAAATCCAATTCAGCAATAATATATAAAAAAAAGATGCAGAAATGCATCTTTTTGTTGCTAAAAGAGGGTTATTTGTCTCTTTTGTTTTTCTTCAACGATTTGTAAACGGGAATGAAAACAAAGGCCCCCGACATCAGAATTGTAACTATCACCGGTCCGTCAATACGTGAGACAGATACCAGTACAACATATACCAATGCTGCCCACAAAAGGACGATGCATATTATTTGGGAACGGGAAAGCGGACGTTTCATGGGTTATTGAGGATTAGGAGGCAAGAAGTTAAGGAGTTAACAATCTATGCGACATCGTTATTCTTGATTACTTAACTACTTAACCTCTCGACTATTACTTATTCTTTTTCTTTTTATAAACTATCGCATCGATAGCGGCTACTGCGGTGATATTCACAATATCCCGTACGGAGCTTTCAATATCAGTGAAGTGTATTGGCTTATTCAATCCCATCTGGATGGGTCCGATCAGTTCACTGCTTGTCATGGTTTGGAGTAACTGGTATCCGGCATTCGCTGAACTCAGGTTGGGGAATACCAACGTATTTACATCTTTGCCTTTGAGGAGACTGAATGGATATTTGGCATCACGTAATTCTGTGTTCATTGCAAAATTCACCTGCATTTCACCGTCAATGGTTATTTCAGGATAATTCTGATGCATATAATCTACCGCTTTATGTACTTTGGAAGGACTGCCGGCTGTATCGGCTCCGAAATTGGAGTACGATAACATCGCGATAACCGGCTTATGATTAAAGAACCGTACAGTTTGTTCGGCTAAACGGGCAACATCTATTAAAGTGTCAGCATCCGGGTGACGGTTGATCAGTGTATCAGCGAGGAAATAAGTTCCTTTCTTGCTGTTAAGGATATGCATGGTTCCAAAGTGTTTGTATTCAGGACGAATACCGATCACTTCTTTAGCTACTTTGATCGTATTGCTGTATTTGGTATACAATCCGGTGATAAACGCATCTGCTTCTCCCGTCTCCACCATCATCATGCCGAAGTAGTTACGTTCGAACATTTTGTCGTTGGCTTCTTCGTAAGTGGCTCCTTCGCGGGCACGCTTTTCGGCCAGGATACGTGCGTATCTTTCGCGCCGTTCAGCTTCCCTGTCATGACGGAGATTAACGATTTCTATGCCTTCCAGGCTCAGATCAAGTTCTTTGGCTAATTTGGTGATGCGTTCATCATTGCCTAATAATATAGGTTTACAGATTCCTTCAGCATTCGCTTCAACAGCTGCTTTCAGCATATTGGGATGAATACCTTCCGCAAATACAACGCGCTGGGGATCGGTACGGGCAGTTTCATATAACTGGCGGGTTAACTTAGATTCGTATCCCATCAATTCACGTAAACGTACCTGATAAGCATCCCAGTCTTCGATGGTGATACGGGCCACTCCTGAATTGATAGCAGCTTTGGCAACAGCCATTGATACTTCTGTGATCAGACGGGGATCAACCGGTTTTGGAATAATATAATCTTTTCCGAAAGTCAGGTTATTCACTTTGTATGCTTCGTTTACAACGTCCGGAACTGTTTGTTTGGCCAGTCCGGCTATGGCATAAACGGCTGCTCTCTTCATTTCTTCATTAATGGCCGTGGCATGTGTATCCAATGCACCGCGGAAGATATAAGGGAATCCGATTACATTGTTTATCTGATTCGGATAGTCGGAACGTCCGGTAGCCATAATTACATCCGGGCGTGCGGCCATGGCATCATCGTAAGAAATTTCCGGAGTCGGATTGGCTAAGGCAAACACAATAGGAGTGGGAGCCATGCTGCGGATCATATCTTGATTCACTACATTCCCTTTAGAAAGTCCAAGAAACACGTCTGCTCCTTTTATCGCTTCTTCCAATGTACGTACGTCGGTGCGGTTGGTGGCAAAATATCTTTTCTGCTCATTTAAATCTGTACGATCCTGACTAATCACACCTTTGCTATCGAGCATGAAAATATTTTCAAGCTTTGCTCCCAGTGAAACATATAGTTTGGTACAAGATACGGCAGAGGCGCCGGCACCATTGACTACAATCTTTACTTCATCTATCTTTTTACCGGCTATTTCAAGAGCATTCAGCAGACCCGCACTGGAGATAATAGCTGTACCGTGCTGGTCGTCATGCATGACAGGGATGTCAAGTTCTTCTTTCAATCGCCGTTCGATTTCAAAACATTCAGGTGCTTTGATATCTTCCAGGTTAATACCACCAAAGGTAGGGGCGATAGCCTTCACAGCCTGGATAAATTTTTCCGGATCTTTTTCATCAATTTCAATATCGAACACATCGATGCCGGCATATATTTTAAAGAGCAATCCTTTTCCTTCCATTACCGGTTTGCCACTCAGGGCACCGATATCTCCCAATCCAAGTACAGCTGTACCATTAGAGATAACAGCAACCAGATTTCCTTTGGCTGTATATTTATAAGCATCCTGTGGATTCTTTTCAATTTCCAGACAAGGTTCTGCAACTCCCGGAGAGTAAGCCAGCGATAAATCTGTTTGAGTACTATAGGGTTTAGTAGGCACTACCTCAATTTTACCGGGTTTTCCCATGGAATGATAAAGTAATGCTGCTTCTTTGGTGATCTTGGCCATACTAATTAATCTATTTTAATGTTGGTTTTTGAATGATTGGGCGCAAATATACGCATTTTAGCTATAAAATGTTGCTATAATGCGTGATTTTATGATATATTGTTGGATTTATTCCTCTTATACTTCCAGCGCCTGCTTAATATCATTCAACAAATCTTCCACATTTTCTATGCCCACTGATAAACGAATGAGATCGGGACGTACACCTGCTTCCAGCAACTGTTCGTCTGTCATCTGACGATGGGTGTGGCTGGCCGGATGGAGAACACAAGTACGGGCATCCGCTACATGGGTAACGATGGTAATCAGTTTAATATGATCCATGAACCGGATGGAACGTTCTCTTCCACCTTTTAGTCCGAATGATATGACGCCGCAGGAGCCGTTAGGCATGTATTTCTGCGCTAAAGCATAATATTTGTTATCGGGTAGGCCGCAGTAATTTACCCAAGCTACCCGGTCATCTGATTCCAGGAATTCAGCAATGGTTTGCGCGTTAGAGCAGTGTTGTTTCATGCGCAAGTGCAAGGTCTCTAAACCAATGTTGAGCAGGAATGCATTCTGCGGACTTTGAATACTTCCGAGGTCGCGCATTAACTGGGCTGTTGCTTTGGTAATGTAAGCTCCTTTTCCAAATGCTTTGGTGTAGGTGAGTCCATGATAAGATTCATCCGGTGTACATAATCCGGGGAATTTTTCCGCATAAGCATCCCAGTCGAAATTACCACTATCGACTATACAACCGCCGACAGCAGTAGCATGGCCGTCCATATATTTAGTAGTAGAATGAATAACGACATCGGCCCCCCATTCAAACGGGCGGCAGTTGATAGGAGTGGGGAAGGTGTTATCTACCAGCAAAGGCACTCCATGGTGGTGAGCGATACGGGCAAATTTTTCAATATCAAGCACTTCCAGCGAAGGATTTGAAATCGTTTCCCCGAAAAGTAATTTGGTATTGGGACGGAAAGCTGCCGAAATCTCTTCATCAGGAGCATCGGGATTGACGAATGTAACTTCAATACCCAGTTTTTTCATTGTCACGGCAAACAGATTGAATGTTCCTCCATAAAGTGCACTGGAACATACAAAATGGTCGCCTGCCTGGCAAATATTAAATATCGCATAAAAATTGGCTGCTTGTCCGCTTGAAGTAAGCATGCCTGCTACTCCGCCTTCCAGAGCAGTAATCTTGGCTGCAACCGCATCATTGGTTGGATTTTGTAGACGTGTATAGAAATATCCACTGTCTTCGAGGTCGAAAAGGCGTGCCATTTGTTCACTGGTATCGTATTTAAAGGTAGTACTCTGGTAAATAGGTAAAACGCGGGGCTCTCCTTTTTTGGGTTGCCATCCTGCCTGTACACACAGTGTTTCCGGCTTTAATTTTTCAGACATAATTGTTCCGTTTATATAATTTGATTAATACTTAATTTCTTATTCTCTTTTTTGCGATATTGATTAAAGGTGTAGCCCAGGTTCCAGTACAGGTATTGAGCTCTTCCGAAGTTATTGGCCCGGATACCAAACGTACCAAACAGGTTATCTTTGAGATATACCTTTACGCCTAATATTTGGTAGAATCTTTTGTCTTTCGGATTCCCGTGGATAATATCATATCCCAGATTGGCAAAGATAGAATAAACCGGCATTAATATTTCTCCTTTCAGCGAAAGTCCTACGGAAAAACGATCTTTCAGTTTGCCTAACTTAACCCGATCGGAGAATTTTCCAGTTTCCGGATGTTGCTGCCTCCACGAGGTGATGCCAGAACTTTCATCGTAGAATGCCTCAATACTGGGTCCCCATCTATAGCGGTAGGTATTGCAAAGCATGTGGCTGTAGCTTAAGCCTAATACCTTAAATTTACGGCTGGTGTATTCACTTGCAAGCCCGGTGTTCAGCGTATCCACCCGTGCCTGGCGGGACGAAAATAAAAACATCAGGTCGTGAGCTGTATGTTTTCTGTATTTAGGAGGAGTGTAGATCGGATTGATCGGTTTATCATCTTCCCTGTTGATATGGTAAGCCAGTTCTATAAAGAGGTTAGCCATATTTAATCCGCTGTTGGGTAATGAGCTGGCTCCGTTGGAGAAATGAGTAAATCCAGCGCCAAAATGCAGATCAAATTTTTTCGACATTTTCCATTTCATAAACAAATTACCACCCACATGAATGTTAACACTCGACCCCAGGGCAATGTTGTTTGGATTATCAAATTCATCGTAGTATTTCCAGTTGAAAGACCCTCCCAAGTTCCATTCATAATTAAGTGATAAGGTGCGCGAGAATTTATGTATTTGTGCTCCCTGGAAGACATAGAGAGAAAACGGACGTCCCAGATCTTTTTCCCTGTAAAAATTGGCAGAATAGAAACCAATACCTAGATAGGGCATACCATATGCATAATCTTTCCAATGATCTCCGCGCGCTGCAAATCCGTATTTTACAGCATAAGAAATATAATGCGGAATTTTATGTTCGCCCGCAACAAAATCATTGGTTGCAAATACCAGACCATCAGCCGCATTCAGCGTAATAAAGTGGGGTAGTTTTGTCTTAATTGTGTCCCCGGCTAATACATTTGTATTGCTTAAATAGCAAATACTAAATAAAAGAATAAGTCTTCTCATCCGGATTAGTTTGTCACAAAGATAGAAATTTTTGATAAAGTGGAACAGAAATGTTTGCTCGTGTTTAATTACAATGAGTCAGAAACGAAGAAAGTACTGAAAGCAAACTCTCAATGTGATATTCAGAAACCACTTAAAATTATATATTCGGGTATTAAATAGAGAGGTAAAATGGAGAATATTTAAATAGAACGCTGAAAGTTTGGGGAAAACGAATGTGTCTGTTTTTTATTTTAAATTCAAACTTTTATTTCGAATTTTCAATAAAATCTTTACTTTTGCGGCATATTTTAGTTAAAATGTAAAACGAATGTTTGGAATTGAAGACCCACTTATCTATCTACCTTATCTACTCTCGGTGATTTGTGTAGCCTTTGCAGCCTGGTATGGCATTAAATATTGGAATAAGGACAATGATAAAGACGAAACGCTATGAATACATTTGTTCTTGGATTAATTGTGGTAGCTTATTTACTGCTGATCGCCTTTTTAGGTTTTCTGGGCTATAGAAAAACAACATCTTCGAGTGATTACCTGGTAGGTGGACGTGAAATGAACCCCATTGTCATGGCGCTTTCTTATGGAGCTGCCTTTATTTCAGCTTCTGCTATTGTGGGCTTTGGTGGATTTTCTGCTGCATTCGGGATGGGTATTCAATGGCTATGTTTCCTTAATATGTTTGTGGGGGTGGTAATAGCTTTCATCTTCTTCGGATTACGCACCCGAAGGCTTGGAGTTAAACTAAATGTCGGAACATTTCCACAATTACTGGGACGTTATTACCGATCACGTGCTATACAAGTATTTGTAGCCGCGGTAATTTTCCTGGGTATGCCTTTATATGCCGCCGTGGTAATGAAAGGGGGAGCTGTATTCATCGAACAGATTTTTCAGATTGATTTTAATATCGCCTTATTAATATTTACATTGGTTATTGCTGCTTATGTGATAGCGGGAGGAATCAAAGGAGTAATGTACACAGACGCAATGCAGGCTTGCATCATGTTTGCCTGTATGTTGTTTCTGCTTTTCTGGTTTTATAAGGTGCTGGGTCTGGGATTTACTGAAGCAAACCAGGAACTTACCGATATTGCACCGTTGGTTCCTGAAAAATTTCGTGAGTTGGGACATCAAGGATGGACCCGGATGCCTGTTACCGGTTCTCCGCAATGGTTTACGCTGGTTACTTCTTTAATTATGGGAGTTGGGTTGGGTTGTTTGGCTCAGCCCCAGCTGGTTGTACGTTTTATGACTGTGAAAAGCAGTAAACAATTGAACAGAGGAGTATTGGTAGGATGTTTGTTTATTCTGGTTACAGTGGGTGCCATTTATCACGTAGGACCTTTAAGTAATCTTTATTTCCTGCAAACAGAAGGTGCTATTGCTACGGAAGTTGTGAAAGATATTGATAAGATCATACCTTACTTTATTGATAAAGCGATGCCTGATTGGTTTGGAGCGGTATTTATGCTTTGTATCCTATCGGCTAGTATGTCTACCTTAAGTTCTCAGTTTCATACAATGGGAGCCTCAGCCGGTTCGGATATTTATGGCACTTTCAAACCACGTTCCCGAGGTAAGTTGACAAATGTAATCCGATTAGGTATTTTATTTGCTATCCTGGTAAGTTATGTGATTTGCTACATGCTGCCTAATGATATTATTGCAAGGGGTACTGCTATGTTTATGGGTATTTGTGCTTCCTCATTTCTTCCTTCTTATTTTTCGGCTCTCTATTGGAAGAAAGCTACTCGCCAGGGTGCTTTGGCGAGTTTATGGGTGGGTGCTTTGGCGAGTGTATTCTCCCTTGTATTTCTACACGAAAAAGAAGCAGCTGCTATTGGCCTTTGCAAAGCGTTGTTTGGAAAGACTGTTTTAATAGAATCGTATCCGTTTCCTTTAATAGATCCTATTGTATTCGCTTTGCCACTTTCTATTATAGCTATTATTGTAGTAAGTTTATTAACACAAAGAGACAAATAAATTGAGAATTGAGAATTAAAGTGCTTGCTACTAATTTTCAATTCTTCCGTAAAGACTGAACATTCCTTTCTTCCATTTGTTCCCCTTTTTATTTACAGTCTTTACAAATGATCAATCAATTTTTCAGAAAGAAAGATGTAGGAGCCATGCTGCGCGAAGCAGGTGGAGCAAATGGGGGATTAAAACGTTCTCTCACCACGTCCAGTCTTGTTATGTTGGGCATTGGTGCTATTGTGGGAACAGGAATCTTCGTCATAACCGGGCAGGCGGCCGCTTCTTATGCGGGTCCTGCGCTCACAATTTCTTTTCTCATTTCTGCGCTAGGGTGTGTAATGGCTGGCCTGTGTTATGCCGAATTTGCCGCCATGATTCCTGTGGCGGGTAGCGTGTATTCCTATAGCTATACAACGATGGGGGAACTTCCGGCTTGGTTTATTGGCTGGGTTCTTATTCTGGAATATTTATTTGCCTGTTCCAGTGTGGCTGTAGGGTGGTCAGGGTATATGCTGAGTTTACTGGAAGGGTGGGGAATCTATCTTCCATATCAAATTATAACTCCCACATTCGATCATTTGCCGGATGGCAGCTGGGTTTGGACAGGAAGTATAATAAATTTCCCGGCTGTATTCATCGTTATACTGGTTTCGTCTTTCCTGATGGGTGGTATCAAACAATCGGCGGTCATTAATAATGTAATTGTGGTTATTAAAATCAGTGTAATTCTACTTTTCATCGGGTTTGGAATTTCATATATTGATTTATCCAACTGGCAGCCCTATATTCCCGAAAATACAGGAGAGTTTGGTAGTTTTGGTTGGAGCGGTATACTTCGGGGTGCCGGAGTTGTCTTTTATGCTTTCCTGGGTTTCGATGCTCTTTCTACAGCTGCACAGGAAACAAGAAATCCTCAAAAGGATATGCCAAGAGGGATTTTAATTTCTCTTCTGGTTTGTGCTCTTTTGTATGTAGCGGTCACAGCGGTTTTAACCGGAATCGTTAATTATAAAGAGTTAAATGTGACGGCACCTATTGCGTTGGCTATAGATCGGGCAGGAGAAGGACTAGCCTGGTTAAGCCCGTTTATAAAACTGGGAGCCATAGCCGGTTTAAGTTCTGTTATTTTGGTGATGATGCTGGGCCAGTCACGAATTTATTATGCCATATCCAAAGACGGGCTTTTGCCTCGCTTTTTTTCAAATATCAAGCCCGAAAGAGGCATCCCTTTGAATGCTACGATGGTTGCCTGTTTGGTGACTTCTTTAATTGCTGGGTTATTTCCGCTGCATGTATTGGCTGAGTTGGTTTCAATCGGTACATTAATGGCTTTCACCATTGTTTGTATTGCAATTGTGGTATTACGCAAAACCCAGCCTCATTTGAATCGTCCTTTTAAGACTCCGTTCTCTCCTTTTGTTCCGCTTTTAGGAGCAGCTATCTGTATTATCCAGATGGTTTCTTTGCCTGGTAGTACCTGGTTGAGGTTAATTCTGTGGACTGTTTTAGGAATGATTATTTATTTCGCCTACGGTATTAAACATAGTAAACTGAACAAGCGAAAATGATTTGTGAGATTTTCTCTTCATAAAGAAGTGCCCTATTAATTTTCTTTCATAAACCTGATTGCCGGAAAATAGTTGGTTGGTTTATTTTGTCTGATCCGTCGTATATTAAATAAAATCAGAGTGATATTATAAAGGTAAAATATTCCGGTATAGACTTGTAAACCGGTTAATTCTTGTTTAATAGCTCCTGCTATTAAGGTAGGAGATACATCATAAGAAGCAGCAAACTCTCCCAATTGATGAGCAAGTATAAGGATATGTATGAACGCAAGAATTAATAATGCAATAAACCATGTAAGTTGAAAGTTGAGTAGGTTTTTAGCGGATTAGTTTATTACTTCACTTTTATTTTTCTTGCTCTTCCAAAGAATTAACGGAATAAGAAATCCCAAAAAAGGAAATAATAAAAAAGAAAAGGCTCCCAGGTTCATGGCGAAAAGTGGTTCTTTACTATCTTCAGTAAATTTCTTTTCAGTCAGATCTTCTATGTTCATTTCCAATACAGTAGCTAATCGCTGAAGAGAATCGCCTCTGGGGATGCTTTCTTCATTTTCAATACGTTGTATGGTACGTAAACTTAATCCTGTCTTTTCTGCCAGCTCTTCCTGTGAAAGTCCTTTTTGATTCCGGTAGTTCTTTATTCTGTCTAATAATTGAGTTGTATTCATAGCTATTTAATTTGTAGACAAAGGTACAGTAATATCTAAATTCTTTTAACGTCATTATTATGCCATTCTTACGTCATTAGGGGTATAACTCCGGAGTCAGGTAAATCTTTTCTTCAACCTGTCTATTATGTCATAAACAGCCGGACAAGTTCGGGCATTCATGACAGTTAAGGAAGAGATTTGAAAAAACTTTCTCCGGTTTGTATGAGGATACTCCCTGCATGCTTTAGGACGGTCTTCATAAATAAAGCAATAGTTATCTTCTCCCAGGAAGGGGCATGGCATGGATTGGAATACATAATCACCGTCTTCATCAACACGCAGGTATTTTTCAATAACTTCCGTCGGTTTCATGCGCAGATTTTTACCCATGCGCTCAATGTCTTTATCAATAATACGAGGACCCAGCGAACGGCAGCAGTTACCGCATTCCAGGCAGTCTGTTGCTTCGAAAACTTCTTCATGGATGGCATGAATGGTATCATCCAATTCACGAAACCTGCTTTTCTTGATGGATTTAAAAAAAGCCTTGTTTTCCTTTTCCGCGTTCTGCGCCTTTTCAGGCAATAAATCTAGGTCTGTTTTAAGAGGCATATCCATAATAAAAAGTACAAAGGTAATCAATCCCTTTGAATTATGCGTTTTTCTTTTATAACCCTTTGGAATATATTCTTGATGGCGAAAGAATTAACTCTGTCGCCTGCAACTCTTACAAGAACAGCCCTATTCTTCATCAAAAACAGCGCTGTTCTCCACCAAGAATAGCGCCATTCTTTGCAAAGAACAGCGCTGTTCTTGTAAGAGTTGCAGGCTTAGTTATATAAACGTGCGCTGGATGTTTTATATAATATAAAGCTACGTTTGTTAAAAGATTAAATGTAGCAATTTAAACCCCTTATTATTTTGGAATTTATATGTAGTTTTGAAGTATGAATGAAAATGTTCTTGAGAAGTTAAAAGTATTGGCTGAATCGGCAAAATACGATGTATCATGCGCGTCTAGTGGTACAGTACGTTCCAATAAATCCGGTACAATAGGTAGTACGGCGGGTGGAATGGGAATATGCCATAGTTTCTCGGAAGATGGGCGTTGCATTTCTCTGCTCAAGATCATGCTTACCAATTATTGTATATACGATTGTGCTTATTGCATTAACCGCCGGAGTAATGATATACGTCGGGCTACGTTTTCCGTTTCCGAACTGGTTGATTTAACGATTGAGTTTTACCGCCGGAATTACATAGAGGGCTTATTCCTTAGTTCGGGTGTCGTTCGTAATCCCGATTATACCATGGAGCGTTTGGTACGGGTGGTGAAAGACCTCCGCCAGATTCATCGTTTTAATGGATACATCCATTTAAAAAGTATTCCGGGTGCGAGCAGGGAGTTAGTAACAGAAGCAGGCCTTTATGCCGATCGGTTAAGCGTAAATGTAGAGATACCCAATGAAGCGGGATTAAAACATCTGGCGCCTGAAAAGGACTTTCAGAGTGTATTTCTTCCCATGAAATATATACAGCAAGGGGTATTGGAAAATAAGGAGGAACGACAGAAATTCCGGCATGCACCTCGTTTTGCTCCTGCAGGGCAGAGTACACAAGTGATCGTGGGAGCTACTCCCGATTCGGATAAAGATATCTTAAAACTATCTTCTGCACTCTATCAAAGGCCAACGTTGAAACGTGTATATTATTCAGGCTATATATCCGTTAATGAATATGATAAAAGATTGCCGGCCTTAAAGCAGCCTCCTTTGGTAAGAGAAAATAGGTTATACCAGGCAGATTGGTTATTACGTTTTTATCAATTTAAGGTGGACGAGATAGTCAACGATGCTTTTCCGCATCTTGATCTCGAAATTGATCCAAAGCTATCCTGGGCTTTGCGGCATCCTGAATTCTTCCCAGTTGATATTAACAGAGCTGATTATGAAATGCTGCTTCGTGTACCGGGTATTGGAGTGAAATCTGCTAAATTGATACTTAGTTCCCGACGCTTTTCAAGACTAGGAATTTACCAACTAAAGAAAATAGGAGTGGTTCTTAAAAAGGCTCAATATTTTATCACCTGCCATGAATTACCTACCCGGACGGTGAACGAACTGAAGCCAGAGAATGTGCGGGCATTGCTGATCCCCAAACCACGTAAGAAAATAGATGTGAATCAATTAACATTACAGTTTTTAGACGAATGAATATTTTTGTTTACGATAAAACTTTCGAAGGCCTACTAACAGTCGTGTTCGATGCCTATTTTCGAAAGACTTTTCCTGATTTATTATTACTCGAAGGTGAACCTCTTCCTTTTTTTTTACGACGAAGCAATAACAGTTATTGCCGATGAGAAGAAGGCAGAAAGAGTCTGGAAAGGACTTGAAAAGAAGTTATCGAAAACAGCTTTAAGTTTAATGACCACTTGCTGGTTGTCAGAACTTCCTGACATTGATATGCTTTTATTCCGGTATATGCGTAAGAATTTGGATGCTCCTAAATCTGTAGAAATGAACTTTGCCGATCCGGATGTGCTGGAGTTATCAAAAATATGGAAAAAGGTGAACTGGGAGCGGGCGCGGATTAAACAGTTTGTTCGTTTTCAAAAGGCAGCAGATGATACCTTCTTTGCAGCTATCGAACCCGTATATAATGCCTTACCATTGGCGTTGAACCATTTTAAAGATCGTTTTGCCGATCAGAAATGGATCATTTATGATGTGAAGAGGCAGTATGGTTATTATTATGACTTGGAAACAGTTACCGAAGTTACTTTTGAAGATCCGGAAGGTCATTTAATTTCCGGCATGCTGGACGAAAGCCTGATGGCAAAAGATGAGAAGCTTTTCCAGCAAATGTGGAAAGCTTATTTCAAATCGATAGCAATTAAAGAAAGGATTAATCCTAAACTGCACAGGCAACACATGCCCGTGCGTTATTGGAAATATATGACGGAGAAGCAGCCATAGTTTTAATCAACTACCCATGCTTTGGAATGAGCTTTAGTCTTTTTCGGATTGTAGTACATTCCATCCGTATCCGGAATTAAAAGTGAATAGGTACGTTTACTCTTATTTTCGAGGGATGTTCCCCTCAACCAGGGGTTAGCATCTTTTAGCTGAGCGTATGTAATGCCTTGTTGTTGTGCAAAAAGTGCCAGGTCTTCAATGCCACTATCCACAGCTACCTGTTTATAATATAAAGGTGGATATAGTTGCTCTTCCTTTAATAAAAAGCCAAAGCGCTTGGGATTTTCAAATACTTGTTTGGCAGCCAGTATACGAAACATATAACGAGAAGTTTCCTCTACCAGCCAAAGGTCCATAGCATTGTCAACCAATTGTTTTCTCAGTTCGCCCGAGATTCTTCCGTTACCAGCGTTGTAAGCTGCTGCTACAGTTATCCAGTCACCGTATCGGTCATACGATTCTTTCAGATATTTACATGCAGCAACTGTAGCTTTCAATATATTGTACCGTTCATCTACATTGGTATTTACTTCCAGTCCATGCTCTTTACCGGTAGCCTGCATAAATTGCCACATACCAGCAGCACCGGCTGAAGAGCGGGCAATGGGGTTCAGGTTACTTTCAATAACCATCAGGTATTTAAAATCATCGTGTATGCCATTGGCAGCCAGGATTGGTTCAATTACGGGAAAAAAGCGGTTGGCTCTTTTTATCATTAAAAGAGTGGTTGAGTGCATATAGGTAAATGCCATCTGTTCACGGTCCATTCGTTCACGACGGTCATAACGGGTCAAATCAATATCCTGCCCGGCAAATGTGACCTGTTCCGGAATAGAAGGCGAAGTAACCATATAGGGAACTTCGGATTTGGTAGTAGTGTGGTGCCTGTATTCGTCCACTTTATCAGAACTTAACAGAAACGGGGTACTTCCCAAAAGAACAGCACCTGTTAAAATTGATAATATATTGAGTCTTTTTTTGGTCATAATCCCTTATTTTTTTGCTATATCAGCAAAGTTAAGAGATTCTGGTTATATTACGAAATGAAAAAACATTATAGAAGTAAGAATAATAACTTTTAAGCTTTTTCAGAAATCAAAACAGTTTCTGAAATCCAAAGAGAGTCTTCGTTTGTTATATCAATAAAGTTAAAAAAATAGAGTATGGATATTAAACACGTGCCGGAAGAAAATATGTTTGTTGCCGAATTAGACGGAGAAACAGCATCTGTGGTTTACAGGCGTTTTGATGATTACTTGGATATAATTCACACTTATGTGCCTACATCCATTGGTGGTAGGGGAGTAGCTGCCGCTTTAACCAAAGCAGCTTATCAGTATGCACTTGACAATGACTTGAGGTGTCAGGCAACTTGTTCTTATGCTGTAAAGTGGCTGGAGCGGCATCCGGAGTATTTAAATCCTAAAAAGTAAAATGTATGGATGTTCAGATACCAAAGTCAAATAAAAAGCGTATTGTAGTTGTCGGAGGAGGTTTCGGAGGACTAACGTTGATAAACAAGCTGGATAGTAAATACTTTCAGATTGTTTTGGTAGACCGAAACAATTACCATCAATTTCAGCCCTTATTATACCAGGTAGCTTCTTCCGGTTTGGAACAAGGTTCCATCTCTTTTCCTTTCAGAAAGCATTTTCATAAGAAAAAGAATTTTTATTTCCGACTGGCTGATGTGAAGGAAATTGATTCGAAATCCAACCAGATAAAAACATCTATTGGTAATATCGGTTATGATTACCTGGTGTTGGCGGCGGGTACTACGACTAATTTCTTTGGAAATAAGGAAATTGAAGAGCAGGCCCTCCCTATGAAAACCGTGGAAGAGGCTCTGGAATTGAAGAATACTCTTTTGACTAATTTGGAAAAAGCACTTGACTGCAGTGATGTTGAAACAAGAAAAGAATTGCTAAATATTGTTATTGTAGGAGCAGGTGCTACCGGCGTGGAGATAGCTGGGGCACTATCCGAAATGAGGCGTTATATTATTCCTAAGGATTATCCTGACCTGAAAAAAAATAACCTGAATATTTATTTAATTGAAGGATCAAATAAAGTTCTGGGAAATTTATCAGAAGAATCTTCTGCCAATGCATTGAAGGCTCTCAAGAAAATGGGAGTCAATGTTATTTTAAATAAAAGAGTAACTGCTTATAAAGATAATAAGGTAATAATGGACGATGAATCCTTTATTGCTACAAAAACGCTGGTATGGGTAAGTGGAGTAGCTTCCCAACATTTTGAGGGATTACCGGATGAAGTAGTAGGCCATGCAGGCAGATTATTAGTGAATGAATACAACCAATTGCAAAACAGCTCCAATATTTTTGTTCTTGGTGACCTTTGTCTGCAATATGAAAAGTCTTATCCAAAAGGACATCCTCAGGTAGCACCGGTGGCCATACAACAAGGAAAACTCCTGGCCTCCAATCTAAAAAAACTCGAGAAAGGAGAGGCCTTAAAACCATTTAAATATTTTAATCAGGGTACTTTGGCGACTATTGGTAGAAATAAAGCGGTAGCAGATATAAAGAGCCTCCGGTTACATGGATTTATTGCTTGGATGGTCTGGATGCTAGTACATTTGCGTTCTATACTTGGTGTGCGTAATAAATTGACAGTCTTATTTGACTGGATATGGAATTATTTAACCTATGACCAGTCTATGCGGTTTATTATTTATGTAAAACCAAATAAAAAGAAATAGATTGAAGTTATAAATTAAAATCCCTACATTCAACTAGGATTTACCCTATCAGAATATAGGGATTTTTTATATTGTTTTTAAGTTAATATTGATATGTTTGCAAATGTAACAAACTATTAATATTTATGAAGACAAAATTATTCTATTTTACAGTGATGGCGACTTTATCTGGTTTTGTGGATATATCACCCGTACAAGCGCAGAATTATGATGAATCTTTGTTAAAGCAATTTATCCTTCCGGATATAACACGAAAAACATTGGAACTTGAACTTTATGGTTCAGGATCATATTCGAATCAAAAGATTGAGGATCAAGAAAGAGAGAAAAATACTTCTTTTGGCGGAAATATGAACACAACATTTACCTATTATAAGAATACACGAAAGTATATAGGCGAAACCACAGCAAATGTCTATTTCAATATGGATTATTCAAAAAGAGATGCTGAAAAAACTAAATATTTTGTTCCGAAAATATCTTATGATACCAAAAATAGGTTTTACAAAAATAATATATTTTTTGAACTTGATGGAGTAGCCAGCCTCAATTATGAAAGAAACCTCAGCGATGAAAATACGTATTATAATACATCTTTCAAATTAGAAGTTCCTGTGGGGGTAGGAATTGGGCGTATTGAAGATATCACTGAAATGCGACAAGCAATTTATGTGGCACAGAATCTACAGAAAAAAGGAGTATTAGTAGAAGATATTTCTAATCCTAAAATGTTGGAGTTAGCCCAATTGATGGCGAAGGTTAAAAATAAACGTTTTTTGGATAGTCGTAAACACTTGGAATATGAGATTAGCCAGATTGACTCTTTTTTTATCTCAAACAATTATATAACCAGTTCGAATGCTAAGTATTTTACCACACTTTATGATTATTGGCTTTATGGAGATGTTTTTAAGAGGTATAATGGGATGGACTTTAAAGGTTTACTTGCTCCTGGATTTATTAATGAAAGGAGTAAAAGCTCTTCTAAAACGAAAAGTGAATCTTATAATTTAAATGCAACATTCTCATTTAATTATGAAAAACCATTGAGTTTATACTGGCAACAATCTGTATATGCAGACATTAAGGGGGGGTATACTACCACTGATGGTACGTATACGCCGGAAGATTACGACAAATACAATACTGATATTGAATCTTTTGAGGCTTCCGCAAGTGCTCAATATATTATTGGTTATTACCCTAATTCACGCACAAGTTTGAATTTGGGATTATCGGAAAATTTTCTTTGGAATAAAACAAAATGGGATGATCACGATGATAGATACTCTCGCTATTGGATTACACATTTACGTTTCACGACTTATTATTATTTCTCTCCTCAGGTACGTTTATCGGCAAGAGCAAATCTTTCTTATTGGTATGATACAAATAGTGCCACATCCTATCCATACAAAACACGAAGTTTTAATACAGGTTATACGTTAAGTCTTACTTATTTCATCTTTTAATAAGGAAGTTTAAAACAAGCTTGAGTTACAACAGTCAAAGACTTTTGTATCTGAATTTGATTTCTTGTCTTTGACTGTTTTTTTGATTGTTATTTCAACGTTTTTGATCTTTTTTTATACCTTTTTCATCAGCTTTTCTCCGTATATTCGCCCCAAGCATTTTTTAATTCTAATCTAACTTAATAATTTAACCATGAAGAAACAATTTCTTATTCTGGGTTTGGCTCTATTCGGACTTTCTGCAGAGGCACAAAAAAATGAATGGAAAAATCCTGAAGTAAATGCAGTAAACAGAGCACCGATGCACACCAACTATTTCGCTTATGAGTCATCGGAACTGGCGTCTAAAGGAGAAAAAGAGTTATCGGCAAACTTTATGACTTTAAACGGTACATGGAAGTTCAACTGGGTACAAAATTCTGATCAGCGTCCTCAAACCTTCTATCAATTAAACTTTGATGATAAAGGATGGAATAATTTACAAGTGCCTGCTATGTGGGAACTCAATGGGTACGGTGATCCGATTTATGTAAATATTGGCTATGCATGGAGAAATCAGTTTAAAAATAATCCTCCAGAAATACCTGTTGAAGACAATCATGTGGGTTCTTATCGGAAAGAAATTGTTATTCCGACGGACTGGAACGGTAAAGAGATTTTTGCTCATTTCGGTTCGGTAACATCCAATATGTTTCTATGGGTGAATGGTAAATATGTTGGCTACAGTGAAGACAGCAAGCTGGAAGCCGAATTTAATCTGACCAGTTACCTGAAACCAGGCAAAAACCTGATTGCTTTTCAGGTGTTTCGTTGGTGTGATGGAACTTATCTGGAGGATCAGGATTTTTTCCGTTTCTCCGGTGTAGGACGTGATTGTTATTTGTACACCCGTAATAAAACATACATTCAGGACATCCGGCTGACTCCGGATCTAGATGCACAATACAAAGACGGAACACTGGCCATTGACCTGCAATTAAAAGGAAATGCCACAGTAGAACTGGAACTGAAAGATATTACAGGGAAGTCAGTAGCAAATGCCGAAGTGAAAGGATCGGGTAAACTTAGTACCCAAATGCAAGTTACTAATCCGGCGAAATGGAGTGCTGAGGTCCCTAACCTTTATTTTCTGACAGCCACCTTAAAAAGTGGTAATAAAGTGTTAGAAGTAATTCCACAGAAAGTTGGCTTCCGCAAAATTGAGATGAAAAATGCTCAGATTCTGGTCAACGGACAACCTGTATTATTTAAAGGAGTGAACAGACATGAAATGGATCCGGATGGGGGATATGTAGTATCTCGTGAACGGATGATTCAGGATATTATGGTAATGAAGCAGTTCAATGTCAATGCGGTTCGTACCTGCCATTATCCGGATAATAACCTGTGGTATGATTTGTGTGACATTTATGGTTTATACGTGGTTGCAGAGGCAAACATCGAATCGCATGGTATGGGATATGGAGAAAAAACCCTTGCTAAGAATGCCTCTTATGCTAAAGCGCATCTGGAACGGAATCAACGCAATGTGCAGCGTAGTTATAACCATCCTTCAATTATTTTCTGGTCCTTAGGCAATGAAGCAGGGTTTGGTCCGAACTTCTTAGCTTGTTTTGACTGGATTCGGAAGGAAGATAAGACACGTCCGGTGCAGTACGAGCAGGATTATAAAGCAGAGGTAACAGATGTTTACTGTCCGATGTACCAGACCTATGAAGGTAATATAAAATACTTGGAGAACAATCCACGAGTACCTTTAATTCAGTGTGAATATGCACACGCAATGGGTAATTCGATGGGAGGTTTTAAAGAATACTGGGATTTGATCCGTAAATATCCTTCCTACCAGGGTGGATTTATCTGGGATTTTGTTGATCAGTCTATCCGTTGGAAAAATAAAGATGGTATTGAGATTTATGGCTACGGAGGAGATTTTAACTGCTATGATGCTTCTGATCAAAACTTTTGCGACAATGGTTTAATCAGTCCCGATCGAGTACCCAATCCACACATGTATGAAGTGGGTTATTTCTATCAGTCGATCTGGACAACTCCGGCTGATATAAAGAAAGGAGAAATCAATGTTTACAATGAAAACTTTTTCCGGGATCTTTCAGCTTATTATCTGGAGTGGCAGGTGCTGGTTGATGGAGATATTTATTTAACCGGAATTGTGAATGACCTGAACATTGCTCCTCAACAAACGAGAAAAATAAATTTAAATGTTTATACAGAAAACATTCATACTGATAAAGAATTTCTATTGAATGTTGCTTATAAATTAAAAGCTGCCGAAACATTGTTACCAGCAGGACATACAGTAGCTACTGCCCAGCTGGTTTTGAATTCATACAAGGCTCCAGGACTAAAGCTAAATAATCAGGTAAAAAGTAATGTTGAAGTAATTGCTCCTGTTGTGAGAGAGAACGACCATAATTATCTTATTATAAAAGGAGAAAATTTTGAACTTGACTTTTGTAAAAGAGACGGATTTCTGTGTAAATATCAGGTTGCTGGTCATGATTTGCTAAAAGACGGTGGAAGATTAACTCCTAACTTCTGGCGTGCCCCAACAGATAATGATATGGGAGCTAATCTGCAAAACAAATACCGCACATGGTTGAATCCGGAAATGAAACTCACTTCCCTGAAAAATGAACAAACGGATAATCAGGTGATTGTTCGGGCAGAATATGAGATGCCTACTGTCTCAGCGAAACTGTCCCTTACGTATATGATCAACAATGAAGGTGCAGTGAAAGTAACCCAGAAAATGACTGCTTCTAAAGGCGCGGGGGTATCGGATATGTTCCGTTTCGGTATGCAGATGCAAATGCCTGTATCTTATGATAGAATTGAATATTATGGACGTGGTCCCATTGAAAACTATTCCGATCGCAATCACTGTACTTTTATTGGTAAATACACACAGAAAGTATCTGAACAACATTATTCCTATATTCGTCCGCAAGAAACCGGAACTAAAACGGATATCCGCTGGTGGAACCTGGTTAATACCGGAGGTGCCGGGCTTCAGTTTGTTTCAGAAGCACCCTTTTCGGCTTCTGCATTGAACTATTCAATCGAATCCATGGATGAAGGTAAATCGAAGAAGCAAAGTCACTGGTCGGAAGTAACCCCGGTAGACTATACGAATCTGTGTATTGATAAAGCCCAGATGGGATTAGGTTGTATAAACAGTTGGGGAGCACTTCCTTTAGCTCCTTATCGTCTACCACATGGAGATTATGAATTTAGCTTTATTATGACTCCGCTCAAATAGAATTTTCAAGTTTTTAAGAATATAAAATCTCCCCCTCTGAGATTATCTTTTCCTGGATGAGATCAAAAGAGGGGGAAATTTTTTATTCAAAATTCATTACCGGAAGTCGGGATGGGGGAGATTCTGAAGAAGAAATGTTTATGATTTCATCCACAATATATCGGGAATATCCTCTCCAGGGCAATGCTCCAAAGTATTCTTTATAATGTAAATCCACAATTTTGCCTCCGGCTTTCATTAAAGAATCTGCAATTTGGGAATCTGCTATGGAAAAGTTGAATTCATTCGATTGAATTCCGCCCGGTTTATCTGACCAAAATCCACTCTGAATTAGTTTTCCTTCGTATGTTTTAAAAATAATTCCTTTATGAACGACAAAATTTAATTGTCCACTCTTTACTCCCTCGCCATAGGGATAATAATAACGGATTCCTATAAAAAGGATCAATCCCAGTAATAGTATCACTATCGTGAAATTTCTTATTTTCTTGAACTTATTATTCATATTCATAAAGGAATTGAATGGAGGATTAACCGAATAATTTTCCTAAAGATCCCATTAAATTACCACTGTTTCCACTTCCGGAAAACATACCGATTAAAGATTCTATATTAAATCCTTTTTCATTCGGATCATTAACTTTACCGGAAAGAGACTTTAAAACCAAAGGAACTACAGTTGAAGAAAGTAGTGCAGCCACTTGTGGAGACAAACCTATTTTTTCCATAAGCGAACTCGTAACGGTTCCTTGAATATTATTCGTAATCGGATTATTTTCAACAGGAGTTTCTTTTTTGAAAAGATTTTTAATATTAAGAATATTATCCATGGTGAAATTGTTTTTCAATCCGTCCGTTACAGCATTTGTCACAGTGTTAACTGTTTCAGCCTTTTTCTCTTCTGGCACTTGATTCGTAGTAGTAACTGAGTTACCTACTGTTTTTTTTTATCAAATCTAAAATATCGTTCATCATAATTTAAAAATTTAATTATTGTATATTAACAAATCAAGGTATTGAATGTTTTTAAAAAACAGCGTTACTTTGCGGCTTGGTTTCAAGGGGCTCTTCAATTTCTACCTTAGTTGTATCCAACTGGAAGTAAGCTCGTTTCAGACTATCCGGCAGAGAGATACTTGGACGTACTACCGGACGGGTGAGTGGCGAACCTAAAATCTCCAGAATACTCCTTCGAAGTTTATTTTCCATTTCTTTTCGTATATTGATAGTAGTGTTATCCAATTGTTGTTCTCTGGCCACAGTAAATATATCTTTATATTTGGGCTTAGCAAGTCGTATCTTCATTTTATCCGGGTTTCCGGTTATATTTAATCCCAGTTTAAAAGGAATCGGTGATTTTAATACAGTTATATGATAATCGAAAGTCATATCCAGGTTTTGTATACCTCCTACTGCTACTTTATATCTGTCCATGGAAAGTTGGAAGGGAAATATCATGAGCTTCTCATCTTCCATAATCATTTCCACGGAAAGACTGTCAATTATATTCCGGCTCTTTTTTTTGAACATAAGTGTGTTGGATATTTCTGAAAAAGTTTCCCCGTCTAATAATACCATGTTTATACCTTCCAGATGACAGGATGCAGTTGTCATAGGAAGTTGCACATTCATTAAAGAATCGAGTTCAGTGAGGGCAGTCATGTCACAATCGACCACTCCTTCAAAAGAACGAAGCATCGGTGTTAATGACTCTATTACCGGAAAAGCACTTATCAGTTCTTTCAGGTTTATATTTTCCATTTTCATGTCCATTCCTAAATGAGCCCCTTTAGCATCAGGGGCTTTATAAACCAGCGTCATGGTAGCATTCCCTATCTTAGATCCCACCATTATACGCTGTAGATGAATAGCCTGGTCTTTCAGTATAATTCTTCCCTGAATATTATCAAACAATAAATCAGTATATCTGGCATGTTTTATTTTCGAATTAAATTCAATATCCAGATTTCGGGGAATAACAAAAATTCCGGACTGGATACTATCCAGATTTTGAGTGGTATCATTACTTTCATCCAATACATACTGTGCTATTGAATCTTTTTCCGGAAGGCTTTTTTGAGTAAAATCAGAACCCGCCACAGCTGCTTTTATTAACTCATTGAAATCAATGGAATCTGCTTCTAAAGTAAGTTTTGCTGCTATCTTTCCATTAAATAACAAAGCCCTGCGAATTCCTTCTATCTCTCCTTTAAGGATCAAATGAGAGTTTCCGATTTGCAGATTGGCTTTCTTGAGCGAGAGCGAGTTACTGGTAAAATTAAGATCAGATTCCGACATTCGTAGTGGGAGCGGGAAATAAGGAGTTCTTAAACTAACATTCTTAGAACCGAAAGAACCGGATGCTTCCCAGTTACGCAACAGTTTTCGGGAATCTTGGGATTCTAAGCGGAAAGAAACATTCGTTTGTGAGTTGGTTCGGTTTCTTCGTATAGAATCTCGTTCTGCTTGAGTAAGCGTAGTATCTCTTCTTATAAAACCTGAAGTTTGTTGATGTTGTGATTGCCTTTTATTTATTTTTAGGTTCAGCTTAGCTTGATGTACTCGTCCGCCAATAGTGTAAAACACGCCGCGTAAGGTATCTAAAGAAACATGAGCATTTATCTCGGGTAAAGCCGTATTATCTTTTTGTGGATGCAAGCGGATTGCTGCATTTGTTTTAAACGCTCTGATGCGTACCGAATCCCCCATATTTAACCGGATATTTTTAGCTCTCGCCATGGTGGTAACCAATGCTATTTGGCTGGTATCCTTTACCTCCGAAGTTCTGAACCGGGCTGAAAGGTTACCCAGATTTAACGCAAGTTCTTCTTTCCAGTTGAGACTGATACTGTCCATCCGAATGTTTCCCCGGAACAGACTTTCGATAAGTTTGCCTCTAATGCTATCTTCTGTATTGCTTCCAAATTCCATTAGTGCCAGAGGAGCATATAAAAAAAGATTTTCTGCAGGATAATTTAAAAATACATTTTTAATACTTGCATCACCGTTAATATCAATTTTCCCCAGATTGGAGGTTAAAATATCGTCTAATAAACAGTTGGCTGAAAGATCAAAATTTATTTGTCCTCCCATTTGCATACTATCTGTAAGAGCCAATTTTTGAGTTAATTGACTGAAATTTATATCCGCTTTGGCTTGTGCCCTTATCGCTGGTTTCTTCAATATATTATCGAAAGTCCCTTTCAGAATGAGCGTGGATGCTTCCTGTTGCAGGAATAAGTTGTTAAGTTGAATAGATGATTTCTGCTTACCGGAGAAATCCAGAACAGTTTTGAAATCAGTTTCTATTCTTTCAATGAGAGGTTGATCTGGATGAGAGGCTGCATAGAAAGTTCCATTATCCACTTGAAAAGACCAGTTAATGATAGGATAAATATCTTTACCTAATTGTCCTGTAATCTTTCCCTTGGAACTGATTTTTCCATGTCCGTGAAATTTAGATGGAATATCTGAAATATGGTGGGGAATCATTCCTAATAACTCGGATAAAGAGGAGGTATTCAGACTAAATTCCATATCTACGTCTGCAATCCTCGGTGTTTCAGTCCTTTTCAATGTGCCGACTGATTTTAATTTCAGAACCCCTACGGTAATGTTTCCTTTTTCTACAGTCAATTTTCCTGCTACCTTGTCATTCATTAATTGTGTATTAATTCTAAGAGGAAGACTATTACAGTATCTTTTACCTTTAAAGTAGGAAGTTATGCCTGCTGTCCGGAGTCTCAGATCCAGGTTTGCCTGCTCTTGTGATAGATTTCCATTTAATCTTACCTGAAGGCTGTCGGCCAAGACAAATACATCTTGTTGCTGATCATCGTAGGTGATTTGAATATTCTTGAACCTTATATTATTAATATTTAGTTCCGGCATTTCGGACGTTTTTTCTTTCTCTTTTTCTTGTTCAGAAGAAATAAAAATATCCCAATTAGCTTTACCATCCTTGTCCACGAATGCATAGATATTGGAGTTTTCAATTTCCAATTGGCGGACAACTACTTTTTGATTAAAAAGAAAATCAATCGGGTTGATAGAAACAATGGATTTTTGAAAAGTAATTAATGTATCTTGTGAGTTATTGACCTGGATATTACTAGTATCATTAAAAGTTTCCGGATAATGAATGATACTTCCATTTTCCAGCTTAACACCCAGATTGGGAAATGTGCTGAAATAAGTAATATCAATAGATTCACAATTAACTTGTGCATTTATATAATCGCGAGTTAGCCCCAAAATGACAGGGGTGATTTTTTGAGGGGTGACAATAACTTTTAGTAAAATACCAGCAATAAGAAAGAATAATAGGAAAACAAAAACAATAACTATACCCGTCCGGGTAAGTATTTTTTTAATGGGTATAGAAACAGAAGCCTTATTCATATCTTATTGTTTTTTTGATCAAACCTCTGAGTTGTTGTGTCTTTATTTTGATGTGCAATTTAAAACAAAAGGTTGAAAAATAAAAAGGCTCCAGATAATTTATTATCTGAAGCCTAGTGTTTTTGGTGGGGGTGGAAGATGGGGCTCGAACCCACGACCTTCGGAACCACAATCCGACGCTCTAACCAGCTGAGCTACGACCACCATGTTCTTTTCTAATGCGGTGCAAAGATATATATAATCTTTTATATTGCAAATTTATCAGAAATATTTTTAGTAAAAAGTATATTCCCCAATTCCTTTGTGATGCTTTTTGAATAGAGCACGTGTATCTTTGATGAAGACTTCCATCGCGTCATATTCTTTCTTTGATAAAGAATCAGCAGGAAAGTTAACTGGAATCAGTGTGCGATTCTTTCTTTTACCTTCTTTGCGCGCTGTCCAGACCAAACTATATCCGCAATCGCTTACATATATGAGATTAGTTTTGGTGAGTTCCATTTTAAAAAGAATTCCTCCATCAGTTTTCCTTCTGTGCATATTGGAAATAAAATTTCCTAAAGAATATACCAGAATATTTTGATTACCCGTTATAGAATCAATTCGCATCTCCAATGGCTGGACTACATGCGGATGGGACCCGATTATATGAGTAACCCCTTGTGAAAATAACCAGTCAGCCCACTCTTTTTGTTCCTTATTGGGTAAAGATACATATTCGTCACCCCAATGCATACAGGCTATGATTACATCTGGCTGTTGTGATTTGGCTGTAAGAATATCCTTTGCCATCGTTTCTTTATCCATGTAGTTGACTATATTTGGTTTGGTTGGCTCAAGCCCATTCGTACCATACGTGTAATTTAGGAAAGAAATCCGGAAACCATTCTTTTCAATTAAAAGAGGATATCGCTGAACTCTTTCCAAAGAATCACTATAACTACCGGCATGATAGATCTGAAAAGAATCGAGCATAAGGGTGGTGCGTTCCAACCCCTTTTTACCTTTATCCAGTATGTGATTGTTGGCTGTTATCAATACATCAAATCCAGCATCTTTAATGGCAAAAAGATATTCATCCGGAGCACTAAAAGTAGGATAACCTGTATATGGTTTTCCTCCCAGAGTAACTTCAAGGTTAGCTATAGCCAGATCTGCTTTTTGTATTTCATCCTTTATGTATTTGAAATACGTGGAATAATCGTACCCGTCTTTCGTCTTGGCAGCATGAATCTGTGTGATATGTTGCATTAGGTCTCCCGCAAATAATAAAGTGATTTTGTGGGTTGTTATGCTATCAATGCGTAAAGAATCTTGTTCCGCAACTTTGCTTGGGGATGTATTGCCGCAGGATAAGAAAAATAGCCAAATACATCCGATCATTAAATATCTCACTTATATATTTCTTTTTTTCCGGCCAGTAGGGTGTTTTTCATTAAAGATACAATAGTCATGGGCCCCACACCACCTGGAACAGGAGTTATATAGGAACATTTAGGAGCAACTTCTTCGAATAAAACATCACCGGTTAATTTAAAACCTGATTTTGTTTTATCAGATGGTAGGCGTGTAGTACCTACATCAATTACTACGGCTCCATCTTTCACCATTTCGGCTGTCACAAAATTGGGCTGTCCTAAAGCAGCAATAATAATATCAGCTTCCTGACACTCTTTGACGAGATCTTTCGAACGGCTATGACAGACGGTAACTGTAGCGTCACCCGGATAAGCTTTCTGCATCATCAACATAGCCATAGGTTTTCCGACGATGTTACTACGTCCTAATATAACACATTTTCTTCCGGAAGTTTCAATCTGATATCGTTTTAAAAGTTCAAGAATACCATTCGGAGTGGCAGAAACATAACAAGGTAATCCGATTGACATACGCCCTACATTGATGGGGTGAAAACCATCCACATCTTTCCGATAATCAATTGTCTCAATGACTTTCTGTTCAGAAATGTGTTTAGGTAAAGGAAGCTGTACAATAAATCCATCAATATCGAGGTCATTATTTAGATCCTGTACCTTGTTTAGTAATACTTCTTCAGTAACATCCTCTTCGTAACGTATCAGAGAAGATTTAAAACCGCAAACTTCACAAGCTTTCACTTTGGCTGCTACGTAAGTTTCACTTCCTCCATCATGACCCACAAGAATAGCGGCCAAGTGCGGACGTTTACCGCCTTTTGCTACAATTTCAGTAACTTCAGCAGCGATTTCCTGCTTCACCAATTCGGAAATAGCTTTTCCGTCGATGATTTTATACCTATTATCTTCCATTTGTATTGTTGAAGTTTTTTGGTAGTAGTTATCTTTTCCCTTTTGGCATGAGTTTACCCATTTTGCTGGTAGTCACCATCTTCATCATTTTACGAGTCTGGTCAAATTGTTTCAGCAAACGGTTTACTTCCTGTATGCTGGTTCCGCTTCCTTTCGCAATGCGGCTTCTGCGTGAACCGTTTAGTAAAGCTGGGTTGGACCGCTCTTCCGGAGTCATAGAGTGAATAATGGCTTCAATACTTTTGAAAGCATCATCGTCCAGATCGATATCTTTGATCGCTTTACCAACTCCGGGAATCATGGAAGCTAGGTCTTTCAGGTTACCCATCTTTTTGATCTGGGCAATCTGTCCCAGGAAATCGTTAAAGTCAAATTGATTTTTGGCAATCTTCTTTTGCAGGCGTTTGGCTTCTTCTTCGTCGTATTGCTCCTGAGCACGTTCTACAAGAGATACAATATCACCCATTCCCAGAATACGGTCGGCCATACGTGAAGGGTGGAATTGGTCGATTGCATCGAGTTTCTCACCTGTACCCACAAACTTGATAGGCTTATTTACTACTGAACGAATAGAAAGAGCTGCACCTCCACGAGTATCACCATCCAGTTTTGTCAGAACAACGCCGTCGAAATCGAGACGGTCGTTGAATTCTTTGGCAGTATTAACTGCATCCTGTCCGGTCATGGAATCAACAACAAATAAGATTTCATCCGGTTGAATTGCCTCTTTAATAGCGGCAATCTCATTCATCATTTGTTCATCTACCGCAAGTCGACCGGCCGTATCGACAATAACCAGGTCGTAACCCTTAGCTTTGGCTTCTTTGATAGCATTTTCAGCTATGGTTACTGGATTTTTACTTTCCGGTTCGCTATACATCGGAACTCCGATTTGTTCTGAAAGCACCCGTAACTGTTCAATAGCGGCAGGACGATAAACGTCAGCAGCAACCAATAAAGGTTTTCTATTCTTTTTGGTTTTCAGCATCCTGGCCAGTTTACCTGAAAAGGTGGTTTTACCTGACCCCTGAAGGCCAGACATCAGGATAACAGCGGGCTTACCTTCCAATGTAATCTCCGCCGTTTCACCTCCCATGAGTTCTGTTAATTCATCGTGAACGATTTTAACCATTAACTGGCTAGGTTTTACTGCGGTAAGTACATTCTGGCCCAATGCTTTTTCCTTAACCCTATCCGTAAAGTTTTTAGCAACTTTATAGTTTACGTCGGCATCTAGTAAAGCTTTACGCACGTCTTTCAGCGTCTCAGCCACATTGATTTCGGTGATTTTTCCTTCACCTTTCAGAATTTTAAAAGACCTTTCGAGCCTTTCACTTAAATTGTCGAACATATCTTGATCTTATTAATTTAGCAGTTTAGGGACGCAAATGTACGAAAATCCCTGAAAACTTACATCCAAAGGGAGCTTAATTTATGTACTGAGCGGGTAGGTGAGAAGTATAATCTCTTTTCCACCCTCTGTTTTTGTCTGGTAGGATCCTTTAAATTGGTGGAAAAAGAGTTTATTGATTTCATTTTTTATACCCATTTCCTCGCTGGAGAAGTTAGGATTAGCTAAAGGACTGCCTTTTATTCTGATTTGTACATTCTTTTTGTTTTTACTAACTGTAAATGTAATGTTCACCGGAATTTCACCCGGGTAATTATCCGGGCAAATCAGTAAATTTACGAGTGTTTGTGTAAAACGTGATATATCTGTTACGACAGGTAAAATCTGTTCCTGTACTTCAAAGTGGATATTTATTTTTTTTGAAGTCTGACAGTTGGCCATAAATATAGCTTCTCTACAGAGGGTTATGGCATTGTATTGCTGGATATTAAATTTCATCATTCCAGCTTCCAGCCTTGATAAATCGAGTACATCGTTTACCATTCGCATTAGTTCTTCTGATTTTTGCTGGATAATTGTAGCATATTCTTTGCGTTGATTTTCTTTCATTGCTGGATCATCTGCCATGAGTTCTGAAAAACCTACTACACAATTTAGAGGAGTGCGAATACTATAGCTCAAATTGGATAAAAAACGGTTCTTTATTTCATTCATCTCTTCTGCTATCTTGGCAGCTTTTCTCATTTGTTGCTCAGCAGTTTTTAATTTGTTCCGAACAAAGAGCATACGGATTACCACGAATAAAATAAAAATCAGACTAATGGAAATAAGGATGAGTATGGTCCTGTTTCGTTTATCTTTCAAGCGTTCACGTTCAAGTTTGATCTGATTTCCATCGTAGATTTCCAGGATTTGCTCCATCTGGAGGTTAGAAAAACTATGAGTGATTGAATCTTTTGCCTGTGTACCTTTTTTGTAAAATAATAAAGCTTCCTGGTATTGTCCGTTTTTTGCTAATACTTCTGCTTTTTTAATCAATAGGTTGACGTATTCTTTCGTGAAGAAAGAATTATTAAGTCTGGAAATTAGTTCGTCCAGAAGCAGGAGTGTTTTGGGATAATCTCTAATTTTATCATAATATTCGATAGCAAGATCAAGATATAAATATCTATAGCTCAGATAATTGCCTTTTTCAATGGAATCATTTAACTTATGCAAATAATGGTAGGCTTTGCTGTATTGTTCTTTATGTATATAATAATGGGCATAAAATATATCTATTAAGATGAAAACATTTACTAAGCTCTCTTTAAGGATGATATGATTTTTTATGGAATAATCCATTGCTTCTTCCAACTCATGGATATAGTTTAACATTTCATCAACCTTTTGTGCGTACCAACACGCAGGAATCAATGCACAAAGCAGATTATGAGTATTGAGTGTTTTGTCGGGTTTTCGGATGAATTGGTATACTTCTTTTAATACATTTACTCCTTCTTCAATCTGTTGGGAATTTATATAAGCAGTAGATAAGGGAATGTTAATCATAATCATTCCTTTTAAATTATTTTTCTCTCTGGCTTTTTTTGCAGCAGTGAGTGCTTCGTGTATTGCCAGTTCAAATTTCATTTCAAAAAGATATGTATTTATAGTTAATCTTTTAGCTCCGAAATAAGTATCCCAATCTTGTTCTTTTTCTGCTAGAGGGGTCAGCAATTCAACATAGTACCGGGTGCTGTCAATTACTCCATAGTTTTGATAATATATAGCGGCATGATAGGCACCCTGACAGATATATTTATTGCTGTTTACTTTTTGTGCTTTATCTAGTAAATCTAATGCATACCTGATACCTTTAGGCATGCTTTGGTGAAGATAAGTGAGCCGATAGAGGGCGGAAAGATGTATACTGTCACCTGGAGCAGTTGATTCAATAATCTTATGCAAACTATCTATAGAATGTTTCGCATTGTTCTGGCTGAAAATAGCTACAGGACAACAAATCAGTAAGATGAAATATATCAATAACTTAGTTCTCATGATTACGGAGTGGAATATTTAGAGGATGTGTAAAACAAAAACGTGTCCCTTTGTTATAAGAAGAATCGATCCATATTTCTCCCCCTATTTGTTTTATAATGAGCTGACAGATGGACAATCCCAGTCCCGTACCAGGTTTTAATTCATCCAGTTTCTCAAAACGATTGAAAATCTGCTCTTGTTTTTCCTGTGGAATTCCACATCCGGTGTCTGAAACAGTAAATAAGGCTATATCTCTTCCTTGAGTCAATTCTAGAATGATTTGGCCGGATGGTGTGAATTTAGTGGCATTTACAAGGATATTTATTAAAACCTGTTGTAAGCGTGCCTCGTCGGTATGAAGTAGGAGTGAGTTTAAATTTGTTTTGAAATAGATATCAGCAGATGTTTGCGTGGTCCTTTGTACCATTTCTACGACATTTTTGCAAATGGTAACTGCATTTGTTTCTTTGAGATAAAATTGCATATTACCAAATTCTATGTGGGTAAGGTCAATTACTTCATTAATAAGTTGGAGTAGTAAATGAGAATTCTGCTGAATAATCTCATGGCATTGTTTATGGGTTTCATTATCAATTGTATCTTCTGTGAGTAGGGTCGAAAAACCGGTTAATGCATTCAGTGGTGTACGAATTTCATGGCTCATATTTGAAATAAACATACTTTTTGATTGTATCGACTTTTCTGCGTTTTTCTTGGCTTCTTCTTCTTTCAACTTAGATTCGGCTAGCCGTTTATTGCTTTTGAGAATATAGAAAATAAATAAAATAAGAAATGCCAGAAGAATGATACTATAAAATATAATCCAGCGGTTAATCTGATTTTTCTTAATCTGGTTATCGATATCCCATTGGTTTACCCGGTAACTTGCACGTAAGTTATTAATCTGACGTTTGTAACTCCGCATATTGAGAGTATCTTTTATATCATTCATTTCCTGTAATAATGAACATGCCTCTTTTTCTCTTCCCATTTTTTCAAGAACATTGGCTTTGCTTATGGTTAAAATAGTATATCTGTTTGGATCTAGTTTTCTGGCTGTTTCAATAGGAATCTGTTCATATTCATGAAGAGATTTTTTATAATTTCCAGCTTTCTCATAATAGCTTCCTAATGCATAATGGTAAGAGACAATCAATAGGTCTTCCTTATTATTTATCTTTTTAATAAAAGATTGTACTTTTCCTAAGGATGATAGGGCTTCTTCCAGTTGATTACTAGCAGTATAGAAGTTAGCTTTATATATTGTAAAGAAGGGATAAAGGGGATCCGATTCGTTTTCTCCAATCAAAGTATCTGCCTGTTGTAGATAAGCAGAGGCCTTTTCTGTTTCATTTACCTGAAATAGCGCATAGATCAGTTTTATCAAAAGTAATTTCTTGAAAGAGCCGGTTTCATTTGTTTTTTCAAATATAGTGAGCGCTTCCAGATAACTCTCTGTTGCTTCGGTTGGCATATTGGAATAGGATGCTATACTTCCTGCAGCCTGCAGGGCAAATGCCATGTGATAAACATTATTTGTTTTTTGAGCTTTTTCAAGCATAGACCGTGACATATTAATTGCCAGACTAATATCACCCCGGGTACAATAAGCATTAATGGTTAATAATTCTAATGAATAATATTCTTTAGGTTGGTTTTTTCATCAATCGCAAGTAGCAATTCTTTTCCCCATGCAATTACACTGTCAGCAGGAACTTTATCATTGTATGTGATACCTTGTACATATAAAGATCGTAACAGATTTAATTTGTCATCTGTTGTTATTGGATAAACTGAATGCGTTAACAATAATACAGTCAGGAAAATAAAAGGTATTCGAATGTTTTTCACCTAGAATTTAATTGTTTACATTGATATCATTATAAGTTTGTATGAATGTGCAAAAATAAGAAAAAACGAACCGTTTATTGTAATTATGACATATTTTTATTTTAGACAAAATAATAATATTACCCTGAAGTAAAAAAAAGGATGAAGACAAAATTGGAATAAATATATCTTGTAGAACATGGGAAATATAAACAAAAGAGGGATTTACGCAGGCTTTTTAATAATTAAAAGGTTGATGTATTGTGCCATAAAAAAACGCAGAAAGAATTATTCTCTCCGCGTTCTCTTTATCTGATTTTTAGGATTTAACCGTTCATGCTCATCAGGAATTCATCATTATCTTTTGTTTTTTCCAAACGATCTTTCACAAAATCCATGGCTTCAATTGGGTTCATATCGGACAAATATTTACGTAATATCCACATGCGATCCAATGTTTGTTTATCCTGTAGCAAGTCATCGCGACGGGTACTTGAAGCAATAATATTAACTGCCGGGAAGATACGTTTGTTAGATAAGTTCCGATCAAGCTGTAATTCCATGTTACCGGTACCTTTAAATTCTTCGAAGATAACTTCATCCATCTTTGAACCGGTATCAATCAGTGCGGTAGCCAGAATAGTTAGTGAGCCTCCGTTTTCAATATTACGGGCAGCACCAAAGAATCTTTTGGGCTTATGCAAAGCGTTTGCATCCACACCACCGGATAGAACTTTACCTGAAGCTGGAGAAACCGTATTGTAAGCACGTGCCAGACGGGTAATAGAATCGAGAAAGATGACTACATCATGCCCACATTCTACCAGCCTTTTTGCTTTTTCCAATACAATACCCGCAATTTTTACGTGACGTTCGGCAGGTTCGTCAAATGTAGAAGCAATAACCTCCGCATTTACGCTGCGTGCCATATCTGTTACTTCTTCCGGACGTTCGTCAATCAATAACATGATCATGTATACTTCCGGGTGGTTGGCAGCAATAGCGTTGGCTATATCTTTCATTAAAATGGTTTTACCGGTTTTGGGTTGAGCTACGATCAAACCACGTTGACCTTTACCAATAGGAGAGAACAAATCCACTACTCTTGCTGGTAAAGAATCGGAATATCCTTTTTTGCAAAGTCTGAATTTCTCATCCGGAAAAAGAGGAGTGAGATGGTCAAAAGGAACTCTGTCTCTTACAAAAGCTGGATCACGTCCGTTTATTTTAGATACTTTTACCAGTGGGAAGTATTTCTCACCTTCTTTCGGCGGGCGAATTACACCTTCCACTACATCGCCGGTTTTCAGTCCGAATAATTTAATCTGCGACTGAGATACATATATATCATCCGGTGAGGACAGGTAATTGTAGTCAGAAGAACGGAGAAAACCATAACCGTCTTGCATAATTTCCAGTACGCCTGTACCGGTTAATATATTATCGAATTCGTAGGGTTTATCTTTTTCAATCGATTTTCTTTCGGGAGCCTGCTGTGGCATCACCTCTTCCGGATGATGTTGTGGCATAGCGGGTTTATGAACCTGATTGGATTGATTCGACTGATTACGTTGTTGATTGTTATTCTTATTGTTATTATTTTCAGCAGGACGAACAACACGGGCACGTTGATTATGCTGAGGCTGTTGTTGCGATTGTTGCTGAACGGGTTGAGTGGGCTGTTGTTGTTGAACGGGTTGAGTGGGCTGCGGCTTTTCAACGGGTTTAACGGGTGGTTCTGCTTTACCAAATTTACCAAGCAGTTCCGAAGGGAGTGCTATTTTCTCAGAAGGTAAATCCTCAATAGGGATAAAATCATCAATCGCTGCAATTTCCATGGGTGGTAATTCTTCTTTCTTTTCTTCTACTTTTTTTTCTTCGATAATAGCTGCGGGCTTCTCTTCCTTTGGCTCTTCTTCTTTTTTTGCTTTAACTGGCTTAGCTGCCGGTCTTTTACTTTTAACCGGCTTTTCTTTCGCAGTTTCAGCTTTAATTTCTTCTTTGGGGGCGGGGGCTTCTTTTACTTTGGCTGCTGCTACCTCTTTTACCTTGTTTGGAGCTGCTTCTTTGTTTTCTTCAGCATCTTTTTTGGTATTACGGGTTGTTTTCTTTTTGGTTGCGGGCTTAGTTTTAGTTTCCTTTTTTGCTTTGGTCTCTTTTCCTTCTTCCACTTTTGGGTTTACATTTTCAGTAACCTCTGGGGTAGCGGGTGTGCTTGCAACGACGGCAGGTGTTTCTTCGGTTTTGTTGGCTTCGCCATTTTTCGAAGCTGTGTACACTTTATCGCCTTCTTTTTTTACGTTCACGCGAGAACGCTTCTTTTTTTCCTCTTTTACTTTATCTGCTGCAACTTTTTTGGTTGCTCCAGCTATTGCCTGTTCATCTAGGATTTTATAAACCAAATCTTCTTTTTTGAAAGATTCCGGTTTCTTGATTCCTAAATCTTTGGCAATACTTTGTAGTTCCGACAGATTTTTATCGTTCAATTGAATAATGTTATACATACGTATAATAGGTAAGTTATTAAATTAATTTCTTTCTTTTTTCTTTGGAAATTAAGCTTTAGGACATAGTTATTGCAAAGACAGCTGTCAGTGACGGGGCAAATCAAATGCTTAAAATGTAATCTGGGATTTGTTGTTCGAATTAAAACCTTTGAGACCCATAGGGACTGTCTCTGAGCTTCAACGCTGCAAAGATAATACTTATTTTGATTATTAATAATATAACATTATTTTTTTTATCACTTAACATCATTTTTGCTTTCCCTTTTATAACAGTTATTCTTCAGAATTGTTCTTTTTCACTCAAAATATTGTTTTATTATCAGGATTCTTTGCGTATCTGATTCAATGCGGTACCGGTTATCTGTGCGTTCGCCAATAATCCATAGTATGTTTTTCCCTTCACAAAGAATCCATTGGTTTTCTTTCTGGAGAATAGAAAATTTTTTGTCGGTTAAATAATCACTTACTTTCTTTTTTCCTTTCATTCCGAATGGGTAAAATTCATCTCCCTGTTTCCATTTACGGATTTCCAGGGGATTTTTAATCTTATCAGCATCAAAACAAGCGATATGTTTTTCCCGGGGAATAACGAAATCGGTTGTATAAAGCTCTTCCCGGATTTCCAAAGAATAGGAAGGGCTAAGGGCTGGCTCTGTATTCCTTTTTATCAGAAGATATTCTCTGTCTTTGATGACTCTCCATCCCTGATTGCTGATAAATTGTTTGCCTGGTTGGCCGTTTAGCGACTGAAAAATGTTATCCGTTTGCGACGAATTGAATCCAAGTGGATATAAAATTTCAAATAATACAGCCTGAGGCGAAACTTCCGCTAGTAATGTGCCGATATGAATGCCATCCGAAGTCCTGACTCGTGAAATGCTTTCAGCAATGGCTTTCTCGTATACTTTTTGCACTTCATTGAGGTGATTGCCGGTATGTGTCAATCCTTCTTTAACAGAGGGGTTGATCTCTTCCATAAGCGGTATTAGTCTCAACCGGATTTTGTTACGGATATATTCATCTTGTAAGTTGGTGCTATCTGTAATATAATCCTGGTTGATAAATTGCAGGTAATCGGTTATTTCGTTCCGGGTGATACAAAGAAGCGGACGCACGATATCCCCGTTTTTGGGACGAATACCTCGTAAACCATTGATACCTGTACCCCGAATGAGATTGAGCAGAATCGTTTCTGCACTATCATCCTGATGGTGGGCCACGGCAATAACATTCGCATTCGTCTTGTCTTTTAATTCGGCAAACCAGTTATATCGCAGTTCCCGGGCAGCCATTTCAATGGAAATTTTTTGCTTTTCTGCATATTCATTTGTCTGAAAATGAATGATATGTAGTTCTGTTTTTAGTTGAGAACACAATTGGCGTACAAATACTTCGTCTCTGTCAGATTCTTCTCCCCGAAGATGAAAGTTACAGTGTGCAGCTTTACACTTATATCCCAGTGATAATAAGATGCGTAATAACGCAACAGAGTCGGCCCCTCCGCTGAGAGCAACCAGAATTCTGTCCTCCAAAGAAAATAGTTTTTCTTTTTCTATATATTGCGATACACGTCTTTTAAGCATGCAACAAAGATAATGTTTTCTTTTTTGTTTGATTAGCGGGGTTTATAGGTTATTTTTAACCCGACGATTCAATTTCTCCTAAAGAATTTATGCAGAAAAGTAACACTAGTCACATAATGTCAATGTAATGTGCTGATTGTAAATTAATTAAATTCACTTCTTCTGTGCTTTTTAGTAGCACACAAGTTACACAAGTCTCATGCCTAAATGACTTTGTTCTAGCAGAAATACATTGATTATCAGCAATAAATGAAGGTAGTAAGTGATAGCTCAATATGTAATCAGCGCAATAGAATGCATAAAATAAAACAGAATTCATTTAGAAAGGTACTGCATTTTTTCTCAAAGGGAAGCGCATTTCCTCCCAAAACAAAGTTGCATTTTTACCGAATTACGGTTGTATTTGGTCGGATGGAAATCAAGATTATTTATCTGGATTGAGGTTATTAAAATAGGAAAGTCCGGTTTTTTAATGGAATATTTCTTTATCTTTGTTTTTGTTGTAAATTAAACACTTAATATTCAGATGCAAAGGATCATTTTCTATTTGACCGGTTTTATTTTGTTCTTTTCCTGTAATGGTTCAGTTAATAAGATTGCTGATCCTTTGCTGGCTACCGTTGAAAGCATCTCAGAAGAAATTCGGCAACAATACATCCCGGATAAGCGGGTAGGTATTTACGATGTTACTTACACACTGTCTGGTAAAGAATTGACAGTGAAAGGGAATACCACCTCTCCAGAAGCTAAGCAGCTTTTAATGGATCGCATCAGTGAAAAAGAGTATCAAGTAAGGGATAGTTTGACTCTTTTACCGGATGAGATTGCACTTGATGGGAAAATATATGGTGTAGTACGATTATCTGTGTGTAATATACGATCAGCACCGGATTTTTCTTCTGAAATGGTTACCCAGGCAGTACTTGGGATGCCCGTAAGAATTCTCCAAAAACAAAATTGGTATCAGATACAGACACCTGATAATTATATCGGATGGGTGCATAATGCGGCTATTGCGCCTATGAATAAGCAAGAATATAATCAATGGAATCAGACAGAAAAAGTAATCGTGACTTCTCATTATGGATTTACACATGAATTATTTAACGAGAAAGCGCAGACAGTCAGTGATGTAGTGGCTGGTAACAGGTTTAAATACCTGGGAGATGCAAGAGGATATTACCAGATCATGTATCCGGATGGAAGAATCGCTTATATTTCAGAAAAAATAGCACAACGTGAAAAAGAATGGAGAACTTCGCTGAAACAAGATGCTATGAGCATCATTCAAACGGCTAAATCACTGTTGGGGGTTCCGTATTTGTGGGCTGGTACTTCATCCAAAGGTATGGACTGTAGCGGATTTGTGAGGAATGTATTGTATATGCATGATATTATTATGCCCCGGGATGCTTCTCAGCAAGCATATGTAGGTCTGCACATTGATATGGCTGCGGATTATTCCAACCTGGAGCCTGGAGATTTAATTTTCTTCGGACGGAAAGCGACTGCAGAAAGAAAAGAACGGGTGGTTCATGTGGGCATCTATATTGGTAATCAGAAATTTATTCATGCGCAGGGAGATATCCGTATCAGCAGCTTTCATCCGGCTGATCAATTATACGATGAATTCAATCTGAACCGGTTATTATTTGCAACCCGTATATTACCATCCATCAATCGGATACCTGAAATTAATACAACCCAAACCAACCCATATTATATACCTTGACTATCTTCCTATTTAAATATGAAACAAAATAGAAGGCAATTCCTTAAAACCGCCGCACTCACTACAATTGGTTCAGGATTAATGTTGGACAATGTATTAGCAGTGGAAAGAATACCATCCTTTTCCGTAAACAGAACCGGGCTTGGTAATACTTTGAAATTACGTTTCCGACCGTATGAGTTACAGCTTAAACATGTTTTTACAGTTGCAACTAATTCTCGTACCACCACTCCCGGTGTACAGGTTGAAATAGAATATGATGGTATTATCGGATATGGTGAAGCATCGATGCCACCTTATCTGGGAGAAAATGTCAAATCTGTAACCAGTTTTCTCCAAAAAGTAAAGCTGGACAGATTCAATGATCCTTTTCAACTGGAAGATATCCTGAAGTATGTTGATGAAGTTATGCCGGAGAATACTGCTGCCAAAGCTTTAGTAGATATCGCATTACATGATTTAGTCGGTAAACTATTGAATGCTCCCTGGTATAAGATATGGGGATTGGATAAAGAAAACACACCCTCAACAACTTATACCATTGGTATTGATACAGCCGAAATGGTTCGCAAGAAGACATTCGAAGTAGCCGGCGAATTTAATATCCTGAAAGTAAAGTTAGGTGGCGATAACGATACAGAGATGATTAAATCCATTCGTGCTGTATCTGATCTGCCGATTGCAGTAGATGCCAATCAGGGATGGACAGACAAGCAGTATGCACTGGATATGATTCATTGGTTGAAAGAACAGGGAGTGGTAATGGTAGAACAACCCATGCCTAAAAAGCAATTGGATGATATTGCCTGGATTACTCAACAAAGTCCATTACCCATTTTTGCAGATGAATCTATCCAACGCCTCAAAGATGTAATAGCCGTCAGTCAAGCCTTTTCAGGCATTAACATCAAGCTGATGAAATGTACCGGAATGCGGGAAGCATGGAAAATGATCACACTGGCACGGGCTTTGAATATGAAAGTCATGATTGGTTGTATGGTGGAGAGTTCATGTGCTGTATCTGCTGCGGCACAACTTTCGCCTGGGCTGGATTTTGCCGACCTGGATGGGAACCTTTTAATATCCAATGATTTATTTAAGGGAATGAAAGTTATAAACGGAAAAATAACCTTGAATGATTTACCGGGGATTGGTGTTACTAAAAAATGAGATTGAATATCCGTTTTGATTAAATAATCGCCCTTTTATGATTCATATTTGGACCTTTTGCCGGATGGAAAAGGGTATTTTTGTGCCCGTAAATCATCTTCTAAACTTTTTAACACATTACTTTAACATCATACTGTATGAAAAAATCTCTGATTCTGTTTTTACTCTTCCTTTTGCAATTAGGCGATTGCCTTCACGCTCACCTTCATGGCATTTGCAATGAACCGGATTCAGCCTATATTTTTGCCTATGCTACAGAGAAGAATCGTAACCACAACGGGTTACATTTTGCTTGGAGCCAGGATGCTGAAACCTGGTATTCTATTGGTCCGGAACATAGTTTCCTGAAATCTGATTATGGTGCCTGGGGACGAGATAAACGAATGATCTCGCCTATAGTATTTAAAGGAAATGACCAACTTTGGCATTGTGTATGGACATTGAACGAAGAAGATGGTACGCTGGCTCATGCTTCTTCAGCTGATTTGGTTAATTGGAATCGTCAGTCTTATCCGGATGTAGCCCCAAAAGGGAACTGCATGTTAATCGAAGTGGCTCCTGATAAAGAGAAGGGATATTTTGTAACCTGGGTTAATACAGTCAACCCGCAATTGAAAGCAGGTGAAGAATCTGAAATATTCTATTCAACTACAAAAGACTTTAAAACCTTTACGCCAGCTGAACGGGGAGTGACTCCTCATCGTTGGAATCAACGTATTGGAATGGATGTTCGGGATGGTTTTCATACCGGTACTGTCCATAAAGTATCCTGGGATGTTATAGATAAACTAATCAAGGCGCAACAACTGGCTGCTTATAAAAGCAAACTTTACGGAGAGACGACCCAAGAAGATCCTGTCCGTTTTGCTTCTCTCGAACCTGTCAATGCCACCCTTACTGTGGATGCTTCTGATAGTAAAACGATAAGTGATCTCCTGATTGGAATATTTTTTGAAGACATTAATTATGCTGCCGATGGCGGGTTGTATGCAGAACTTATTCAAAACCGGGGGTTTGAGTACGATCTGAGCGATAAACAGGGTCGTGATGAAACATGGGATCATTATAAAGCCTGGAAACTTCAAGGGGCTAAAGCCAGTTTTACCATTGATACAGTGGCTCCACTTCATCCGAACAATAAACACTATGCCAAACTGGAGATACATCGTTCCGGTTCAGCATTGGTAAATGAGGGCTTCAATGGAATTCCTCTTACAAAGGGGGATAAATACGATTTCTCTTTGTTTGGCCGGATACTTGACGGCAAAGGTGGAAGACTCCTCATTCGTTTGGCCGATGAGAATGGCAATATCTGTGCTGAATCATCCATTCATGCTTCTTCGGCAAAATGGAAGAAGCAGGAAATAACGTTAGTATCCAAAGCAACCGTTGCTAATACCAAACTGGAAATCATTCCTGAATTCACAGGAACTATCGCTTTAGATATGATTTCATTGTTCCCGCAAAAGACATTTAAGGGACGTCGTAACGGCTTGCGTCAGGATTTAGCCCAGGTATTAGCCGATATGAACCCCCGTTTTGTCCGTTTCCCGGGAGGATGTGTTGCCCACGGTAACGGATTGGGAAACATATATCACTGGAAAAATACAGTCGGCCCGGTTGAAACCCGCAAACCCCAACGGAACCTCTGGAATTATCACCAGACAGTGGGATTGGGTTATTACGAATATTTCCAGTTCTGCGAAGATATAGGTGCAGAACCAGTACCAGTGGTTGCGGCGGGAGTTCCTTGTCAAAACTCTTCTTGCGGGGGTAACGGCCAGCAGGGAGGTATTCCTATGAGTCAGATGGGTGATTATGTGCAAGATGTTCTTGATCTGATTGAATGGGCAAATGGCGACGTTAAAACCAAATGGGGAAAAGTACGTGCCGAGGCTGGCCATCCAAAACCTTTCAACCTGAAATACATTGGCATAGGAAACGAAGACCTCATAACGGATGTCTTTGAAGAACGTTTCACCTTGATATATAATGCCGTTAAGGAAAAGTATCCTGAAATAACCGTGATTGGAACGGTAGGTCCTTTCTCCGAAGGAACCGATTACGTGGAAGGATGGAATGTAGCAACTAAACTGGGTGTACCAATGGTTGATGAACACTATTATCAACCACCCGGATGGTTTATTCATAACCAAGATTACTACGACAGGTACGATCGCAATAAATCAAAAGTATATTTAGGTGAGTATGCGGCTCATTTACCGGGACGCCCCAATAATGTGGAAACCGCACTGGCCGAAGCACTCTATATGACTACCTTAGAACGGAATGGCGATGTTGTAGCTATGACTTCGTATGCCCCGCTATTGGCAAAAGAAGGATTTACACAATGGAATCCGGATTTGATTTACTTCACTAATACTGAAGTTAAACCTACCGTGGGTTATTATGTGCAACAACTTTACGGACAGAATGCAGGAGACCAGTATTTGTCTGGGAAAGTAAGTGTAGCAACTGATCGTGAAGATGTACGTAAGCGTATTGCTGCTTCTGTAGTGAGGGATAGTCGCACCAATGATGTGATGATAAAGTTGGTAAATTTATTACCCGTGGCTGTGAAATCTGCTATAAAATTAGATAAAATCAATCTGGCGGATTCCCTTGCTTCTGTAACCGTGCTTACCGGTAAACCGGATGATAAAACAGTTAAACCGGTAATGTCTACAATGGCTCTGTCGAATGAGTTTATGTATGAGATGCCTGCTTATTCGTTTGTGGTGATTCGCGCGAAAGCGCAATAACTGTCAATTCCTAAAGAATTCGAAACTCATTTATAATCAGTATTTTAGCAATCTTTTTATTGATAATAAATTAATTAAATTTAGACTACTATTGCGTCAATTACCACATTAGCTAAAAGTTGATTAATATGTGATGCTTCATTTTTTTATCTTTATGTTTACGGCAAAATAAAAAATAATAAAAAATGCATAAGTATAAATGTATAATCTTGGGCATGCTGGCAATCATTTGTTTTTCATGCGAGCAAAAAAAATCACAAGTAGATGAAGTAATGGAGATTGTTCATCGGGTAAATAACTACTGGCAGTCAAATAATCCGAAACATGGTAATTCCTTTTGGCACCGGGCTGCTTATCATACTGGCAATCTGGAAGCCTATCATTTAACGAAAGAGCCGAAGTATCTGAAGTTTTCCCAAGCATGGGCAGAACACAATGACTGGAAAGGTGCCAAATCCGACAATAAGGCGGAATGGAAATATACTTACGGGGAAACGGATGAATATGTACTCTTCGGTGATTTTCAGACTTGTTTTCAGGTATATGCTGATCTATATAATCTTGATCCAGCTGATTATAAAATAGCTCGTGCCCGTGAAGTAATGGAATACCAGATGAGCACCCACTATAACGGATATTGGTGGTGGGCCGATGGTCTTTATATGGCCATGCCTGTAATGACCCGCCTGCATGCTATTACGCAGAATCCACAATATCTGGAGAAAATGCATGAATATCTGGTTTTTGCCGATAGCATAATGTACGATGCAGACGCCAAACTTTACTATCGGGATGCCAAGTATGTTTATCCAAAGCATAAAAGTATGAATGGAAAAAAGATTTTTGGGCACGGGGTGACGGCTGGGTACTGGCAGCATTTGCCAGAGTATTGCAGGACCTGCCAAAGGATGATAAATACCGGAATGAATATATAGAACGTTTCCAGGTTATGTCGAAAGCAGTAGCCGATTCTCAGCAACCAGAAGGATATTGGACACGTAGCATGCTTGATCCGGAACATGCACCAGGACCAGAAACCAGTGGTACAGCATTCTTCCTTTATGGTATCCTTTGGGGAGTAAACAATGATTTATTATCGAATGAGGTATATGCTCCGGTTATAGAAAAAGGATGGAAATATCTTAGCACTGTAGCTCTTCAATCGGATGGTAAAGTAGGCTATGTACAACCTATCGGGGAAAAAGCCATTCCCGGACAAGTGGTTGACGCGGACTCACAAGCCGATTTTGGAGTCGGTGCTTTTCTGCTTGCCGCTTGTGAAATGGCTCGCTATCTCGATATAAAATAGGAGACACTGGTAAAAAGAAATGAAAAAAAAGAGATTAGTGTTAAAAGGAGAGGTGGAATTAAACCTCTCCTTTTTTTGTGAGTCATATATTCAGTTGCAACGGTGAAAAATGATTTGAGTATTAACTATAAAAGAATTTTAAGATGATGAAAAGATTAAGTTTTTTAATGGCAATATTATTGATGGCGGGCACGCTGGTGATGGCTAATGGAAATCAACATAGAAATCAACGCAGAGGAAAAGAAAAAAGTCCGAAAGAACACGCCGAAAGAATAACAGAAAGAATGGTGAAAGAATATTCGCTTAACGATACGCAGAAAGCTCAATTGCTTGAACTAAATTTATCGATGGCTGAAAAGAAAGGCGAAATGCCCAAACATCATGCCAGAAAGCATCCGGGAAAACATAAGAGAGATGCCAAACGGAATGACGGTTCTGTTTCCGGAGAAAAAAAGAATAAAGACAAGGACTCAGCAGTAAAACCGGAAGTGAATAAAGAAAAAAGAGCGGAAAGAATGCAGGCCATGAAAGAATCTCGTGAAGCCTATGATGCGAAGCTGAAGGAAATCATGACGAAAGACCAATATGCTACTTACACCAAAAAGCAGGCAGAAAGAGCTGAAAAAATGAAAGAGCGTAGAGAAAAAAGAATGGAAAATAAGCAAAAGCAAAGCTAAGAAATAGAAATAAATTGAGGTAAAAAATTGTGTAACATTCAGTTTAATAAAGTTTGCCCCCTGATTAAAATCGTTAGTCAGGGGGCAAAACTTTTTGTAAAAATCAAAAATATTTGTTCCTTTGTTATCATAAACAATAACGTGCCCTATGAAAAAATATTTTAGCCTACTGGTAATCCCTGTAATAGTTATTGTAGGAGCATGCTCCAATAAAGATTCTTCTTTAAAAATTGATGATAAACGGGTACTCATGCAAAATACCACCGATGAAGGAGGTCTGCAACGGATGCAAGTTTCTGAAAGTACTGAAACCGTAACTTTTAACGGGAAGCAATATCGTTTGTCCCTTCGCCGCATGCCCGATGACGATTTACCCAAAGTAAGGAGCGAAGTTGGAGATCTGTTTGTGGATAACGCAATAACCCTTCGTATTAAACGGGGTAATGAAAAAATTGTGGATAAAACTTTCACTAAAAACAGTTTTTCCTCGGTTGTTTCTGCTTCATTTTTAAAAAAAGCGATTCTGGAAGGAATGGTTTATGATAAAATAACTTCGCGTGGAATCGTTTTTGCCGTTAGTGTAAGCTATCCTCAGACAGATTTATATATACCTATTTCAGTTACGGTGGATAGCAGCGGGAAAATTGCAATTACAAGAGCAGAAGATGAGCTGATTTAAGCGAAAAAATCCTTGTTAAAGAAGATCAATGCTTTTGAAATTAGAGGAAATCTTTGATCTTTCTATTCCTGATATTGTTCTTGTTAACGAGAGTTTAATAAAAAGTTTAGTTGAAACTAATGAGAACAATTATGAAAAGAATTTTATCAGTATTTATAATGGTTGTATTGGCAATCCAGTTTGGTTTGGCCAAAGACGTAGTTACGAAGGATGAAAAAAGACTTCCTGAACAAGCCCGTAGCTTCATTAAGCAATATTTTGCATCTTCATATATCACTTCTATTAAAATAGAAAGTGATCAGTGGCAACAAAAGAAATATGAAGTTAAATTCACCGATGGTGTGGAAATTGAGTTTGATAATAACGGTGAATGGAAAGAAATTGATATGAGAAGTAGAGCCGTTCCTTCAGGTATCGTCCCCAGTTATGTGAGTAATTACGTAACTTCCAATTACAACAATCAATATGTGATTCAACTTGAGAAAGACAGCCGTGGTATAGAGGTAAAACTTAATAATGGCTTGGAACTTAAGTTTGATAATAGAGGTAATTTGCGTGAAATCGATGATTAACTTGAAAAAGTAAAACGATAGTAATGCATTATAAAAAAGTTTCTTGCGAGTAAAGCAAGAAACTTTTTTTTGCATCCATCGAAATAATTCCTTGCAGAGGATTTATTATTGCAAGCCAGTTTTCAGAATAGTCAGTCGAATAAAATTATAGCTCACCTTTCACTGAATAATATATTATAATTCATTAAAGTATTCTCTTTGTTATATTCTCTTTTTCGTTACAATGCATTGTGACGAAAAAGATAGTGCATTATAACGAAAGAGACAATGCATTGTCACGAAAGAAGCAATGCACTCTGACGAAAAAAAAGATATATGAAAAGAAGAGTTTCATTCAACTAAAAAACAAAAGTATATACTTCCGGAAGGTATTTTATTAAACAACGATTGTTGCAACTCATTCAATCTTAAAGAAATGAGTGCGAATTGCGATTCTGGTTTTTGAAAAGGCACTTTACATCTGTTTATAATCTTTCGCCAATCCTCCTTCACTTGTTTCTTTGTAAAGGGATGGTAAGTCATGTCCGGTTTGCTTCATTACTTCCACTACTTTATCAAAGGAAACCCGGTGGGTACCGTCGGTAAAAGTTGAATAGATATTCGCATCCAGTGCACGCGCAGCAGCCATCGCATTTCGCTCGATGCAAGGTATTTGAACCAATCCGCATACAGGGTCGCACGTCATTCCTAAATGATGCTCCAGGCCCATTTCGGCTGCATATTCTATTTGAGCCGGACTGCCTCCAAAAAGCTGATTTGCAGCCGCTGAGGCCATTGCACAAGCTACTCCCACTTCTCCCTGACAACCAACTTCTGCTCCGGAAATGGACGCATTTTGTTTCACAATATTTCCTATGAGTCCGGCTGTGGCTAATGCCCGTAAAATTCGCATATCACTAAAATCCCGGCTTGTCTGCAGATGATACAATACAGCGGGTACAACCCCGCAGGAACCGCAAGTGGGTGCTGTTACTATTTTTCCTCCGGAAGCATTTTCTTCACTTACAGCCAGTGCATAAGCAAATATTAATCCACGCGATCGGAGTGATTGTTTATATCCGGTGGCACGTATATAATAAGTAGATGCTTTCCGACGTAAATTTAAAGGACCCGGTAAAACTCCTTCAGATTCAAGCCCTCTGTGAATGGCTTCTTTCATGGTTATCCAAACTTCTTCCAAAAAACTCCAGATTTCAGGCCCTTCACAATCTTGCACGTATTCCCAATACGTTTTTCCAGTTTGCTCGCACCATTTCAAAATCTCCGTCATGTTACCCATTGTGTAGACTTCGGGGGTTTCGATGGTAGGAGAGTGTTCCCCTTCCGACAGGGCACCACCACCAATGCTGTATACCGTCCAGTTTCCCATTAATTTCTGTTGAGAATCATAAGCGGCAAAAGTCATTCCATTGGGGTGGAAAGGTAGGAAAACTTTGGGTTGCCATATTATTTCTGCAGGAGCAAAAGGTTGTAAAGTATCTAAAATGGCTACATCAGTCATGTGGCCTACACCGGTTGCAGCCAGACTTCCATACAATGTCACTTTAAAGGATGCCGCATCCGGATGACGCTCCAAAAACATTTCAGCAGCCTTTCGGGGAGCCATTGTATGACTGCTGGAAGGGCCTGTGCCTATTCGGTATAGTTCTTTGATTGTTTTCACAAGTTTCTATCTAAAAGTAAATTGAATATTGTATTAGTAAGGATTATCCGAATCGGAATGATTAGTACCAGTTTTTCTTCTTAAAATAAAAGAATACAATTCCCCCAATGATTAACATTATTATCCAGGCCATTAGGTAGCCATATTTCCAACTCAGTTCAGGCATCCAGTCGAAGTTCATTCCCCACACACCAACCAGAAAAGTTAAGGGGATAAAAATGGTGGATACTATTGTCAGTCGTTTCATAATGTCGTTCATCCGTAAATCATTATTGGATATATAAAGATCAACGAGAGAAGAAAGAGTTTCCCGACAGATTTCAATGGTTTGCAGAACAAATTGTAAATGGTCATTTACGTCATTGAAAAATGCGCGGTTCACCTTGTGCATGAGCATATTTTCAGACCGTAGCAATTTCACATATTGTTCTTTTAAGGGTAATACGGATTTCTTTATTTGAAGGTATTGCCGTCTTAGCGATTGAATCTGATAACCTACTCCTTTAACGTCTGTCTTAATATTTAATAATTCTTCTTCCAGATCTTCCAGCGAATCATCAATCGTATTGACCATGTAATTGTAATTACCCATTACATTATTCAATAGCACACTTAACAAATAATCAGTTTGCCTACTGCGAATACGCAACACATCATTACGAATGGCCGAAGCTATATTATCAAAAAAAGGTTCCTCATTCTCTAAGAAAGAAAGGACATAACTATTCCCCAGGATCATACTTACCTGTTGAATTTGTAATTCATCATTTCTGTTTTCTTCGTTGAAGTGGAAGATTTTCAGGATAATAACAGTGTAATTATCATGTTCTTCAATTTTGGTGGGATGATCTGCAAACAGAATATCTTGAAGAACCAGGAAATCAATTTCGAAGTGTTCACAGATTTCACGTATGGTTTCTGTGTCCGTAAGGCCGTGTATCTGTAAAAAATTGACTCGGTTATTATCTAAAAGATTACGGATGTCTTTTAGCTTTTTCCCTTCAGCTTCTTGCATTTCTGTAGCATTGTAACTACATAAATGGAGGTGAGTTGGTGTCTGACTGTTACCAGTATACGTTAAATTCTCACTTAATAGGTTGTTTCTCATGACATATTGCTTATAGCCACCATTTAGTGCAAAGGTAATGGTTTTCTGAGAGTCTGTTTAAATTTCCTATGCAAAATTTGAACAAACTCTACATGAGAACAAGTATTTAGCTGTTTTGTTTGAGTTTAAATAGTGGATCGGCTTCTTTTATTTTTATAGTTAGTCGTATTTATGCGAGGTCGATTACGGTGATACCTGCTCCTCCAAGCTGAACGTGTTCGTCTGCAAAACGTTTAATTCCAGGCACGGTTTGCAAGTATTGGCGTATGAGTGTCCGTAAGATACCCGTACCTGTTCCATGTAAAATACGAACACGATCCATGCCGATAAGAATAGCGTCGTCGACAAAATAAGTCACTGCCTGCAGAGCTTCATCTCCCCGCATACCCCGCACATCCAGGTCTTGTTTGAAGTTTAGTTTCTTTTCATACATCTGATCCTGTGTTTGCGTGCTCACAAAGGTACTTTTTACGGTTTCCTGTTTTTGTGGTACCGTTTTCGCATGCTCAAGCCTGTCTATTTTAACGGTTGTTTTTATACTGCCAAATGCTACACTCGCATTTTTTCCACTGATCTCCAATACTTCACCGATAGAAGATTGTCCTTTAATTTTTACCATACTTCCTATTGTAATAGGTTGTACTTTAGGTATTACCGGGGTTGCAGTTTTGCTTTCTTTCTGCTTTTTATTCTTTTTCCGTTCCTGCTTCTCCTGTAATTTTTCCATTTTCCGGGCAATCTTTTTCTCCTGTTCTTTCGCGGTCAGCTTTTCAATGGATTCCCGGAAATCGGTTAATTCCTGACGGACCAGACGCGTTTTTTCTTTTTCAGCCTGTGCTTCTTTAATGGTACGGATTGTATTTTCAATTTTGGCATTCGATTCTTGCAAAAGTCTTTCAGCATCTTCTTTGGCCTTATTTAGGATTTCCTTACGCGACTTGCGTAGTTCTTCTATTTCCGTCTCATACCGGGAAATAGTTTCTTCCATGTGTTTCTCGCGTTGTCGGATTGTTTGTCGCTTACCTTCCCAGTAACGTTTATCCCGCACAATGTCCTGAAGGTATTTATCTGCATTGATATATTCACTTCCTACAATTTCAGAAGCGTCAGCAATTACATCTTCCGGTAAACCAATTTTCCTGGCAATTTCTACCGCGAAAGAACTTCCGGGATTACCAATCTGTAACTGAAACAAAGGTTGCATCAGATGACGATCGTATAGCATTGCACCATTTACAATCCCTTCATGATCATCTGCATAATGCTTCAGATTTTGATAGTGAGTAGTAATGACACCGAATGTTTGTTTGCTATTATATCTTTTAAGTACAGCTTCGGCAATAGCACCACCGATTTGCGGCTCCGTTCCTCCACCAAACTCATCTATGAGAATCAGACTTCGTTCGTTGCAATTTTTGATCATCATCTTCATATTGGTCAGATGAGATGAGTAGGTACTTAAATCATCTTCGATAGATTGTTCATCACCGATGTCAATAAATATACTTCCAAAAATTCCCGCATGACTTCTTTCATGCAATGGAATAAGCATTCCACATTGAAGCATATATTGTAATAATCCTACTGTCTTCAGGCAGACGGACTTACCACCAGCATTTGGTCCGGATATAATAAGAATACGTTGTTTCTTATGTAACTCAATATCGAGTGGAACAACTTTTTTTCCATGCTTTGCCAAAGATAGCTGCAGTAAAGGATGTACAGCCATCGTCCAGTCCAATAGTTGTTCATTTTCAAATACTGGTTTAATGCTATTTGTCAGGATGGCAAAATAGGCTTTCGCCCGAATAAGATCAATTTCAGCAAGAAATTCGTAAGATTGCAGTATATCCGGAATAGATGGACGTAAGGTATTACTGAAGGTGGTGAGGATTCGAATAATTTCCCGTCTTTCTTCTCCTTCCAATTCACGGATCCGGTTATTCGCTTCCACCACTTCTGCCGGTTCAATAAAAACCGTTTTTCCACTGGCCGACTCATCATGAACGATCCCTTTTATTTTTCTTTTTAGGCCGGGAGCCACAGGAATAACTAATCGGCCATCCCTCATTGTTGGAGCTACATCTTTCTCCACATATCCTTCAGCCTGCGCACTCCGTAGAATACTATTTAATGAGCGGGAAATTCCACTCATTGTATGGGTTAATTCTTTGCGTATTTTTTGCAGTTCAGGGGATGCGTTATCTTTTATCTTCCCATATTTATTAAGAATGCTATCAATTTTAGAGATCAATTGAGGGAATACAGTAATATCCCCGGCTAGTTGTTTCAGGCTAGGGTAGGGGTTGTCTCCTTCTTCTTCATTCTGTTGAAGAAACCGAACGATATCCCGTATCGTTTCCAATGAACGGCGTGAATCAAATAATTCCTGTTCATCCAGGTACATCCCTTCTACCCGGATGCGCTTCAGTGATGGTCGTACGTCAAAGAAATATTGATCGGGAAAACTATCCTCCTCTTGTATAATTCTTACAAATTCTGTTATTTGATTTAATTGCTCCTTTATCTCTTCAAAAACAAGGGAGAAATTCATTTCATCAACTCTCTCTTCTCCTAAGGTGCTGAGACACTTTTGCTTAAGCAATTGCCGAATTTGATCGAATCCTATTTTTTGTTCAAAATTGTGCGGATAAATCATTTGCTCATATTATAATTCAGTGCAAAAATACAACTTATCGCCGAAAAATCTGGTAGATTATTTGCTTATTTGAAAATGATTCGTACCTTTGCAACGCTTTTAACGAAAAGTACTTTTGAAAAAAGTTTGGAGAGATGGCAGAGTGGTCGAATGCGGCGGTCTTGAAAACCGTTGTACTGCAAGGTACCGGGGGTTCGAATCCCTCTCTCTCCGCTGAAAAGCAAGCAGTTACGAAAGTGACTGCTTTTTTTGTGTCTATACATTTAGGCGGAAAATGGTCATTTTATTAGCTGGCGCTACCTTTTTCCGTCACCCAATCCGTCATCCTTTTTAACTCATAATTCTGATTTATCAATTAAAAATCAATGAATTATGCAAAATTTCGCCGTTACCGTTAGCGTTGTTTGCCGAAAAGATAAGATAAATAAACAAAACGAAGCCCCTCTGTGCATTAAATTAGCTTATAAAAATAAACGAAAATTAATATCATTAGGGGAGAAAATTAATGTTGATTATTGGGATTTTGAAAACAATCTAATTTTTTCAAATTGTGAGAGGAAAGAATACTTGGAATTATTAATCAATGAGAAGAAACAAGAAATAGACAAGAAAATTCTTTCCTGTAAACTTTCTAATCAATCTATAACTCTAGATGACTTTATAGAGGCAAAAACGAAAAAACAGATAATTTTTTCAGTTGCAAAATTATTCAATACCTATATTGAGGAATTGTTCAAACAGGAAAGAATTAAAAATGCAAAATATTATCGTTGTTGCCTCAATTGTTTGCTGAAATATACTAAAGGAAAAGATATAGAATTTACCGAAATAGATGCAAGTTTTCTGACCGATTATTCAAATTGGATGCAGAAAGAAAAGCTACACAAAAATACTATTGGAAACCGTTTGAGAGGTCTGAAAGCTATTTATAATCAAGCAATATTATACAAGTATGTAAGTAAAGACCTATATCCGTTTGAAACTTTTAAAGTGAGCAAATACAGAATGGAAACAACAAAGCGAGCCATAACAAAATCAGATATTCAGAAAATTATCAAGTTGGATTTATTAAAAATTTCAACCAATACGAATTTTCAATATTACGATTTTGCAAGGGATATTTTTCTATTCAGTTATTTTAGTTGCGGAATTAACATTGTTGATATAGCTTATCTAAAAAGCGAGAATATTGTTGATAACGATAGACTTTGCTTTTATCGGAGAAAGACAAAGAAGTTATTTTCGTTTAAGATGCACCCTAAAGCATTGGATATTCTTTCAAAGTACAAAGATTCTAATATGTCTGATTATATTTTCCCTATTCTGACTACTCAAATATCAGAAATCGACAAATATAATCGGGTAAACGGAGTATTAAAGAGAATAAATATCTATTTGAAAAAGATAGGGAAACATCTTAAAATAGAAACTTCTTTAACGACTTATGTTGCAAGGCATTCATTTGCCAGTGTGCTAAAACGGTCTGGTGTAAACACTTCTATCATATCTGAATCATTGGGACATAGCTCTGAAAAGGTTACACAGATATACCTTGATAGCTTTGAAAATTCACAGATTGACGAAGCGATGAAGAATTTGCTATAAAAATTAGGGTGGAATTATTCTACCCTAATTTAAAATTGTACTTTTGATAAATTTGATTTTATATATGGAAACTAAAGATTTTATATTAACAGGACTTGCTATAGCAGGTTGGGCATGGGGAATCATTCAGTTTTTTGTAAATCGAAAGATGCAGAAAAAAGATAAACTCATAGACAGGAAATATAATGCTTATATAGGTTATATGAAAAAATATGAGGAAATCATTAATAACTATAGAAATAGTAATATATCTGATTTGTACGGAATTCCAAACGATTTGTTATACAGAATGATTAGTGGAAATCCAGATGAGATAGATGCTGCATTACTTGAATTTAATCAGAAATTATGCAATCATGTAAAAAGTGCAACTGAACCAGTTCTTATTGTTAAACAAGAATTAAATACATTGAGATTAATTTGTTCATCTACTCTTCTTTACAAAATCAAAGAACTTGATTCTCTAATAATCGAATTTAACCAAGAATCTATAAGGGCATTAGAAGCAATCAAAACAATGAATCCAAATATTCTTAGTAATATGCAAAATGAATTTGTCCAAAACAATAAATGGTTAAGTTTTGAAAGACTTAATAATGAAATTATTGAATTGATGCGCAAAGAAATAGAAACAGATTAATTTCCATAATAGTGCCATGTACATCCATATCAATTCAGAATACCTACAATTGGCAGAACCATTAATAACTAAATACTACGATTTCCATTCTAGTATGTTATATGATGAGATATGCCAATGTGTTGAAAACAGCGGTATTGATTACAATAAAATAATAAACGGTACTCTAACCATTGACTTTGACCAATCATTCAGAGAAAACAAAAACCTTACATTCCTTGCAACTGTTCCATACAAGAAAAGCATAACGGAAGAATTCAGTTCTTATTTTATTATTCTAGATAATGATAGTACAGAGGAAGAAATAGTAACCGATGATGATATTGTCTACATGTGTCTCATTTTCATGTCTTACATTTATTATAAAGAAACCAATAACTTATTTAACCAGTCCTGCCTTATTGCCGATTTAGACCTTGAATACGAATCAGTATTACACAACCGGATATATCCTGAAATCCTCTCCCTGTATAAAATCATTCTAGAATCAAAAACCAAGAAAAACAGAGGTTCAAAAGTAACTATTACCTATAAACAAGATAAGATAGGCATAAATTCCTGTGCATGGTTTTTGGATGATATGGAGAAATACTTTAGAGATCGTTTTCCAGACCTGAATCTAGAAAAGATTAATCAACTGATACCTGATAATAAAGGCAAAGCAGGACGGAAATTCAATAACCGAATAATTAATAATCTGATTTGGGGAACTTATCAGCTATTGTATAATCATCATTCTAGATTTAAAAATTCCAAAACACGTATAAGCGAAGAGATCTGCCAGTTCATTATTGACTATTTAGATTGTCTGGAAGTTCCACATGATTTGATTCTAGTCAATGTGAGAGATTGGTTAAAAGACATGCTAAAACGAGGTTACACGCCGCAATGGGATTTGCCATGGCGAAATGCTTTCTCTAATATCAAAGAAAAACAACCTGAAAATCTGTCTGAAAAAGTAAATAATCCGCTACACAAATACGACTTATCTAACATATAGTCAGTATATTACATTTCCATCTCTTTCCATTCTGATATTTTAGGAGTAATTGAACCTGTTTTTGGTTTTAATTACTCCCCAGACACATCTTGCCTTTTCCTGATTTTTGTAATGTCAATCAGTTGCGCAACTTACTTGACAAAGCAAATAAATATCTAACATAAAAAATTAAAATGATGAAATCAGTAGAAAACAAAAAACAGGAAAACGTGAACGTAAATGAAGTTATTAACTTATCAAACAATTCTAAAATGGAAGAGACTATTTTCAAATTAAACATTGATTTTAACGGAGTTATGGAACCGGAAGTAAGAAACAATCAGCCTGCACTGGAGCTATTCTCCAATCTTTCAACAAAAGGTTATTATTTTATGATGCAACCTAAAAACAACCGTAAAGGCGAAGCTTATTTATGGATCACCGCTACAAAACAAGGTGAAGACCGTGAAGAATTTGCCCTTTATGTAAATGATGAAATCTTAAATGTGGTTGTGGATATCTTAAAAGGAAAGGTTGCGGATATTTCAAGAATCAATGCGAACAATTTGGCAGATTTTAATAACAGAATAACAAATATTGAATATGTGTTATTCGTTAATGAAAAGTCACAAGGCAGAACAATGAAAAAGACTTATACAACTAATGGACAAACATTCTCTAGCTATTATAAAAGAGGTCTCATAATGTACAGACCGTATTTGAATCGTGAACTTAAAGCATACATAAACGATTAACATCTCAATCAAAGGGCAGGTAATTCTGCCTGTCCTTTTTCTCTTTCAATTTTTAATCTAGATAAAGATACATTTCATGTGTCTTAATATTTATCCACTTTATAAAATATAAAAACATGAATAACAATACTTCGCATTTCGATTTATATACAGAATCCTTAGCGATTAGTCAAGGTCAATTTCTAGAAGATATCATGACCGAAATACCGACAAATACCATTCTAGCAAAGACAATACCCGGAATTGGTGCTACAACTCTAGAAATCAAATCCAAACGCCATTCAATCATTATCGAACCAAATGTTCCTGTAATTAAAGGAAAAAAGCAGAAGCATACAAATCTATTGGGAGTATATGAGGGCATTTCAACTAACAATATAATTGATTATCTGGAAAAGCCACTTAAAAAAGATGAATACAGAAAAATAATGACCACGCCGGAAAGTTTTTTCAAAGTTACGAGAGCAATGTTATTATTAGAAATTAACTGCCATAGAGATTATATGTTACTTTTTGATGAATGTGATAAAATTATTAAGGATATTGATTACCGCAATGCCATTGCGTTACCGATTAATGATTTCTTTCTTTTTGAGAATAAGGCTTTTGTTTCGGCAACCCCGATACCACCGAGTGATCCCAGATTTGAGCAACAAGATTTTCAAGTTATTAAAATTGTACCCGATTACGACTATACCAAAAAGATGCAACTAGTAACTACTAATAATGTTGTTGCTATATTCCGCAAGATAATAGCTATGTGCGAAAATAAAGATCATGTTTGTGTGTTCTTAAATTCTACAGACACTATTTTGGCTATTATTAAAAAATTCAATCTAGAAAGTTGCTCTAAAGTATTTTGTTCACAAGACAGTGTCGATAAACTACATAAATTAGGTTATTCAAACGCTTTTGCTAATTTACAGTTTGACAATAGTAATGTTAAACTTGAACAATATACTTTCTTTACCAGTCGATTTTTTTCAGCCGTTGATATTGACTTACTTGTCAAACCGACAGTTATTATAATCTCTGATTTATTTTATGCCAAACACTCTATGATTGACCCACAAACAGAAGCCATTCAGATATTAGGACGTTTCAGAAATGGTACAGGCGGAATAATCCATCTATCTAATTTTGATTCTAGTATATCATACAAAACCCCAGAACAACTACAAAACTATCTGGATGGATGTCATGAAACATATTTGCAAATTAAACAGTTATTTCAATCGGCAACAGGTGACGGGGTACGTGAAACTCTAAAAGAAGCACTAGAAAGAATTACTTATGCCAAATATATTGACAAACAGGGAAATAAGAATCATTTTGCCATAGATAATTATTTTGACGAAGAAAGGGTTAAAGGCTATTACATCCGTCCTTCTAGATTAAAACAAGCCTATAAGGATTCCAACCATTTTACGGTAACGCATCAACATAAATCATTACCTCTAGGAGATGATGATCGTTTAAAAATAAGCAGAGCCGATAATAAAAAAGAAAGACGTGAAGTAATTATCGAACAACTGGATTTACTTAACGGTGAAGAGAATGTTTATGATGAGCCATTATTCAAGGAATTCCGGAATTCATTGCACCAAGAAGATTCCTTAATAGTGGAAGTTTACGAGGAATTAGGAGCAAATTTTGCAAAACGGAATCTTATGTCTGATAAAAAAATGAGGTTAGCCTTAATAAAATACCGAAGCGAAATAGGAAAAGACCGATTTGGAATAATGAGTTCTGTTTATGCCGTTTTTCGGGAGGGTGAAAGATATAAAGTTAATTATATAAAGAAAGAAATACGAAAAATTTATAGCTCTTATGGCGATAAAACTCCATATACTGCAAAGAAAATAGCAGATTTTTTTAAAATAGCCAAGGACAACATCAAAGTTAAAGGGCAACGTGGATATTTATTAGGAAAGAAACTCTTTTGATAATATTTGACAGATGGGACATTTTTTAGAATTTAATAGTTATATACCCCCAAAATATAAAATGTCCCACTTCATACAAAAATGATGATAATAAGCCTCTAATTCCATTTATTTAGAATTTAGGTGAATTGTATGACAAATTTTTTATAATAAAAAAGGCATTTCAATTTTCATTCTTTCCTCCCAAATCTCATATTCAGAACTATCATGGTTAATGCGTCCATAATACTGTAAGTTTTGTTTAATCTCCTGTTCTTCTGCTTTTAGACTATTAAGGCGGGAGCGTGCATAATAATTTATCTCTAGGAAATTTTTGATTTTTTCTTCCATATTACTTAAAACCTCTTCTTTGCATTTAAAAATATGAGTTGCCTTTGATTTCTCAAACTCAATGCTTTCCCAGATTAAATAGATATTTCCTTTTCCATCTGAAATGGGAAACAAGAAGGAGACATCACGGCGTACGGAACCATATTTTTCAATTAATTCTTGAATGTCAATAACATTATGTCGTAAGTTTTGGTTAAGTAAAAAATGTACGCATTTATTCCTTGCTGCCACATTGTGAATTAGTTTAAGTATTTGTTGTGATGATATTTCAATACGTTTTTCTAGCGTTCCTTTTTTATGTATTTCAGCTATTGTAACCTTAGTTTCAAGCTCATTTAAGCCTTGAATATCAGTAATATAATTGTGATTGTCAATCTTTACTATGATATCATCCATTCGCCGGTTCTTAAAATATTCTTGAGCAAGAAGATTCCATTCTTTCCGGGAAAACTCCCAATAATAATCCTCTGTCGAAATATTCCTATCTAAAAAGATTTGTATATATCCGTTCTTAAAATAGATATTATGCCATTTGCATTTATAAATTTTAAACTCTGCTTCTTCATAGATTAGCTTAGCTTTGGAAATTTGGTCTAAAAAAAGCTGAATTTGTAAATCTCTTCCATATTCTTTTATTCTTTTATTAAATAATTTGCGTTCGTCTTTTGATAATTGCCAAGCAACTTGCACAAATTCAAAGTAATTGTAATGGGGATTTAAACCTGTTAACCATAATCTTAATCTATTTATTGGGGGGTAGACTAGATATAAGTTCAAATGTGCTATTAAATTTTTTTTCTATCACAATATTATTCTTTTTTTTATCATTAGCATTGATGATAAATTCAACTTTAACTTGTTCACTTATTTTGTCCGAGTTTAAAATTGCCCTAAATTTGTTAAAGTCCCACTCAAGCCCGTACCGTCCACTAAGAAATTCATTTAATAATTTAAGTTGCACCTCTGTTTTTTCACGAGAAATATCTAATAATTCATCTTCAAATAATATTTTATATTTGTATTCCTTATTTACTTCTCGAAAAACATAATTGAGAAAATTTGTTTTAACCTGATTGTCTAATACATTAGAGTTTGCAATTGACTTAACCTTTATGTAATCAAAATTTGTATTTAATGTTATTTTTTTAATAATTCAAGTTGCTGTTCTGCTGTTATATTGTTAATTTTAATTAAACAATCTTCAAAAAGTATGCGATATTTTATATTACTATTAAATCTTTCAAAAACTAGATTTATAAAATTTAATTTAACATTTTCATCTATTTTTACGGTTTGAATAATCATTTTAATAATATTATATTCTGTTTCATGAAATGTATCAAATTGCTGTAAATATAATTTTAAAATTTCATATTGTTCTGCTTGTGTTTTTGTTTGAATCTCAATTAATTTTTCTTCAAAAAGCATTTTATGTTTACATTTTTGATCTGCCCTTTTATAAATTTTCATTAAGAAAATTTCTTTACATATATTTGAAATATTATTATTTCGTGATATTTGTTTTATTATGATATATGATATTTCATCAATTTCAATATATTTTTTTTCTACTACTTTTTTATAATTAACTGTTTTTTTCTTTTGATAACTGTAAAAGCTTGTATTGAGTATTTCTGTTTTGGTTTTAGTGTTTTGTTCAATTATATAATCCAATACTTTTTCAAGTAAATTTTCTTGGATAATATCTGGCTCATCCTTTAGATTTTCAAGAAACCATTCAAAACACATATTATTCCCAATTTTATGGTATATTCGACATTTTACTGCTTCCAATTTTTCTCCTTTTTGCACTCCTTCAAAAGTCATTATATCAAATTCTTCAAGAGCTTTTTTTAGAAAGATAAAATTATTTCCATGGAAGAAATAATCTTTTTTGTCAATAGTTTGTACGATACCAAAAACTTTATGAATAGAAACTTTTCCATCTTTATATTTATATCCCCGCCATTGTACTGTTCCAATTAATCTGTTTTCTTTCATTTTATCTGTTTTAACTACAATAAACTTAGCTTGTTCGCATTACAATACATAAATCATAAATATAAGATTTATTTTGTTTCCTATCCTAATTATTATGTAAAAATGTATCATAACAATCAAAAAACATTCTATCATTCTCAAGTTCGTTATAGATAACCATTAGTGGGTAATAAATCATAGGTTGGAGAAAATCTTGCCCATGATGAGATAAGAATATTTTTGAATAAGTAAGGAATGAAAATATAGTCATTTCTTTTTGCTTTTATAGGAGATGGTTGATCAGCATATACCTATCCTAAAAACACCCCTCCCCACATGCAAAAAAATAAATCTAGAGGGTACTTTCAGACCGGGGGAGACAAATTCAAGACCCCTCCCATCCTTGACAAACAAAAATCAACCCTCTAACGCATTCTTATATAGGTTTAGGAAAAAGCATCCGGAAAAACGGGATTTTCAAACCTGCAAAAAATTAGATTTTACCCTGTATAATAATAACACACTTTTCTAGAATAAAAATCTAAAAACCAAGCCGGAAATAAGAATTAACAAGAAATAAATATAAAATATTAATCCAAGCGAAAGCCGTTCCCACAAAGGACGGCTTTTGTTGTATAAACACATTATCATTATGGAAAACTTATTTACAGTTTGCGAGGTGAAATTAAGCTATAAACCAAAAGTAAAGGCATCAGAACGGTATCAGGTACTTTGTTCAAGGGATTTATACAATGTATTGATAAAGGTTTATGATGAAGACACCATCGAATATAAAGAATCTTTCAAAGTCGTATTACTTAATCAAGCAAATAAAGTATTAGGTGTTCATGAGTTAAGTATTGGTGGTATAGATGGAACTTATGCAGATGTAAGACAGATATTACAGGTTGCTCTATTAGGAAACGCTACAAGCATAGCAATTAGCCACAATCATCCTTCTGGTAATACAGAACCAAGTATTAGCGATAAACGGTTAACATCTGCTATACAACAAGCTGCCAAAACAATGAATATCACTCTTACAGATCATTTGATTGTTGCTAAAGATAGTTATTATTCATTTTCTGATAAAGGATTGATTTAAACGTCAATCCTTTCTTAATTCACTTACAAATATTAAACGACCGTTTTGTAAATGTAACTACACATGAAGACATACATAGCATATTACAGACAATCAACCATGAAACAGGAAATTAGTGGTTTAGGAGTGGAAGCACAAAAAGAGATAGTTCACAATTATGTAAAGCAAAGCACTATTATTAAGGAATTTATAGAGACGGAAAGCGGAAAGAAGACCGATAGACCGAAATTACAAGAAGCACTCTCCTTGTGTCGCAAAACAGGCTCTACGCTTATTGTGGCAAAATTAGATAGATTAAGCCGGAATGTTGCCTTTACTAGTAAACTACTAGAATCAGATGTTGAGATTGTATTCTGTGATTTTCTACAAGCAAACAGACTGATTTTACATATAATAAGTAGTATTGCTGAATATGAAGCCGGATTAATATCTACTAGAACCAAACAGAGCCTTGAAGCTAAGAAAGCCAGAGGGGTTAAATTGGGTAAATCTGAAAACTTAATGAATAACCATAAACAAGCGATAGCAAACAGTAACCGTACAAATAAGGATAAAGCCAAATCCAATCCCAACAATATGCGTGCTGTGGCTTTACTTCGTTCAATGGTAAATGAGGGCAAAACACCCGCTGAAATGGTAGAGTTGTTAAACGAGCAGGGTTTTACTACTTCTAGAGGATGTAAATTCCAAATTGTGCAGGTTCAACGGTTAATTAAACGGTATCAACTGGATAAATCCACAGCACAACAATTTTGATAATAAAACATCTTTCGTAACTTTGCCACAATTCCAGATTCTTAATGAGTTAAGGTCTGGAAGGACATATTTACGAAAGAGCGTTTTAAGATATTACTTGCTTTAGAAAATCGCCAATTTTCAAAACCGAACAAGTGATACAACAGAACGCTCACGCCTTGTGTTTATACTCCTTATAGTAAGGATTTTAGTATATTCATAAATGGCGTGGGTCTGTTGTTATTTGTTCGGTAGGTGTTTGGCGATACCTCTAAAGCAGATAAGAATTAACAGTTCCCACGCTTTTTTTATTGTATAACCGCTATTAGAGGGAACGAGTAGCACTAATATATGAAAAATATGGATATATAGTTTACTTCTCAATCAACAATTCAATGAATGTATAACTATGGTGTATTTAGTTTCTCTACACCTATAAATTATCTACGCTTGCTCATGGGAAACAAGTAGGCAGAAAAACAAATTAAGCAATGAAAACAATTAAATTATTGAGTTATTTATTGATGACTGTATTATGTGTTGGTTTTACGTCCTGTTCTGATGATGACGATGAGGAAAAGAAAGAAGAACATCTTATTGTTGGTAAATGGAAGGCTCTTGATTCTGGTTATGAGGGAAACTTTCTTGAATTCAAATCAAACGGAGAATTTTCATACGTTTATCCGGAAGGAGACAGCGAAAATGGTAAATATAAAATCGAATCCAATGAACTATATATGATATGGTTGGAAGACGAAGAACCTGAATGGTATCGATATAAATTACATACATTAAACTCTACGAATTTAGTGATAGAGAGATACGATGAGAAAGGAGACTTAGACGGAGAAAAAGATAATTATCAAAGAATGAATTAATATCAAAGAATAAACGGCAAACAGTTTTACTACTTATTTACCGTTTATTTCATTTTTTAGAGAAAGCAAATCCTATTATCCATTACGTTCTACGCTTTCTTTGGTATTAAATCTGTCTTTTGAGAGAACGGAAAGGCACAATCAATTATTTAAATTTATGATTTGGGATATAATGAGATTTATTTGGCCTTTTGGTGTTGTAGGTGGTATTGTAGGTCTTATTGGCTACTTAATTTTTGGTGGTGATAGGAATGAAAACTTATGGGTTTCGAGAGGTGTTATTTTAGGCGTTTTCGTTGGAGGGCTTATGTTTTTTAATAATGATAAGAGTTCTGTTAATATAATTGATAATAGAGTTACCAATAAAGAATTTGAAAATGACACTTCTAAAGAAAATGTACATTTTGTGGAAAAGGTTGCCGAGCATGATTTTTTAGTAGCTGTTTTTATGAATCCAGAAGCAGACTACGGCGATTTCTATATGTTGGGTATGACAAAAAATAATACGACAATCCAATCAGCAGATTTTTACATATCAAAAAAGAAAATAAAGGAATTTTTTAAAAGCGATACTGAATTCTATACGTTTTATAATAATGTGAAAATTGCATATAATTACTTCATTACAGATAATACAGAGGGGCGACATTTAGTTGAATTTCCGTATAATTCTAGAGATATTTCAGCTCCGCCAAATGCTTTAAGAGATAATGCTTATCAGCGAAATTTTTGTTTTGCTAATTTTCCTACTAGATTGCATTATAAACCTATATATAGTAATTCGTCATCTAATGAAGAACTAAAAGATAGAATAGAAGATTTGGAACGACAGCTAATACAAAAAGAATGAAAATAAATTAAGCTTCACTAAACAATGAGTTTCCTATGTCTAGTATAACGAATACTGAGGAGCAAGCTGATAAAATTAGAGAAGCTATAATAATGGTTTATTAAATGATGGTAACTTTAGGTAATATATAACCAAAAATAATTGAATATAAAAATTATATGAGAATAGATGGTGTAATCATTGATAAGTCGCAGACAACAATAGTCAGATGTGCAAAGAACCAAATTGGTGATTATATGATACCGGATAACATCCTGTTTATTGAACAAGAAGCATTTAAAGATTGTATTAATATTTCTTCCGTATGGTTACCAAATAGTATTTTAACTATTGGATTTGGTGCATTTAAGGGCTGCTGTAGCCTTGTCTCAATTAACATACCAAGTAAGATTATTTACCTTTATAAAGATGTGCTAAATGGTTGTGTAAATCTTAAAGAGATATATGTATATTGTACCATTCCACCTAAATGTATTTTAGGCAGCTATTCTAAATCTACTTATGGTGATGAATGGATGCTAATAGATAAGCCTTTATTTCCTCAACAATTAAATCAGAAATTAACTTGTTTTGAAGGAATCAATAAAAAGACCACTTTTGTGTATGTTCCTTTGGGTTCTGTAGAACTATACAGAAATGCGGTTGGGTGGTGTGAGTTTGACAATATAGTCGGTGTCCATTCAAGATAAGAGCCAGTGTGAATATCATTCGCTTTTTACTAGAATAGAGATAATTAAATTTATTACATAGAATTAATGAGTTAAAAAGTTACCTAATACGCTACCTATTATAAAATGATTGTACGTAACTGGTTGATATAGAGATGGCAGAGTGGTCGAATGCGGCGGTCTTGAAAACCGTTGTACTGCAAGGTACCGGGGGTTCGAATCCCTCTCTCTCCGCTGGAAGGTCTGGACAAAAACAGACAGATAATAGACAAAAGCCTACAAGTCAATGATTTGTAGGCTTTTTTATTTGTATTTTGTCCAGCATAAAAGACAAGAAAAAGCCCCCAAAAGACACAAATTTGTGCCTAAATCGTTACCGATTCCATACTGGACAAAAACGGTAACGATTTGTCCCAAAATGACCTCTCGCTGTCCTAATTTGTACAGTCTGTATATATCTCACAATTAATACATTAAATGTAGTTTTGTAACATTAAAAAGTGAGATTATGAAGAGTACATTTAAGATTTAGTACAATCTACTGAACAGTAGCGCTATAAAGAAAGGAAAATCAACAATGGGTAACGATATAGAAACGAGCGAAATACTTTGGTCTGCTTCGTTTTATCATTGTTTCAAATAACTCTTTTGCGAAGATAAATAATATTTTTTAGAAATACACTCATCATTTGAAATAAATACCATACATTTGTATACTATAACGTATAGAATAGAAAACATGGAGAGATTAGATAAAAACAGTTGGTTGTTGGAAGGATTTAAAACCCTTGATGCAGAAGGTTTTTCACGAATTACAATCGACAACCTGTGTGAAAAGCAAAAAAGAAGTAAAGGATCATTCTACTACCACTTCAAAAATATTGATGGGTATATTGAAGAATTAATGAAATACTGGGTCCAAGAATATACAGTAACTCCCATAAAGACAGCAGAGATTAACAAAACACCAGCTTTGATATATAAAGCATTGGCAGATATGGTTTTTAAATCGCCATACAAAGTAGAACGAGTAATAAGGGCTTGGGGATATTCTAATCCTGTAATAAGAGAATATGTTAATAAAGTCGATAAAATACGTATTGATTACATGGTTGCTTTAAAAAAAGAAGCGGGGAGCGATGAAAAAACCGCTTATAATAGTGCTGTATTGGAATTTGCCATATTGATTGGAATACAACAATTATATCCCGATATGCCAGAGAAAGAACTTGCAAAGGTATATCAGATGTACACCTCTAAAATTCAACATTTTTAGATATGGGAAAAGTATCAAGGTCGAAAGTAATTCCTAAAGAATCAAATATTCTGAATGGATTTAGTCGTGTAGATTATGCAGATGTATACGAAGTAAAAAAGCAACTAATAAGACAGCAAAAGAAGTTGCAATAGAAATATTGCAACTTCCTAATTGGGTTATTCTCTTATTGAAACTAAGAAGTGTTTTAGTAAAGCCGTTTGGAGTAAAAGTCGGGAAGCAAAACGATGGTCGAGAAACATTTTTTACGTTAGTTAAGGAAAGTGAAAATGAGGTCATAATGGGCGAAAGTGATAAACATCTCGATTTTAGGGCATCAGTAATAATCGAAAAATCAAAAGAATCTATTGCCTTCATCACAATAGTTCATTTCAACAACTTCTTGGGCAAGACATATTTATTACTTATAAAACCATTTCATAAAATAATACTGAGAAGTTTACTTAAAAGGCAACTAAAGAGGGATTGAAGTATAATGAAAACAAATAAAAAGTATGCTAAGTTGGGAAGTAACAGACAAACGAATATATCAACTCCTGAAACACCCATATCAGGTTGATAAGTCGGTTGTAGAAGAAATGACTTCCGCATATTTGGAATTTGTAGAAGAATTGCTTACTTATTTGAATGGAGTTAAGGATAATAAGGATATAATCCGAAAACTAAACTCAGCACACATAGAATTTGCAACTATAAAGGCTTTTGAAGAATCTCTCCCGACTGAAAACAATAGACTTAAAGTAGTATTTTTGGATAAGTTGATAACCTTAGTTGAAAAAGAGTTGGAATTACTTTATCGACAAATGGAGTATCCAAGATTTTTTATCAATATTGAATCCGAATGGAAATCTCCAATCTGTGTAAATCCCGAAGAAATAAAACTTATTGATATTATGGAACTGGCTTGTGGATTCTTTTATCTTATGAGTGGATTATTACGTATTGATAACAAAGAGTTGTACTTGACTGATGTCACACGTCTATTTGAAAAGATGTTTAACGTAAACTTGGGAGATATTTATAAAAAAGAAGAAGCCGTAATTAAGCGTAAGCCGATGAAAATTACAGAGTTTTTAGATAGGTTGAAATCTGCGATTATTCAAAAAAGTAAAGATGAAGGGTTCTGGCAACCTTGAAAATATAAAAATAATTGGTATTGTATAACAGTAAGTTATGCTTTATTTATAGGGGAGTAGGTGTACTACTACCCCTGTTTTTTTTGCTTCGTTCTTCCGTCCTTTGCTTCATCAATCGATTGAAAACAAGAATGCTTAATTTGAAAAACGAAGTAAATCATGTATATCAATAACGAAGATTTTGAAAAATGGATGCAGAAGTTGTCCAAGAAATTGAGTGAGATTGTTCAAGACTTAAAATCACTCATCAATACCAAAGAAGTATTTAACGAGGATGAAACCCTGCTTGACAATCAGGATTTAGCCTTTCTTTTGAAAGTAAGTTACAGAACTCTCCAACGGTATCGCTCCAGTAAAAAACTACCTTTCTTTATGATAGCGCATAAAACTTATTACCGCACTTCTGATGTAAGGGAATTTGTCCGTTCTCATATGGATTTTCAAACCTATCAGGACTTTGAAAAGAAGCATCCCAAGCCCAAAGACGAAGATAAGAAAAACGAAAATGATGAATAATTCTGCATTTTATATTTTAAGCAGAATAGTGCAAAGGAAAGAGGCGGTTCTCGGTTCATCGCCTCTTATCTAACGCTCCGCATTTCTCAAAAACAACCTCGCCTACCGGCTCTGTTTGTTTTGCGAAATTAAGCAAGAGGGAACTGGACTTCGTCCTGTTCTTCCTCTTGCCCTGCGGGGCAAAGCCTTCGGATTTAGCGGTTTAGCATAAACTGCTGTAATTAGCCTAATAATTACCCATTTGTAATTATGGTTAATTATCAGTCATTTATCTATATGAATTCCCATTAAAAAGTAATTATCATGCAAAATAGCACTCAAAAGATTATATATACGACTGTTTCCATAGATACGGAAACGGCAAGTCTGGTAGCAAAAATCTGTAAACGCTATTCGCTGAAAAAGAGTGAAGTTGTAAAATTAGCTTTTGGCTATATTGACAAAGCCCATATCAATCCTGCCGATGCTCCAGAATCGGTAAAGTCGGAACTTGCCAAGATTAACAAACGGCAGGACGATATTATCCGCTTTATCCGAAATTACGAAGAAAAGGAACTTAACCCGATGATACGCACAAGCCATTCAATAGCCGTTAAATTTGACGGTATCGCCAAAGCATTGGAAGCGGCTGTTCTCTCACAGGTAAAGGAGAACCAAGAGAAATACAACACCGTACTGCAAAAAATCAGCGACCAGTTCGGCAAAAATTCGGAAGTGATAAACAATCAGGGCAAACAGCTAACGGCACTCTACCAGTTGCAGAAGAAAGATAATTCCAAACTCCTGCAACTGATTAACCTCTATTCGGATTTGGCAACCTGCGGAGTAATGGACGGCAAGCGAAAAGAGAACCTAAGAGCCGAAATCAACGACCTGATAAACGAGAAGTAGGCATGAACATAGATTTCCCGCCACCGTCCAAAGGCACATATAATAATGCAGGCAGTAGCCGGAAGCTATGTAATTACATGGAGCACGAAGATATGGAGCGCATGGAACAAGGAATCTATACCGAAGTTTTTTTTAACCTGACGGATGATAATATCTATAAATCAAAGGTTATAAAAGACATAGACAGCAATATAGGTCAACTATTAAAGACCGATGCCAAGTTTTACGCTATCCACGTCAGCCCATCGGAAAAGGAACTTCGAGCAATGGGTAATACCGAACAAGAGCAAGCCGAAGCCATGAAACGGTATATTCGGGAAGTTGTTATTCCCCAATACGCCAAGAATTTCAACAAAGGACTATCGGCGGAAGATATAAAGTTTTACGGCAAAATACATTTCAGCCGGGACAGATCAAACAACGAACTGAATATGCATTGCCATTTGATTGTCAGCCGGAAAGACCAGTCTAATAAAAAGAAATTATCTCCGCTAACGAATCATAAGAACACCACGAAAGGAACGGTTAAGGGCGGTTTTGACAGGAAGAGCCTGTTCCAACAAGCAGAGCAGGGATTTGACCGGCTATTCGGTTACAATCGGCAATTAACCGAATCTTTTGAATACTACAACACAATGAAGAACGGAAGCATAACCGACCAGTTAAAAATGCAGGAACAACAGATTGTCGATGAAAGAAAAAATACAGATGTGCAAACAGGCTTATATGCAAATAAGCAGGAAGAACAGCCTGAAAACAATACTGAAAATAAGCAAAGTTTCAACCTTCCTGATTTGGGATTATCTTCTGCATTAGGTATACTTACTCCTGATGTAGGTAGCGGTGAAGAACAACCAATTCCGATGAAAAAGAAGATAAAGAAGAAACCCAAGCGAGGATTTAGAAAATAACCAACACCATGAACGAATACGAAAAAATACGGGAAGAAATAGATAGTTACCTGATGAAGCGGTTCAAATACCGCCTATCCCTTGTATATCTCACACCAGACAATATCATAGTCAGCCGAAGAAACAGCCGTATAAGTTTATATTTGAGAATCCGAAGAGTAGAAAGCCTGTTCCCACCTGATTGCCTTATTATAGCCCGAATCAGCTTTCAAAAAGAGCGTGTAGGGCTGGGTTCTCATTTCGTCTGGTTCTTAGCAGGAATAGCCTTAAAATACGGATTTAAGCATATCGGTATAGAATCCGTCAACGATAAAAGTAAAGCATTTGCCGAAAAGTTAGGTTTCTATTCAATAGACGGTTATAACTATGTGGTATCGGTAGAGGAACTTATACCTTACTTTCAAAATAGGGAGTTCGGGCGTTAGTGCGGTTGTTCCCGAAGTTATTTCCCGCGCCTATGTCGGTTATTTCCCGCTCATGGCTTTCCAGCCGTTTGGAGGGGCGGAAGCCCGCGAGAATAACCGACGGCACGAGAATAACTTCTACCCTTGTGAAATTGATGAACGTAGCATGAAAAATGCTTAAAAGTTGAGTGTTTGCGCCAGATACAGCCACTTCCCGCCATTGCACCCCGTTTCTGAAAACCAATCGACAAATAGCTTTCCTTTGCCTGAAAATCATTGCAATGAGAATAATTTCAATAATCAGTAAAAACAGATTTTAGTATGGATATAGTAGCAATCGAAAGCAAAACGTTCGAGCAAATGAAGCAACGTTTTGATGATTTTTCCCGACAGGTAAAGAATTTATGCGGGGATAATCAAGACAAAGAAAAATGGTTAGGCAACGATGATGTTTGCAAACTCCTACAAATATCGCTTAGAACATTGCAGTCTTACAGGAATAACGGCATTTTGCCTTATTCGCAGATTGGGCGCAAGTGTTATTATAGGGTATCAGATATTGAAAATTTAATCAGTCAATCACAAATCAAGAAGAACAGCAATGAAAACAAAGAATATCAATTTAGATAGATTGGTCGGCAATTGGGAGAGCATAAACCTGAATCCGACAATTATCATATACAGAAATGGAGATAACTATTTACTTAGCATTATCCACATGAACGAAACGAGCAAACAGGCAAGTCCTGCTACCTATAAAATTCAAGGAGATGAAGACGGGTTATTTATCAACTATAACCTGAAACGGACGGCTATCAGCTATGATACGAAACTGGATATATTAACCGTTTCCGCATTGGGCGACTATATGCGGAACTAAATAAGATGTAACAATGGAAATATTAGATAAGAAATTAACGGAAATAGCTTCTTTATTCACGGGTTTGGATGAATTGCTGAATACCATACAGCAAGCCCTTAAAAACCGAACTCCGCACCTGAATGGAGAAAAGTTTCTATCAAATCGGGATGTCTGCCGGATGTTTCACGTTTCATCTCGAACCTTGCAGGATTGGCGGGACAGGGGTAAAATACCATTTATTCAGATTAGGGGGAAGATACTATACAAACAGTCTGAAGTTTACAAATCGTTGAAAAATAAATCATTATAGATTGTTCTAAATTACTGAAAATCTTGATTGGTGGGAATACCAATCAAGATTTCTTTTTCATATTAGATGCAGAGGGTTTATCACCACCAGCATCGATTAATACAATGCTAGAGTTATTTTCTAACTTTAGTTCCTTTAAAATGCCATTTACTTTTGCAAGTTCTGAATTATCGAAATATAAAATAACTTTTATGCTTTGCTTTGTGTCGCTAGCTTTTTCATATATATCAACTTGATTCTCCAAGTTCATTTTCAATTTACTGTTAGAGGCTAACTTAAATTCAACTAAGGTTTTATTGTGTACACCTTTTGAAATAGAATAATCAACAGGACCTCGCCCATTATTTACTTCTCTATTTACATCAAAAGGGGAAGAAAACCAAGTTAAACGGTAAATCACTTGTAAATCAGCCTCTCTTTTAATTAGCTCTCCTTTATAGTAAAACAATCTATACCCATCTTTATTTTCAATTACATCTTTTAAAAATACAACTCTTTTCATTGCTTCATCAAAAGAACTTTCTGCCTCTATTTTATAAAATCCAGTATCTTCGATAAGTTGAGCTATTAGTCGCTGAACATTGTCTTTAAATATAATTTCTACTTCATTAACTTTTTGTTCCGAAACATTTTTTGCTCCTTCCTTATTTTCTTCTTTAGCTTTAATGTAGTAATTTAATATTGCAGGAAATTGTTGAATTGTACTATTTACGGCTTTAGCAATATCTTTTTGTGAAGGCTTTTTGTATTTCTTTCTTCTTCCTTTTCCTACTAGAACAGGAGCTGGTAATTGAGAGCGATAATAATTATTGATTTCGCTTCTTAACTGGACATTAGGTATACTATTGCATACGCCTAAAAAATTCCCCCTTAAATCATGACTGTTTATCCAATTTTCATCCTTTGTCAGTAAATCTTTTGGAGTTAAAATGACATAATCATTTTTTATATATGGTAAAACAAAACTTTGAGGCATCCATCTTTCCAATTTATAGTCAAAATATACTTTTTCTACATTAACAGTCCTAACTTGTTCTTTCTTCAGATATTGCTTTGCGAATATTTCAGTATATGCCAATAAATAAGATTTAATTAAATTACATGAGAAATCACTTATATTATCTTTTCCTACTCCTAATTGAAACAATCCGACTTTTTCTATATGGGAAGAGATTGTTATTGTTTCTTTGTTTAAATCATCGTATACAACATGCATATTGTCAGACATAGCTTTTCCAAATTTCATTCCTAAACCACTCCCACTATTCCCTTCAATACTATAGCCAAGCCAATTCTGCTTTACTTCCGAGAATTTATACCAGGATTTAATTTCTCCTTCTGTAATTTCTCCAATTTCGGACTTCGCCTTAAGAAAAGTAAGATATTTCAGCATACTATTGTGTAATTCTATATACTCTTTTTTCTTGCTTCCAAAGAGTAAAAAAGGATCGATAAATAATGGAAGATCATTTATCAATGAAATATTAAATGCTCCATAATTATCCAGAATCTCTTCATTGATATTAAAATAGTCTGTAAAATATGTCATAAGTATTACTTTTTATTGTATTGGCCAAATTTAACAATAAATCTTTAACTATCATAAAAACATCTGAAAATCAATGATAATACTAATTCTTTACCAACTCATATTTCCCCTGAATCCGTTCTGCCAGTTTGGTCATATCCTCATTAATTTTGGTACGGGTGGCTTCCGCATAAATTTGGGTGGTTTTAATCGAGAGGTGCCCCATCATCCGGCTGACTGTTTCTATCGGAACTCCCTGTGAGAGGCAAATTTCCGTTCCGAACGAGTGTCTGCTCATGTGGTAGACGAGCCGTTTATTAATTCCGGCAAGTTTGGCTAGCTCTTTCAAATGTCCGTTTACACTGGCAGAAGACCGTATCTTGAAAATCCTGCCCTCATCGCCTGAAAACTTTGTGTTTTTATACTTGTCTATGATTTTCTTCGGAATATCCAGTAAAGGAATATACGAAGCTGCACCAGTTTTTTGCCGGTTCAATATAATCCACAGGCTGCCATCTTCCTGCTGTTTAATATCTGCGTGTTGTAAGTTTTTCAAATCTATGTAAGAAATACCAGTAAAAACCGAAAGCAAAAATATATCCCGAACGAAATCTTGAGCACGGCTTTTTATTTCCAATTTCATCAGGCGGTCTATTTCGTCGTGGGAGAGCCATCGAGGATTAGATATTATCTTCTCAAACGTGTAGTCGAAGAAAGGGTCATTTCGTAACAGGCCCTTGTTAAATGCTCGCATTGCCACAGTACGGAAGGGTTTCATAGTTGCCTTTGTCGTTCTCGGAGATAACCGGGCATCTATTTTCAGGTAGTAATCATATTCTTCTACCATCGCTCCATTAACCATACTGAAAGGAATATCATCGGCATTGTACTTGTGTTTCAAAAATCCTTTGAAATGTCTGTATGCAGCAGGATAGATGCCGAAAGAACTAGCAACTATCCTGATTCCGATACTTTTCCGTTTTTCTTCAACCAGTTCGGCGAACTCCTGCATAACTGTATTTTGAACCGTTCCAATACCACGAAGTGCATTTCTGAGCAATTCGGCAGTTACAAAACCTTGATTTTCGACCATATTCCGGTAATGCTGTTCCAGTTCAGACTTTAAGGATTCTATCTGCTTGTTGATAGTATGAGCTTCATCGGACTTGCCGATAGCCATTCCCTTGTCTGCATCCCATAGTTTCGGCTCAATATCCATTCCAGTACTAAAAGCCTTGCTTTCTCCGTCCACACTGATGCGCCCCATTATCGGACATTTGCCCGATTTCTTTTTCTTACTGGTATTGAGATAGAATAATATGCTGAAAGTGCTTCTATTATATTCCATGATTGAATATAGTTGATTCTTGTTATTTTACTACTTACTTACCGGATAATCAAATTTATTCGAAAGGCGTATAGATAGTTGCTTCATATCGTTGCCGATTTTCTCGTTATTGACACGAGCATAGCGTTGGGTAGTCCGTATATCCCTGTGACCAAGCATCCGGCTAACACTTTCTATCGGAACTCCCTGAGAGAGACAAATTTGCGAAGCAAAGCTGTGACGGCTCATGTGATAGGTCACGGTCTTTTCTATCTTACAATGTGTTGCGATTTTCCTCAAAGCGTTGCTTATGGTTGTTAGCGTAGGAATACGGAATACATAATTTGCTTTTGCGCATCCCCTATACTTTTCTATTATCTGTATGGGGATTTCCAACAGTTTGACGTTAAACGGAACGCCTGTTTTCTGCCGAGATGAAGAAATCCATTGGCTACCGTCTTTCTCTGTGATAATTTCTTTCCATGTAAGTTTTTTAATGTCAGCATACGAAATACCGGTAAAACTGGAAAACACAAACAAATCGCGAATGAAACAGAGTTTTGAAGAAGGGAGAGGTGTTGAAATAAACCGTTCCAATTCTTCTTTTGTGAGCGAGCGTGTTTTTATTTCAGGCTTTTCAGGTTTATATCCTACAAAAGGCGGACGACTGATTAAGTTTCGGTTTAGGGCTATTCGTGCCGCTTTTTGCAGATAAATAATATCTGTAATTGCCGACCCCGGCATTAATCCACATTCTACCCGCAAGTAAAAATCAAAGGCTTCAATGAAGGGCAAATCCAGTCGGGTAAGGGATATATCTCGAATTTTATACTTTTCTCGGATAAAACATTCGAGATGTTTATATACCTTTTGATAACCTCGGTAAGTTGACAGGGAACGGTCTATGCCAATCCTTGATTGAAATTCCTGCATCATTTCTTCAAACAGAACAAGTAGGGTTTTCTGTGTGGATGCGATTCCTTGAAAGGCGTTCTTAACTTCAATAGCTGTTACCGTTCCGGTGCGCTCTAAAATATCCTTGTAGTGGGAATGTACTAAGAGATTAATTTTATTAATCTCTCTATTGAGTTCCACAGCGACACGGCTTTTGCCGGTTGCCCGTCCTGATTTGACATGCCAAAGACGTTCTTCTACTTTCAGTTTGGTAGCGAACTGGGCGATGCTGTTGCCAATGATTATTTTGCCAGTAATCAGATAAGCTACACTTTCTCCAGTACTATTTTTTTCTAATCTGCTTTCTCTTTTAAGATAGAAAGACACTTTCAATTCATTGCTCATAACACTCACATTATTAAGTTTATAAAATTACTTCCTATGTGAGTTATTCGAACAATGTAAACCACAGACAAACAGCGTTATAATCAGACAGTAAAGGTCATTGAATTGCCGTGTTTTGCTCCGTCAAAAATGGGTAACGTTATAGAGACGGAATGTTTGCTTTTTTATGCCGAAATCGGCATTTTAGCTACTCGCCACTCAAAGACAGAAATGGACATTCGTTTTGACTATTAGTCTGTTACCTTCATTTGCTTCCCTTCGCTTTTTCTATTGTCAGTTTGCGTAGTACATTCAAAGTCCTTTTCTACCTCAAAAAAGGGTCGGAAAAGCGTAATGGAGAGGTAACAATTATGGCAAGAATTACCATTGATGGAAAAATCTGCCAGTTTAGTACCAAACAAAGCATTCATCCCAATAATTGGAATGTGAAAGCAGGAAAAGCCACAGGCAAAGCTGCCGGGCAACTCAATAACCTGCTGGATGATATTAAAGCATCCCTGAATCAAATCTACCATGAACAGCAACGGCGGGATAATTATGTAACTGCCGAGAAAGTCAAGAACGAGTTTTTAGGTCATACCGAACACCACGAAACCCTATTAAACTTATTTGAGAAGCATAACAATGATGTTAAGCAGCTTATAGGTATCTCCAAATCTGCATCCACTTACCAAAAGTATGAAGTAACCCGGAAGCACCTTGCCAGCTTCATACAATATAAATATAACATTTCAGACATAGCCCTGAAGGAAATAAATTTAATGTTTATTACTGATTTCGAGGTATATCTGAAAACCATCGGTAAGTGTAATTCCAATACCACAGCTAAGTTTATGCAGTTTTTCAAACGTATCATTCTGATTGCACGTAATAATAGCCTGATTATTGGCGACCCGTTCGCAAACTACAAAATCCGTTTACAAAGAGTTGATAGAGGTTATCTTACAGAGGAAGAAATCAAGAAAATCCTCAAACTCAAGCTTGTTTCTGAAAGGCTGGAACACGTTCGGGATTTATTTATCTTTTCTTGTTTTTGCGGGCTGGCTTATATAGATGTAGCAGGACTTCGTAAAGAGCATATCCGTAAATTATTTGATGGTAATCTTTGGATAATGACAAAGCGGGTGAAAACCGGAACAAATGTAAATGTTCCGTTGCTGGACATCCCGAAAATGATTTTAGATAAGTATAAAGACAAGCTACCTAATGGCAAAATCTTTCCGGTTATTAGTAATCAAAAGCTAAATTCTTATCTTAAAGAGATTGCCGACCTTGCTGGAATTGAGAAGAATCTTACGTTCCACCTTGCAAGGCATACTTTCGCTACGACTATTGCCCTCGGTAATGGAGTTTCGATTGAAAGTGTTGCAAAGATACTCGGCCATTCTAATACCAAAATGACACAACACTACGCGAGGGTTCTCGATAGTAAAATAATGAGAGAAATGGACGGAATTTCGGATGATTTGCCCCATAAACCATGAAATGACTTAATATACTCTATATGGCTATCTCCCTGCCGCCATGCACATAGTCGGCGGTGGCGAAGGCCCCCGCAAGTTTTCCTGTCATCCCTAAAGGACGGGCGGCTTTCTCAAACCACATCTTTATCTCTCCCGACATACTCGCGTAATATACCGGCGTACCGAGTATCACGCACCGGCTTTCCCTGACATATTCCGCATCCGGCTCGTCGATCGGAAACGTTCTACCCTCTGCGCCATCCACGGAGTTTATGCCGTGGAGTATGGCTTCTGCAATGCGCTTTGTGGTGCCGGATACGGAGTGATACAGTACGGCTATCCTCACGTTATCCTGTATGATTATCTTTCCCTCGGCGATAAGGCTGTCGAGATCCTCCACCTGCATATCGACGATACCCCAATCGTCGCGGCCATAGAAGCCGATCGCACGCATCTTATTTCGCACGGGAAGCTGCTTATCCGACGGGGTGTTGTTCCGCTCGACAATCAATTCCCGCAGCCTGTGATATTCGGCGGTGGTAAATATGTTCTTTCCTTTCATGGCTTTTGTTTTCCGAAAGTTACAGATATTTTTTGTGATATAGACATTACCCCAACGGTTACTACTTCCGCTCCTTCTGCCGATAATTCCCCAACCATTTGACATACTGCGTTCGGTTGAAAAAATGAACTAAAAAGACGCCCGACCTGTTCCGAATCCGAACTTTATTACATAACTTTGCTCACAAAGGAGGACAACGAGCAACAGATAGTAACGGAACATTCCTGCGGTATTCCCGCACCACCATACCAACAAAATGTAATTGAGGCGCTCCCTGCGGCGGGTTTTATCCCGGCGCGTACCCCCGTCGGCTTTTTTGGCTGACCGTTTGCATACGCTACCGGAGAATACTGATAATGTGTGCAGATGAAAAAGGACGACCGCCTGCGGGGGGGGGTGCGTCCTGCGGCACGGCTTACCTCCCGGAAAGATTAAAGGCGGCGGTAGGTCGCCGCAGGCTATCCTGCCGAGGCTTACAATTACATCGATTAATAGGTTTATTATCCGGAACAAGCGGCACAACCGCGCCGTGTTGGCGACGAATCGCGGGATGTTCGGCGAGGGCATCATCTTCGGCGATCTGGTAGTGATCGACGAGGCCGTAAAGTGGAAACCGGAGGCCATCGGGCTGTACTTCATCGACGATGAGTTTACCCTGCGCCGCGAGGTACGCCACGGCGGGGAACTGGAACTTGTGGCGCTCGATCCGGATGTGCGCTCCGTATGGTTCGGCGAGGGCGAGACGGTCCAGAGGCTCGGCATCGTTACCCATGTGGTCAGGCTATACCCGAGGCCGAAAGGCATCGGAGGGCTGCCTGCCACGCCGACACGCTTATCGAGCAGGGCATCGACTACGCGAAATACCTTGTCGGGAACAGGTGGCCCACCACGTTCTACCTGTGGGCGGGAGGCGAAAGTATGTCGGGCGACAGCATCGAGAAAGGAGACCTGCTGATCGTGGACAACACGGTGGAGGTTTACGACGATTCGATCCTCGTGTTCATCATCGACCGTCAATTTACCTTGAAGCGGGTGGAGCATCACGGCGATTATAACGAGTTGGTATCGCCAAACACTGCGATACCGCCGATAAGGATAGACAAAGGAATGGAAATGGAACGCTGGGGCGTGTTGTCCGGCGTGGTTAAGATAATGTACGAAAAAAAGATATTCCCGTAGGAGAATTTATGTACCTGCATTTCGACCTGAACAAGTTTTACGCATCGTGTATCCGGGCTTTCATGCCGTGGCTCAATGGCGTACCAGTCGTTGTTCTGAGTAACAACGACGGCTGCTCCATTTCCCAGACCAAAGAGGCGCAGGCGTTCGGGATCGCTATGGGTACAAAGTTGTTCGAGCATCCGTGGTCCGCCACGATCAAACGCGAGGGCATCAAGGTCTTTTCGACCAATTTCACACTCTTTGCCGATATGTCCCTGCGGGTAAAGGCTATCCTGCGCCGTCATTTCGATATTATCGAGGATTATTCGATAGACGAAATTTTCATCTGGGACGATTCACCGTTGGATGTGCTGCTCGTTAAGGCGCACGAGTGCGTCGAGCAGATCAGCACCGGGTTACATATGCCCATTAGCTGCGGTATTGCCCACACGAAAACGCTTGCAAAGGCGGCGACGAGTTTCGCCAAGAAACACGCGGGCTACCACGGCGTATGCCCGATATATTCCGATCAGCAGCGGCGCAAGGCGTTACAGCTTACCGAGATCGGCGACGTGTGGGGTATCGGGCGCGAACACCGCAAGCGGCTCAATAAGATGGGCATAATGACCGCCTACGATTTCCTGTATAGCGGACGGATAACTCCCGAATGGGTGCAGAAGTACATGACGAAAGTGGGCATGAAAACTTTCCTCGAATTGCAGGGACAGTCCCGCATCGACATCGAGATGGTGGAGCCGCCGAAGAAGAACATCATGGTCTCGCGGAGTTTCGGGCGCAATGTGAATGAACTGGACGCACTTTTCAGCGCCATCATGTTCTATCCTCAGATGAACGCGGCCAAGCTCCGGCGGCAGGGATTGAAGGCCAAGAAGATACACATATTCCTATCTACGAACCCGTTCCGCGACGACCACGAGCAGAGCGTTACACGGGTGGACATTCCGCTGCCGGTGGCTACAAGCTCCAATATCGAGATCGGGGAATATGCCCGGCTTGCGATAAAGGCGATGTTTAAGCCGGGACGGTGGTATAAGAAAGCGGGCATTATGACCTCCGACATCGTAAAGGAGAGAGAGGTGCAGGCCAACCTTTTCGACTGCCGCGACCGGGCCAAAGAGGATCGTCTGATGAAAGCGTGGGATTACCTGACAGGCCGCTACGGACGCGGAGTGATCTATACCGGTATGCAGCGGCCGCAGAGTTACGACTGGTGGGTGCGGCAGGAAAAGCTGTCGCCCAGGTGGACGACTCAGCAGAAAGATTTCCCGGTGTGCGTCGATGTGATGCCCACCAAGCGGGTGGCCCTGCGCAGCAATGGTTTCGGGGCGCTTACCACCGTACCGGTGCCGGTAGCGGCGATGGCGGCTTAAATCGCTATATTTGACAAACAAAAATTATCTGAAGGAACAAGTAATGAGTAAAAAAGTAAACATCCAATTAAATATTATCCCTCGGTTAAAAATGCCATTCCGGAAGCTTTTAAATACGGCTTCCGTTGGTGGATAATAACGGGTGCAGGTCTGGCCTTGTTATTTTTGGTTATGTTCACGCTTATTAACCATACCTCTACATGGTACAATTCGTTTTTAATGGGCTTTGGCGTAGCAGTTTTGTGTTTTACAGCTGCATTCTTACTTAAGCTGCAAACCACTTACGGACGGCAATATATTATTGAAAAGAGACTCAAAGCATTATTGCCGCCCGGAAGCAAGATCGTGAGGGGGAAAATATACGTGAGCAAAAAAGACAGAGGAACCCACGGATATCAATGGGATGTGGAATTCGAGGGAACAATCTATAAATTTACTTCTCTCGGAGATTGGCTTCATATAGGAATAGGCAAGAAACATTTTATGGGGAATATACCTTTTATAAAGGTTAATAAAAACCTCAAAACCAAGGTTGGGAATCTTATGGTTAATATAAAGACTGATTGTTCTCATGTAAACTAATATGTCTTATTCGACTGAACTAATCGCAAAGAACCGCCCAAAACTGCGCCGGGAAATGCTTTCGAAGTGCCCCAAACCAATTGGCTGGAATGATGGAGTATTGCAGCGATGTGGTGCCGACAAAGCGGGTGGCCCTGCGGAGCAACGGCTACGGTGCGTTTACCACCGTTCCGGTCCGTGTACCGGCGATGGCGGCGTAATAATAACTATAATTGAATCCAAAAAGAAATAAAGTAGAAATATGGTCAGGGAAATGCGCCGCAAAAGGCAACAGCTTTCGCATGACGAAAGCCTATCCATCCTCAATCGCATGACATCGGGAGTGCTTGCCCTTATGGGCGGCGACGGCTTTCCGTATGCGCTGCCGATGAGTTACGTTTACCATGAGAACCAGATATATTTCCACAGCGCCCTGTCCGGGCATAAGATAGACGCGATTGAGAACTGCGGTAAGGCGTCGTTTTGTGTGATCGAACAGGATGACGTCGTTCCCGAAGAATTTACGACCTATTTCCGGAGCGTTATCGCTTTCGGAAATATCCGCATCCTCACGGACGAGGCTGAAAAGCGCAAAGCCATAGAATTGTTGGCGGCAAGGTATAGTCCGGAACACGAGCAGGAACGTATCGAGGAAATAGAAAAGGGTTTTGCACGGTTGCACATGATAGAACTGGACATCCTGCATCTGACGGGTAAAGAATCCATAGAACTGGTAAAGGCGCGGAAGGGTTGATCTTCTATGACGGCAAAAAGGAGAGTGAAGCTGTTCGACCGTGTTCTATGGTTCTCCAAACGGGGTAAATTCGATATTGAGGGACTCACCGGGTACCTTCAGCCGCGCCGCGAGGTATCGGAGCATCCGCGTTATAAGAGCGGAGTGTTCCGGTCGGAAAAGTGCGGGCGCGATATTCAGTACGAATCGGCTCTGGAAATGGAGTTTATCGTAAGGAATCTCGAAAGCAATCCGAAGGTCCTTTTTTACTGGGAGCAACCCGTAACGGTTAAATACCGCACGGGCAAGATACGGCGTAGTACAACCCCCGATTTCGGGGCCATCCTCACTACACGGGAATTTGTGATTATCGAGGTTAAGAGCCTTTGCGATATGTTGAACCATCGCGTGCAGGCCAAGTGCGAAGGACTGATGGAGTATTGCAGCGACCGGGGTTTCGGGTTCCTGCTGACCGACGGCAGGCGCACCCCCGGCGATCTGGCGAAGTGCCGCATGAACCGCAGATTTGAACGGGACTTGTTGGCGGCCCTGAAGAACGGGCATGTACGTTTAGCAGAAGATGCTCACTACTACAGTGTTCCCTGTAAGTACATTGGTAAGAAAGTAAAACTCTTCTACACATCAACTTTGGTAGAAGTTTATTATCGCTATGAAAAAATAGCTGAACACGAGCGTTCTTACAGTCGTTTTCGCTATATAACAGATCAGGAACACTTAGCTTCCCACCACAGGGCATACAGTGAATGGAGTGCTGAAAAATTTATGAGTGAAGCTACCACAATCCATCCTGATCTGGGAACTTATATCTCTAAAGTGATTGAGAACAAGGCACATCCCGAGCAGGCCTATAAATCAGTCCAGGGTATTCTCTCCTTTGCCCGTCGTGTAGGTGAGAAAAGACTTATTAATGCCTGTCGCTGGGCAGACAGTTATGGGCTGTATAATTATCCGGCTGTAGAAAGTATCCTTAACAACCGTCAAGATGAAATACCTCTTGAAAACGAACAGGAGATTGATAAAGCCACTCCTACACATAAAAACATCAGAGGAAAAGAGTACTACAGGTAAATATCAACTAATAAACTCCAAGAATAATATATGGAAATGAACAAAGAAACCCTTGAGAAAATGACACAACTACGACTACAGGGTATGTATTATGCATTTAAAACAAGTTTAAAGACACGTCAGAAAGAGACCATGACTATAGACCAGTTTGTCTCCTGGTTAGTTATCAGTGAATGGGATGACCGAAGAAACAGAAGCATACAAAGGGCTGTAAAATATGCAAACTTCAGGCACAAAGCCTCCATAGAAGAAGTAAACTTCTCCATCGAAAGGGGATTGGATAAGAATCAGGTACAACGTCTGGCAGAACTCTCTTTTATAACAGAGCATAAAGACCTATTTATTACAGGAAGTACAGGGACCGGCAAAACCTATCTGGCTACAGCTTTAGGGCATGAAGCTTGTCAAAGGGGATACCGGGTATTTTATTATAATACGGCCAGGCTAATGGGGCAGTTAAAGTCTGCCAAAGCCAAAGGAACCATACTTGCAGATTTAAGGAAAATTGAAAGAATGGATGTTCTGATATTGGATGACTTTGGTATGCAACCTTTTGATGCTACAGCCAGAATGAACTTGTTGGATGTCATAGAAGACCGGTATGGCAAGAAATCAACCATTATCACTTCACAAATACCGGTGAATGAATGGCATGATACCATAGGGGATAAAACTGTAGCTGATGCAGTGCTTGACAGAATTGTACACCGTTCACTTAGAGTGGAACTGTATGGAGACTCTCTAAGAAAATTGAAATTGTAAATGAATGTTTATTAATGTAAAATAATCAAATGTTTAACCCGGCTTAAGATGATGTATTATCTTTGCAATAAATCAATGCTTAAAATACTACTTTCTAAACTGATACAAGGGGGCACTTTGCACAGGAATAAAGGGACCTATTTTATCGGAATTTCCAGGTTTACTTCCTGACAACCTTTTTTCGAAGCAATCCGAAACTAATCACTGCCGTGATTAACTCCGAAACAGCGACCGTCATCCATATACCGTTTGTTCCGAATATTCGCGGAAGTATCGTAATACCTATTAGAGTAAAGACTAATCCCCTACATGCAGAAATTACCAGTGACCATTTCGCATTGTCGATAGCCGTAAAAAAAAACTCGCACTCGAAATATTAAAACCGTTCAGTAGGAAAGCGAACCCCATAATACACGCTCCATGTACAGCCATGTCGATAACATTTTGAGAAGAATCATCCAAAAATATGGAGATAACATATTCTCCCAAACTCCACAGCAAAATAAGAAAAATGACTCCGAGAATAAAATTGGTGCGGAGTACTACCTTCAACGCCTGCCGGACACGTGGCCATAAATTTGCCCCGTAATTAAAGCTGATAATCGGAATTGCCCCGTCGGATATACCGAGCAGAATACTTGTTCCCACAAAAATAATGTAGTTTGTAACCGCAAATGCAGCTACACCTTCTTTACCCGCATACTTTAAAAATGTCAGGTTGAAAAGCATGATAGTAACACCCATTGCAATTTCGGTTACGCCTTCGGACGATCCGTTGTAGAATATCTTTCCCAAGATCCGCCAACTAAATTTACCCCGCTTTCCTTTTAGGTTGGGATGAGATTTCAGATCTCTCAGGACAACGAAAAAGGAAATAAAACAGCCTGTAGTTATGGAAGCCCCCGTTGCCAGACCAACACCGAATGTTCCCAAATCAAACTGAGTTACAAAAAGAATACTCAGGACGATATTCAGTAAGATAGACGAAACTATCATCGTCATAGCAAAGCGCGGATGCCCCAGGGTCTTAAGCATTGAATCCAGAAATATCATACAAAGATTAGCCCCTATAAACGGCATCAGTCCGTGTATATAATTCAGCGAACCGGCGAATAAATCTCCTTCGGAGCCCATAAGATTAGCCAGCCTACTAGGGAATAGATTAAAAATCATTGCTATAAATAAGGCATAAGTAATGATAGAAACAGTGCCTGTTTTGAGGGCATTTTTTGATTTGAAATAATCTTGTTCACCTATCGCTATACTCATTTGTGCCTGTGCCCCATAGCTATAACCAGAGCGATAGAGGATGGAAGTGTATAAGCCGGAAGAATTAGACTGACACTAGCGATAGCATCAGCTCCTAAAAAGTTACCGACAATAATACCATCTACAATAGCTTGAATGCTGAAAAATACAAATGCGATAGTACTGGGAATTGAATAACGTGCAACGAGTGAACCGATCTTGTCAGTTGCAAGTCTGTTCTTTATATGTGAAATTTGATTTTCGTTCATAAAAAACATATTTAAATTAAGCAAAACACTATATCTTAATATAGCTATGCCAAACGCGTAAATAGATGTAATTAATTGATTACCGTAAAAATGTACAGAAAAATCCACGGCAAAATAATGTGCCACAAATAGGTTTGTGGACATTAGACAGGATGGACGGAATAATCTTCTGTACTGTCAGTAGAATACCAACAACACCATTATTCCTTGTTATGCGGAAAATTTAACCATGCAAAAGTTATTAATTCTTATTTAACAGGCTGCAAATATAATCAAAGTATTCAATACAAAAAACCGCTTGAATTACTTCGTGCTTCTTTTAATCTAAATGTTCCTTCGGTTAATTCAAAATTTAATACAAATAGATAAGGTATTCCTTGGAAGAGGTTTCAACCTTCAGCAAGGCTAACAATTTATTTATCATCTTTATCCAGTTTTGTAAGCGAAAACATTATTTTTTATCTAATACCTTAGTCATAATGATAGTTTTACCAAACATCCATATAACTATAACTGTTTAATGAAAATAGAGTGATAAAAATTACGGGGAGGATCGTATATTGGCCTTAAATGCCTCGAAACATTCCACGGGAAGTTTAAATGAATATGCGGATAAGATATAATCAGTGGTCCAAAAAAATGATTATATCAATGGAATTTAGTGATTGTTAAAAGTAATAGGGTGGGAGATCTCACCCGGCAAACCACTCTTTAAACTCATTCACCCGGGCTTTGGTGATGAGGATCTTTTCTTTTACGGGCACTTTCAGATTTACAGAAAGTCGTCCGTTGAACCAGTAGTCGACATCTAATACGGCTTCTTTGGCAATAATACACTGTCGGTTGGCGCGGAAGAAATGACCGGGGTTGAGGCATTCCACCAACTCGTCGAGCGTGTGGGGGATGATGTATGATTCATTATTGCTGGTCAGTGCTTTTACCACACCGCTTTCGATGTAGAAACAGGCGATTGACGCGGTGGGCACCGGTAGCAGTTTGCTGCCCTTATTGGGGATGAGGAAATAGTTTCGGTACTGCTTGTGCAGGTTCATCGATTTGGCAAGTTCCGAGAACGAATGGTTTTCCTGCCGGTCGCTCTCCGTCAACAGGCTCAGTTTGTCCATGGCGCGTTTCATGTCTTTTTCGCCGATGGGTTTGAGCAGGTAGTCGATGCTGTTCACCTTAAAGGCACGCAGGGCATACTCATCATAAGCGGTGGTGAAGATGATGGGGCATTTACCTGTACATATTCAAATATCTCGAAAGCGGAGCCGTCGGCCAAATGAATATCCATAAAGATAAGTTCGGGCATGGGGTTTTCGCGCAACCAGCGAATGCTTTCGATGATGGAGTCGGTTATGCCGGCCACTTCGCACTGGGGGCCACCTCGGCAATGAGTGCTTTCAGGTTGTTTACAGCGGCTTTTTCGTCTTCAATGATTAGTGTTTTCATACGTGCCGGGGTTTATTAAAGGGATACTGACGCAAAATTTATCGCCGTTGTTATCAATTACAATCTCTTTGTTGAAAAGCAGGGAATAGCGCTTCACCAGGTTCTTCAATCCGATCTCTGTGCCGGTGCTGTTCGTTATTTTCGGCTGGATGCGGTTGCATACATGCAGCATATCGTCGTCGGTGGTGCGGATGCTGACGTTCAGCGGGTGCCGGTGGCTTATTTCGTTGTGTTTCACGGCATTCTCAATCAATACCTGCAACGACATGGGGGGAAGCAGGTAGTGGTTGTACTTCTTGTCTGTCTCGATTTCGAATATCAGGTTGTCTTCGTAGCGCATCGTCAGCAGGAAGGTATAGCCTTCGATAAACTCCAGTTCTTCAGCCAGCGTGGTTCTTTGCGTGGTGTTCTCCTGAAGCATATAGCGCAGTACGTTGGACAATTCTTGTGTGAAATTCTGTGCTTTTGCCGGCTCTTCGCGGATAAGCGACCGCAGTGTGTTGAGTGAATTGAAAAGCATGTGCGGGTTGAGCTGGCTTTTGAGGGTTTCGAACTGCCCGAGGATGTTTTCGAGTTTCAGTTGCTGGTTTTCGAGCGTGATGTGTTGCTGCTTGTAGGTGATGTGGATAATGTAGCAACTGCCCGTGACCACGCAGGCTATGATAAAATCGCGGATGGGATGCAGGTGGTGGTGTGCCGTGGCCTCCACAACCGGGATGTTGAACCGCAGGTAGAAGTAGAAGAAGGCATTGCTCAGGATGTAGCTGACCACCAGGCTGAACACAAACGAGAGCAGCAACTTGCTCTTGCCTATATTTGCTGTGCGGTTGAACCTGAATATCACCGTATTGAGCCAGAACAAAATCAGCAGCGACAGGAAGGAAAAGAATATTTCATCTACTACTTCAATCAGCCGGATGTCGGGGAAAGCGTTGTGGTTTTCCAGTCTGCCGAACAGCCCTATCATTTCGGGAATATGGATGAGGAAACTCACTGCGAGCGATATTAATATCACCCACAGCGCGTATTTGTTCCCGTATTTTATATCCGTATCATTCATTCAGAGACAAATGTAGTTATTTTTGCACAATCCTCGCATTGATATACATGCCGGGGCGGAATAATTCGTTGTTTTCCATCACCCGGGCATATACTTCGAGCGAACGGTTCACGTTGTCTACCGATTGTCCTACGGAGATAATCTCGCCGTCGAAACTCTCGTTGCCCATCCCGCTTACCCTGAACAGGATTTTGTGGCCCGACTTTATCCTGCTGATGTCTTTTTCGTAAGCAGTCAGTTTTATCAGGGTATTGTTTTTGTCGATGATGTCGCACAGGGGTTCTCCGGCAGGGATGTGTTTGCCCATGTTCATTTGCAGGTTGGAGATGTAGCCGCTGATGGGTGCACGCACTTCGAGCAGGGAAGCGATGCCCCGCGCCTGTAATGTTTCGGGTGATACGCCGAGCATGGAGAGTTGTGCCGCCGTGGCGTCTTTGCGGCTTTTCATGGAGAGGTAGTCGGCCTTGCTTTGCTGGAATTTCTTTTGCGAGGCGGCTTCTTCGCGCGAGAGCACTTCCTGGCGTTTGTACTCGGCTTCGAGGTATTCGCACTGGGCACTGGCATCGAGGTAGTTTTGTTGCAGGTCTACGAACTCGGGATTTTCCAGCGTGGCCAGAAGCTCGCCTTTCTTCACGTATTTCCCGGGCAGCAGGGTGGTATTCTTTACGATACCGTCCATAGACAGGGTGACTGAGGCATGGTGCCGGGGAGATAGTACAAATGTGCCGTTGAATACGGCTTCGTTGCTTACGTTGGTGGCGGAGGTTACTGCGTCGATCTTTTCGGCTTCCGTTTTTTCGGTTTCTACCTCTACAGGGGCTGGCCTGGATGCTGCCGGTTGCTCCGTGTTTTCCTTCTGAGGACTGCTGCAAGATGCGGTCAGCAGCAGGAGTGCGATTGCTATATTCGTTGCTTTCATTCTATTGGGTCGGTTAATTATTATACAATTCATATTCCAGTGCCGATACATTATATTGATATATCATTTCGATGTAGGCCTGGCGGATGTCGAGCGCGGCATTCATGCTCTGGATGAAATCGCTGATGTCTGTTTCGCTGTGTTTCAACTGCAATTCGGCAGCGCGTATCATAGCGTCGGCTTCGTGCAGGGCAGAGGTTTCGAAGAACCGGATGCTTTCGTCGTACTTGCGGAGTTCGGCTTTGAGTTCGTACACTTTATGGTTGAGCTGGCGGATGTTCTCCTGCGCTTCGTACCGGGCGATGTGGGCATCAAACCGGGCTTGTTTCACCCGGCTGTTTTGGGCGTTGAACACCAGGGGAACGGATATACCCACCGTCCACGAATTGAGTCCTTTGTCGGGCAGCACGTTCTGGCGTTGAAACCCTACCGAAAATTCGGGGAAGAAGCGGCTTCGCTCTACCTTCACGTTGGCTTCGGACTCGTACACCTTGCTGTTAAAGTAAGAGAGGTGGACGGCCGATAAATTATCTGTCAACAGGCGGGTGTCGTATTTGCGCAGTAAGGTATCGGCGGGAACAACGGGTGCTTCGCTGTAACATATCCATTGCAGGCGGGCGGCGGCTACCTTAAATTCTTCTTCGGCCTGAAATACTTTGTTCTTCATGGAGGCAGCCTGTGCCGAGGTCATGTTCTTTTCCAGCAGGGTTATCTCGCCCTGCCGGTAGCGCAGGTCGCCCGTGCGGAAAAGGAGTTCGGCCAGCTTGTTCTGCTCGCCCAGCATTTGTTTTTTGTGATAGGTGTACTGGTAATAAGCCCAGGCGCGTTTGGCTTCGGCTATGATTTCTTTTTCCACCATATCGCGGTAGTAGGTACTGGTATTTACCCGATGTTTGATCAGCGAATTTTTGTAGAATGGGGTGACGATGGAACCCAGCGATTGCGAGAGGTTGTATTGACGGTCGTCGCGGTTGGTTCCGTTGAGCTGCCCCCACGAATAATCGAAAGAGGTGGCCCCAAATCCCACGACTCGCCCCGGGCGGCTTTGCTGCGGTCTATGGAAGCGGCGGCCGATTTCAGACGGGGGCTGTTCTCTATGGCAAGGGTTATTACTTCTTCCAGTGTCACGGTTTGCTGCGCCTGCACGGGCGATGGAGCCAGCAACAGCAGCAGGGCTACTGTGGCGACAGAAACCAGTTTTCTTTTCGACCATTTCCATTTGCAAACCGAGGCTACCCCGATCAGGTGATAGAACACTGGAATGATTATCAGCGTGAGAACGGTTGAAACCAACAGCCCACCGATAACTACTGTAGCCAATGGGCGCTGTACTTCTGCCCCTGCCGAGGTAGCAATGGCCATCGGCACAAAACCGAGCGAGGCTACCAGTCCGGTAAGGAATACGGGGCGCAGCAGGTGGGGCGTTCCTTTCTTTATTATTTTATCGGTTGCCATTTTATATTTCGTGCTTTTGGACAGGGCTTTGAAATGGTTGAGCATCAGGATTCCATTCAGTACCGATACGCCAAACAGGGCGATGAACCCCACGCCTGCCGAGATGCTGAACGGCAATCCCCGAATCCACAAGGCCAGCACGCCGCCAATCATCGACAGGGGCACGGTGCTGAATACCACGAGTGTATACGTGAGGCTGCGGAAGGCGAAGAACAGTAACAGCAGGATGAGCAGCAGGGCTACCGGTATGACTACCAGCAGGGTGCTGATGGCATTTTGCAGGTTCTCGAACTGTCCGCCATATTCGAAATAATAGCCCGGTTTGAGTTTGATGTTTTCGTCGAGCGTGGCCTGTATCCGCTCTACTACCTGCTGAATGTCGGCATCGCGCACGTTCACCCCGATTACTATGCGGCGTTTGGTGGCGTCGCGGTTGATTTGCAGGGGGCCGCTCACCAGTTCCACACTTGCCAGTTCGGTAACAGGTATCTGGATGCCGTCGGCCGTGCGGATAAAGAATTTATCGAGGTTGAAATCTTCTACCTGCTGTTGGTCGAGGCGGACAACGAGGTCGAAGCGCCGTTCGTTCTCAAACACAGTTCCGGCCACTTCGCCGGCGTAGGCTGTACGGATGATGGTGTTCAGCTCTTCCACATTCACGCCGTAGCGGGCCAGCTTGCTGCGGTCGTAATTGACTACCAACTGGGGCAATCCCATGGTCTGTTCCACCAGCACATCATTGGCTCCGGGAACCTGTTCGATATACCCGGAAGCTTCGCGTGCCCGTTCGTAAAGTTCTTCCATATCTTCGCCATAGAGTTTGATGGCAATATCGGCCTTGGCGCCTGTCATCAGTTCGTTGAAGCGCAACTGTATGGGCTGGCTGAAATTGAACTCCACATCGGCGATGGTATCGAGCGAGGCTTTCATCTTTTCTACCATTTCGGCACGTGATGTAGCGCTTGTCCATTCGTTGAAAGGCTTCATCACAATCATAATATCGGCGTCTTCAATCGCCATCGGGTCGGTGGGCACTTCGGCTGTGCCTATTTTGGCTACGACGTGTTTAATCTCGGGGAAGGTGTTCATCAATATCCTTTCCGCTTCGTCGGATGCTTCGATGCTTCGCGTCAGTGAGCTTCCGGCGGGCAGGGTCATCTGCATGGCGAAATCGCCTTCGTCGAGGGTGGGGATAAATTCCGCGCCCAGTTTGTTGAAAAGCAGGATGCTGCCACCCAGTGCCAGAAAAGCAATGAGAATGGTTGTCAGGCTGAAACGCAGGCACGCATTCAACGCCCTGCGGTATATCTTGTTGAGCCAGTGGAAGAAACGGTCGGCAAAGGTGCGCGTCTCTTTGATTGTTTTTTTCAGAAACAACGACGCCATCATCGGCACATAGGTGAGCGAAAGGATTAATGCCCCGATGATGCAAAACACCAGCGTTTGTGCCATCGGTGTGAAGTATTTGCCTTCTATCCCCTGCAATATCAGGATGGGGAAAAATACCAGCAGGATGATGAGCACGGCAAAGGTGGCGGAATGAATCACTCCGTTGGTGCCGTTCACCACTTCGTTGTCCATCGCGGCGGGCGACAGTTTTTTGCCATAGAACTGTTTGCTGTACAAGTGGGCAAGGATGCCCTCGACTATCACAATCGAGCCGTCGACGACAATGCCGAAGTCTATCGCGCCGAGGCTCATCAGGTTGGCCGACACGCCGAAAAGGCGCATCATAATAAACCCGAAGAGCATGGACAGGGGGATAACGGATGCTACGATTAATCCGGCGCGCAGGTTGCCGAGGAAAATAATGAGTACCACGAAAACAATCAGTGCGCCTTCGACGAGATTGCGGATAACGGTCGAGATGTTCCGGTTTACCAGTTCCGAGCGGTTCAGGTAGGGTTCAATCCTTACCCCTTCGGGCAACATTTTCTGCACGGCTTCCACTCTTTTTTCCAGTTCGGCAGTAACCACATTTGCGTTGGCTCCTTTCAGCATCATGGCAATACCGCCTACGCATTCGCCCTTGCCGTCCATCGTCATTGCGCCGAAGCGTTTAGGCGCGCCGAAGCGCACTGTGCCGATGTCGTCGATGTGGATGGGGATGCCGCCACGGTTGGTTATTACTACCTGTTCGATGTCGCGCAGGCTTTCAATCATGCCTTCGGAGCGGATGTAGTAGGCCCGGTTGTTCTTCTCGATGTAGCTGCCGCCCGTGTTCTGGTTATTTTTTTGCAGGGCGTCGAATACTTCGCTGATGGTGATGTTGAGGGAGTAGAGCGCGTCGGGGTCAACGGCCACTTCGTATTGTTTCAGGTAACCGCCAAAGCTGTTGATTTCTACAATGCCGGGGATGCCGGAAAGCTGGCGTTTGACGATCCAGTCCTGAATGGTGCGCAGTTCCATAGCGTCGTAGCGGTCTTCGTAGCCGGGCTGCACTTCGAGCACGTACTGGTAAATCTCGCCTAGTCCAGTGGTGATGGGCATCAGTTCGGGAACGCCCAGTTCGGAGGGTATTTCGCCTGCCACGGTCTGTATTTGTTCGTTTATCAGTTGGCGGGCATCGAGGGTGGGCACGTTCTCCTTGAATACCACCGTCACCAGCGACATTCCGAAACGGGAAACGGAGCGTATCTCTATCACATCCATAATGTTGCTCATGGCCACTTCGATGGGGAATGTGATGAGCTGTTCTACTTCCTGCGGTGCCAGCGTGGGCGATACGGTTACGATCTGTACCTGGTTGTTGGTGATGTCGGGAACGGCGTCTACAGGGAGGGTAAGCATGGCATAAATACCGCCGGCCAACAAGATGAAAGTCATAAATCCGATAAAGAGTTTCCGCTTTACAGAGAAACGAATAATTGCATCGAACATACAAGTTGTTATTAATTAATTTGTATGTAAAGGTATGAGAATAAATGCCCGGGAATAACCAAAAATAGGGTGAATTGTACTTTTTGAGGGGTGAGTTGACTTTTTTTGAGGGTGAATTAAAATAGGATATTACCCTATTTTTCGATAATTGGCAAGCGGGGTTTCCGGTAAGATTTGTAATGTTTTTCGTTGAGTTTATTATCTTTGCCGTTATTTACTTTGCAATCAAAATATATCCATGAATAATAAGGATAAGATATTCGGGTACGAAACAACTAAAACAACTAAGTGATGATAATCAATAAAGATGAAGTCGTATTAAAGCCTCTCCAGGACGAAGATATACCGGTATTTGATAAATGGCTGGATAAAGAATATATCAGCAAATGGTTTGGAGATAAGCAGGATTGGTTGGATGAAATAAATGAAAGAGAGGGAAGCTATAGCTTTTTAAAGCATTTCATTGTTTACTACAAGAATAGAAAAATCGGATATTGCCTGTATGCTGATTGCTTTTTCCTGAAAGATTTAGAGGAAGAGGGACACGATTTTGAGGATACGTATGCAGACGTAACGGAAGAAGGTCATACGTATGAGATTGGCTACCTGATTGGTGAGGAAGAATATCTGAATAAAGGTATCGGCAAGAAGATTATCCAACTATTGGAAGAAAAGATTATTGAAATCGGCGGAAAAGAAATAGCATCCGATCCTGACGAAGAAAATATTATCTCGGTGAAAGCACTACTGAGTAACGGGTTTAAGAAGAAAAAAGATGGGGATTATCGGAAAGTACTCATTTAAGGGAATATACGAATAGCAAAGAGGTTGTCCAAAAAGTCCATCAATGACGTAAGTTCACCACAGATTACACAGATTAACACAGATCAAATCAAATTATTCGGCTCATTATCAGCGTAATAAATATAAAATAATCTGTGTAATCTGCGTAATCCGTGGTGGAAAATACTTTTTGGACATCCTCGTTTGTGTCTCTACATAACCGTATTCTCACTCGGAGAATATCCGTAATGTTTTTTAAAAGCTGTTGTAAAATGAGAGCGGTTCTTGAAACCTACGTCAAAGCATACTTCTGATATTTTTCTGCCTTGTTCGTTGATTAATTCATGCGCTTTTTCCAGTCTTTTTTGTATCAGCCATTTTTGCGGGGAAAGGTCGCTAATTTTCTTAAAGTCCCTTTTGAACGTTGCTAAGCTGCGGCCTGTGTATGATGCTATTTCTTCCATTGTAAGATCGTACATGTAGTTTTCGGTCAGGAAATCCATAATATCAATCTTCCACGGTTCTGTGAAATCAAATAAGGTAGGAAAGAAATTCTTATCTATTCTTAGCAATGAGAGGATTCCTTCCTGTATTTTGAGGTTAATTAAATTCTCCTGTGGTTCTTCGTCTGTTTCGAAGTAGGGAATCATGGACATGAACAAACTTTCCAGATTGGGGGTTTTGGGGAGTTTGAAAACGGATGATTTCAGGGGCTCGGTGTTTTTGGGTATGTCTGCCGGGTTAATGCCCTGGAAATATTTCCGCAAATAATTCCGGTTGAACTTTAACGAAATGCTTTTAAAGTCTTCGCCGTCAATAGGGCGTTTTGTAAAACTTACCCGGTGATCTCGCCTGATAAAAACACACTCACCTCCCCTGATGGATATTTCATTCCCATTTTCAACGAGTAGCATCTCGCCTGAGTAGATATAGACAAGGTAATGTGATACAGCTTTGTCATGGCATATACTGTCTTTGTTGGTAAAGAAGCTGTAAAATACATCGGAGTAATTTAATGTGGCGGATTCTGTTAAGAGCATAATATTGAAATTTATTTCTACAAATGTACTTATTTTCTTTCAGCTTTGTTATTCACAGGCTCACTAAGTTTGCGGTTATAATACTTTTTAGTATTACCGTACGAATGGTTGTACCCGGCGTAAGTTTTGAGCTATCGCAGTAAACTGATAATAAGGCTATGCAAGCCGTAATAATACCTGTTTCATTTTACCTATACTTAATTGGTTTATACTATTTTTCATGTAGATATTCATATATGAGTCAATTATAATTCACCAGTGAGATGCTTTGCTTTTCCTTCCAATCCAATACCTGCATCCGTGATTTTATCAATATATCAATGATATTCAGCTTATGTGTAAAGTCGAACAAGGTAAAATGATAATGATCGCTGATTTTCAGGAGTGCATACAGTCCCTCGGCAATTTTAATCCGGGTGAGCTCGTCCGACAAATCAGCCGAATTACGGTAAAAAGGTTTGAAGGATTCAAAAAGGCTGGTTACTTCCGGTCTTTTAGGTAATTTCGTCAGCGTGAGTTTTTTGCAGTTGTTGCTGAAATGATTATTGTCTATGGTATGATAAAACTCACACAGAAAGTCGCGGGGAAGCGCCATAAATAGACTATGGAACGTGTCGCTGCCTGAAGGATTTTCTGTCATATACGTTGGGGTGTCTTTTCCTATAAAGGCACACTCTCCTTTTTGTAAAGTGACGGAATTGTCTTTCTCCGAAATCTCCAGCTCTCCTGAATAGACAAACACCAGAACATGATTCCTGAAAGTATGCAAACAGGAACGTTTTTCTGAAAAACTATAGTGGTGAAATACTTTTTGATGAATCATTTTCAAATGTTGTTCGATCAATGACCTACCCTTTGTTGTTCCGAGGCGGGATAACGGTCACCCACAATCGTTATTTGTGATACTCCGTTTTCAAGTTCTGCCATCTCTTCGGGTGATAAGGTGAAATCTAACGTACGGAGGTTTTCTTCCAGATGCGCCAGTTTTGTTGTGCCTGTGATGGGTACAATCCATTGTTCTTTGGTGAGTAGCCATGCCTGGGCAACCTGTGCGGCCGTCATGCCACGGGTACGGCCGAAAGCGTTCAATACTTCGACAATCCGGGTGTTGGAACGGATGGCTTCGGGTGTGAAGCGCGGGAGGATATTGCGGTTGTCGTTGCCCATATCGAAGCGGGTATATTCGTTGATGGCTCCGGTGAGGAAACCACGGTTGACAGGGCTATAGGGAACAAATCCGATGCCGAGTTCTTTGCAGACGGGGAGAACATTCTTTTCGGGCTCACGCCACATCAGGTGGTATTCGCTCTGAAGCGCCGTTACAGGTTCTACGGCATGCGCTTTGCGGATGGTTTCGGCATTTACTTCGGATAGTCCGTAGTGTTTGATTTTTCCTTCTTTGATGAATTTTTGCAGGATTACCACAATTTCTTCGATAGGTACATTGCCACTGTAGCGGTGAAGATAATACAGGTCGATGGTGTCGATTCGAAGTCGTTTGAGGGAACTTTCCAGGCATTCCTGAATGTATCGTTCAAGGGCGGCGCCTCTGTCTGTTCCGTCGTAAAACTTGGTTCCGTAAACCATTTTGTTTTTGAACGGCTCGAGGGCTTCTCCTGTCAGTTCTTCGTTGGTATAGGGGCCGTAGCCGATGGCGGTATCTATAAAAGTAACTCCGCGTTCAACGGCCTGCCGGGTTAGTTTTATCATTGCCTGTTTGTCGGGATGCGGGCCGCGGTGATAGTTCATACCCATCATTCCGAGACCGAGAGCTGATACCCGGAGGGCATGTTTTCCGTTGCCGAGTGTGCGGGATTCTTTTATGAATGGTAAGTCATTATCCGCAGTGGTACTGTTATTTATCACGGCTGATGAATTTGCACCCATTGCGTTAGTAACAACGGATGGCACACACATGGCTGCTCCCATGGCAGCACCAATTTTGAGAAAACTACGGCGGGAGACTTTGTTTGATTTTGATTTCATTGTATTTGTTTTTTTAATTAGTGAATAGTAAAACCTCCGTCCACGAGCAACGCATGTCCATGAACAAAACTAGCTGAGGGACTGCAAAGCCACAACACGGCATCAGCAATCTCTTCAGGTTTTCCCAGTCTTCCGGCCGGTATATCGCGCACCAGTTCTTTTTCGAGGTCGGGGTTCCTGCGTATCAGCTCTTTGGCCATAGGGGTAAGTATGACTCCCGGACATACCGCATTGATACGGATATTCCGGGCTGCGTAATCCATGGCTGCCGTGCGGGTCATGCCGATGACTCCATGTTTGCAGGAGATATAGGCAGCCTGTCCCTGAAAAGCGGTAACGCCACCTTGTGAGGAAGTATTCACAATCGTTCCCGCTCCTTGTTTGAGCATCTGCTCTATTTCATGTTTCATGCAATTCCATACTCCTTTCAAATCGACAGCTACAGTACGGTCAAACTCATCATCGGTGATTTCTGCCATCGGCCGTTGCGGGGTTTGTATTCCGGCGTTATTGTGCGCAGCATCCAGACGTCCGTAATTGGATACAATCCAGTCTATCATTTCTTTAACGGCATTTACGTCGGATACATCACACTGGTAGGCCACTGCTTTATAGCCCAAAGCTGTTAATTTCTGTGCTTGTTCGTCCGGCTTTTGAATATCTGCCATAATAACGGTTGCGCCTGCCCGGGCAAATGCTTCGGCACAAGCGAGTCCGATTCCCATGGCCGAACCGGTTACTAAGGTTACTTTTCCTTCGAATGTTTTCATAATGCTTTTTGTTCATTTAGTTATTTATGGTACAAAGGAAAAGCAAAAGCCACAAAGGGGTTTTACTTTGTGGCTCAAACTATGTTACTATCAGGCTCAGTGATTATTTTTATTGCTTTATCTTTTAGTTACTGCTTGTGGGTGCGTATCCATAATACTTTTTCAAGTCTTTTCTTGATAAGCCTTTTTTGAGGTGGAATATTTGTAATTGAGCCTGAAAATAAAAAACATTGAGCTTTAAAATAACGCGGATTCTTTTTAAATTCATTTATTTTGTACAAACGTAAACTTAAAAGTAATTAATGAATAATATAGGATTATGAAAAAATGGACTTTTTTAATGATGCTTACCGTTGCAGTATGTACGACCGCTTTTATAGGATGTTCGTCCGGTAATAATAATAACAATCAAGAAACAGTTATGAGTAAAGAATCCGTTTCCTACGAAAACAACAAAGTTCGTCTGTCTTTGATTACGGTTGATCCAGAACGACTGGAGGAATATAACGCATTCCTGAAAGAAGAAATAGAAGCTTCTATGCGGCTTGAACCGGGTGTACTGACATTATATGCCGTTGCCGAAACAGAAAATCCGAACAAAGTAGCCATCCTTGAAATTTATGCAGATGAAGCTGCCTATCAGCAACATATTAAAACGCCTCATTTCCTTAAATATAAAGAAGGAACGCTCGACATGGTACAGTCTCTCGAACTGATAGATACTACTCCGCTTATTCCCGGACTGAAGATAAAGTAATATTAAACAACACGATCTGCGCTGCATAATAGCGGTGGGTGTGGCAATAGTTGGTGAAGCTCGTGAATGGCGCGTGCATTGGTAAATGAAAATGGATATTTATTTTAATAAATGTCCGGCAACATGGTTATTTGTAATGTAGCGTATATAATAAATATTGTCTGCAGGATGGTGGGTGAAGAAGAAATACCACGTAGTATGTTTGTTTTTGGGGAATGTGATATAGTAAAGGTCATTTCCATAGCGAGAAAAGTAAGGGGGAGCTTTGTGTTTTTGTCTGATGTGGATGGTGGCTGCTATATCTGTGACTAATTCAATTACATATTTCCGGGCTAAATCTTTGAAACCAAAGTATTCTTTAAAGTAGAGCATTTCGATTAGTTCCCATAGGTATACCCTTACTTCCTTAGCATATATTATTTTCATTTACCAGGTAATCCGTCTATTTTTTTCAAAACATATTCAAGTAACTCATCACTCGTTATGGCATTCTGTAACTCTTCTTCGGTTAGCGGGGGCGAGAACTTCATTCCTTTTTCTGTGATGTATTCTGCCAAAGGTTCGTTCAGTATGTTTTCCCCGTTGTTTTCTTCCGGTTGTTTATATTTCTTTTTCATATCGGAAATTATTGACTGTAATATTATTCAAAGGTACAGTTTTTATAGAGAGATGCAAAATTTTGCGTCCTGGATTATGTTACCGCTAACCAAAGTTGCTTCACATGTTTAATCGTTAATCTTTCCGATGCTATCTATCATTCCACTTACGGAAAAAAGGAATTTTACACCAACAAATAGTTAAAAACACTATCTTTGAAGAATAAAATTTATGCAAATGGAAGACATCATAAACGAACGCTGCGGTTGGTGCGGGACAGACGAATTGTATGTAAAATACCACGATGAAGAATGGGGTAAACCCGTTACCGATGATAAAACGCTGTTTGAATTTTTAATACTGGAAGGTGCACAGGCCGGACTAAGCTGGATAGGTGTTCTGCGGAAACGTAAAGGCTACCATGAAGCTTTCCACAATTTTGATGTGGAGAAGGTGGCACAGATGACCGATACCGACGTAGAGAGACTAATGAAGTTTGACGGAATAATGAGAAACCGCCTGAAAATCAAAAGTGCCATCAGTAACGCGAAACTGTTTATCGCCATTCAAAAGGAGTTCGGTAGTTTTTATAAGTATACACTCTCATTTTTCCCTGATAGACAACCCATAGTCAACAACTTTAAATCCATGAGCGAAATGCCTGCTTCTTCTCCCGAGTCCGAAGCGATGAGCAAGGACATGAAAAAGCGCGGGTTTAAGTTCTTTGGCCCTACGATATGTTACGCTTTTTTACAGTCAACAGGATTTGTTAATGACCATTTGGTGGATTGCTATTGCCGAAGAAGGTGTCAAAAATAAATTGCAGACCAAATGAAGTACGAACCGTAGATCGACGTAAGTCAATTGTAAGTCGGCAAGTCCGGAGGACTTGAATGTGCATAACCGTGGGATGAATATCCCACGGAAACAGATAACCCAAATACACTCTCGCAGCCCCGACAGGGGGTGAAGAATATATTGTTGACCCACTTCATGGCTCACGGGATTATTCTATCTCCTATCCCGTGGGATATGCATCCCACGGTTATGCACATGCAATCCCTGCGGGATTTCTTGAAGATTTTAACGTCTTTAAATTTTCCGAATATGACTGGATTTGACTTCGTCGACCGTTGGTTCACCCGGAGTTATGCAAATTGACCCCATTCGGGGTCATTGTTTCTAATTTGTAACTTTATCAAAGAACGATGGGTTTTGAAACACCCTTATTCTACCAATTCAAAATCATATTTTTCAAACTCATTCCCGTTGATTATGACAGCAACCTGATGTAGTCCGGGGTGAAATGTCCTTGTGGTTACTACTTTAAAAGAGTGTTTTCGGGTTATATACGTTGTAGAATTCCCGGCGTATTCTTTTTCGCTGATTTTACAGACTTTCTTTGACAACGTTCCATTCGCTTTTTGGTAATAAAGTCCGTATTCAAGTCGTATTTTGGTTTTTTGGTTGCTGCTATTTAACAGCTTAAAACGAAACTCCAACGAATCTCCGACTTTAACTTTGGGCGTCAAAATTTGAAAATCCTCAATACTGATATTTTCCACAGAACCTAAACCAAATAACTCCATTATTTCCGAATTGCCTTGTTTTAAGAGGGTTCGGCAGCCGTGTTTAATCACCCAATCTACTTCTTTTGATTTGCCATGCCATTTTTTCGCCAAGTCAATCACTGTTTGAGGATTATCTTTCGCAATATCATTCAAATTATTGGCGACACTCAATCGCACAGATTTTGCGGGATCGTTTTTAAGATTTTCTAAAATGGGAATAATGGGTGAAGGGTCTTGCTTCAAATCAGGTATAGCCATTGCCCAAGGTAGGCGTGGACGGCAACCTTCTGATGCAAGCCGTCTGACTCCCCAATGTTCGTGCCTGGACCAAACCAGCATTTGCGCCATCATTTCGTTGGGATATTTGACAATAAACGGATGAGTGACAAATTCACAACTTGTAAACTGAATGATTTTCTCAATCGCTTTTATAGAGGTTTCGTAATCGTCCAGTCCATATTGATCTACATAATTATCCAAAATCGCCCCATACTCCAACGTTAAGCCGAACTTGGTATCGTCTATTACCGAGTAATCAGAGTGTGTTCTTTCTACATACTCCAACAGTTCGAGTATCTTAGCAATCGCATCTTTGTAATCTGCGGGTAAAAACTTCTTCAGAATGGTGGTGATGTGTGCAACTCGTTGTTTAAGTTCTCTGTTTTCCCAATCATCGTCTATTACCTGGGAGATAAACCCGCGAGCATCCAAGTCGGGGATAACAACTTTCAGGTCTTTCGTAAACCGATTGAGAAACTGCTCGTTGTACATGTTTTTAAAAGGTTCTGCCATATGTTTTATGTTTATGTCATTGTAGGGGGGGTATAGTATTATTTCCGTCAAAAATAATTATAAAGAAACAATTGATAAAATTATTTATCTGCGGTTTTTCAAAAAGTCGTCTGAAGCTACGTATTTATAAGACGTTAAAATCTTTAAGAAATCCCGCAGGGATTGCATGTGCATAACCGTGGGATGCATATCCCACGGGATAGGATATAGAATAATCCCGTGAGCCACGAATAGTGGGTCAATAACATACATTCACCCCCTATTGGGGCTGTCAGAGTAGAGTCGAGTTATCTGTTTCCACGGGATTACATCCCGTGGTTATGCACATCAAATCCCTCCGGGATTTCTTAACAGACCTTAGGTTTTAAGCTTGATTGCTAAAGGATGTTATCTTCCGAACATGACTGGGGTTGAGTCCTCCGGGATTATCACGAGAGAAATCTTGCAGATATAAAATTTCTCTGTACTTGTTTCCGCAGGTGTATATAGCTACCTTTGCATTATTATAAGTAAGAATTTCTGAGATGAAAAAATATGTTTTAATTATGTTCTTATCAGTAGCGGGTCTTACTGGCTGTACGTGTGATAAAACAACTAACAATAAAGATATGGAAACAAAAACAGGTACCTTACGATTGATATATCCACAGTGGCAGGGAGGTGTAATAACCCATTGGATGCCCGATATTCCGGCAGATGATGCATCGCGTGGTTATTATTTAGGTTCACATCTACTTAATTACCTCGCTCCCGAAAATGGACAGAAAACTGTTGAAGTTCCCGTTTCGCTGGATGTGGACGACCGTGAAGTAAAGAACGATATCAATGCCTATGATGCCATTGTCAGGCAGACCGGTGCTGCTCTGGATATACTGAACGAAGAAAAACCGGAACGTATCATAACGCTTGGCGGCGATTGTGCCGTAAGTGTTGTACCTTTTACATACCTGATGGCGAAATACCCTGATGATGTAGCTATCGTTTGGATAGATGCCCATCCTGACGTTACGCTTCCCGGCGATGCTTATGAAGGCTACCACGCAATGGCACTCACCGCGTGTTTGGGTATGGGCGATGAAAAGTTGATGAGTATGCTTCCGGCAAAAGCGGATGCTTCAAAAGCCCTGCTTGTAGGTTTGCGTTCATGGGACGAGGGAATGAAAGAACGGCAGGCAGAACTCGGCATCAAAGGATTTGCACCCGAAGAAACTGCAGAGAATAGTAATGTCGTATTGGAATGGCTCAAAGAAACGGGAGCATCGAAAGTGGTTATTCACTTTGATATGGACGTTCTCGATCCGCAGGAAATTATCGTAGCTGTCGGCATTGAACCCGATGGTATGAAAATAGCCGAAGCCACAAGGCTTATCAACGACATAGCAGCAGAATACGACGTAGTGGGGCTGACAGTTGCAGAACCCATGTTCCGCTACATGATAAAGTTAAAGAACATGCTGAATGAATTACCGTTACTAAATTAATAGTATTATTTCTGTCAAAAATAATTATAAAGAAACAATTGATAAAATTATTTATCTGCGGTTTTTCAAAAAGTCGTCTGAAGCTACGTATTTATAAGACGTTAAAATCTTTAAGAAATCCCGCAGGGATTGCATGTGCATAACCGTGGGATGCATATCCCACGGGATAGGATATAGAATAATCCCGTGAGCCACGGAGTGGGTCAACAATATATTCTTCACCCCCTTTCAGGGCTGTGAGAGTAGAGTCAGGTTATCTGTTTCCACGGGATTACATCCCGCGGTTATGCACATTCAAGTCCTTTGGACTTGCCGACTGACGATTTGTAACTTTATCAAAGAACAATTGGTGTTTTGAGACGCACACCGTGTACTAGTGTCCGGAATAATTCGTTAATATTTACTGCAATGATCTATGAATCAATAAATTACAAACATATTTTTACTCGGAGGTTTTCAGATTGTGGTTTTTATGGTAACTAATAAAATGATATTGAACATTACAGATAATAGCATTAAGAACAACAGTAATTAATTCTTCTTGCTATTTAGTAGTGCGAAATATATCACTTTGATAGTTAGACAAACGTTAAAATTTTATTCCGGACACCAGTACACACCGTGCGCCTCTACGGTGTCGATGAAATCATTGCATACTCCTTAGGATTCACCCCTATATACCGCTTGAACAACTGCGCAAAATGACTCAAATTCGAAAATCCAAGCGCATAACCCACTTCCGAGACAGACAAACTTTTGTCGTTCTTCAACAACGATGCGGCCTCGTTCATTCGTACCGATAAGTAGTAATTGTAAATACTATCGCCGTAAATCTTCTTGAATAATTGCTTCATTTTTGACTCGCACATACCAATGGAACGGGCCAGCTGCGGAAGTTTTGGCGGAGTTCTCAGGTCTTGCAGGATGATTCGTTCAATCCCGAGGATTTTCTCAATATCATTCTTGTTCACATGCATGAAGTCATACGTTGCCCGTCGTGAGAAGCGGATGAAAAAGTGATACAGCAACTCCATTATCTTTATCTTGCAATACAGCTTTTCCAGTGTCCCATGTCCTTGTATTCAGAAAGTTCCATGAGTACGCCCCTCATTTCGGGCGTCATGCTTTCCTGATAGATAAACGGCCGGTTTAAATCGTTGGTAAAAGCAGAAAACTCTTTCGATTCGGGATGAATTTCAAGGATGGAAAGTAATTTCTGTAATCTAATTTTCACAATCACATAACAAATAGAGGTATGAGGCGGAAAGTAGTCAGTCACATCAATCGTGTCGTTCAGCACCTGAACGTTCGACAAATAGCTCTTGTCCGACTTCTGATAATAAAGGAAGCGGAAGGTAAGCAGGCCCACGTTTGCAAGGGCGGCTTTCCGGTTGGCTGTCATGGGCTCGTTCAAATTATAGGAATGGATGATGAAACGTAAATCCTTGTCAATATCAATTTTTTTGGAGAAGCCCTCGCCAATCTCCGGAGGCAGGGAAAAGATATTATCCTTAATCTCCCGCTTGAGTTTTCCGGCAAGTTCTTCCATAAAACCCGTATTCCAATCAGAGCCGAATTCGATATGCATGGCTTTCTATCTGTTTTTAAAAGGTAAGATTTAAATTTCCTCAAAGATACTACAAAAAACGAGATATGTCCGATAATGATATTTTAATGTCGAATTTGTAATTACTACCCCAATCGGATGAAGTATGTTTGCACTGAACTAATAATTTAGAACGAATATGAAATCAGGTAAGAACAAATGGCTGAACAAAAGCCTTAAGATACTTCTCTACTTCCTGCTGATAACAGGAATTGTGCCCACATTGATGCTATACGATGTCCTGCCCCACAGCCATACGGGCGTGTGGATATGGCTGCACCTCATTCCGGGGTATATATTTCTGGTTCTGGTGTTGGTGCATTGCATTATCTATCGGAAATGGTATAAAGCATGGTTTGCCAAAAAGCTGAAAAGCCCGAAAACAAGGTTGACTAAATTTATATCTGTCTTTTTTGTCCTCACGGCAGTAAGTTTATTGCTGGAGGATTGGGTGTCGTCAAAGGTGTTTTTAACGATTCACATAGTGATAGGGGGGGTGTGGATGATAGGGATGTTGTATCATATAAAGGGGAAAAAACGGTTGAAAATGGTGCGGAAGGGGTGACTTTTCCGCCGGTACAACTATAGGCATACCCAACGGAAAAGAGTACTTTCAGTTGTATTTACAGTCTACGGATGTCATCTTCCGACACATGCTTCCCTTTATAGGCTTTGTGCCCGGAATTGATACGGTAGCTGACGGTCAGGGAGATCCGGCGGGAATCCAGATGGGCGTCTTTGCTATATGTCAACTTGGGGCCAAAGAGCATGAAAGAACCTTTACGGGTATTCAGAAAATCGGAAGCCTGCAAATTGATCATTAGTTTTTTCTGAAGAAATGCATGGCGGATACCGGCATCCATTCCCCAAAAAGAGCGTTGCAGCATGGAACCGAAGTTTCCCCCGCTTGTGTAATTCATCGCGAATGAAAAAACAAGACCGGCAGGCAGTTCAAGGCTGTTGTTCCAGTGGATGTATACACTGGGGCGGTTCATGGACTTTTGCTTCCCCTGATTCTCCACTTCGAAGAAAGGCTGGGTGAAATAGACACCGAGTTCGGGTTTCCAGGCTTTGATGGTGGGTGACAAATGGAACGAGCTCCTCAGGTATTGCTGTTTTTTAAAATTCCCCTGGGTAAATACAGCTACGTCAGGGTCTTCTTCATACTCCTGCGTGGTAAACGAAATGGCATTGACACGGTGCTGGTAGCTGACTGTAAATTGCACCCATTTATACAAACCGGTCAGTTGCACATCGTGATAGGTTTCGGGGATCAGGAGCGGATTGCCTGTTTCGTAAATAAAGCGGTTGTTATAGCTTATCGTACGGCGCAACTGGAAGAAAGAGGGGCGGTTGCTTTTCACGGTGTAGGCAAGGCTGGTTTGCACGTTTCCCACAGGGAGATCGACCGAAAAGTTCGGACACCAATCCCCGTATCGGCGGCTCTGATCCGGAATATAGTTTCCTTCCTTCCAATAATCGGAGACAGCGTGTTCAAAACGAAGCCCGGCCATGAGATTGACTTTTCCCAACGCAAGTGAGTATTCGACAAAACCAGCTGCTTTACTTTCATCAATGCGGCTGTCCGTATGGGGAAGGATATTTTGCAGGTTATCGAAATGGTCTTCCCGGCGGATAAAGGTATAGTCAGCTCCTGCTTTCAGGTCACCTTTCCAGAGCGGATGTGTGAGCATGAGCTTGGCCGCATACAGGGAGTTTTTCAAACGGGTAAAAGAGCTGATCTCCCGCAGTCCTTCCGTCTGGCTGGATTCGCGAGACTCTTGATGGTCGTATCCTCTGCCGGCAACCACATCGGCGGTGAAATCGATCCGAAGCCTGTGTACCTTTCCCTGGTAGTAGGTGTTCAGCCGGTGCCCGTCGTCCTGCTGGAAGTTTTCTGAAAAGAAGTCGGTGCGGTCGGCCCATGCACCGTCGGCATATACCGTTAAATCCGATAGGCTGGTAAGACGGCTGTCGGGTGTGCGGTAGAATTCATAAGCGGCACCGAAGCTATATTCCGGATTGACGTCGTAACCGAGATTTGCTTTTGCTCCGAAAGCATGACTTTTATTTGGCAGTTGTGTGTCGCTATGAATGTCCCATTGAACCGCCGACGGGATTTCATACCGTACATTCTGCCCACGCTTGCTGTTATAAAAATTGTAATAACCCGTAGCTTGCAGCGAAAGTCCTTGTTTGCGGTAATACAAATTTACCTGTTCGGAATGGCTAAGGCGTTTTCCCTGAGCAACGTTCGCACGCAGCTCCGTCCCGATTCCGTCTCGTTTATGGCGGATGGTGCGGATGCGGATTACGGCCCTGACGGTTGCATCGTATTCCGCACCGGGATTGCTAATAAGCTCTATTTTCTCAATATCGGCAGCAGAGAGGCGCTCTAATTCGGAGGCATCTCTCAGTGGATGGTTGTCGATGTAAATGACGGGGGCGCCTCTCCCGAAAACGGTGTATCCCTCTTCTGTAGAGCGCAATCCGGGCACATGTTTCAGTACTTCATTCGCATTGCTCAGCGAAGCCAGCAGGGTGTTTTGTACCATCGCTTCCAACTTTCCGGCTTTTAACCGGAAGGCCGGACGTTGGGCAGTAACGACCGTTTCTGCCAATGCGACCGGTTCGGGTGCTATTATCCATTCACCTATTTCGCCGGTGGTGCAGGGACGAGACACGGTACGGTATCCGAGGCAGGAAATTTGCAGGATGTAATTGCCGGGCGTTACGGGGTGAATCTCAAACTGCCCGTCTTCCCGGCTGCAAGTACCTTGCAGGAAGACAGAGTCTTGGGATAAAAGGGCCACATTGGCCAGTTCCACGGGAAGGGACTCTTCCGTAAGGATCACTCCGCGGATGAATTCCGGAACTTCCTGAGCCGGGGATGTAATGAAATTTCCCAATAGGAAAACGAGAATAAGAAGAAGCTGTTTCATGTGCCGACTGTTTTGATTTCGGGACACGAAAGTATCATCTTCCGGGGAAAGCAGGGAAATAATTCCCGGACAACTGTCTGACATTTGTCTGACAATTGTCTGTCACCGGGTAGAATGCCTCAGGCTTTCAGTTCCAAAGCATAGGCACGCCCCCTGTCTGTCGTAATTTTCAGGTTGCTTTGTTCTTCCACGACCGGTTTCAACCGGCGGATAAGAGTGTAGAGGGTTTCGTCTGCATTCTCTTTCCCCGGCCAAAGGGACTCGCAGATGTCTGTTTTCAAAAGCTTGTGGGAGGAAGAAAGGTAGAACATCTCCATCAGTGCATATTGCAGCGGGGTGAACTTTAGCTCTTCCTGTTGTTCGTTGTAGAAACAATTTTCTTCGCAGGAAAGCGTCAGGTTGCCGAAACGAATCAATTCTTTTTCTCCTGAATCCGGCAAGCCGACTGCCTTGTTCCTCCGTACGAACCAAGCGTATGAAATTACTCCCCAAAGCAATGCGGCAAGGAATAGTAAAGAAGACATTCTTTGATCGGAAAGGGAAAAGATCATGGCGTTAGAACAACGTGCATATCCCCGGAAGGACAGGACGAGGTCGGAAGAGGCCATTCCCGCAGGAGTAAGCAGGAGTAGTGTATCGCTGACCAGACACTTTTCCGGCAAATGATCCCCCTGTTCCCCTTTCTTTAGTATATGAAGAGAGAGGCCGGATATTTCTTTCAATTTGGGCAGGCTCAATGCATTTGTAAAAAAACGGTTGGAGCTGCTGACCGTAACCGGGGCCTCCATCATTTCCTGAAGCCGGGTGTATGTATATATTGAGTCTCGATTGACCCAAAAATCCATGTTTTGCATCACACTTCGTTGCAACGCCTGGTTCAGGTCACTAACAATTTCCTGTTTGGTTTGCACATAGTTTCTGTATCCGAAACCGAAAGACATGGCAACAAATAGAAAGAGGACAAACAGAGTTTTGTAGGGATTCATATTTTTTTCTTTTTAAATTCGAGCAATAGAGTGAAAACCGAACACAGATCAAAGCTTGCCTGGATATGCAAATGCGCATCCTATATTCTGCAAATATATTCAGAATCTCGCAAAGATAAGCAGAAGTATATTACTTTCATTCAGATTCTTATGATATTTATTGAGCTTAACTGATACGCAATCTCCCTTTGCCGCAAACGCGACTTCCTCTTTGCCGCAAACGTAGATCGCACTTTGCTGCAAAGGCAAACTGTCCTTCCGAATCCTTTCTACAACTCCTTCTATCCCCGATTTCACCCTTTCGCAATAGGGAAGATATCTCTCACTCTATATCCCGAAGGGATAGTATGTGCATAACCGCGGGATGGATATCCCGTGGATAGAAAAAGGACTCCCTCCACTCAGCTCCGAACGGAGGTGAAAAAGAATGCCTATTGACCCCTTTCAGGGCTCTCTTGTCAGTATCTAGCTTTTCTCCACGGGATATCCATCCCGCGGTGATGCACATACGACCCGTTCCGGGTAGAAGATAGGAAGATACCTCTCACTCTATATCCCAAAGGGATAACATATGTATAACCACGGGATGGATATCCCGTGGAGAGAAAAGAACTCCCTCTACTCAGCTCCGAACGGAGGTGAAAAAGAATGTCTATTGACCCCTTTTCAGGACTCTCTTATCAGTCTCTGCCTTCTCTCCACGGGATATACATCCCGCGGTTATGCACATACTACCCGTTCCGGGTAGAAGATCAGCTCTGACCCTCACCAAACGGCTGGTTTACTTAAGTTGATGATATTGATTCTCACCCTTCTTCAGCGCCTCCTCACAAATTTCTCATTCTCTTTCTTCCCTCCGACATGTTATGCCACCCCCGCCTCTTACCTTTGCAACAAACCTTTATATAATCACTTAAAAAAGAATCATTTACCTTAAAAAAAATCATCAGTATGAGTTTAAAGTACAGTCTTGCAGAATTAAGAAACCCACTGCACCCCGAAGAACCAAAGAAAATCTACGCCCGTAGCCAGACGCGCGAGGAAGTAGACGTTTACCGTCTCGCCCGCGAAACCTCCTATTCCA
>JAJQFD010000005.1 GCA_021201335.1 Bacteroides sp. | reverse complement strand
ACGATGGGTAATTGAACGAACATTCGCTTGGTTTGACTATAATCGAAGATTATGCCGTAATTATGAAACAACCTTTGACTCGGCGGAAGAGATGGTCAAAATTGCTTCTATAAAATTATTAATCAATAAAATTTAAACATTCTCTTAATGGAAAGATTATTTATAAAGAGTCTGCAATTACTCAGCTATTATTTGATAATTATTATTCGACGTATTCGAAATAAAAATTATTCATTTAAACAGCTCATTCCGCCATTTCTTTGTATCTTTGTAATACGGATAGCTGAAATGATCATGACCAAATGGGGACAGGTGAAAGTAAGGAGGCGTAAGGTTTTTAATTTGAATATATCGTATATTGTTGATACAGTAGAATATAAGGATTACCCCGATTTCTGGTGGCACCACTTTTAAGAAAAGAAAAACGATGTAAATCCCTGAGGTTCTATTGAAAATCAGGGATTTTCTTTTTAACTACTCCGAAAAAAATCCTATTTGATGCAATCCCCGGGGCTAATTTCTTTTTTATAGATTAAAAGTTGCCTTTTTTCAACCTAATTCACCGTTTAATCTAAAACATTAGATATTGTGCCTGAAATTGAAGAGATTAAGCACTACTGCAAAAAGGTTAGGATATTGAATGGACAATAGATGGTAGAGCGAGCTTTTAATAAAAGAACTAAAGAAAACAGGAATTACAGTAAAATTGCATGATAAATAATTTAAAATATGGCATATACACAAGACAACTTTCAGGAATGGATATATTACATATCTGATAAAATGGATTTTTTTACAGGAGAATTCGCAAAAACAAATAATCTAATATTAGATTATAGCATAGAATCATTAAATGAAGTGGAAAATTGGATAATAGTAAATTATAAAACAATCGATGAGCTTATAAATGATTCTCAAATGCTAGATCTATTAACTATTTATATTGGGGAAACTTTCAGAAAACATATAGGTGGTAAATGGTATATAGATTTAGAAAATAAGGAAAATGTTTATTATCATATGCCCGTATTAACCAGCTCTGATTATAGAGGGGAAATCTATATTGCTCCTCGTACCTATGCAACAGCATCAATTCCCAGAAAGAAAGGTAATTATATAAGTACAATACTGAATAATAATTTACAATAAAGGTACTGAATCATCAGTGAAATTACATGTATTATAGAGTAATATGATCCTATAGATACATTTTTTAGCATCCATTATATTTCTGATAAGCTATTCGAGGCGTACCATTTGCAATATAAATGATGCCACAACGAATAAAACCTTCTTTTTCGAGTATATGTTGCATTACCTTATTATCCTCATGGGTATCTACCCGGATATTTGGCCATTGTTTGAAACACCAGTCAAAGCAAAATGCAGCTATACCTTTGTATTTACCATTTCCAGCCAGGCGATGAACGACGCCATAGGGTTTATTGTTTAGCCATTTTCCATCTTCAATATAAGCATATGTAGGGTCTTCGTCTATCTTAAAATAAAAAACTCCAATTTCCTTCCCTACATCATCTATGCAGACATATAAATTTCCCTCTTGTATATTACTTATAATCAATTCCCGGGAAGGATAACCATTGATCCATTGATTTGAATTTCCCGTTTGTTGCATATACTGACGAGCATAATCATATATATTCATCAACTGATCAATTTCATTTAATCGGGCCTTTCTGATTTTTAGTTCCATAGCATTTACTAATTTAATGGTGCCTCTGATATACTTCTACTCAGATAACAATATACAAAGATATAAGATTGTAACTGAATCAAGCGAATTTAAGGATAACATCTTGTAATCCTTAAATAAAGATAATTTCCCGCCGATTTATATTCCACGGGAAACAATTATGAGCCATTATTTGTTTCTTTACAAAGAACATAATAATAAAGTATTATGTTGAAAGAATAATGGTGATAAATATTATTATTAACAAATTTCAAATGATAAAAAATGAAAACAGAAAAAACAACTCATCTGACAAAAGCAGATTTCTTAAGTAAGGTAGCCGATTTCGAATCAAATCCAAATGAATGGAAGTATTTAGGTGATAAGCCAGCTCTTATAGATTTTTATGCTACTTGGTGTGGACCCTGTAAAACGATTGCCCCTATATTGGAAGAGCTTGCTGATGAATATGAGGGAAAAATTTATATTTATAAAATTGATACTGAAAAAGAGGAAGAACTATCCAGTGCTTTTGGCATCCGCAGTATTCCCACTTTATTATTTGTACCAATGGGAGAAAACCCTCAGATGGCTCAGGGTGCAATACCTAAAAACAAGCTGAAAGAAGCTATTGAAAATATACTATTAAAAGATTGAGAAGAAAAAATATACTAAAAGCAATATATTTTCATCTCTAAAATTCAACTAAATTTCTTTTTTTTGTTATAAAAGTAAGATATTGTCCTTTAAGTCAATAAAAACCTATTACATTAATAATTACTTTAAAACAAAGAAAGATGAAAACAAGCAGTATGATTTTTATTACGTGCATGGCACTGATGACCTTATTCTTAACATCATGTGAAACAGACATACGTGAATGCGCGGAATTTAATGATAAAGAAATACCTTTAAGTCAGGTAACATTGCATAGTAAGGATATCAAATGGAGTGATATCAAATCATAAAGCTAACCATTCTTATCATCAAAGGATAGCGGCACTTACTTATTCTTAAATATAAATAAGGGGAACATACTTAATAATTTATATTATCTAATTGTCTGTCGGAGTAATGTTTATCATAAACATTACTCCGACAGTTTTTTCCAAGTAAATAACGATTCTATCCGCAAATGGGATTCTAAATTGCCACTTTTATATCTTAATTATTGATTACTTTTGTATCATGAAGATTACATATATTTACCAGAGTGGATTTGCTATCGAAACTGAGAATTTCTCCATTTTGATCGACTACTATAAAGATACTCATTCCTTTCAAGGTTATGTCCATATGTATTTACTTCAAAACCAAAATCCTCTGTATATTTTCTCGTCTCATTCCCATCCCGATCATTTTAATCCGGAGATACTGAAATGGAAACGTACAAAAAACAATATTATCTATTTATTTTCCCAAGAAATCTCCGAATTACATCCGGCATTGCCTGAGGATATATATCTTCTAAATAAAGGTGAGATTTATCAGGACGCTTTTATAAGCGTAAAAGCTTTCGGGTCAACAGATATTGGTATATCATTTCTTATGGGGGCTGACAATAAAAAGATATTTCATTCGGGAGATTTAAATAACTGGCATTGGAAAGACGAATCGACCATGGAGGAATCAACGATCGCTGAACAAGAATACCTGAAAGAATTGGAATTAGTATATCAGGAGGCGCCTCAACTTGATATAACCATGTTTCCGGTGGATCCACGTTTGGGAAGTGAATACATGAAAGGGGCACAACAATTTATTGATTGTATAGATACCAAACTTTTTATACCTATGCATTTTGGAGATGAATATGATAAAGCAAATGCTTTTAGCAAATATGCAGAAGCCAAAAGAACTCATTTTATGAAAATTACGACTAAAGGACAAAGTATAAATATTTAAAACTGATTGACAATGGAAATTAAAGGCAAATTTGATCATTTCAATATCAACGTGTTAAACCTGAAAAAAAGTATTTCTTTCTATCAGAAAGCACTTGGGTTTACAGAACACCACCGGAAAGAAGCAGAAGACGGATCGTTTATATTAGTTTACCTGACTGACGGGCAATCAGCTTTCCTGTTAGAACTCACCTGGCTCAGAGACAGAGAGGAACCGTATGAACTGGGAGATAATGAAAGCCATTTGTGTATAAGAGTATCCGGAGATTATAACCAGGTAAGAGAATACCACAGGGAAATGGGGTGGATAGCTTACGAAAATGAGAAAATGGGTTTGTATTTTATTACAGATCCGGATGATTACTGGATTGAAATCTTACCTCTACCATAGAAATTGTTGAATTTTTTTTATAAACACAGAGCTACAACTGATAGACTCTGTGTTTATACTAATATTAGGATAATGCTGCAATAGCCGTACCTATCAGATTAATATTTTTCTTCTCTTCTACATCAATTTTTATATGAGATAAGTCGAATTCTTCTAACAATCCATGTAATTCTTCCAGAACCATTCGGCTATAATGTTTTCCATTCTCAATTTTACTCCAGAAAACACTTCCTTCCGCAGTAAGATAAATCTTTTGAGCGGCTGGATTACACTTATGAATAACTAAAATCAAACCTGCTAATGAAGAAGCGACCAACTGAGCAGATCGCTTAAAAATCCAGTTGGCAACATCTACATATTCACATCGATATAAGTCCGGATTATTAACCATCTGATTTAAATCACGGGCATTAAACTCCTCCATCGGATTGTAATCAGGGAAAACAGCTTTGAATATTTCTCCAAGATATAGGCCTGAGACTGCTTTTTCAAAAAGTTGTCTTCCTTTACTGTCAGAAAGTTCATCAACCATCGCATCAACTTCGGTTAAGTATGGAGGAGTAAAGTTTCCCGATTCCAAATTGACTGGTGCAAAGCCTTTTCCTTCATAGTTTTTATCCAGCTTGGGAATGTGTTCACGTGGAATAAAAGTTGCCATATTAGTTCCTGTACCTACTATTAATCCAATATAAGCGTCGTAATTTTTATAAGCGAGTCCGGCAAATAGACTAGCTACAGTGTCGTTTATTACTTTTATGGATGTAAATATGGCTATTCCTTGTTTATTTAGAAAATCCAATAAAGTTTTACCAATTGGCTGACCAATCATTTCTTTAATATGAATGCCTTTCGTCCACCGGATTAATCTGGCATCTCCATTTAGCAATGATTCTGCCGGATAGGAAAAACAATAACCAATTGGTAACTTGAGTGTGTGATCAATCTCACAAATCAAATCGGCTTGTTCGTTGAGAAGTTTTTCCTGGGTGAAATCCTCCTCCTTCATTACGTCCAACTTCTTTTTCCATCCGTCTTGGGGGCGTATGGAAGGATAACCATCTGTAAACTCTACAATAGCTGCCCTATAATTGGTACCACCCAGATCAAGTACCAAGGCTTTGCCATTATCTATGGAAGACTTTGGTTCGATATAAGTAGGAATACATTGTATCTCCGAATTTTGTTTACTCAAACCCTCCTCAATTTTTTTGAGAAAAGAAGTAGCAATTTCTTTTAATTGTGAACGCTCTAAATTGAAAATATTCTTCTTCATTGAAAGTTATTTTTATAAATACATATTAGTTCCGATTGTAAACATATGAACTAATAAACATAAAACCTTCAAAGCCGGGAATTTGTTTATAAAACCTGAATATTGTACATTACAAATCTTAAATGGACGTTTTTCCATTGAATTGTATTTTTTTATTAGAAAGAATGACCTGAAGTGAGTTATTTTTGCTTCCTGTAAACCAATTAATTAACCTCATGAAAAATAACTTCTTGAAAGCTTTCACAGCAATTCTTATTTCCTTGTTTATCATATCTTGCACATCATCTATGCCAACTTATGTAACTGTGGAAGTAAATGCACCTTTCACTATGAATCCGATTAAAATATTTGTTTTTCCTCAAAAAGATTTTCCCATTACAAAGTATGGTGCAGTGGAAGGAGGCATAGTAGATAATACTCATTCTATTACCGCAGCTATTGAAGCTTGTAACAAAGCAGGTGGAGGGCGTGTTGTAGTACCTGCAGGTTTATGGCTTACCAGCGCCATACATTTTAAAAGCAATGTAAATCTTTACCTGGAAGAGAATGCCGAGCTCCATTTTACGGATAAACCGGAGAATTATCTTCCGGCTGTTATGACTTCATGGGAAGGTATGGAGTGTTTTAACTACTCACCTTTGCTGTATGCTTTTGAATGTGAAAATATTGCCATTACGGGTAAGGGGATCCTAAAACCGAAAATGGATACCTGGAAAATATGGTTTAAACGTCCTCAATCACATATGCAAGCATTAAAAGAACTGTACACTATGGCATCGACCCATGTTCCGGTAGAAAAACGGCAGATGGCAGTGGGTGAAAATAACCTTCGTCCTCATCTGATTCATTTTAACCGTTGCAAAAATGTTTTGCTGGATGGATTTAAAATTCGCGAAAGTCCCTTCTGGACAATTCATCTCTATATGTGCGACGGTGGAGTATTGAGTAACCTGGATGTGAAAGCACATGGGCATAATAACGACGGAGTAGATATGGAGATGAGCAGAAACTTCCTGATAGAGGATTGTAAATTTGACCAAGGCGATGATGCGGTAGTTATCAAAGCCGGACGCAACCAAGATGCCTGGAGATTGAATACTCCCTGCGAAAATATTGTGATCCGTAATTGCACCATTCTGGAAGGACATACTTTGCTCGGAATAGGGAGTGAGATATCCGGAGGAATCCGTAATATTTATATGCATGATTGTTATGCTCCGAATTCAGTTCATCGTTTCTTTTTTATTAAAACCAATCATCGGAGAGGGGGCTTTATTGAAAACATATATATGGAAAATGTGAAATGTGGCTCCACACAAAGGGTACTTGAAATTGATACCGATGTTCTTTATCAGTGGAAGGATCTTGTACCGACTTATGAAGAACGTATCACGCGTATTGATGGCATTTATCTTAAAAATGCCACTTGTGAAACGGCATTGGCTATTTACGATTTGAAAGGGGATGCTAAATTACCTGTCAGGAATGTTAAGATAAAAGATATTCATGTAGGTAAAGTGACCGACTTCCTGAGGAATGTACAACATGTAGAAAATGTAGTAGAAGAAAATGTTACTTATGCAGAATTTACGGGATCAGATAAATAAGCACATTTTTCGTATTTTTGATGAAAAATATTATGCCAGTTAATCGAAATGCACTTCTCCGTTACAAAACCATCGACAACTGTCTGTGCAATAAATATAGAAGATGGACGTTGGAAGACCTGATAGAGGCCTGCTCCAATGCCTTGTATGAATACGAAGGAATTGATAAGGGTATCAGCAAACGCACCATTCAAATGGACATCCAAATGATGCGTAGTGAAAAGTTGGGATATAATGCCCCTATTGTGGTATATGACAACAAGTATTATAAATACGGAGACGAAAACTATAGCATCACCAACATTCCTCTTTCGGAACAGGACCTGAAAGTGATGTCCGAAGCTGTTGAAGTCTTACGTCAGTTCAAAGGATTTTCCTATTTCACTGGGATGGGAGATATTGTCAGTCGCCTAGAAGATCACGTCACATCTGCCCGTATGAAAACCAATCCGGTCATAGACTTTGAGAAGAATGAAAATCTGAAGGGTTTGAATTACCTTGATACCATATATCATGCTATTGTGAATAAACAACCTTTGCAAATGAAATACCGGTCATTCAGAGCACGTTCGGCGTCAAATTTTATTTTTTATCCATATCTTTTAAAGGAGTACCGCAATCGGTGGTTCGTTTTCGGGAATAAAAAAGGAAATAGTGTGCTTATTAATCTGGCACTGGATCGTATTCATCAATTGGATATTGCTAAACATGAACGATTCAAAGAAAATAGTTTCTTTGATCCTCAACTTTTTTTTGATGATCTGGTAGGAGTTACTAAAAATACTGGAAGCAAGGCAGAAACCGTTCGTTTATGGGTAAATGCATTAAATGCCCCGTATGTGGAAACCAAACCTTTTCATAAATCACAGCATGTAATAGAGAGATTAGATGATAAGTCAATCATCATTGAATTGAAGGTAATAATCAATCAGGAGCTGGAACGGGAGTTTTTCGGGTTTGCCGACTCTATTAAAGTTTTGGAACCACAAGCACTGGTTAATTTCATGAAATCAAAGTTCAATACCGCTAAAGAACTATACGAAAATGAATAATTTCTTTTGTTAATTTCTTCCTCTTTACTAGGTGTAATACCTAGTAAGGTGTCTTGTGTAGAGAGAAAAACAGAGTTTAAATAAGCTTTTCAATAGGTTTTACAATACATTTCTTACAGTTGAATGCCTCTGGAAAGACATTAAATATCTTCCAGAGACATTTCAATACTTACATTATTTCTTCTTTTTATCTAATCGCTCAAAATAAGGTAGTCTATGGATGGGTACTTCTTGTTCAATGACAGCTGGTCCCTTAAGTCGTTTCCCCAAATCATCTTTCCAAATACCTTTTGGTAATTTGATGGAACGTTTGCTCCCTTTATTTACTATAGGTGCCACCATATATTTATCACCCAGCATAAACTGATCTTTGCAGTCAACAAAACCCTGATGAGGAAATGCATATTCCATATGCTGCACAATCGGTTCTCCATTTTTAGCCGAATTATTAGCTAATCGCAGAATGTATTCTCCCATTTGTTCATGCAAGTGGGCGTATTGCCGGCATATAAAAAGATTTTCCTCATTCAAAATACGCCAAGGAGCTACAGAAAACTGCATCATGGGCATCAAGGCATGTATTTGGCAGGAACGGACAATAAGTTCCTGGTCAAGTTTACTTTGATCTACTCCCAGGAATGAACCAAATTGTCCACCTCCAATCATATCAGGGCAAGTAAAAGCATAGCCCAATAATCCGGCTGCCAGCATATCAGGAATAAGCAATTGTACTGCTTTCCAGGAATAATCTTTGTCTCCGAGTCGTTGTACTAAAGGTTGTCCTCCCATTTTCCAACCTGCACGATATTCATTGAAAGGAAAATCCAAGCCTATTTTAGCCCAGTACTGACACATATCTACTGAAGTGGCATCTTTATCATAATATTCAAGTGTAGCATCTATATAATGAGAGATATCACCGGCATCGAGTTTAAATCCATCAATACCGTATTCATTCTGCAATGTATGCAATTGTTTCTTAAAGTGTTGGGCTGCAGCCGGATTACTTAAGTCATAAGAGGCGCTATATCCGTTCCACCAACGTATAATAGCCGGAGTATTGGTTCCTTTTCGTTTAATCAGATATCCTTTCTTACTTAATTCCCGAAACTCCGGGCTGTCGGGACTAACAAACGGGCAGATCCAAAGCATAATACGGAAGCCTTGTTGATGCAAACGATCGATCATTCCTTTAGGATCAGGAAATCGCTCCGGTTTGAATTCAAAGTTCCCATAATGTTTTTGCCAGTTATCATCCACCATAAATACTCCTACAGGAAAATCATGTGTCAATATATTATCTGCGTACCTTAAAATATCTTCCTGATTTTGATTATACATAAGTTCTATCCATGTATTGTATTGTGGCATCGAGAAAAATAATGGATCCGGTGTTTTTCCGGAAGGAGGAAAATGCATTTTCATAGCAGCCAAATAAGCATCCCGAAGTGTTTTACCGGCTTCAATCGGTTTAATTTCTTCATGCTCTGACTGAAAATTGAGTTCTCCTTCTTTTATCTGAAATGAAAATGGGCGATTACTCCATATATACCGTCCGGCAGAAGAAACCATAAGAGGGACGTTTTGATTGTTCATATTTTCAGTAGCCAGATTAAATAAGCGAGAATTTCCCTGAAATGGCATTACAGCTCCCAAACCAACCATTCCTCCCCACCATTTTTCTCCGGGTAATGAACTTACTTTTGTATCATAGACTTGTGCTCTACATATTGCACTATATATCAAGAAAAGAAATAAAGGATAGATTAATTTTAGCGTCTTCATATTAAGGTTTTTTTAATTCTCAAATTTAGTGTTAATTCTCTAGATTATAGTGCTTGTTTGCATTCTTACTGACTTTTGATCTATTAGTTTTCTACATTTTCTTTAAACTAACAAAATGTTTTTAATACATGCAGAAATTAATTATTAGCAAGAATAATAAACTAGTAATCTTATTGAATCACCTATCTTTGTTAATTTACACTACAAAATTATGAACATACAGGAAAAAAGCAAATTTGAATACCATTATAGGATAAACCGAGTAATGGATTATATAGATAATCATTTAGAGCAACCTCTTGATTTAAATACGATAGCTGGAGTTGCTAATTTTTCACCTTTTCATTTTCATAGAATCTTTACCTTCCTGATGGGAGAAACTCCTATTGATTATATTCAGCGTCTTAGGATTGAGAAAGCAGCGACCAAATTAAGGGAAAAAGACCTGAATACAATAACTGAAATAGCGTATAGCTGTGGATTTGGAAGCATATCATTGTTTAGTCGTACGTTCAAAAAGTATTTTGGACAAACTCCAACGCAGTTTGCGAGGAGTGAAAAGCCGGTTTATTCTCAAGGAGGAAAACTATTTAGCAAGAATGGACAAATGCTTCGCAAGAACATGAAAAGAGAGCTGGTTTTGGATTCTGACCTTTGTATCGTCGAATCAACTCAATTATTTTTTATGGAAACAAAAGTAGAAGTTAAAGAAATGCCTGCAATGAAAGCTATTTATTGTCGTCACATCGGTCCTTTCCATTTGATAGGACAAGCCTACGAAAAAGTAGTCAGATGGGCCGTACCCCGTGGATTATTTAACCCAGGAGTCTCAAAAACAGCCACAGTAACACACGATGATCCTTCTGTCACTGAAATCGAAAAAGTAAGGCAAAGTGCCTGCATCATCGTAGATGAAGATGTAAAGGTAGAAGGCGAAATCGGAAAACTGATTATTCCAGGAGGTAAATATGCTGTTGGACATTTTGAACTGGCACATCATGAATTTGAAAAAGCATGGAATACGATGTGTAACTGGTTTACCAGAAGTGGTTACCAACAGGGAGATGGATGTACCTATGAATTATATCACAATGATTATACTACACACCCTGAAGGAAAACATATTGTAGATATTTGTATACCAGTAAAACCGTTGTAAAATTTATCTTAATCAATATATTAGATCAGGTTGTTCATTATTTGGAAACAACCTGATTTGTTTTAACAGCTGGTTCCCGATGATGTCATTACAGTACATATAAACATGGCAAATTAAGAAAAGAAATTGGTTTGTCAATGGGAAGGAAGTGTATATTATTCATCATTATTTCTTTTTTTTAATTCTTTTTCACTGCAGTACTGATCTTTTAACTGTTAATTTTAAGGTTTTCAGTTTTATAAACCCTACATTTGTTATGCAATAACCTAAAAAAATTATGCCATATGAAAAGGAATTACACTTTGAGTAGAGGCAGCTTTTTATTATTTATTTTAATCTCCCTAATTGCAGTAGTAAGCTGCAACACATCCGGTTCTGCTAACCCAGACGGATGGTATTTAACAGATGACGGAATAGAAACTAAAGGATCCCCTATAGCAACAATTCAGGATTTTGCTTATCTTAAAATTGACACACTGAATATGAATGGTACTATCTATTATGAGCTGCAAAGCCAAATGAAGCCGGAAGCAATGCAAAAATTTGCCGAGTATACAGAAAAAAACATCGGAAAAGTACTGGGATTTGTTCATAATGAAAAGATCATCTTCCGGCCTATTATTCATAAACGCATTGATGATGGAAAAGTGGCCATCGCATCGTCCATTCTATCGAAAGATAAAAAAGAAATAATTGAGATCTTTGAGAATATTAGCATGAAAATGAATCAATAAATCCGTGCATTTTTGCATAAATCTATTGTGATTCAAAAAATGACTTCTTGGTAAATATCAACTCTCATGAAAATGTCCGTTTTTCTAATCTGGGGAGAATTAGAAAAACATTTTTGACACTTCTACTTTAAATTGATATTTCCTGTATAAATGAATAATTTCAAATTATACATTTCTCAAAGATGCTTTAATCTTATGTACAATGTAAATGGATATTCGAAGCAAATTAGATTTCGGATATCCATTTGTGTATTATTTAATGTACAATTCATGTATTTCGTTCATATGAAGATTCAAATGCCATAAATACCCTTCAATCATCTGTTTTAGTGTTACTTTGGTTCCTTCAAAATCATACCAAAAGTTATCAAGTTTCGAAGAATCTACTGCTTTTATAACCTGTATGATATGAAGATTATAATATTTCCATAATTGGATGAGATCATGCCAATCTGTGTTCTGATAATCCTGAATTGAAATCCAAAGATCGTTATCCTGACGATAATCAGGAAAAGTCAGGTTTTCATTGTACTGCAATCTAACCATTCTCTGGTGATTGTTGGAAGCAGAATCAATGAGATGTCCCAGTATTTGTTTAATGGATCGATTTTGCATATTAAACTTATTCGATATTATATCCTCATCTAAAGAATGAAGGAAACTTTCTTCTCTATGAATGACTTGCAGAATACCAGTGATTGTAGAAGAAAAACTAATTTTATTCATAATTTCCATTTTAATTATTAAAACCCTAATTGTAATTACTTCCCAGAATATTTGCAAAAATAAAACGGTTCGGGAAGATATATTTGTAAAAAACTGACTTGTTACTTATTCCATCTGGTTTTTATATAATTTATTCTGCAATCGTCAGAGAAAAATGTGGAATGTGGGTTTCTCGAAGATAAATATTCTGATGGAGTATAACCTGTCATCCATCTAAACTCTTTCACCAAATGAGAATTATCGTAGAATCCACAAGAATAGGCCAAATCAGCCATATCCAGCCGAGGATTATTTTGTAGTATATACAACGCTTTTTGAAAACGAATCACTCTCAGATATTCTTTGGGATCCATACCAAGATACCGAGAAAATTCCCTTTTAAAATGTCTATATCCTAAACAAGCATTATCTGCAAGATCGGAAACACCTATCTGGATGTGCTTTTTTGCTAGTTGAATCGAATTAAATATTCGTGTGTAATTATAGTCCGCGAAACCATTAATTTTTTCCAATAGGAAATTCTCTATAAATTTTATACACGAGCATACATTTTCTTCATGTAATATCATTTCTTTGAGTTCCTTCAATTTTGTATCTTCAATATCGTCAATATCAATATATTGATTATATAATTCATTAATAGGAAATGTAAGACAGGGGATTATTCCAAGAGGATGAAACACCACTGCAATCATATCAATATTCCCGGAAGGAAGTAGTACTCCCGGACTGGAGAGTTGCCCTCTAATAAAAAATTTAGGTTGTTTCTTTCCATTGGAAAAACATAAATCACCCCCTTTATGAAATACAAGATGGATACAACCTGATGGTATGGTCTGAATATTATTTGTATCCTTCGTCTTTACAATCCAATAGTATTTTACATAGGATGATAAGGGCGCAGAAGGATATATGATAGTGGTCTTATTCAATTCTTTATTTTTTTAGTAATATTATAACTGCTAATTTAGCAAGAATGCCCAAGTAAATATACAGAGTATGCTTTATATTTGTAGTTATAATCTTCATACTCATTAAAAACAAATAAAATGGCATTTGATTTTAAGAAAGAATATAAAGAGTTTTACCTTCCTAAAAACCACCCCGGGATTATTGATATTCCCCCAATGAATTTTATTGCAGTCAGAGGAAAAGGAGATCCCAATGAAGAAGAAGGTGAGTACCAACAAGCAATAGGTCTTCTATATCCTATTGCATTTACACTTAAAATGAGTTACAAGAGTACTTATAAAATCAATGGTTATATTGAATATGTAGTACCTCCGCTTGAGGGCCTTTGGTGGATTGAAAATTTGGCCGGAATTGACTATAGCCGGAAAAAGGATTTCCATTGGATCTCTTTAATTCGGCTACCAGACTTTATAAAAAAAGAAGATTTTGAATGGGCACTTTCAGAAGCCGCTCATAAAAAGAAAAAAGATTTTTCTAAGGTAGAGTTTTTAATTTATCAGGAAGGCTTGTGTGTTCAGTGTCTACATATTGGCTCCTATAATGATGAACCGGCAACTATTAATAGGATGGAAGAACATGCGGAAAAGAATGGCTTTCAAATTGATATTACTGACAACAGATACCATCATGAAATTTATTTGAGTGATCCGCGAAAATGTGCGCCAGAAAAACTAAAGACGGTAATTCGTCATCCGATTAAAGCAAAAGATTAGTAAATTGCCTCAAAGTATACCATTCCACACAAATCTATATAAATAAACGATAAAAACATGAATAGTATAATTAACCAAAAATTACATGCTTTAGCTGAAAGCGATTATAAAATATTTAATGAGAGAATTATTTCCACTAATTATAAGATACTGGGAATCCGCATGCCTGCCCTGAAGAAATTAGCAAAAGAACTCTCAGCAGAGCCTGATATAGAAAACTATCTAAAAGATGCGGAATATACTACCTATGAGCACATCTTACTCTATGGGCTAATATTAGGAAAATTGAAAAAGCCATCATTGGAAACAGTATTCTGCTATTTAGATCCTTTAATTCTGAAGTTTGATAATTGGGCGCATGTAGATACCATCATTTCAGCATTGAAATTGTTCCAAAAATATCCGGAAGAAGTACTGGCCCATTTCCTGCCACTTAAAAATCATGAAGGTGAATTTACAAAGCGTGTTTTCGTCATTATACTCATGGATTACTTCATAAATGAAGTGCATATTGATACTGCATTGAAGCATTTACCGGAGGTACCACAAGGACAGTATTATGTGGATATGGCAATTGCCTGGGCAATCAGTGTCGGCCTTATAAAGTTTTATGATAAAACTTTTCCGTTGTTGGAGCAAACAGCTTTCACTAAATTCGTACATAATAAAGCAATTCAGAAAGCTCGTGAGAGTTACCGTATAACTCCGGAAACGAAAGACAGATTGAATGAAATGAAGATAAAATAGAATTTAGTATTCTATTGAGCATACTGGCCTTTACGTCTTGATTCTCTGAATACTTTTATATATGGATAATAAAAGAGGCTACCTGAAAGTAGCCTCTAGCAATATCTTATTTTCGCAATTATTTTTTCTCTAAATCCTTTTTCCACTTTTCATATTTCTTCAATACTTTTAATCCATCGCTATTATACCATGAATACCCTGTGCGTCTTTCAGACCCAATTTCAGCTAATGAGTAAACTTTTATGCCATCTCTGTCGCAGAAGAAAGGACGATTGGTATCCAAATCGTAGAAACGGGCCCAAAGTGGAGGGCAATCAGTGCAAGAAACCATTTTATAATCTCTTAGTCCTTGTTCATTGGTATAAAACTCTTTTTTTAGTCCTTCAATTTTTACTGCCTTAAACCATTCTACGGCTCCTTCTACCGCTTGTCTAATCTCTGTTGACGGATTAGGGAGAGACATTAAAAGTATAACTATTTCGTCCGATTCCTGTCCACTTAAAGACGGTAGTTCATAAGCGCGTGCTTTTACAGGTTCTAAAGTGACATGGTCGTGCTGTGCACACCATACAGTGAGTTTACCATTTTGTTTTACCTGTGTTTTTAAGATGCATTCCACACCTTTATTGAAAGCTGTTTGAAGTCGCTCTATATAAGATTCCGGTATAAATTGATAGGGAGGTTGTTTTTCATACATTTTGCGAATCTCCAGCATCACATTTACCATCGCATTGTCATTGTAAGTAATTTCAATGTAATATCCTTTGGGACGGGGATAGAATTGGGGCCATCCACCATTGTCATATTGGGCTTCCAAAAGATAATCCACTCCTCGCAATACCGCATCTTTATATTTTTCAATTTGGGTGGCATTATAAACTTTTGAAAGATATTCTATTTCAGTAGTAGTTGCATCATTGTCAATCGTGCTTTCATTGATATCCTTTTTTTGTGCAATTACCTTTTCTCTTTCTTCCAGGGTTAACTCTGCGGGCATATAGATGTTTTTAGGCCATCCCCCAGTGTCTTGTTGATAGAGAAGAACATTATCAGCAATCCGAATAGCCTCCTGGGTATGAAAAAAATCATCCTTGAATTTCGGTGCCAGTTTTACCCATCCTTTGTAGGGCTGTTTTTCTTTGTATGTTATTTCTTGCGCTCCGGCTGCCAAAGTGAAAAAAGCAGTCATCCAAATTAATAGTATCTTTCTCATCTTTTTAATTTATTATTATCTTAAATAATCTGTAACTTTTCCACTGATTTGTAGCAGCGATATTTCACACAGTTTGGTATTATACTCAGCAGTTAATATTCGTTCTTCAGCATCCAGCAAACTTTTTTGTGCTTCGCGCATTTCTATACCCGAAAGATCTCCCAGCATGTAACGTTCCATCGCAATTTCATGATTCTCTTTGGCGGCAACCAAATTCTCCTGTTCCAGTTTGAGAATCTCCATGTTATTGAGATATGCTTGCCAGAGCGTATTTATATCTGCCTGCAATCCTAATTCCAGTTGCTCACGTTGCAGGTTAGCATTTTCAATCACAATCTTGGCATTTCTTCGTTCTCTTCGTCGATTACCGTCAAAGATATTGATACCCACCGTCAATCCGGCATTAAAGCCCCAGTTCGTTCGCTTTCGGTTGGTGGCTATTTCATATTTATTGAAGGTGTATCCATAACCGGAACTTAGCCGGAGATATGGATAATTCCGTGAATTAACCGTTTTTAAATCTAGTTCTGCCAGTGTTTGATTTTGCTCCGCTTTTATCAGGGCAGCGTTTACGTTCATGGTTGAGAGCCACAGATCTTCATATTCCAATGTCGTATTCACATCGATCAATGAATCGGAAGTAACAATCTCTTGGTTTACACTTTTGTTAGCCATCATTTCGTTCAGATTAATACGTGAAGTGATCACTGCTTCCTGTTGCTTCATATATTGCGAACTGTCTGCGTTAAAATCTACCCGTGCTTGTTGCAAGTCTAGACGCGAGAAACTACCGATATTGTAACGTGCTTCCACAATACGTAAGCGTTCTTTTGATAAAGAAACAGCATAACGCAGGTTTTTCAACCGGATTCTCTGCTGTATGTAATTATAATATTCTGCTGTAAGTTCAGCGATAAAATCCTCAATGGTGATACGGGTATTAATTTGTCCTTGCCTTTCGAGTTCTTTCAGACGTTTATAATTGGTTGTGATACTAAAGCCATCGAAGATTGTCCAGTTCAGATTTAATCCGGCATTAAATGTCTGGTCATAAACATCGATTTCTTTCACCACATCATTTGTAGAACGTGTAGTTGTTTCGGTAGTATTCAGATTTCCCTGATAACCTCCGCTAAAATCAAGAGTCGGCAAAAAGCCGGCATTAGCCAGCGTGGCATTATTTTTTGTAACCTCCTGTTCATTCCGGCTGATCCGGATAGAGTAATTATTTTCCAGTCCGGTTTCCAGGCAGGATTGAAGAGAATAGAATTCCTGTGCACTCGCTGTGGCAGGCAATACTAAGAGCAGGCAGCTATAGTATAATAAATGCATTTTTCTCATTTTCTTTTTTTCTTTGAACGATCCGTTGAAATATAACTATAAATAGCCGGTACAATGAATACGGTAAGGAAGGTGGATACCAACATTCCTCCGATAACTGCTACCCCCATCGCAATACGCTGATTGGCTCCTTCGGCAGAAGCAAAAGCCAGCGGCAAGAGTCCAAGAATAGTAGATATACTGGTCATCAGGATCGGGCGCAAGCGTTGCAGAGCAGCTTCACTGATAGCTGTGGTTTTATCTACCCCGACTTCTTGCTTCTGATTGGCAAATTCTACAATTAAGATACCATTTTTGGCTACCAGTCCGATAAGCATAATAATACCGATCTGGCTGAATATATTCATCGTGATATCACTGAAAAACATGAATACCAATGCACCGGCAATTGCTAACGGAACGGTTAACATCACAATCAGTGGATCTTTAAAACTTTCGAACTGAGCAGCCAGAATCAGGTAAATCAGTACAATTGCCAGTATAAAAGCAAACATCAGGCTGGATGAACTTTCGCGATATTCCTTCGATTCTCCTGTCAGGGCAGTACGGAATGTTTCATCGAGTGTTTCTTTGGCAATTTTATCCATCTCTTCCAATCCCTGCCCAATGGTTTTACCCTGTGCCAACCCGGCAGAAACGGTAGCTGAAACAAAACGATTAAAACGATATAATTGGGGTGGTGCAATGTCTTCTGTAATCGAAATCAGGTTATCCATCTGAATCATTTCACCTTTGTCACTCCGAACATAGATAGATCGTAAGTCAGCCGGTTTATTTCGTTGCTGTCGATTGATTTCTCCTAAAATCTCATATTGTTTACCGTTCATATAGAAGTAACCCATTCGCTGCCCACTCAAACCATATTGTAATGTCTGGGCAATATTACGAGTACTGACTCCCATCATGGTAGCCTTTTCACGGTCAATACTGATTCTAGCTTCGGGTTTACTAAATTTCAAATTAACGTCCGACATTCGAAATGTGGGGTTATTACTCACCTTTTCCATAAAGATAGGCAGTACCTCCTGTAGTTTTTCAAGATTAGTAGCCTGAATAACATACTGAACAGGCATTCCTCCCCGTCGACCTCCAAAGCTACTTTGCTGACGAACAAAAGCACGGGCTCTGGTTTTCTTTTGTACTGCTTTTGAAAGTTCCTCATAAACATCCATCTGGCTGTAGCTTCGGTCCTTCATATCTTTTAAGGAGATCTGAACATTACCACTACCACTTGATACGCGCGCGGTTACAGTACGTGCATCAGGTACTAACGAATCTACCAGCAGATTCAAATCTTCTGTATAGTCTCTGAGGTATTCATACGTAACTCCTTCTGAACCGCTGACACTAATGGTAATAAAAGAACGGTCTTCCAGAGGAGCCATTTCTGAAGGTATTTTATTCCATAAATAACCAATCACGATTAATGTGGCAAATATAATGGGAATAGCAATGATTTTTCTTTTTAGGAAAGCCGCCAGTAATTTATTATAAATGTTATTCAATCCTTCGAAAAACGGCTCTGTTTTATTGTAAAACCAGTTTTTTTTGTCTCTTCTTACTAACAGTTTGGTTGCCAACATCGGAGCAAAAGTCAATGCTACAAACGAAGAAATAATTACTGAGCCGGAAAGTACAATGCTGAATTCACGGAAAAGCCTGCCGGTCATTCCTTCCATAAAAACAATTGGGAAGAATACTGCTACCAACGTTATAGTGGTTGAAATTACAGCAAAGAAAATTTCTTTAGAACCTTCTATACCTGCTTCTTTCGGGTTCATTCCCCGTTCAATACGTATATATATATTTTCCGTCATTACAATAGCATCGTCCACTACCAATCCTACAGATAGCACGATGGCAAGCATGGATAATACATTGATGGAAAATCCGGCCAGGTACATAACAAAGAATGCTCCTACCAGAGAAACTGGAATAACTACACAGGGTATGAGTGTTACACGCCAGTCGCGCAAAAACAAAAAGATGATTATAATTACCAGTACAAAGGCAATATATACAGTTTCCTGTACTTCTTTAATAGAAGCACGTATAAATTTTGTATTGTCAAAACCATAATTGGTGGTTACATCTTCCGGTAAGTCCTTTTTCATCATCTCCATACGTTGATATACATTATCAGCAATTTCGATATGGTTAGCACCCGGTTGTGGAACTACTACAACCCCAATCATGGGAATCCCGTTCATTTTCATGTAGCTTTTTATGTCCTGAGGGCCTAGTTCGGCCCATCCGACATCACTGATACGAACAATACGTTCATTATTCTCACGCAGGATCAGGTTGTTGAATTCTTCAGCTGTATGTAATAACCCTAATGTACGGATAGTCAGTTCAATCGTATTTCCTTCAATTTTTCCGGAAGGAAGTTCTACATTTTCACTATCTACGACATTCTTTACGTCCACAGGAGTAATACCATAAGCTGCCATTTTTACCGGATCAAGCCAGATACGCATAGAGTAACGTTTTTCACCCCAGATTTGTACACCACTCACATCGGGAATAGTTTGCAATTGCTCTTTAACGGTCAAATCAGCTATTTCACTTAATTCCAGAAGTGAACGCCGTTCACTCTGTATGGCTACCATTAGAATAGGCTGTGCATCAGCATCGGCTTTAGATACGGTAGGGGGATCTGCATCTCTTGGCAGATAGCGTTGAGCACGTGATACTTTATCACGAACATCATTGGCAGCCGTTTCCAAATCAACAGACAATTCAAATTCCACCGTGATGCGGCTTTGCCCTTGACTACTGACACTTGATAAAGAGCGGATTCCCGGAATACCGTTGATGTTTTGTTCCAGTGGCTCGGTAATCTGGTTTTCAATAACATCTGCATTGGCTCCGGGATAGGAACAGGTTACAGATATAATCGGGTTATCCACAGATGGGTATTCCCTGACACCCAAAGAGGTATAGCCGATCATCCCGAAAAGAACAATAATCAGCGTCATCACAGTGGATAAAACTGGGCGACGAATACTTAGTTCCGATATATTCATACGGCGTTTTTAGAATTTAGTCAATGTTATCCAGTACCACATCGAGCCCCATACGTAACTGTAGTGTTCCTGATGTAATAATTGTATCTCCCAGGTGCAGTCCATCCAACACTTGCACCAATGCTTCAGAATGCAATCCTTTGGTAATGGTAACAGGTTGTGCTTTGCCTGATTTATATAAGAATACCTTATCTGTACCCATTTCGGGTACAATTGCTTCTGAAGGAATAGCAATCGCATCATGGATTTCCAGCATTCTTACTCTTAAATTAGCGGTTCGTCCGGGCTGGGTCATTCCGTTTTGATTAGGATATAAAGCTCTTACAGATAATGAATTTGTTATAGGATCAATTTTAGAGTCCACAGCATAAACTGTGGCATAAAATGTGTTTAGATTTCCTTCTATATCGAAGGCGACTTTCGTTCCGGATTTTACTACTCCGGCATATTTCTCCGAAACACCAAACTCAATCTTAAGGGGAGATATTTTGGTTAGCGTAGCAATAATAATGCTGGGGGAAGCGTAAGCTCCTTCACTCACTTGCCTGAGTCCGATTATTCCATCAAATGGAGCTTTCAGTTCTGTTAAATCAATATTTGCTTTTACCAGTTGAATATCGGCATTCAAACTGGCGAGGTCAGTTTTAACCTGCTCATAGGCTTCTTTACTGACCGCATCTTTTTCTAATAACGCGCTCTGACGAAAGACTCTGTCTTCAGCCAGCTGTAGCTGTGCTTCGAGTTTTTTTTAGTTGTGCCTGTAAAGGAGCGTCATTAACCTTGGCCAGTAGTTGTCCTTTTTTTTACATAAGTCCCTTCTGTAAAATAAATATTAGTTATTAGTCCGGATGTCTGAAAAGAAAGATCAACTTCCTCGTCCGGCATTAAACGGCTTTTTGTTGCATAATCATCGATGAGCGTTTGTTCTCTGACTACTACAGCGTCTACATTCAGAACTCTTCTACTTTGTTGACTACTTGTCGCCACGGGTGCTTCATTTGCTTGGCTATCGTGTTTTCTTGGTAGGAAACGATACAGTCCTAATCCTGTTAACCCAACTACAATAAGGATAATGATCCCCCACTTAACTCTTTTATCCATGAATAGTTTTTTACCTAAGACAATATTAATGTGAAAAGGTTTAATATTTATTCTGTAAAGATAGCATATTTATAGCATTTTTTTTGGTTTGACTATTTTTTTTGTTAAGACTATTTCTAGTTTTTTATCCCTTTATTTACTATCTTTATTTAGTGATTTTTGGGAATTGACATTTTGTCAAAGCAAGCCAAGTGCTCTCAGAATTTCATAGATGAGTATAGATTAAAAGAAAAGAGATTTTATTGCATTGCAGCTGGCTAGTGAAATTCCAAAAGGCTTGAATAATTTTATGATTCAAATTAAAAGGATTGTGAATATGTTAAAATGAGATTAAAATGTTCTCTTTCAGTTTTAATTAGCATCAATGTGGTGTGACTGAATGCTCTGGAAATTTTGATTAAATAGCTATAGCAAGGAATAAAATTCTGTTATAAAAGCCATCTATTTCTATTCATTTATCCTTTTATTTGTTTTGCTGTGATAAGAATATTCGTTTGCTTAACAACAGTGCTTTATTTGCTTAACAATGATACCTTATTTGCTTAACAAAAACACCTTTGTTAGTAAACAACTCCTCTTCCGCTATTAAATAAAAAAAGAATTTTGTTAACCAAGATCAGCGAATTTTATTCGGTGGAAAAACGTCGTTTGGCTTTTGGCTAAATAAAATTCTTTCTTTTCTTTTTGTTTTTCGTAGACAAAACTGTTTTGGACAAGGCTAATGACCCCAGCCAGAAGTCGTATATGAAGGTTGTCATGCTGAAAAAGAATTTTTGTGAGTTATCCTCACAAAACAAAAAGATAAAAGTAGTGATTAATTTATGACTAAAAGATGTTTAATGGATTTCTTTTTGTGCAATTTGATATTTTAAAAATAGATATACCAATCTGCATCATATTTTTTAAAACATTGATAATCAAAAAGTAACGAATGTATTATCACTTTCCAATCAGATGAGATTTCTTACTAAAAAAGGCTGCCTGTTTTGAACAGGACAGCCTTTAGTAAACGCGCTTACACTTGAATGTAATTTTTAAACCATCAGAAAGTTTTGTAGTTCAATTTGAGTTGTAGTAGGATATGTATAATTCGTATTTCAATTTTTCTACGAGACTTCACTTAATGCAAATATACACCATTATTCTTCTGAAAAAATAGTATATTCCTAAAATTAATTAAATAATGATTGAAATCCCCTGATTATAAAAATGGAAAGAGTAAAAATCAGTAAGCAGCCCGATACTTTCCTTCTTCTTTATCTTGTAACATATTAAGGTAAGAAGTATAACGGGATTCACTGATGTAGTGCTTTTCAACTGCTTCGCGTACAGCACATCCGGGCTCCTGACGATGCGTGCAATTATTGTATCGACAATCCGAGGAAACCTGAAAGATTTCCGGAAAGTAATGGCTGATTTCTCCCTCATTCATGTCAAATACTCCAAAGCCTTTGATGCCCGGAGTATCAATAATATAACCACCTCCGGGAAGCTCAAACATTTCAGAAAAAGTAGTGGTATGCATTCCTTTTTTATGGTAAGCGGATATTTCGGCAGTACGTGCATTAATTCCCGGAATCAGAAGGTTGATCAGCGTGGATTTACCTACCCCTGAATGCCCGGAGAAGAGCGTAACTTTATCTTTTAATTCTTTCCGAATAACATCAATCCCTTCTCCTTTTTTTGCAGAGAGTTTCAAACAAGGGTATCCGATATGTGTATAAAGATTGATAAGAGCTTCCAAGTACTGCATTTCCTCTTCATTGTAACAATCAACTTTGTTAAACACCAATTTTACCGGAACACGATAAGCCTCTGCCGAAGCCAGGAAGCGATCAATAAAAATAGTACTGGTTTCCGGATAGCTAACAGTTACTAACAGCATGCATTGGTCAAGATTGGCAGCCAATATATGTGACTGTTTAGATAAATTAGATGAACGGCGGACAATATAATTTTTCCGATCCTCAATTTCTGTGATAAAAGCAGTTCCTTCCTGGTTTACAATAATTTGCACATGGTCGCCCACCGCTACAGGATTGGTACTTTTAATCTCTTTCAGACGGAAATTCCCTTTTATTTTACATTCGACGAACTCCCCTTCTTCTGTTTTTACCAGATACCAGCTTCCTGTGCTTTTTATTACGGTGCCATACTTTGAATTTCCAGTATTTTTGCTTTTCTTTGTCATAATTAGTACATTGCGTCACAAATGTAACAAATATAAATTGAGAAACATGACACAAACAGTTATTCCTGTCAAAAAGCTGTATTTTTACATACTATTGACATTTTTATGTGGATTTTATTCCTGTCAACGAACCGTTAAGGAAGAGATTATTCCTTCTGCTGAATACGCTCCGTATGTGAGTGCTTACACAGGCGGCGGCATTTCTCAAACATCTTCTATCCGTGTGGAATTTGCTCAGGAACAACCTGATGTTGAAATCGGAACAGAAGTAAAAGGTAATCCTTTCAATTTTACGCCCTCTGTGAAAGGAAAAGCTTATTGGGAGAACAATAAAACCATTGAATTTGTGCCCGATGAAGGCGCATTGAAATCGGGTATTTTATATAAAGCCACTTTCAAACTGGGTGACTTTGTAGAAGTTGAAAAGCATCTGCAGAAATTTGAATTTACTTTCCAGGTAGTGGAACGTAACTTCTCCATTGATCTGAAATCACTTTACATACATGCTTCCGATCCGGAAGTAGTAACCATTAAAGGAGAGTTACGCTTCAGCGATGTAGTAAGTCTGGAAGAGGTGCAGAAGATGATTAAGCTGAAAGCCAGTGACAAACAGGAACTGAAAGCTGAAGTAAGTCCGACCGAACATCACCTGATTTATACATTTGAAGTCAATAATGTTAAAAAAGGAGCCCAGGACGTTACGGTAGAAGTGGAAGTGAATGGTGCGCCTTTAAAAGTAGATAAAGTAATTTCCCGTACGGTCACTGTTCCTGCCAAAAGCCGTTTTACCTTTCTTTCCGCTAATCGGATAACCGATCCGGAGAATGGGATAGAAGTTGTATTCTCTGAGCCGATATCTTCTAGCCAGGACCTGAAAGGATTAATTGTGGTGGAGGGAGTAACCACACGTACACAGATCAAAGGGAATATTGTTCATGTATTCTTTGAACCCACCCGAAAAAATACGCTTACCCTGAAAGTGAATGCTGGTATTACCAGTGAAACCGGTAAAAAACTGGAGGCTGATGCTTCGATGCAATTTATAGAAAAAGCAGAGAAACCAGAGGTTATATTTGTTTCCAATGGTACAATATTACCCAATTCTAAAGGGTTGGTTGTACCTTTCCGTGCCATCAGTCTTTATGCGGTAGATGTAAGTGTAGTTCGTATTTTTGAGAACAATGTATTGATGTTCCTTCAGGACAATTCATTAGAAAGTTCCAGTGAATTAAGGCGTTCCGGGCGTTTGGTGTACCGGAAAATGTTGCGTCTGGGAAATGAACAGAATGTGACAGAATGGGGAAATTATTCGGTCGACTTGAGTGAACTGATTGCTCAGGAGCCAGGAGCCATCTACCGGGTGATGCTTTCTTTCCGACAGGAATATTCAGCCTATCCCTGTGGAGATGATGATGCGCTTCCTTCCGGGGGAGGGCCATGCTGGATAAACTTAAATCTCTCGAAAGAGAAATCAATAAAGAATTTGATGATTCTAACTGGGACATACCTAGTACCTATTATAATATGGAGTATGAAGACTATGACTGGCGGATGTATGACTGGGACGAAAGAGACAATCCCTGCCACTCTTCTTACTACATGAATCCTGAAAGAAAAGTTTCCCGTAATGTGTTGGCTACCGACTTAGGTTTGATTGTAAAAGCAAATACCACCCAGAAAGTATGGGTAGCCGTCAATAATATGATTGATACTTCTCCTGTAGGTGGTGCTGAAGTAACGTTGTATAACTATCAGTTACAACCTGTTGGTAAAGGAAGTACGGATGGAAATGGATTTGCTAAAATTGAACCCAAAGGCATTCCTTATTTTGCCATCGCTTCACACGGTAAACACAAAACTTACCTGAGATTGATGGAAGGTGAAGAAAATTCTGTCAGTCGTTTTGATGTAGGTGGGAAACAGCTATCCAAAGGTTTAAAAGGATTTATTTATGGTGAAAGAGGGGTATGGCGTCCTGGAGATACTTTACATGTTTCTTTCATCCTGGAAGATCGCGAAAAGAGAATCGCTGATAAACATCCGGTGTCTCTGGAGTTATACAATCCCAGGGGGCAGTTCTATACGAAAACAATTTCAACGCAGGGAATGAACGGATTTTATACGTTCCATTTACCTACCAAAGCAGACGATCCGACTGGAGTATGGAATGCATGTGTTAAAGTGGGAGGAAGTACCTTCCATAAAAGTCTGCGTATTGAAACCATTAAGCCAAACCGGTTAAAGATTAATCTTACATTCCCGAAAGACATAATTACCGTGGATGAGGGAAGCTTTAAAGCAAATCTTTCTTCTTCCTGGTTGACGGGTGCTACTGCTGCAAACCTGAAAGCGGATGTGGAAATGCGGTTATCAAGGGTAAATACAACTTTCCCTAATTATAGCCAGTATTCATTCAATAATATAGCTACCCGGTTCGAATATAATACCCTTGAGATTTTTAAAGGGACATTAAACAACGAAGGAAAAGTAAGCTTTGACTTCAAAGTTCCCAATGCCGAAAACGCACCGGGAATGTTGCAGGCGAATATTACCACCCGGGTATATGAGCCTGGTGGAGATGCCAGTATCATGACCCAGGCAGTACCTTTCTCACCCTTTAAATCCTATGTGGGGATTAACCTGAATCAGCCATCTGCCCGTTATATCGAAACGGATACCGACCACGTGATTGATGTGGTAACATTAAGTCCGGAAGGCAAACCCTTAAACCGTTCGAACCTGGAATACAAGGTTTATCGAGTAAGTTGGAGTTGGTGGTGGGAGAGAAGTACCGAATCATTTGCTTCTTATGTGAATAACTCTTCCTATAAACCGATCAAAACAGGTACGTTAAGTACAGTGAACGGAAAAGCACAGTTTAATATCCGGATTAACTATCCCGACTGGGGAAGATATCTTGTCTATGTAAAAGATACAGAGAGCGGACATGCTTCCGGTGGTACCATTTACATTGACTGGCCGGAATATAGGGGCCGTTCCAATAAGACAGATCCGAGCGGTGTTACCATGCTGGCTTTCAATACGGATAAAGAAAATTACGAAGCAGGTGAGACTGTAACAGTTACAATTCCCTCTTCGTCGGAAGGACGGGCGTTGGTGGCTATTGAAAATGGGACAACTGTTTTGAGCCAGGAATGGGTAAAAGTATCCGGAAAAGAAGATACTAAATATCAGTTTAAAGTAACTCCGGAAATGGCACCGAATGTATTCCTGCATATTAGCCTGTTGCAACCTCATGCGCAAACGATGAACGATTTGCCGATGCGTATGTATGGAGTGATGCCTGTACTGGTTCATAACAAGGAAACTATTCTGGAACCTCAGATAAAAATGCCGGACGTACTGTTGCCGGAGCAAGAGTTTTCTGTAAGTGTCAGCGAAAAGAATGGTAAAGCTATGACATATACACTAGCTATTGTTGATGATGGTTTATTGGATATTACCAACTTTAAAACTCCTGATCCATGGAATGAGTTTTATGCCCGTGAGGCACTGGGAATCTCTACCTGGGACATGTATGATCAGGTGATAGGCGCATTTAGTGGCCGTTTCAGTACCTTATATGCCACTGGTGGGGATGAGGCAATGAAAGGTGCAGAAGATAAAGCCAACCGCTTCCGTCCGATCGTGAAGTACCTCGGGCCGTTTGAAATAAAGAAAGGAGATACCCAAACACATAAAATTAAATTGCCGATGTATGTGGGTTCTGTTCGGACGATGGTAGTAGCTGGCCAGGATGGTGCGTATGGTAAAGCGGAGAAAACGACTCAGGTACGTTCTCCATTGATGATTCTTTCTACTTTGCCTCGTGTATTGAGCACAGGTGAAGATATCCTGCTACCGGTCAATGTATTTGCTATGGATGAAAAAGTGAAAGATGTTACTGTAACTATAGAAACATCTACGAATCTGCAACTGACGGATGGCAAATCCAAATCTGTGAAATTTACCAAGACAGGCGACCAGTTGGTATTCTTCAAAGTTAAAACCGGATTTGTTACCCAGAAGGAAGTGGTGAAGATCACTGCGAAAGGAAACGGAGAAAGCACAACCGAAACGATCGAGATTGATGTGCGCAATCCGAATCCGTTTGTTACATTGAATGAAAGTAAAGTGTTAAGTGCAGGTGGGGATGCTGAATTGAAATACCAGTTGGGTACTAAAACCCGTGATAATTGGGTGAAACTGGAAGTAGCCCGTATACCACCAGTAGATATCAGCCGTCGTTTAGATTATTTGTATACATACCAGCACTGCTGTACCGAACAGTTAACATCAAAAGCGTTACCCTTATTGTTTGTTTCTCTTTTTAAAGATGTGGATGAACGGGAACTGAACATGATTAAAGCGAATGTTCAGGAAGCTATTCGCAACTTGTATGGTCGTCAACTTGCCAGCGGAGGCTTTGCTTACTGGCCCGGCGATGGTGCCGCTAACGAATGGGTAAGTACGTATGCAGGAACCTTCCTGGTAATGGCACAGGAAAAAGGATTTGCAGTGAATCCAAGTGTATTAAATAAATGGAAGAGCTACCAGCGTACTATGTCCAGAAACTGGGCTCCGGCCGACAGAAATACTACACGAAGGGGCTGGTACTGGCAATCAGATTATCAACAGGCTTATCGTTTGTATTCTTTAGCTCTGGCAGGTGCTGCCGAACAGGGGGCTATGAACCGCTTGAAGGAAGTGAAAGACTTGGCTCAACAGGCCAAGTGGAGATTGGCGGCTGCTTATGCCTTAAGCGGACAACAAAATGCAGCAGGGGAGATTATCTTCAATGTGAAAACTACGGTTGATCCTTATTCGTCCAACAATAATATATACGGTTCTTATGACAGAGATGAAGCTATGATCTTGGAGACATTGGTACTAATGGGACGTGATAAGGAAGCCTTTACACATGCCCAGAAAGTATCGAAAAACCTCTCGAGCCAGTATTATTTCAGTACACAGTCGACCGCTTATGCTTTGATGGCTATGGGACGCCTGGCTGAAAAGACTTCCGGTTCCATTGATTTCGAATGGACACTGAATGGAAACAAGCAAACTTCAGTGAAATCGGTGAAAGCACTTTTCCAGACCAATCTTCCCATAGAACCGCAAAAAGGGGGAATTACGCTGAAAAACAATGGAAACGGTTCTCTGTTTGTCGATTTGGTTTCACGTACGCAGTTATTAGTCGATACCTTGCCCGTAATTTCCAACAATCTGCGGGTAGAAGTGAGATATGTAGATATGAATGGCAAAGCATTTGATATTAAGAAAATCAAACAAGGCACTGATTTTAAAGCCATAGTGAAAGTTTCGAATATCAGTGGAACCGAAGATTATAGAGATATCGCTCTTACCCACATGATACCATCCGGTTGGGAAATTTACAACGAACGGATGATAGCCGCTACCGGAGGGGCAAGTACATCGTCTGGGTATGGATTCGATTACCAGGATATCCGAGACGACCGGGTGCTGACTTATTTCAGTCTTGGTAAGAGCCGTTCAAAAGAGATCACGATCCGACTACAGGCCACTTATGCCGGAGAGTTTGTTTTGCCAGCTGTTCAGTGTGAGGCAATGTATGATGTAACTGCACAAGGCAGAACCAAAGCTGGGCGTGTAATTGTTGAGCGATAATCCGGCGGGTTATTGATGAAGTTTAACTTCCGAAATATGAAAACGAGCAGGAAGATTTGCTACTTGGTAGCAGTCTTCCTGCTCGTTTGGTATATCTTTTGTCTTCCCCGGCAACTCTTTGATGTTCCCTATTCAACCGTTGTTACTGATCGGCAGGGTTCTTTACTGGGAGCGAGGATTGCAGCAGACGGACAATGGCGTTTTCCGGCCAGGGATACCGTTCCCGATAAACTCAGGAAATGCATGATTGAGTTTGAAGATCGTTACTTCTATTGGCATTGGGGAGTGAACCCATTGGCGATCGGGCGGGCTGCTATTCAAAACGTGAAAGAAGACCGGATTGTTAGCGGGGGGAGTACTCTTACCATGCAAACCATTCGTTTGTCGCGCAATAAGCCGCGTACTTTCAAAGAAAAGTTTGTTGAAATAATCTTGGCAACTCGTCTGGAATTTCGTTATTCCAAAGAACAGATTCTTGCTTTATATGCTTCTCATGCACCTTTTGGCGGAAATGTTGTGGGGCTTGATGCGGCATCATGGAGGTATTTCGGACATGCGGCTAAAGATCTTTCCTGGGCGGAAGCCGCTACTCTTGCGGTACTTCCAAATTCTCCTTCCATGATACACCTCTCGAAAAGCAGGAATGCGCTTCTCGAAAAGAGAAACCGTTTGCTGGCCCGCTTACATGAGAAAGAGATTATTGATGACTCCACATATGAACTGGCCTTGTATGAAGAACTTCCGGAAGAACCGTTGCCGCTTCCACAGACGGCTCCACATTTGGTTAGTTATATGTATCGCATCCGCAAAGGCAAACAAACACCAACCACTATCGACAGGAGTATTCAAATGCAGGTGGAAGAGATAGTCGCCCGCTGGAATAGTGAATTTATCCGGAGTGACATTCGTAACCTGGCTGCTCTTGTAGTAGATGTTCAGACCCATGAAGTAGTTGCTTATTGTGGAAATGTACAGTTTCATGAGAAACGATATGGTAACCAGGTTGATGTGATCCGGTCACCCCGTAGTACGGGAAGTATATTGAAACCATTCCTATATTATGTTGCTTTGCAGGAAGGAGAGATACTTCCTAACACCCTGTTACCTGATGTGCCGACAAATATTAATGGTTTTGCCCCTCAAAACTTTAACCAACAGTTTGAAGGAGCTGTTCCGGCTTCGGAAGCAATAGCCCGCTCTTTAAATGTTCCGTCAGTTTATCTTCTTCGAGAATACGGAGTACCCAAATTCCATGATTTCCTGAGGCAAATAGGTCTGAGAACCCTCACCAGGCCTTCTGGCCATTACGGACTTTCCCTGATTTTGGGAGGAGCTGAGGCTACTCTGTGGGATGTAACAGCTGGCTATACCGATATGGCCCGTACGCTGGAAGGGCTGGAAAGGACAAGAATGTCCCTTTTATTATCGGACAGGGAAAAGCCAACAGCCCAACCAGTGGTATTCCATCCTGGTGCTGTATGGCAGACATTTAATGCAATAAAGGAGCTGAACCGTCCGGAAGAAATAGACTGGCGATTGATTCCATCTATGCAAACAGTTGCATGGAAAACGGGTACCAGCTATGGTTTTCGGGATGCTTGGGCTGTAGGGGTGACCCCCCCGGTACGCGGTAGGAGTCTGGGTTGGAAATGCCAGTGGGGAAGGTAAGCCCGGACTGGTAGGTGCCCGTACGGCTGGTCCTGTTATGTTTGATATATTTAACCTGCTTCCTTCTTCAGATTGGTTCAAGCCTCCTTATGGGGAATTTGTAGAAGCAGAAGTCTGTCTTCGTTCCGGTCATATAAAAGGGCGGTTCTGTGAAGAGACGGATTCATTGCTTGTTCTTCCTGCCGGACTTAGAACAGATGCTTGTCCTTTTCATCATCCGGTTACTCTTACTTCCGATGAAAGATACAGGGTGTATGAAGATTGTGCAGGCAAAGAACCTACGATACACTGCAATTGGTTCACCTTGCCCCCCCCGATGGGAATGGTATTATAAGCAACATCATCTGGAATACCGCACATTACCACCCTTCAAGCCGGGTTGTGGGGGAGAAGATGCCCGTCCTCCGATGCAATTTATCTATCCGGATATGAATGCCCGTGTATTTCTACCCCGACAATTGGATGGGAGTGCCGGCGAGATTACTTTTGAATTGGCGCATTCCCGGTCCCATGCCACTGTTTACTGGCACCTGGATGATGAATTCATTACTCAAACAGAAGATTTCCATAAAGTATCGCTCATCCCTTCACCCGGCAAACATTCCATGACGGTGGTAGACGACCAGGGAAATAGTATCTCTGTTACTTTCCATGTGCAAGGTAAATAGGGCCGTGAGTCTGAAGATGTCTTTTGATCTCATCTTCCAGTTCTTTTCGGTTAAATGGAGTATCCACAATCTCCTTAAAGGACATATGGCGGATATCCATTAGGTAAGTAACATACAGACGGTATTTAAAATATAGATAGGAGGGATTCTTATCAATCTCCCCCCGCTTGAACTTCTCAAATCCTCGTTCAATATCAAAACTGCTATCCTGGGCCATATATTCACAATAACCTTCCTTTTTCCATTCGTTAATCGAAAATTGTTCCATTCCATAATGGTTATTGATCAGAATATGGGTAATCTCATGTAGCAAAACAGATTGGATAGAACGTTGATTATTCCCTTTTTTGTTGGCAATGATTGTTTTTTGCTCCAGATCTGTTTTGCTCAGAATAATAAAGTTGCTCAATAACTGGGTCACACCAAAAGAGGAATAACTGATATGAGTTAACAGGCCATAGGTTATATGATTGTCGCAAAAAGCAATATGCATATGGGGAGGGCTGTATAACTCAGATGTCCTGAGGTGATTGTCTACCGAGTCAATCAATGACTTAATTTCCTCGATATGGGTTTGAGTATTCATGTGTAGGCAATAATTTTTGTGCTCTACAGTATCTCTGAATATAGCAGTGGGATAAAAAGTAAATCCCAGATACAATATTCCTACTACAAATAAACCTGCATAAAATAGTTTTTCTTTCTTAATCATGTTTAGTTTAGGTTTGGTTAAATAAATACATGGATATAGGGCATTTGTAAACGTAAAGAAGAGATTGTTTTCTTATTATTCGTTTCGTTTACAATAACAGATGCCTATAGCTTTTGCATATATTCTCCTTTTTGGGCTATCAGTAATAATCCGCCTATTGTAATTAATCCATTTGCCAGGAGGATTTCATTACCAACAGGATAATTAAATAGTTTGTTCATCAGCCTTTCAATTCCGAAACAAATAAACGGGGCTGATATACATATTATGGGTACAAATTTATCTCGTGGCCTAATTTTGGTGAATAGTCCGAAGAAGAACAATCCCAAAAGTGGTCCGTAAGTGTAAGATGCTATTTTATAGATTGTATTTAGAATTCCATCCTGACTAAAATATTCAATTAACAGGATGACAAAGAAGAAAGCTACACAAACCAATATGTGTACTTTTTGACGAAGTTTTATGGCTTTTTCTTCAGCTACTTTTTTTATGTTAAGGAGATCGACGCAAATACTAGTCGTAATAGATGTCAATGCGGAATCCGCACTGGAAAACGCAGCCGCGATAATTCCGATGGAAAAGAACAGCAGGGCCGAGAAACCCAAGTATTGACTCGCAAGCAACGGAAGAATCTCATCCGATTTTTCAGGCAATGGAATGGAGAACTGAGAAGCAAAAATCAACAACAAAACACCTAACGAAAGGAATAGAAGATTAAACGGAATGTAAAGAGTTCCAAATGTTACTAGGTTCTTTTGTGCGTCTTTCAGATTCTTGCATGTCAGGCTCTTTTGCATCATATCTTGGTCAAGTCCATTCATTACAATAGCAATCAGGATGCCGTTAAGGAATTGTTTAAAGAAGTTATGTTTGGATATCCAGTCATCGAATACAAAGATCCGGGAATGTTCATTATTGGCCACTAATTGAATGGCTTCAGCCGGACTCACCTCTAATCTGCTGATCACCTGCCAGATTATAACAACTAGTCCGGCAATGAGACAGAAGGTTTGCAGGGTATCCGTCCAAATAATGGTTTTAATACCACTTCGGTTGGTATAAAACCAGATTAAAAGGATGACTCCTAAAGCTACCAGATAGAACGGAATTTTCCATTGAGCGAAAACAAGACTATGCAAAATTAGGACGACCAAAAACAGACGAGCTGCTGCGCCAATAGTTTTCGATAAGATAAAGAATGATGCACCTGTTTGATAAGAACGAAGGCCGAATCGTTTTTCCAGATAACCATAAATGGTCGTCAGGTTGAGACGGTAATAAAGAGGGAGTAAAACAAAAGCGATAATGGCATAGCCGACAAAGAAGCCCAATACCATTTGCATATAAGTCATATCCTGTCCACGCACCATTCCCGGAACAGATACAAAGGAAACACCTGAGATTGAAGAGCCTATCATACCGAAGGCTACAACATACCAGGGTGACTTTTTATTACCCAGAAAAAAAGCCTGATTGTCGCTGTTTCTCCGACTGATAAAGAAAGAAATTATGATAAGCAATCCAAAATAAGCCGCCAGAATAATCAAAATAGTAGTTCCCATAGTTTATTTTGTTTGTGATTGAAGATGAATAACCAAAATAAAAAACACAAAAACGCAAAGCAGATTCTATTCCTGAGAATAAATCATAAATAGGAGAATGCTTTGTATTTTTGTGTTTGCCTATGTAAAGTTCCGGGGAACTTTCCGGGGACAGCTTCTATACTGTCATAATTTCTTTGTCTTTTTCAATCAACATCTCGTCAACGTTCTTGATATATTTGTCATGAACTTTCTGAAGTCTTCCTTCTGCATCTTTTCCGCTGTCTTCTGAAAGTCCATCCTTCACAGCTTTTTTGATCTGATCGATGCCTTCCCGACGGGCATTGCGAATACTTACCTTTGCTGTTTCCGCTTCACTTTTACATTGTTTAGACAATTGTTTACGGCGTTCTTCGGTAAGAGGAGGAATGCCGATGCGGATAATTTCACCATTGTTTTCAGGTGTAATACCGAGATCTGAGTCAATAATGGCCTTCTCAATAATCCGGAACATAGATTTATCCCATGGCTTTATCGAAATACTGCGTGCATCAGGGGTGGTGATGGCAGATACATTACTAAGTGGTACCATGCTACCATAAGAATCCACACGAATTCCATCCAGGATTCTGGGATTTGCTTTACCGGCACGGATATGTGCGAATGATTCTTCAAGATACATAATGGCCATATCCATTTTCTCTTTCGCTTCATTAATAATGCTATTAACGTCTGTCATAGTCTATGGTTTTTTTAATTGTTTTTCTTGTACAATGAATTGGAAACAAAAATAAGATAATTTTTATAGAAACACAAAATTAATTATGCACCAATGTCCCTATCTCTTCTCCCATTATAACTTTTTTCAGATTGCCTGTTGTATCCATGTCAAACACGATAATGGGCAGATTGTTTTCCTTGCACATAGCAGTAGCAGTCAAATCCATTACTTTAAGTCCGCGGTTATATATTTCGTCGTAGGTAATTTCTTTGAACTTTGTAGCAGATTTGTCTTTTTCCGGGTCAGCCGTATAAATGCCATCCACACGGGTACCTTTTAACATCACATCTGCTTCAATTTCAATTCCGCGGAGGGAAGATCCTGTATCGGTCGTAAAGAAAGGGTTCCCTGTTCCGGCAGACATAATTACTACTTCTCCATTCTCCATATTTTCGATGGCTTTCCATTTGCTGTAAAATTCACCTATAGGTTCCATCCGGACAGCAGTTAGCACCCGTGATTTCACTTCCACCGAACCCAAGGCAGAACTCAATGCCAGGCTATTGATAACAGTAGCAAGCATTCCCATCTGGTCGCCTTTTACCCGGTCGAATCCTTTATTAGCCCCGCTAAGTCCGCGGAAGATATTCCCACCGCCAATTACGATACCAATCTGAACGCCGAGTTCATGTATTTCTTTAATTTGAGAAGCATATTCTGCCAGTCTTTTTTCATCTATTCCGTACTGTTTTTCACCCATTAAGCTTTCTCCACTCAGCTTCAATAAGATTCTTTTATACTTTGTCATATTTTCCAATTGTTAGTTTTTGCAAATGTAGATAAAAAAGCGTTTTAATTGAACGATAACAAGATAGAAAAGTAAAGTTGCAAAATATATGATTGCTTTTTTTGCTATCTTTGCAGGAAACTAAACTAACAATCAAACCAAACATGAAGACCCTGACCTTGATCTTGCTCTTTTCTCTTCTACCTACTCTTTCAGGTTGGTCGCAACCCGTTCAGACTACACTAAATGAAATTAGTATAGCGCTTGATAAAAAAGACTGGCAAAATGCAGTCCATCTTTTCTCAAATGCCATACCGCTGTCTGTAGAAAAAGCTGAAATGTATTATTGGACTCGAGTTGATAAAAACTGTGAGGCTGCAACAGGCATGTTGTTTGAATTGGGTGCTTATTATAAAGCTGAACGCAACTATGATAAAGCTTATCTTTTT
>JAJQFD010000043.1 GCA_021201335.1 Bacteroides sp. | reverse complement strand
AGCATCTGCCTTACAAGCAGAGGGTCGGCGGTTCGAATCCGTCAACGCCCACGAAATGGTAAAATCCTAAAAAGACAGGAGAAGCCAAAAAAAGACATAAAGTCTGTTAGTCAGTTGATTAGCAGACTTTTTTCTTTTTCACCCTAGCCACTAAAAGTCAAAGAAAGACAGTAGTTGAGTGAAAAATAAGTGAACAGAAATTTCAACTTTGGTTTGTTCGCTTTTTAACAAATTACTCACTGGTTACAAGTGGCTTACAATGACCTAACTTGGCTTTATTCGAGGTGCTGAATCTTTAAGAGATAGTAAATAAATTTGTCGAATCTTGAAAATTTTGAGTTATGAACAGTACTTATCGAATCCTTTTTCTGACAAGAAAAAGAGTAAACAGCAACGGATTAGCCAGTATCAGCGTTAGAATTTCCATCAGTGGAGACAAAGCAGAGTTCAGTTCCCTGCAATTTGTTAAGCCTGAAATGTGGAGTCAAACTGGGAGAGCAATCGGGAGAACAAAAGAGGCTACGACAATCAATGATGCTCTTGATAAAATAAAAATAGCTTTAGACAAACACTCAAAGTTATTCTTGAAAAAGACGGATATGTTACAGCCGATAAACTTCGAGACACCTATTTGAGAAAAGTAATCAGAGAAAACACAGTTCTTACATTATATGATATTAAGGTAGAACAGAAAAGAAGCTTTATAGGAAAAACAATCCGAGATACTACTCTATCTAAATATTTAGCTACAAGAAAGCGTATTGCAGATTTTATGCTCTATAAATTTAAGAAAGAGGACTTGCAGATTCGGGAAGTGGATTTCCAGTTCATAACTGATTACGAAGTTTACTTAAAGTCTGTCTGCAATTGTGGTCATAACTCAACTGTGAAACATTTACGTTACTTAAAACAGGTAATTACCAATGCTCTAAAGAATAGGTATATCACTCATGATCCTTTCGATGATTACACTTTAGGATACAAGCCTGTAAAGAAGGAGTTTCTAATTGAACCGGAAATCAAGAAACTTCTATCTAAAGAAATTCGATTCTTAACGATTGGAAGAAGTCAGAGATATTTTTGCTTTCCAGTGCTTCACTGGCATCGCCTACATAGATGTAGCTAACTTAACTACTGATAATATCTTTGAAGATGGCTTCGGGCAAAAGTGGCTACGTTTGAGCAGACAAAATCAGATGTAGAAGCTAATATTCCATTGTTGGAAGTTCCATTGAGTATTATCCGCAAATACAGAAGATTAGGCAGTGATAAACTTCTCCCTTTGCATAGCAACCAAAAGATGAACGAATACTTGAAGGAAATCGCTTCGTTATGTGGTATAAATAAGCGACTTACCACGCATTGTGGGCGCCATACGTTCGGAATGATAATGCTGACCAAAGGCGTTTCTATTGAAAGTGTATCTAAGATGTTAGGGCATACAAACATAGCCACTATTCAAATTTATGCTAAGATATTAAACGAGAAGATTTATGTTGAGGTAAACAAGGTCAGAGGCGAATTTGATGCTTTTCAAGAGTATTATAAACAAGCGAAGTAAAGATTTTCTTTCATCTGAACACGAAGATATAAGCAAGAGAATAATTAAATCAAGGTCAAGCTCTACGAGTTTATTCAAACAATCTTCCTTTCTAAAGAAAGAGTATTCTTTGATAAAACCTTGCTTTTATTATTCACTTTTTAAATGGGTGGTTTATCAGTTGAAAAGAAAAAATATTATTCATTTATGAGGATGAAATTTCTCTGCTCTAGCATTTAAAATCTCCGTAGAATATAGAGTAGCCCATTCTGCAACATTTTTGACCAAATAGCCCTTTTCTTCTCTAAGAAGGTATTTCAACGGAATGGGAAGCCCGCACACCTGAATCAAATAGCCCATGCCTTTGAAAAAATATTCAATTGCAGTTTCGGTAGTATCTACGACCAACAAGAAAAGGTGTTTGACCGTAAACCGTTCAACCGGACGAAAGCCCTTGACTTTTTGCGTAACCTCATAATCCGAAAGGATAAAGAGAGTAGAAACAAACAAGATGAAAAATAACCATTTTGCAACACTCTAAATATAAATATATTGCAGAAAACTTTCGGGGGAGTAGTTAACTACTCCTCTTTTTCTGTTTCTCTGTTCTGCTGTACTTTGCCTTACCAATCGATTGGAATTAATCAGAATATTAATTTCAAAACAAGAATTATTATATATTTAAACAATCAGGATTTTCTAAGTTGAATGGGAGTGTTATCCAGAAAATTAGGCGAAATCAGCAAAGACCTAAAATCATTAATCAGTACCAATGATGTATTTTCCGATGAAGAAAAGTTATTAGACAATCAAGATTTAGCCTTTCTTCTCAAAGTGAGTTACAGAACACTCCAACGATACAGAAGCAGTAAAAAACTACCTTTCTTTATGATAGCCCATAAAACCTACTACCGCACTTCTGATGTTCGGGAATTTGTCCGTTCCCATATGGATTTTCAAACTTATCAGGAGTTTGAAAAGAAGCACCCAAAGCCCCAAGACGAGGATAAGGAAGACGAAAATGAGGAATGATTCTGCTTTTTATATTCTAAGCAGAATGAAGAAAATTAATGAAGGCTGTGTTTAGTTCATCGCCCTTATTAATAGCTCCGCATTCAGCAGAAACAACATCGCTTATCGCTCTGTTTGTTTTGCGAAATTAAGCAAGAGGGAACTGGACTTCGTCCTGTTCTTCCTCTTGCCCTGCGGGGCAAAGCCTTCGGCTTTAGTGCTTTAGCATAAAGCACAGTTATAACACTTGCAATAACTTGAATTGATATGCAATTCTATTTGAGCAAGTTAGATCTATAAATAGCTATAAAATAGTTATAACTATGAGCAAACAGAATAGAAATATCATATTTACAACAATAGCCATAGAAAGGGAAACTGACAAGTTGATAGATAAACTTTGCAAACGCTATTTGCTGAAAAAAGGGGAAATAGTAAAACTGGCGTTCTAGTATCTGGAGAAAGCACATATTAACCCTGTCGATGCTCCCGAATCTGTAAAATCAGAGCTTGCAAAAATTAACAAACGACAGGATGATATTATCCGCTTCATTCGCCATTATGAAGAAGAACAGCTTAATCCGATGATACGAACAAGTCATGCGATTACAGTTCGGTTTGAAAAAGTAGTAACAGAGTTATGTGATTTAGTGTCTTCTGAAATTAGTTCTTCACGGGAATTACAGGATAATGTTCTGAAAAAGGTTAGTGAAGCGTTCAACCACCATGCAACTGTGATTAATAATCAAGCTAAACAAATCAGTTCCTTATCTCAAATACAGCAGAGGGATAATAAAAAACTCCTGAATCTGATTTCCCTTTATTCAGAATTGGCAACCTGCGGAGTAATGGACGGCAAACGGAAAGAGAACCTAAGAGCCGAAATTAACGACCTGATAAGCGAGTAATAACCATGAATATAGATTTCCCGCCACCCTCCAAAGGCACATACAACAATGCAGGCAGTAGCCGAAAGCTCTGTAATTATTTGGAACATGAGGATATGGAACGCATAGAGCAGGGAATCTATACCGAAGGATTTTTCAACCTGACGGATGATAATATATACAAATCACAAGTCATTAAAGACATAGACGGCAATATCGGGCAACTCATGAAAACGGATGCTAAATTCTACGCTATCCACGTCAGCCCATCGAAGAAAGAACTTAAAACAATGGGTAATACTGAACAGGAACAAGCCGAAGCCATGAAAAGCTATATTCGGGAAATAGTTATTCCCGAATACGCTAAGAACTTCAATAAAGGATTATCGGCAGAAGATATTAAGTTTTACGGCAAGATACATTTTAGCCGGGACAGGTCAAACAACGAGCAGAATATGCACTGTCATTTGATTGTCAGCCGTAAAGACCAATCTAATAAGAAAAAGATTTCTCCGCAAACCAACCACAAGAACACAAAGAAAGGAACAGTTAAGGGCGGTTTCGACAGGAAGAATCTATTTCAGCAGACAGAGCAGGGATTTGACAAGTTATTCGGCTACAATCGTCAACTAACCGAATCTTTTGAATACTGCAACACGATGAAGAACGGCAGTATTTCGGAACAAATAAGCTTACAAGAAAAAATGCTTACGAGTGAAAAAGAAAATAGACAAATTAGCATCAGTGCAGATAAGCAAAACAGTATCACTGAAAATGTGCAAGAACAAAGCATTGAACCCGATAAGCGGAAAGAGAAACGCAGTAAGGGATTGAGAAGATAAATTTTAGATTATAATCCGATAACCTTGCGATATTTTTAAAATATCTCCTAATAAAATTATGCTACGCAAAAAGGTTGCATATATACTTAATTATCTTTGTTCTAGTCATTATCTTTGTATAACTAACTTATATAATTTATGAGCCAACCTGCATCACCTGAAACTTTAAAAACCCTATATGAAAATATGGGTAAAATAATTGAAGACTTCTCTCCTCTTCTCAAAACAAATATCTTAAGACAGGAGGCTTTAGATATCAATATAGAAAATAATACAAGTAAAATATTAGAGGCATTACTTAGTCTTAATACTTATTTTCTATATATGAATATCGAATTAGCATCTCTTCAAAGAGCTTGTTATCGTGCTAACTTACCTGCCGAAAAACGATATAATATTAAATATATCAACTGTGTAATTCTTGAAGGGTATAAGTATTTATATGGATATAAAAGCAAAAGAAGAAAATCTTTATGGATGTCAAAAATCAAACCTTTGTTAGCTATTATTCCAGAACAAGAGTTTGAAAAAGATTATAAGGAGTTAGAAAATCAGATTATAGAATTTGGAGAAAATAATATAACTAACCACGAACAGCGTAATTTAAGTTTCCATTATGATCGAGAGCCTATATCAGTTTATGATATGCTTATAGAATTAAGCGAAGAGACCGAGGCTCAACGAATGATTCTTTTTTTAGACTTACTTCAAAATACAACTTTTTTTGTACTTAAATATATTGAAAGATATAACACTTACATTCATATAGACACACAAGCTGTCTTAAAGTACGTTTTTTCTTTTTCTGATATTGATATTTTTCAAAATAGTAAAGATTCACTTTACACTACTTTAGAAGGAGCAATCAAGAATAATTCTATTCGATTGGATCAGTTTGCTTGGCAACAAGGTTTTCCTACTAAAATAAATCAACATTTTAAAGATATAGATCAAGATTTAAATTTTTTCATATCTCAATTTATGCAGGTTGGCAAATCTGCTATTCAATTAACATATTTATATATTGATTTAGCATCTGCATCCAGAGCTTTTATTAGTTCTGAATACGTCATAGAAAAGCAATTATCTTTGAAACAAATTAATACGATTATTTACGAAGGCTTTAATAAACTATTTGGACTTGAAGACAATAAAGGTGATTCATTCTGGGAGAAATATATTCATCCAATTGTATTAGATGATAATAATAAATCAACATATGAAGAGTTTAGTGCATTAACTGAAGAACTTAATATATTTCAAGAAAGGATTAATAAATGTGGAGTTCAGAGACAATTATCAGTTCATCTTGATAAAGGAATTGTAGAAGTATATAATATGCTACACAATTTAGGCCCGATAAAGGAATTTCAAAAAGCCTTGCAGTTTTTAACTATACTTCCCAAAGTGTTGAATTTCTTTACAAAGTGTTTACATATAGTTGATGCTAGGAGAAAGACTGATTATGAAAAAAAGATGCAACCGACATACCAAAAGTTAGATAATCTCATAGATTTATTAGAGAAATCCCCAAATACTCCACAAAAGGAAGAATTGATGAAAATGATTAATAAACTTAAAACAGGAGAATTCTTAGATGAAATTTTAAAGAGAAAAAAATAATATAATTAAATATCCAATCACATAATCTTGCCCATATCGGCAAAAATGACTATATTTAGGGCTTGTTTTAAATACAATTTGCCGATAACAGCAACTTATTAGGTTTATGCAATATTTATCAGTTAGTCAGTTTGCAGAAAAATGGGGTGTTCCTGAAAGAACCATCCGCAACTATTGTGCGACAGGAAGAATAAAAGGAGCTTTCTTAGCAGGTAAAACGTGGAATATACCAGAAGATGCCCTTTTACCACAAAAGAGTAATAGCCGATTCAGTGATAATCCCTTGCTCAATATCCTTAAAGAACAAAAGGATATGAAGCTGAAAGGAGGAATCTATCATCGCATACAGATTGATTTAACCTATAATTCCAATCGTATCGAAGGAAGTAAGCTAACCGAAGAGCAGACCCGCTATATCTTTGAAACAAATACAATAGGAGTAAACAACGAAACCATTAATGTAGATGATATAATCGAAACATCGAACCACTTCCGCTGTATCGACCTAATTATTGAAAAAGCAAAGTCGAAACTTACCGAATCATTTATAAAAGAGTTACACTATATACTTAAGTCCAGTACATCGGATAGCCGTAAAGATTGGTTCAAAGTAGGCGATTATAAGAAATTGCCAAACGAAGTAGGAGGAATGGAAACATGCCCGCCTGAGGAAGTCCAAAATACAATAAAAGAACTACTCAATAGCTATCATTCCCAAAAAGGTAAAACGATTGAGGATATAATTGAGTTTCATTACAAATTGGAATGCATACACCCGTTTCAGGATGGTAACGGACGTGTAGGTCGCCTCATCATGTTTAAGGAATGTTTGGCTAATAACCTGATACCTTTTATTATTAATGAAGATTTGAAATGGTTTTATTATCGGGGGTTACAGGAATGGGAAAAAGCACATGGTTACTTAATTGATACCTGCCTGACAGCCCAAGATAAGTATAAAGACATACTTAACTATTTCAAGATTGATTATTAAATATAAGAACAAAAATACTATCTTTACACTATCGCTTAGGGAGGAAAAGTCCTCTTAAATTCACTTACAAAACAAAGTGAAAATCGAGTGAAAAGAGAAAAATACGATATAGCTAATATGCTGACAGCATAGGGGTTAGTTGATTGGAAATAAATCCGTCAACGCCCACGAATTGATTATTAAGCGATTACAACTAAAATGTAGTCGCTTTTTTTGTACTCTTCATGAAGAGCTATTACAAACGATTCTATTATTTTACGGTGAAAATTAGAATCGATCTGGATTTCTGGTTATTAATCGGTTATTTAGTATCAAGTTGAAGATGTTATCCCTGAAATTTCGTGCTACTGGTATTTTATAAGGAGGTATAGTTAATTGATTACCGTCAATAGCAGTAACCTTTTCAATGTTTACGATATATGAACGGTGAGTCTGTTGGAAAATATCCTGCGGTAATGATTCATAGATTTGTTTTAAAGTTGTATAAACCATTTCTTTGGATGAAACAGTTTGAATGATAACATAGTTTTCCATACTTTCAATAAAAAGAATATCTTTAAACTGAATCTTCTTTAACTGCTTGTCACTCTTCACGAAAATATAATCAATCTCATTTCGTTGCTCCTTTTGTAACAGATCATGAACCTTGTTTACCGATTTAAGGAAGCGATCAAAAGAAACGGGTTTAAGAAGATAGTCTGTTACATCAAACTCATAACCTTTCAGGGCGTATTGTTCATAAGCTGATACAATGATTACTTTAGGTGGATTTTTCAGGTTCGACAACAATTCCAGTCCTGTGATTTCAGGCATTTCAATATCAAGAAATAGAAGGTCAACCTGCACGTTCTTCAGTATTGTATTTAGCTTAATAGCATCTTCACACTCTCCTACCAACGTGAGAAAATCTATCTTTTCGATGTAACCCCGTAAACCTTTTCTTGCCATAGGTTCATCATCTGTAATGATGCATTTTATTTTCATATCAATCGATGTTTATGGTTAGTTTAACAACAAATATACTTTCTGTTTGCTTCATCTCTAAGTTATATTTATTGGGATACAAAAGGTTCAGTCGACGTTTTAGATTCTCAATACCTATCCCTTCTTCCTTTTTGATGATGGCATTTTGAGATGGGGAGACTGAATTTTTAATCTCAAACTGAATTTGATCTCCGTTTAACTTTATTTCCAGTTTTATTTGGTATTCGCCTCTAACATATTTGAACGCATTTTCAATTAAAGGCTGAAACAAAAGAGGATGTATCTTTTGATCTTTCAGCGCAGGATCAAAATAAATATCCAAGGCAAGCCTTTCGGTCATCCGCAACTGTTGAAAAGCAATGTATGACTTGAGGTAATTTATTTCCTGCTCCATGGTCACCTCCTGTTCTATGTCATAGAGCTGATAGCGCAATAAATCAGATAATTGCTCAATGCTGTGTTTTGCTTCCTTGTTTTTTTCATCTACCTGAAAATAAATGGTGTTTAAAGCATTAAACAGGAAATGCGGATGGTATTGAGATTTCAGGAATTTTAGTTCAGTTTCTAATTGATTGACTTTTACTTTTTCTAACTGAAGGCTTTGTTCAACATAGCTATTAAATAGAACTTTATTACGTACCATCATATAGTACAGAAGCATTAAAATAGGTACAGTCGAATTGTTTAATAGAAATTCCTTCCATCTGAAACCCTCCTCGGTTATAAAGTATATAATAAACATATATACGATATTGAATGCTATGAGATTTATAAGAAAAACAAATACATATTCTTTCCTGTTGGCTTTATTCTTTCCATTGCTCTTATCAAAGAAATGGTGAGCTATCCGCTGATAATAATAACCAGCGACAAAAAAAACAACCATAATTAGAACAATGTTCTGTAATCGCGCCCATAAAGCAAATGATTGAAACTCCCATATCGGATCATCATAAGCTATATCAACCACTACAAAAAAGCACATTGAAAATAGTAATGCGATAAAGTATGAATTAATCCATTCGTTCTTTTTTCTCATCTGTCACTTATTTTTTATCCTATAAGCCTATTCGTTTACTCTCTTCTATTCTGTTGTCATTTTGAGATTTTTTAATCTCTTTACCACGATTAAACCGATAACCCAACGATATTCCTATCATTCTGCTGTCATTCTTTTCTTTAGAAGTATAATACAGATAGTTACTATTTACAATTACACGGGGTCGGTTAGAATGAAAGATGTCATTTGCGTAAATATACAAACTAAATTTGTCATTCAACAGGCTCTTACGAATTCCGAGCGATATCGTCCATAAAGGTTTTATGGTGGTTTGTCCTTCAATCATCTTGCCGCTGTAAAACCCCAGAACTTCTCCACCCCATCCATAAGGTAAGATAAATTGATTGCTGATATGTATCATAGGTGTTGTAACTTCGTTTTTAAATGTTTTTCCGGAGGTCATCCAATTGAATTGTTTATAGGTTAACGATCCGTTTATGTGGGCTGTCCACCAGTTAAAAGCTTTCAGGTTGTTTAATCCTATTCGTAATCCAAACGAATGATTATCTGACAGATTGAGCGGCATGACTAAGATGCGGCTATTATCTTCAACTAAAAAACTTAGTGAGATAGGATTCTTTCTATGGGAGTAAAATACATTGAATGAGTAACGTTTTCTTAGTAACCATGAAATTTCAATATTGTCTATTAGTTCTGGTTTCAATTCGGTATTTCCTTGTTCATATAAAAACTCATCTTTAACCTCTACGAAAGGATTCATATTTCTGTAATTAGGACGGACAATACGGCGGCCATAGACCAGCGACAAGCCATGATTTTCAGAAAGCTGGTATTGCGCCATTAAAGTGGGGAAAAGTTGCCAATAGCTTTTCGTGAGAGTAGTGTCTTGAAGGTTTGAACTATAGCCACTTTTTGTGTTAGTGTTCTCCAACCGCAAACCTATTTCTGTTGAAAACCGGGGCGACCATTTAGCATTGAATTGAAAATAGGCTGCATTGATGTTTTCTTTATAATCAAATCTGCTGCTTAGGTTGTTGTTTTCCTGCCAATTACCTGCAATGAGGTTTTTATACAAGGCGTTATTGCCGATATTAACAAAAGCAGTTTTAAGCCCGGCACCTATCTCAAATCTCTCCGATATGCCATAACTCACATTCGTTTGCCCGCTGTATATCTTAATATCACTCTTTGTCTTGCCCAATAATGTATCTTGTTTTGCCGGACGAATATGAGTTTCAAAAGATGATTCCAACAGATGATCATCTTCCTGATCAAAAAGTTGGTAATCAAAAGAAGCATCCCATTTTCCTGTTTTTGCAAATCTGTATACCATATTAGCTCCTCCTATGATGTTGGTAAAACCATAATCTATGGTACTTACGGCTGTTAAAGTAGAGTCGCTTTGCTGACTTTCATTGACGAAAAAGTCTGAAATGGTAGTCTCCGTTTTCTTTCTGTTAAGCCAGTTTGATGAGAAATAGGTGCCGACAGTTACTTCGTCAGATATGTCATAATCCACACCCGTCTTTACATAATGCCCTTTATATTGTCTTTTTATATCGTTTATAAAATCTTTCCTTAATGGAAGTGGTTTTGAAGTAACCGGGTTTATGTAACGGCCAGAGACTCCCAGTTCTATAGCATCTTTTCCGTGATAATAAGAATAATCAGCATATACATTTAATTTGTTATGACGAAAGCTCAGGGACACACTTTCGTTCCATCGAGTGTCGTTTCCTCTTTCTACACCGGAAGATACAGCCAGTTGGATGCCTTGTTCCCTGATTTTCTTTTTTTGAATATTAATAATACCCGAACTACCCGCGGCGTCATATTTGGATGATGGTTGGGATATCAATTCGATATTTTCCACTGACTCAGCCGGGATAGAGCGCAGGTAATTCATCAGGTTTTCTCCCGATAGATAAGTTACTTTATCATCGATCAAAACATTTGCACCCGATTTACCATTCAGAATAATTGATCCGTCGTTTTGAACGATCACTCCCGGTAGTTTTCTTAATGCGTCTAAGATATTACCATCCGTACTTAATAAGGCAGTTGATAGATTGATTGTTGTTTTTCCGGGTTCCACTTTAAAAGGGGGATGCTTACCGGTTACAGTTACAGTAGACAACATATAAGAATCTTCTTCCAAAACAATATCACCCAGTTCATTATGGGTGTTTTGCCGGACTTGTTGCGGTTTGATGTTGTTTTTATATCCCATCATCGAGAATGAAAGGAGATAATTATCAGGCTTGAGATTTAAAATCTCGAATCGTCCTTCCGAATTAGATACAGCGCCTGTAATATAGGTGGAATCCGTAGGGGTTAATAACAATAGAGTTGCTCCTGCCATAGGGATACTGTCTTTATCTATTATTCTGCCTGATATGACCGATTGTGCTGATATGCTGATTGACTGAATCAGCCATATAACCAAGATATACATTTTATTGTATTTCATAACTTTACTATCTTTTTGGTTTCAGGCTCAAAACTACTCCGAAACAATATGGCTTTCTAATTAATCTGACGAACGGAATGATTTACTTGATGAAATGAAAGAAGTTGAGACAGTTCTATTTTCCAAGTGCGGTTATATTCGCGTCGGATTGCGGTTGTATTCGTATCAAGTTGCGGTTGCATTTGATCGATCTTCCGGTAGCATTTTTAGAGATTATCTCTGCAAAATATATATCTTTGCATTTATAATTCAACTGATTGTTTCATTTATGAAATGGCAACTCTGTATATAGCTATCCTGCTTCGGGTTTGTCGGGGATTTTCTCTCCGGCATTGAATACTCATACCCGTTCCCTTCACAGAGTTTAATCTAAATTTATTATTAATGATTTGCTTGCAGTACTTCTTTAAGTACCGTGCGGGCATACCATTTCATACAAACAAATGAATTATACCTATAAACAAATCTGGCTCATCAATCTGCCTGTGATGGTGAGTCTGCTCATGGAACAGTTGATTAATTTCACTGATTCTATTTTCCTGGGGCATGTCAGTCAAATAGATTTAGGTGCATCTGCACTGGCAACCATGTATTACACTGCTATTTATATGCTGGGTTTTGGATTTAGCTTGGGAGCACAGGTGGTTATGGCCAGACGAAACGGTGAAGAACGATATACAGATGTGGGCAACGTGTTTTATCAGGCACTGATTTTTTTAACTCTCTTTGCTATTATTGTTTTTATCTTATCTAAATTGTTTTCGCCTTTGCTGCTCCGGCTGGTTATTTCTTCGGAGAATGTTTATCAGGCTACGATGCGATATATCGAATGGAGGGATTACAGTTACTTGTTTGCCTTTCCGTTGCTGGCTATTCGTGCTTTTTTTATCGGGACTACTCATACAAAGATTCTTACTGCTAACTCTGTTATTATGGTGCTCTGCAACGTGCTGTTTAACTATTTATTGATTTTTGGAAAAGCAGGATTTCCGCAATTGGGAATTAGTGGAGCAGCTATCGGATCGTCCCTGGCGGAACTTATCGGATTGCTGTTTTTGACGCTGTATATGTTGCGATATGTAGATAAAAAAAGATATGGATTACGTATTGTATTCGATCTGGGATTGTCTTTTCACCTCCTCAACATATCGGTTTGGACAATGGTGCGCTCCTTCTTTTGTATCGCTCCGTGGTTTCTTTTCTTTGTAGCAATTGAACATTTGGGTGAGTGTGAATTAGCTGCGGCAAACATTGTAAGGAGTATTTCCATGCTCTTTTTTGTGATAGTCAACTCCTTTGCTACCACTACCATTTCGCTGGTCAGTAATCTTATCGGAGCCAAACAGATTGCGAAGGTAATGTTCGTTTGTCGGCGAGTTATTCTGTTGAATTATGCGATTGGCATTCCACTGATACTGTTGGTTTTTACCTTCTCAGGAACTCTTTTAGGATTATTTACCAACGACGAAGCGGTTATACGTACGGCTTTTTATCCATTCTGCGTAATGCTGTCTACGTTTATTATTTCCGTACCCGCTTATACGTATTGCAATACGGTAATTGGTACGGGTAATACGAAAACTGCTTTTATGTTTCAAATGATAAATATAACTATCTATTTACTTTATTTATTCCTGTTATCTCGTTCGTCAGGGATTCCGCTTGCTGTGTATTGGACGGCCGAACAGTTATATGTTATGGTGTTGTTTGTGCTGTCTTTTGTGTATTTGAAGAGGAATAAATGGCAGGATAAGAGGTTATAATTCGCTTAATGACACTACCCCCAATAATATTTTTTTTGGGATAAAGCATCTATAGTTATAAATTTCCATCTTATTTATAGGATTCGAAAAGTTTATTTATAGTTTTGCGAATAATTAACTAATACAGATATGAAAAGTCGGAGAATAACCTTTTCGTGCTTTCTTGCTTTTTTATGTTAGCTATGAATGCGCAAAATCTACAGATCCATGGGAAAATAAACGATCGTCAACAGCAACCTGTTGGATATGTTTCAGTCGCTTTGCTGGCGGCCGATAGTACTACACTTGTCACCGGAACTATAACGAATGATAATGGTGAGTTTTCTCTGCCAGGCATTCATCCCGGAAAATATTTTATATCCATTAGCTATATCGGATATCAGCCTCAGAAGCAGGAATTAAATGTTACTTCTAATCAGACCCTTTCGTTTGTCCTTGAAGAAGATGATTATCTGCTCGGAGAAGTGGAAGTTACAGCCAATCGTAGCAGTACTGTACGACAAACTGCGATGCAAAAAACGTTTATGTTGTCAGCGGCTGCCATTAAAAAGAAAGACATTCTGGATGCTTTACAGGAAATACCAAACCTGGAAATAGATATGAATACCCGGAAAATTTCTTTAGCTGACGGTAGTAAACCCCTTATTCTTGTGAATGGAATTCGGAGGGATGGGGGATTATCGTCTATAAGTCCGGAAGATATATTATCTGTTGATGTAGTTCCTACTTCATCGGCTGAGTTTATGCAACAAGGTTATACCAGCGTAATAAATATAAAGGTGAAGAAAAGTGATAAATCATATACCACATTTAATGGTGGGATCAATACTCATCCACTGGTATTGTTTGGTATAGGAGACGCGTCGCTGGAGTTTGGAAACAGTAATTATTCTTTGTATTTTTCAGGTCAGAGCTTTGCTTTTATCAACAATAAGTCGAATATGGAAGAAAGAACAGAAACACAAAGTTCAATCCGCCATTCAAAGTACAAAAGAAAAGCAGAGTATTGGGATAGTAATTTCGCCATCGGAGGAAGTCGTAGCTGGTCGGACACAGATTATAGTTCTTTCAATGCATCTATAAACTATATACCTCAATCCAGTGATGCTGAAGGTACTACCACTTTAACCAACCGGAATCCGAATGAAGTGAATGATTACCTTTACATGCGGGAATTTGATGATAAACTATGGACGGGTTCGTTGAATTTTTACCACAAGCACAGCTTTACTACTTCAAACCTGGAGTTCCTTTTATCGTTGAACATAAGTGATAATAAAAACTGTGCCGACCAAATTGAAACAGGTGAGGCCAATGAAATTCTCTCTAATTATAATTTTCATAATAAACGAATGAGCGGATATTTTACTCCTTCTTATGAGTTTATGCTGGGTGGATTGAATTCGAAAATAGGCTTACATACCTATTATCAACACAATAAAATTGTGCGAAATGAAGGACAAAAATCAGAGTTTGCTCACAAAGAGTGGAGCGAATATGTCTTTCTGGATGTAAATAAAGCATGGGAGAAGTTTTCTTTCGCGGCTTCAGCAGGTTTGGATGTTGTTTTCAGAGATGTGGAAGGACATACCGACCGCTATTTTAATTTCCGCCCGGTGGTGAATTTGGGTTATAAGTTCAATAATCATCATGCGCTTAATCTGAGTTACAGTATGCAGGCCACTTCGCCCGATGTGGTTCAGTTGAATCCTTATAATACTTCCAGTGATACGCTTTCAATCAGTACCGGTAATCCTTATCTGAAACCTTATCGCACTCACCGATTAAGATTGGGTTATACTCTGACAACTAAGAGCTTCTATGCGGAACCGTACGTTAGTTATAGAAGAATCGATGATGCAATCGTTGCTACTGGAAGCACCAATAGCGATGGGCAATATGTGCAATCGCTTGCTAACCAAGAGTACAGTGATTTGTGGACCGTGGGAGCTATATTAAGATACTCTATCCCTAACATCGGATTTATCGGGTTTAATTTGGCTCATAATACCATTCGTTTTCCGGAGATATCTCAAAAGGATTCTTATTTTACAGGGAGGGTTAACTGGGGATTAACTCTTAATAAATTCTCTTTTACGGGTTATTATGGGTTACCCACTCATGTTTATGCTAAATACCGACATAATTATTCAACACCGGAGTCCAATTGTTCACTTTCTTATTCGGTGTCATCCCGGTTGGATGTGTCGGCTGGTATGCGGTTCATATTCTCCAAAAAACGGGTGGAACAGGATGTAGAGATGCCGGGATACACCTATCATTATGAAAATCGGTTTACCAACCGGGGAAATATCGTAATGTTTGGAATAAGGTTCAAATTTGATGATAAACGGCAACAAAAGAAAAAGGAAAATAAGATTCCTGAAAGTAGGGATCGGGGATTCAGGCTTATCAATGAATAATGGGAGTTAAAATTTACAAGTTGAATACTTGTTATCCCTTTTGATGCACCCGGAGCAATGGCAGTTGTTCTGGATGCATGTTAATTTATTCCTTCTTTATACAATCCACCGGATTTGCATTCGCTGCACGCCAACTCTGGAAAGTGACAGTTGCAAAAGTCAGTATTGCCACAAGCAGAAAAGCAACCATAAACACCCACCAATATATCGGTGTTTTATAAGCAAAACTCTGTAACCACAGATGAATGGCATACCAGGATAAAGGAGCCGCAATGATAAAACAGATCACCAATAGATAAACATATCGCCTGTTAAACCTCTCCAGAATCTGCTGGGTAGTTGAACCAAAGACCTTGCGTATTCCTATTTCCTTTCGCTTGTACTCTCCCTCAAAAATAACCAATCCGAAGACACCCACCATGGAAAGGATGATAGCGATCAAACTGAAGAGAGTAATCAGTAACATTAAATTGTTTTCAAAAGCATACAAACCATTGGCTACTTCGTCTAATAAACGAATCTCAAACGGATAGCCGGGCGATAGACGTTCTAAGGTGGTTTCCACATATCGCATGGCAGAACGTATATTCGTTCCCTCCTCCACCCGAACATATGCCAAACGCCTGTGGGGATTCAAGTAAAATGCCAGTGGTTCAATTCCTTTCCGGAAGGATGAATAATTAATATCAGGGATAAAACCGATAACCGTAAACTGATCACCCAATTTGTCACCTATTTGCAGATCATATTCTTTGCGAGCCCGTTCATTGAAAATCATAAAGTTCTCACCTTCAGTCTTCGCATCCGAGTGGGTGAAATATCTACCTTCCAGTAGTGGAATGTTGATTGTCTCCAAGAAATCAGCATCCACACCTATGGCTTGGAATTTTATTTCTTTTCCTTTATAGTTAAGTTGTGAAGAAGAGTAAAAGTCTCTGCTCGCCAGTAAAGATTCAGAGTAACCCACAGATTCGATACCCGAGAATGATTTCAATTCGCTCGCAAATAATTCATATTGTTCGGCAAACTGTTTATTAGTGGTGATAGCAATGATTTGGTTTCTGTCATACCCCGGATTCGTATGCTGCATGTGATGTGTTTGCAGATACATAAACAAAGCCACCACTATCAAGAAGAACGAGGTGACAAATTGAACACCGATTAACGTACTGCGCAACTTCCGGCCCCGGGGGGGGATAATCCAAAACTACCAGCCAGGACGAGGGCAGGAGCGAAGGATGTAACATAATAAGCAGGGTAAATTCCTGTGAATATGCCTGTTACCAACGCAACCATCCCGATAACAATTAACAACGGAATGTTATCGTATAAATTCAAATCACTCGACAATAAATTTGTGATCGGAGTAAGCGGTACTAAATCAACCAGGAACACTGCAATGAAAAAAGAAATCAAACTGACCAGTGCCGCTTCTATTATTAGTGAACTACGAAGTGCGCGCGTAGTGCTACCCAACACCTTTTGCGTATTGATACTTTTAATACGAAACGGTGTTAAAGCTATGTAGTAATTTGTGAAGTTAATAGCAGCGATGACCAATATAACAAAGGCGATACCTATTAGTAGCCAAAGAATAGTTTTCGATGTTTTCTCAACCGTGTCAAATCCGATCGTTGTATCGAAATGCAAGGATTTAATCGGACTCAGGAACAGCTTGATATTTTCATAACCTGCATCTTTAAACACAGGTTCAATCGTTGCAACATATTCTCCCAGGAGCTTTCTTGCATCCTGTGATGGATCAATATGCACATACGTTTCGTAATTAAGAGCCCATCCCGATTTATTCTCTTCCGGTAATTGCGAAAGAATAAAGTTATGGAGGGAACTATTCTTCGGGAAGTCTTTATAAACTCCACCTACTATCCAGACGAAGTCTTCTCCACGTAGACGCTTGTCAATGGCAGATTCTTTGGGGAAAAGGCGCTTCGCCATGCTTTGAGGAATTAATACTTTACCCGGCTCAAGTAGTGACTGTGCACTACCTTCTATCATCTTCGGTTGGAAAATATCGAGGTATCCGGCGGTGGTTTCCATCATCTTTTCGGCGTAAATCTGTAACTGACTGAATGCATCATCCGAATCAATACTGAAATATCGGTCGAACACGGATGCGAACATAGCATTCGTTATGGCAACCGCTTTTACATGCGGAGAATAAGCAACAAAACCTTCACCTACAGGACGGGGGGTGGCGGCAACGCGGGATCCGTTCAATTCCAGATTGATGCGATAAACATTATCCGCGTCTGGTATTGATGAATCAAACCGGAGATCATAACTCACCTGGATCATAATAACAATGAAAGCTGCAAAAGCAACAGACAATCCCAACACATTTAAAGCAGTTGCCATCTTGAAGCGACGAAGGGTACTAAGGAAGTTTCGAATTAAAGTTTTCATTTTTTGCTCTTCTATTTTTGTTTGCCATAGCTTTATGAAACTAATCAAATAATATGCCACTTCGCTAATATGTTGTTTTCGAGTGTTTTACAGATAAATGTACTTTGTGGTTCGTATAAAAAGTAGACAGTGATGTCTATTATTTAGACAAGAGATTTAATTGATATTACTTAGCTATAAAAGTAAGAGGTTAAATGTGTCAAAAGCCCAGTCGTTCTTTAAGTTAGTTACAAATCGTAAGCAATCACCTCGGTAGGGGTAATTGCTTACAGATCGTAATCGAACAGAAAAGTGACGTCAATTTTGACACACTCTCCTATTTCATAAAATTTGTCTTCTTACATCAACCGCAAAGTCGACAACTCCGTTTTATTTATCAGATTATCATTCTTGTCATAAGTTTCAGAACGAACGATTCCATAGTTTGGAGCATACCATTCTTTTCCTTTTAACTCAAGAGTTTCACCGTCGATGGTAACGTCAAAGTTAAAGGTGATTTTGTAGGCATTGAATGAATCGTTGCGCGCAGGAGTAATAACTCTTTCCTGGCCTTCCAACTGACGGTTATATACACGTACACGTACTTTATCTTTCCGGTCGCTGTTATCTTCGATCGTAAACTCTCCACCGTCCATTGCGAAAGGACTATTGGAGAACGGATCGCTATTAAACACATTCGGATAATTCAGGAAATAACCAATCAGTTCAGTGTTGGTAGTCATAGCTCGTACCATTTCGGGAGCATATCCCTTACTAACCATTTTCAGATTGAAAACTCCGTTGTTACAACTAGCTTCGATATTCGCATTGCTAACAGCAGTGTCATCGTTATCCATCAGTGTGAATCCGATTTCCATATAATTGTTTACTGCGTTGTCTGATACATTATTTACTCTGTAAATCATAGTATTCTGCAAATTATCACCAGAATCATACGTTTTGGTGGTAAGTATAGAACCTTCGCTCGCTGGGAAAAACTGAATACAGTCTTGAGCGTTCGCCACTCCTGCTCCCATTATCATGGTCAAAAGGAATATAAAATTTTTTCTCATAATTCTTCGTTTTAATATATAATTAATACCTCATTAACTCTATGAAAACGTTGCTGCAAGAATTATAGTTTGAAAAAGAAGCATAAAAATAAATTATCTATTTGAAGTAAGGCTAAAAATAACAAAATTCAACCATTTGTTACATTTGTGATGTTCAATTTAGTAAAAGAGGATAACATAACTTTCAATTGTTCCCGTAAAAGAACCGGTTGCTTACAAAATGATAAAGTGATTTTTCTCCCCGGAATAGGTTAAACTTAACCGGTGCATAGCCCTTGTAGCCGCAACATATAACATGCTCCGATCTATCTCATTTTGATAATTCCGGCTGTCGGCATAGGGGATAATTACTTCATCAAACTCCAATCCTTTTGCCATGTGGGCGGAAGTAATGACCACACCATTCGTGAAAGTAGAACTTTGACTGGATAAGATAAAAATATCCGAATCCACTGTTCTGAGGGCCTGAAACAGTTCTGTGGCTTGCGTTTCGTCTTTGCAGATGATTCCCAACGACTTGTAATCAGAGTTGCGGAAGTCGGCAATTAACCGGGATATTCCCGTTAATTCCTCTTTAGGGCTTTTATAGCTGAGGATTTGAGGCTCCTCGCCATGACGTTCCACCACTTCCAGCTCCTCGTTCTTCCGGATCTTCTGAGCGAAAGCGGTGATCTCATACGTGGAGCGATAGCTTTTACAGAGCTTCATAATTTCACCTTTCACCAAGGCTTTCTGAATCATATCGGCGGTGGATGAGCCGTAAGGATTGACTGATTGACTGGCATCTCCCAATACCGTTTTCCGGCAGGTGAACAGTTTCAGGAGTACCTTGTACTGGATAGGAGAATAATCCTGCATTTCGTCTATCAGCAGATGTTTTACCTGCGAGATGGTTTTTACACCATCCAACGAGATACGAAGATAAGCAAGAGGAGCCAAGTCGGCATATTCCAGCATCCGGTTTTTGCGGAGTTTGAACATATCTGGTGTGCCTGCCCACTGGAAAAACTCTTTGTAAATCTCCATGTCATTCCTGAAGGCAAACATCTGCCGGATTTCTTTTTTCAACAGATTCTTCTGAGTCGTGACGAGGTTGATTCCATACTGAATTTTCATGGAATCGGTGATGTAGTCTGCCATCACTTCGAAGCGCTCCCGAATAGGGTAGCGGTGGAATCTTTTGTATTGCTCTTCAATATACTCTCCGGGGATGGTGATGTATTTCGAGATTTTCACGTCCACCGGGCGGAAATAATGATTCTCCAGATGTAGGATGAACCGGTCGAGCTTCGCTATAAAATCAAAAGTTGATTTGTACTGAATTCGTTGGATAAAGTCGGGCGAAGGTTTGTTCAGTAGTTCCGATACCTGATCGAAGAAGGTCAGGAACTTGTATTTGTTTTCCAGTATTCCGGATAATAATTCTTCCATGCTGGTTTCTGGAACTGTTTCTTCGCCCAGTTCCGGAAGTACATTGGAAATGTAGTTCGCAAATACCTTGTTTGGCGAAATAATTAGAATATCACTGGATGATAACGTGTCTTTATGCGCGTAAAGCAGGTAAGCTACCCGGTGCAGGGCAATAGAGGTTTTACCCGATCCGGCTACCCCCTGAATAATCAGCACCGGAGCCTCTTCGTTACGGATGATGCGGTTTTGTTCGCGTTGGATGGTGGCTACGATGTTCTTCATCTTGTTGTCTGCATTCGCGCTCAGCTCTTTTTGCAGAATGTCATCGTGGATGTTCAGCGAACTTTCAATCATATATTCCATTACTCCTTTGCGGATGCGGTACTGGCGTTTCAGCAGAATGTCTCCTTTCACTTCGCCGGTAGGAGAGAGGTAAGCAGCTTCGCCCAGTTCGTAGTCGTAGAACATACCGGAGACCGGGGCACGCCAGTCGTAGATCAGATTGGCCTTTTTCTCCGAATCATAAAAGGTGTGAATGCCGATGTACACCGGAGTAGTGATGCTTCCGGCTTCTTTCTCGCAGAAGTCGATCCGGCCGAAGTAGGGAATGTCTAACAGCTTGACCAGCCGTTTGCGCTTGGCAATCACTCCTTCGCCAATGGCCAGGGTGTTAAGGATGCTCTCCCGTTGAGATTTCACTTCCTGAGCGTCGATATCCGTTCGGCTCTGCCAAAGGTAGTCTTTTTGCTCCCGAAGAATTTGTTCCTGAATCCTAACTGAGGAATCGGCCCCTTCGATGGTCTTTCTGATAGTGCTGATAATTTCCTGCAGGTAGGTTTTCTCCTGCGCTTCCGTTTGATTGAACATCATATTCTGATTACTGGTTTTGGGTTGTTTGTTAAAAAGGATGACAAAGATAACTCAATGACTGAAAAAGAACTTGCAAAAAAAGGACATTTTGCGGACATACGAAATAGCTATTTATAGCTATGGAATGAATAAATCACAGGGATAGATGCAATGGGGAGTTCTTTTATGATCGAATTGCGGTTGCATTTGTCTAGAATTAAAGTTGTATTTGGATCAATTTGCAGTAGCTTTTGACCAATTTCCCGGTAGCATCTCAAAGAAGAAGTTCTTATCAATATATATCTGCAGGGTGTAGGGGTATCCTTTATGAATACACGGACGATGTTTTGCCTGATAAATCATCTTCAGTACGCCTAAAATGAAAACGTCAACATCCTCAACAATAATACATTAATGAAAACGAGTAAATTATTTTATAATAATTATCCATGTCATTGGCTTGGGTTTAACAGAGTTTTTTTATTTTTACCACAAACTAGTGTAGACTTCGCAGAACTTTTACAAAAAAGTGTTTGTTCTATATATCCATGAGCAGATAACTCTTTCAAAAACAATTATTTAATTAAACCCTTTCGATTTATGGAAAAGATTAAAGTAGGTATCAACGGTTTCGGCCGGATCGGACGTTTGGTATTTCGTGCTTCTCTGAAAAGAGATGACATCCAAGTAGTTGCAATCAACGATTTAGTAGATGTGGACTATATGGCGTATATGTTGAAATATGACACAGTTCACGGACAGTTTGACGGAACCATTGTGGTTAAAGACGGAAAACTGGTGGTAGACGGAAATGTGATCCGTGTTTCTTCTGAAAAAGACCCTGCCAACCTGAAATGGAACGAAGTAGGTGCCGAATATATCGTAGAGTCCACAGGTATATTTTTAACGCAGGAAAAAGCCCAGGCGCACATTACAGCCGGAGCTAAATACGTGGTAATGTCGGGTCCATCCAAAGATGATACCCTGATGTTTGTACCCGGTGTTAACGAGAAAACGTATGAAAAAGGTACGCAAATCGTGTCGAATGCATCTTGTACGACCAACTGTGTGGCTACCATTGCCAAAGTAATCAACGATAAATTCGGTATTGAAGAAGCTTTGATGACGACTGTTCACTCCATAACCGCTACTCAGAAAACAGTAGACGGTCCTTCTATGAAAGACTGGAGAGGCGGCCGGGCAGCTTCCGGCAATATTATTCCTTCCACAACCGGCGCAGCCAAAGCAGCAGGCAAGGTAATTCCGGAATTGAAAGGTAAAATTACGGGTATGTCTTTGCGTGTGCCTACACTGGATGTTTCGGTTGTTGACCTTACTATTTGTCTGGCAAAAGAAACGACTTACGAAGAGATTTGCAAAGCAATGAAAGAAGCTTCGCAAAATGAACTGAAAGGTTACCTGGATTACACCAGTGATGACGTGGTTTCATCCGACTTTATCACGAACCCGCATTCCGCTATCTTCGATGAAAAAGCAGGTATCCAGCTAAGCCCGAAATTTGTGAAGGTAATGGCCTGGTATGACAACGAGTGGGGATTCTCCAATCGGATGCTAGACTTTATTAAATACATGGCGGGCGTTAATTCACAAAATTAACCTCTTCATACAAGTATATCACCCGGAGCGAAACGAGGATTTGGCACAATTACAATAACTACAATTCAACAAAAACAGGTTCTTATCTTTCGTTCCGGATGACTTTCCTTCCTAATATACTTTTTTAGCTTTTTCCTGTACTATTTATCTATTTACTTTTCTGTGAATAACCGTTCTTTGCGAGGTAAACTAACACTCTACCTATGAAAAAGAACTTTCTACTATCCGGTATCCTTTTCCTGCTCGGAACCTTTGGTTCAATAAATCATCTGTCGGCACAGCTGATAAAAAACGAGCGACTTCTTTCTTTCGAAGAGCAGGAAGTACCCATTTATATATCCGGCGAGAAATCAACCTTTCATATTTCTACGGATCATTATAAAGACGGTGTTTCATCCTTGCAATGGACATTCAAGCCACAGGGAACCCTTTCCATTTTTAAAGACTTGCATTTCGAACCGAAAGATCCCACAGGGAAGGATCTCTATCTTTCTACCTTTATTGTATGGGTATATAACGAAACCCCGCAGGATGAAACCATCCGGTTTGAGTTCCGGAAAGCAGGAAAGCTATGCGCTTCTTTCCCTTTCGGAATCAATTTTAAAGGATGGCGGAGTGCCTGGGTATGCTACGAAAGAGACATGGAAGGTACCCCCGAAGAAGGAATGGATGAAATACGGATGGTAGCTCCTTCCGTGTCGGGAGAGTTATTCATCGATCATTTACTCACGGCTGCTAAAACCGACCACCGGCATCAAACTGCCGATATACAGGTTCCCTTCGTCAATAAAGAAAATAAGAACCATTGGCTGGTGGTGTATAAACATTCTTTGCTACAACCCGACATTCCGTTAACACCCATCACCGGGAAGCAGCAAGAAGAAATAGCGTTGATCGAAGAACGTTTCCAACACTTGATTTACCTGCCGGGAAAACTGACTGATAAAGCGATGCGGGAATTACGGAACAGTTATCAGTACTACCAAATCAACTATCAGGATGGTAAAGTGAGCGGATTACCGATCTTCTTCAGTCGTGCCGCCGAAGCCTACGAGCGATTGCTTCCTAATTGGCAAAAAGACATGCTTACGCAGGCAGGCATCGAAGTAAAGGCATACTTCGACCTGATGTATAAAATAGCGGTCGCTTATCACAATGCCAGGCAGGATGATTTCAAAGCAGAACTCCGACAAATGTTTCTGTCGATGTATGACCATATCACAGACCAAGGAGTCGCTTACGGAAGCTGCTGGGGTAACTTCACGCATTACGGATACAGTTTCCGCAACTTTTATACATCCTACTTCCTGATGAAACAAGTCCTACTGGAAGAAGGTAAACTCACGGCTGCCGAACAAGCCATGCGCTGGTATGCCATTACCAACGAGGTGTACGAAAAGCCACTCATGCCCGGTATTGATATGGATTCTTTTAATACGCAAACCACGGGTCGGATTGCCAGTATCCTGATGATGGAAGATTCACCCGAGAAACTACAATACCTACAATCCTTTGCTCGTTGGATCAACAATGGATGCCTCCCGGCTCCCGGACTTTCCGGTTCCTTTAAGAAAGACGGTGGTGCTTTCCATCATCGAAACCTCTACCCGGCATACGCGGTTGGTGGACTGGATGGTGCTACCAATATGATCTATTTGTTGAACCAAACTGAATTTGCCCTCTCCGAGCTGGCACACCAGACGGTAAAGGACGTTCTGCTGGCTATGCGCTTTTATTGCAATACCCGTCATTTTCCTTTGTCTCTGTCCGGACGTCATCCCGATGGAAAAGGAAAATTGATTCCTGTGCAATACGGTACGATGGCGATTGCCGGAACTCCGAACGGTCAGCAGGAAATCGATCCCGATATGGCCGCCGCCTACCTGCGCTTCGTGAAGGATGAACCCCATACCGCATCCGGTGATCCGGAGTATATGCCGCAAGTGGCCAGTCAGCGAGAAAAGCAGTTGATTCAAATCCTGACAAATAAGGGATTCACCGCTGAACCCGATCCGCAGGGGAACCTGGCTATGGGATACGGATGCATTTCCGTGCAACGGCGTGGCAACTGGTCGGCAGTGGTGTGTGGACATTCCCGCTACCTATGGGCATCCGAACATTACATTGCTAATAACTTTTACGGTCGATACCTCGCACACGGAAGCATGCAGATACTGACAGCTCCTCCCGGAAATGTCGTTACCCCACTCAGTAGCGGCTGGCAGGAAGCCGGATTCGACTGGGCACGAATTCCCGGAACAACCGCCATTCGTTTACCCATTCCCGAACTGAAAGCCCATGTATTGAATGTAGATGCTTTCTCTGGTGTCGAAGAAATGCTCTATTCTGACGAGGCTTTTGCCGGTGGACTCTCACAACAGCATACAAACGGTAATTTCGGTATGAAGCTTCACGAACATGATAAATACAACGGTACGCTCCGGGCCCGCAAATCGTTTCATCTCTTCGATGGGATGATCGTTTGCCTCGGCTCTGATATTGAGAATGCTAATCAGGAATATCCTACCGAAACAACCATCTTCCAATTGGCGGTGACGGATGAAAAAGGGCATGCCTACTGGAAAAATTATACCAGTCAAGATAAAGTATGGGCGGATCACCTGGGTACCGGATATTATGTACCGATGAGAACTCATTTCGAAAAGAACTTTCCACAAACCTCTCTCGGTCAAAAGACGGGTAAGGAAACAAAAGGCGACTGGGTTTCGCTAACGATTGACCACGGCAAAGCCCCGAAAAACGCTTCTTATGAATACGCGGTATTCCCGCAGGCAGATAAGAATCAGTTGCAATCTTTTGCCCGAAAACCTGTCTACCGGATTCTGCAACAGGATAAGCATGCTCATATTGTAAGGCTCGACAAAGAAAAAACAACGTCGTACGTTTTATTCGAAACCCCGCAAAACCTCCCCGACGGATTACTGCTGAAAGCTGATACCTCCTGCCTGATCATGACACAGGAACGAAAGAACCGATTGATTCTAACAGTCTGCCAACCCGATCTTGCCCTGTACCGAGGACCTAGCGACGAGCTTTATGATGAGAATGGAAAACGTGTGGAAAGAAGTATTTATTCCCGCCCGTGGATTGAAAACGAAAGCAAAGAAATTCCGGTAGTGGTCACCTTGAAAGGAAATTGGGTAATAAATACTCCACCCGATAACACCCGCATCCTTTCCCGAAACACCCGGCAAACCGTCATTGAGTTTACCTGCAAAGACGGCGCAAGCTATGATGTGGAGTTAACACCCGCACCTTCATACAAATAATAATATTCTTTCTCAGTAAAAATTCCCCGGAGCGAAGCGAAGAACTTGTTTTTACAGGCTCTTCGCTTTGATGTTTTTTTACCTTCATATACTAGTTTCGCCCTTTCATCTACTAACTGGCACCATTGGTCTACAGACTCCAAAAGGCCTTCAATTCTCCCGTATATTTGCAATGTAATCAAACAGAAAACAAATTATTTAAAGTATAAACAATTAGAAATTAAGATTATGAAAAAGAGTATTTTAACTATCGCCTTATTCGTTGCAAGTGTATGTATGATAGATGCTAGTGCACAAACAAAAACTTCTTTCGGTGTGAAATTAAACGGTAATATGACCAACGTTAAACTAACTGACCTGCAAGGATCTTCCTCCTCTTTCAAACCCGGAGTCTCCGTAGGTGGATTTGCTAAGATACAATTCAATGAAAACTTCGCCCTGCAACCCGAACTTCTGTTCAGCTATACCGATACCAAAGTGAAACTGGATGACATGAAGAACAAGTACAAATACGCCAGTGTTGAAATCCCGGTATATGCAGTCGGACAATGGGCTTTAGGTAACGGAAAGATATTCGTAGGTGCAGGTCCTAACATTGGCTACGGATTCAGCATTGACTCTAAAACTGAAAAGTTGCCCGAAGGACACCCAGGAGAAAATAAGATTGAATTAGATCATTGGTATGCAGGTGGCGGTATCATGGCAGGATACGAATTTGATTTCGGACTAATTGTAAACGCCGGTTATAAAATGGGATGGGATTTGAGCTCCACACATAAAAGTTCTGGTGTAAGAACACAGACCATCAGCGTAGGAGTTGGGTATAAGTTTTGATCAGGTTATAAAAGATTGTAAACAGGGATAGCAAAGGTAATAGCATAACTTGCTAAAGATGATAAAAACGACTTGGAGATCAGATTTTCCAAGTCGTTTTGTATGGTATGCTTCTATTCATCCTTCCTTCTTAAGAACTTGTCAGCCAAGTATTTCCGTACCGGTTCATCGTATAATTTTAAACAAAGATACGCCAGGGCAACACTGCCTAACACCAAAGCTGCAGCGCCCGGTAATGACTCTACAAACGTCAGGTTTTCATTTTTAACCCATGCATAATACAAGTATATAAAGGGATAATGAACCATGTACAAAGGATAAGATATATCTCCCAGGAATTTGCAGATCTTGGTCGTATATTTATCGGTTGTTTTTCCACAAGCTCCCACATATACTAGTAGCGGGAATATCACCGCAAAACAAAGTGTATCATATAAACCGTTCATCCATAAGTTATCGGCTCCCCCCAGACGAGGAACGGATAAGAAAATGATAATGGATACGGTACATATCCAGAAAGCACCCTTAATGTATTTAGGTTTAAATATGCGGGAGAGCAACAATCCGGCAGAGAAAGAGAATAAAATCCGTAAAAAGCCACCAGTAAATTCCTGCCCCGTTAATGAATACCCCACACAGATATCTCCGTAAGGACCAAAAATAGCAAATGTAGCTAATCCACATCCGGCCAGAACTACCAAGACCGCAAGTGCTTTGGTGGAAAATTTACGGATAAATAAGGCATAGAGGATATTGCCAATATATTCAAAGAGTAACGACCAACTGGGACCATTCAAAGGAAACATTTCTCCCACTCCCCTGACTTCCATACCGGGAGTAACCGGAATCAGGAATGCATTCAGCACCATGGCTATCAATAATGCCCATACAGAAATCTGAGATACATCCCATACGGAACATCCTTGAAAATAAAACATGATCGCACCTATTACAGCTCCTATCACCACCATCGGATGCAAGCGTATTATTCTACGTTTGAAGAAGTCTTTGGTACTCATTCTTTTCCAACGGTCATCATAGGCATAACCTATCACAAAGCCTGAGAGTATAAAGAAAAAATCGACAGCCAGATAGCCATGATTGATTTGTTGGTCTAAGTGACTGGTTGCATAGGCTTCAAATAAGTGAAAACAGACGACCACAAGGGCTGCTACTCCACGTAGCCCGTCCAAAATGTTGTAATGAGGTTTAGAGTCTGCAAAAGCTGCAGAGGATACTTGTTTCTCAGTCATGGTTTATTTTCTATGGTTTTATAGGTTAAGAATTGTTTTAGAAGAGATTAAGCGTCATCATTTTCAAATCAGGGATAGCTGAATATCATTATTCAAATGTAAGGGTTTTAGATTGTATGGCATCAGGTACACTACCGGAAGGTTCGATTACTTCGGGAGCTTCGTCGTCTTTATTACATCCTGTAAACACAACGATGGCTGATAGCAACAAAAAGGATAAAACAGGTAATTTTTTCATAGATAACTCTAGTCTAGTTCTTCATTGTAAAAACAAATATAGAACATAATTTCCGATTCTTCAAACTTCAGCATTGCATTCCTCTTCATTAAGATTAAAGAAGAGTCTGAAATGAATAAAATTGTCCTAAAAGTCGGATAATTCTTTGAGTGTTTGTTTTTATTGTTAAAAGTCCGTATCTTTTACCGCTCCATAATTATAAAACCATAAGTCAATGAAAACACAATTATTCGTTTCGTATATATTAATTTCACTATCGAATGCCTTTGGATGGGCCCAAACTACACAATCAGACGTGAAGATCTCTCAATACCAAGCAACAGAAGACTTAAACGCATTTGCATCGGCCATGCAAGAGATACACCCGGATTTATTTTTCGAATGCAAGGAAGAGACTTTCCATAACATACTCGACAGCACCCGAAATAACTTACCGCCTACAGACATAACAGCCATTGATCTCTATAAACATATTCAACCATTGACGACTATACTGGGAGATGGCCATACCCAGCTTTATTTCCCGAAAAAGGAATTATTGGATAAAAACCCTTCTGTGTTCCCATTGTCTGTTGAAATAAATACAAACGATGCTAAGATATATGTTACTGATGATTACCGGGAGGGAGAATCCGTTATACAGGCTGGCGCACAAATTCTATCGATCAACGGGCAAAGTTATCAATCGCTTATCTCCCAAATGTTACCCTATTGTAGCGGAGAACGACCTTTCTTCCGTTTATCCAAAATAAACAGAGATTTTACTCATTTTCTGTACATGCTCTATCCGGTTGATGAATTCACCGTAGAATATGTAAATAAAGAACAAAGAAAAGAAGTATCCTCTGTTAAAGGTATTCCTTACAAACTATATATCCAATCGGACTTGCATGAAAGGATTTCTCCGAAACCGTATTCTTTCCAGATAATAGACGGCAATACGGCTCTTATGACCTTCAATGCTTTTGCAGACATCGAGAAGTTCAAAGTTTTTGCTAAGGATATGTTTACACAGATCAAGGAAAGCAATATCAACCAGTTAGTTATTGATATGAGGATGAATGGCGGTGGCGATTCCCGTATTGGGGATGAATTGTTTCAGTATATTTCACCAGTACCTTTCCAGCAATTCAGTAAAACGATTATCAAGTATAGTGATTTACAAAAGAAACTGGCCCTGGAAAACTTTAAAAAGGATTACTCCAGCCAGCCCAATGGAATAATCGAAAATAAAACGGATAAACTCATCCCGCTTCGCCCGGATTCCTTACGTTTTGATGGAGATGTTTACCTCTTAATAGGCCATACCACCTTTTCCTCAGCTGGAAGTTTTTCGTGGGCTTTTAAGGAATTTAAGATGGGAACCATCATTGGTGAAGAATCTGGTGGAATGTCGGTTTGTTTTGGGGACATTGTTATTTATCGGTTGCCTCATTCCCAAATAGAAAGTACAATATCCTTTGCTCGTTTGTATGAGTACAATGCGGACGATAAAAATATACATGGCACGATGCCCGATATCATCTTACCCCAAGAGCAAGCATTGGAATATGCACTTAATGACATAAAGAGTAAAAGAGAAAAGTAAGAAATTCTTTTTCATCTATACGTTGTTTTAAATGAAGGGCTGGACTTCTTTACAGCCAACCCTTTCTTTTTTTAATTAGCAATCACCCGGTAGCCATAGTATATATCTTCGTCATTTGAATGACCACTCCTGGTGGAAACAACAGATCCTGCCGGCAGATTGATAAGAGTTAAAAATCCCGGACTTCCATACTTAAAATCTCTGAACTTGAGAGTAACTGTATTATCATTATCGATATTCTCAACCAATTGCTGCGTTCCGTTTTTTTGAAGTGGACCTATGAAACTGACTGGTTGATTAAAGGTGAAGGTAATATAATAGTAACCTTGCTCACCGTCTGTGTCTGGATCATCTTCCACAAAAGTGATTGGCTGTCCTTCTGTAGGGGATGTTGATACTAACTCTACAGGTGCCGGATTGTAGCTAGCGTGAAGTGGAACAATAGTTTGCATCGGAAGAAGAATACCGAGTAGGGACGTTTCAATCAACAGCTCTGCTTCAAATTCTCCGGTTTGTCCATTAGCAAGGAAAAGCACAGATATATCTAGCCCATTACCTAGCAACAAACCCAACATATCTGATAAAGAAAGATCGGGCGTTAAGGGTAAAAATTTATGCGCATCAGGGCCCTGAACAGTAACATTAATAGATGTCAATAGCCCCACTGAGGGTAACCCAGCAATTTTTACATTGACACTATCGGCTACAGCCTCGATAATCACAGCATCGAAATACAGTTCTGTAGGTGAGGTAATAATCAGAGGATTCGCGTCAACGGCGCGGGTGTCAGTTTCCGGAAGGTTGGCTTCCAGGTTTTCGTGTTTCGAACAGGATGCAATCAGCAAGCCTGCCATCAGGAAAAGAAAAAGTTTCTTTTTCATACGTTGAAATTGTTAAGTGAATAAAATAGAGAGATTATGATCTCCCTATGTTGAGTGTTTTATGGAGTACGTCTTGTCAGGTAAGAGTATAAGATAGGCTCGACGTTTGATGCAGAACTGATATTGGAAGCAAATGATCCAGGTTGAAATTCGATAGAACGTACGGATCCCGGACTGTCAGACTTACAATCCCTGAACCTAAAAATTACCGAATGGCCTGAATAGGTATAATCAATCAATTGTTGGGTATCATCTTTTGTGTAATTGGAGAGAAAACTGACCGGCTGATTAAAGGTGAAGGTAAGATAATAGTAACCCTCTTCTTGATCCTCCGGAGTATTTACCACAAAGAGGATTTGCTCTCCGAAAGCAGGAAAAGTAGAGAGCAACTCTACAGGTTGTGCAATGTAAGTAGCGCACAGCGGAACGACAGTTTGTGAAGGGAGACGAATTCCGAGGATGGATGTTTCGATCAAAAGTTCCGCTTCATAGTCTCCGGGAATGCCCGAAGGAAGGAATCCCACGGATATGTCCAGCCCGTTACCCAACAACTGGTCTAACATAGCCGATAAAGACAATTCGGGTTTTACTACATAGAACATGGCCGCGTCGCGTCCCCGAAGGGAGACCTGGATGGAAGTCATTGCGCCTAACGAGGGTAACTTTCCGATTTTTACATTGATGATCTCTGGTATAACCTCGTTGCCTTCTACCGTAAAACACACGGCAGGGGGCGACGGAATGATCACAGGATTTTCATCCCTGGTAGTGCGGGTTTCCGCTTCGGATGGGCAGAGAACTGGTGATTCCAGTTCATCCATTTTTGAACAGGACGTAATCAGCAAGCTTGCCAGTAAGAAAAGTAGAAATGTGTTTCTCATACATTGAAAACGCTAAGTGAATTCATGAAATCGTTTTGTAATAAAAATGAACTTGATTTGTTCAGTTTTAGATAGAACAAATAAGTTTTTAAATTGTTTAATAAATGTTGAGAAATATTTTTATTGAAGTACTGGCATTTGCTTAGGACTCTTCCGTGTTTTTATGTTAAATATATTCTTATTGAGTTGAGCGAAGGATGCAGGCAAAAAAAAGAAGGTATCTTCCCAGACGCCTTCCTTTTATAAGAGAAAGATTTTATTGAATTATTATAATAATCTCACTGGAACCCAGGGTTCAATAGGGGCGGCATAGAGCACCGGATAATCGATGTGACAATCCACCAGCTCCGGATAATCCTGGATGAACTGGCTGGTGAAGTTTTCCTCCATATTGAACGTTTCCATCTCCAGAGGTATCGCACGAGCGGTAACTCCTTTGGGTGCCTCGTTGTAAAGGTTGTTAAGTTTGGCGGTGAGGGCCTCGTCGAAGGTAACGGTGCAGATTACATCCTGATTACCGAGCCCGATCATCTTTTGTTGAAGCGTAACACTACAGCGCTCTTTTGTAAAGTCAATTTCATACGTGCCAGTTGCTTCAACAGTGCCTTTTCCTAAATCGATATTCTCCGCAAATGTATAGAAAGTTTTCTTCTCATTTTTCACCAGCAAGTACTGGCGTTTTGTGGAGAAATGATAATAACTTTTCAGTTTTTCTTCAATGATTTTTTTCTGATCAGGATCGGGATGATCGACAGAAATGGTAGGACTTTTCGTTGCTGAAGTATATATAGAAAACAAAAAGTAAGCGTTCGTTACCTGGATATCTACAGAACCTGTAAGTCCTGTTTTATTATCTTTTATGCGCAGGGTGGTTTCTCCTTTGGTTTTCGTTTTACAGTAGATCATACCGGGGAGGTTTTCCGGGGGAAAAGCATCAAATTCTACCACACCCTCTTTACCAGGGATAATGGTATAATCTCCGCTACCATTTTTAATGTTAATCTCGAAATGGGTACATTCGGTGAGGACATAATAACTTTTTTCAATCCGTAACTCTTTTACACCGGGAGGACAGGTGGTTTCCCATTCTACCTTGTCAGAACAGGAGAATAGGGTTAAAATGAAGATACCCCAAATTACGGCAATGAGGTTCAAGTGTTTCATTTATGTCTTTGTGTTAGTGAAATAAAAGTCAAAAGTAGTAATTTAAATGGAATGATCAAATTTTATGAAAGAGAACTGCCGGTTTACAGGAGAAATGTTTCGATTGTAGATGGAATACCAGTCGTGGTCGGAAGATAACATTCCTTTAGTAATCCAGCCAAAATCTATGGTCTGGTGAAGAAATCCCGGAGGGATTTGACGTGCATAACCGTGGGATTACATCCCGTGGAAACAGCTAACCCGACTCTACTCTGACAGCCCCAATAGAGGGTGAATGTATGTTATTGACCCACTATTCGTGGCTCCCGGGATTATTCTATCTCCTATCCCGTGGGATATGCATCCCCCGGTTATGCACCTGCAATCCCTGCGGGATTTCTTACAGAGTTTAACGTCTTAAAATCTTCCAACCATGACTGGGTCAGCGAGCCAAGCGAGTGCAGCCCTGGGCTAGATCTGGCGCACTTTCAGTGCTTGTGCTTGTCACGCTGCGGGGTCGATAAACCCGCCACCATTGCCTCCGCCACCATTTCCACTACCTTGATCACCGTCGCCGTTATCATCGCCCGGATTTGTGTTTGTGTTGTCATTCAGAGATTCGGTATCACCTTTAATATAAAAAGTGACATTATTGTCGCCGCCCCGGGTGCTGGCTATGCTGTCATTTACCAGGCGCAGAGAATTATCGACCATGAAGCGGACATTCACCTTGCGGATATTTCGTACTGTGCAGTCTTTCTCGTTCTCAGTGCCATCGCAATTGAAGGTGACGTGGAAAGTACCCAGGCCATCGATTTTGATCTTATCGCCCTGGGTGAGGATGATTCGCAAACGGCGAACGAAGGATTTCATCACGTGCACCACATCTTCCACACTCATTGCGCCGGTGGTTTCGATTTCGCGGGCCGCATCTTCGATGGTATGCGTTCGCGAATGACCGGGTACGGGCTTCAGGTAGTTGAGGACGGGTGAGGTAGGATCGCTAAAAATTTTATGTCGTTTGTAACGTTTAACAGGTATTGCCATGTTGTTTAAGTTTTGTGTTGTTTGTCATTAATTTTATTTCTTGTGAAAGGGGAGTTGCGCACCTTCCCTTTCTCAGAAGCAAAGATAAATCACCGGATTTTGACGCAGTGCCGGAAGAGTGCCGGACGGAGCACCATTAAGAATTATAAAGATTAAATTAGATGTTTTTAACAGGCTTACGGTGTTCCGAGGTGTTCCACAATCAGTTGCACCTGGTAGGCGGAGTACTCTCTGGCTTGCGGACGCATTCCCGAAGCGAGCAGAGATTCTTCTAAGCCGGGGAATTGGCGTATCCAGACATTGAGCTTGCGCAGGGCCGTCCGGCGGGTGTAGTGCGGATTGTACAGCATCGCCAGGTCGGTTTTTCGGTATGCGCGTATCGGAAAATGGATTTCTGCTTGGGTAGTTTTCATTCTGTTTCGATTTCAAAAGATAATTGCATACCGCCGGGCTGGGGCAGCCAGCTATCGTTATCGTACTCGGCAGAGGCTAGGAGAATTCTGTTCGGATCGGCACCGGGTGGCTGGAGCTCGCAGGAGCCGAAGCGTCCGTTGCGGATGTTGTACACCAGCGGGGCTTCGCCATTGTCGCCCAGGTGCTTGAATTTCACTTTCTGCACGTGGATGTTGGTCAGCTGGTTCTGACGATCGCGCTCTACCACTAATCCGAAATCGGCTTTGTTGTAGTAATTGGCCGATCCGTTGATGTCGTACAGCGAGGGTACAGGCTCTTTCAGGCGCCCTGGCTCGCGGTTCATCTTGCGGGGGTGGGCAACGAGGATGACGAGGCATTTGTTGCGCATGGCGAAGTTGCTGAGACTATCGAGCAGACTGCTGATGTAGTTCGTTTCGCTCTGTCCGGCCGGAATCTGGTGGTCTACCCGATTAATGGGGTCGAGCACGAGGGTGTTGATTCCCTTGCGTCGTACCAGTTCGAGGGCGCGGGAGAGGATGTGGTCGATCGTGTAGTTTTCGCGCGGCAGGATGGAGAAAATATTCTCGCTCAGGTAGTTCATCGCTGCTTGGAGTTGTATCTGGCTCAGGATGCCTTTCTTGAAACTCTGCCCGGTGAGCTTCTCCACCAGCTTGCGGAAATGATAGGCAAGGGGCTGATTTTCAGGACTGAAATACGCTGCTTTCCAGCCGTGCAACATGTTGAGGCGAATCACGAGTTCGTCTACAAATTCCGATTTACCTGAACCGGGAATTCCGGTAACTACGCATACGCGTCCCAGCTCGAAGGTACAGAGTTTGTCGAGATTGGTCAGGCCGGTTTCGGCACCGCGTCCTGGTCCGTTGTCGAAGAGGGCTTGCAGGTCTTCTTCCACATCGTTGGCTGTGTAGACGCCTTCGAGCGGTGCTTCGGGCGCATTCATCAGCGCGGTTAGCAACGCCTCGGCACCATTCTCTTCGAGCAACAGTTCGTTGGCATCTTTCGAAGGAGAGAGGTCGATAATGCGGCAGCGTTCGGGGCCCAGGCGGCGCAGGAGTTCGTCGCGCAGCTCGTTGCCTTTGCGGTCGTTGTCCACAGCGAGGTAAATCACCCGTTTGTCTTCAAAGTGGGTTTCGATGAACCGATCCATCCAGGTGAGGTTGCGGTTGGCCCCACCGGGCACGGAGATCACATCGGTGCGACCGATGGCCATGAAGGAGAGGGCGTCGATTTCGCCTTCGGTGATGATGCATTCGCATTTGCCCAGGATGCCGTTGATGTTATAGGGGATGAGTTCGGCGCCCGGCGTCATCTTAAAATGCTTGTCGAGCGTGCGGAACTTGGTGTTTACCAGACGGTTGCCCTCGTAGTAATTAAAGCAGATGCAGGATTCTTTGCGACCCGTCTGCGAGAAATATTCCTCTCCGGAAGAGATATCCGCCTCCATCAGAATGCTGTCAGGGATGCCCCGCTTTTCGACAAAGCAGCGAACATGTTCATCCCTGAATAC
>JAJQFD010000003.1 GCA_021201335.1 Bacteroides sp. | reverse complement strand
CCTGCGAACAAGTTGTAGGACGTTATAAAGCAATAATCAGAACCATATCAGGCGTGTATTCAGCAGAAAGTAAAAACGATGCAAACTTCAAGAAAGCGACTGAACTTGCTGAGAAGTTTGCGAAGAAGGAGGGACGTCAACCTCGTATCATGATTGCAAAAATGGGACAAGACGGTCACGACCGTGGTGCTAAAGTAGTTGCTACCGGTTATGCCGACTGCGGTTTCGATGTGGATATGGGACCCTTGTTCCAAACTCCTGCAGAGGCGGCCCGACAAGCCGTTGAAAACGATGTGAATGTAGTCGGTGTTTCTTCACTGGCTGCAGGACATAAAACACTTGTTCCTCAAATCATTGACGAGTTGAAAAAACTGGGTCGTGAAGACATACTTGTCATTGCCGGCGGGGTAATACCTGCCCAGGATTATGATTATCTTTATCAGGCGGGCGTAGCTGCTATCTTTGGACCGGGTACTCAGGTTGCGAAAGCAGCCTGTCAGATTCTGGAGATTTTGATGGATGAAGAGTAAATAGAAAATAAGGGATTTGTTAGTTTAACAAATCCTAATAAAGATATCATTTCTTGAAGAGAGGCTGCCCTCTAAAAGAGGTGGCCTTTCTTGTTCTTTTAGAGTACGCTTACCATGTTTGCAGAGTAGACTTATCGTGTTTGCTGAGTAGGTCTATTGTATTTGTTGACTAGGTTTATGTTTTTTCACTGCATATTATCACCATTACCTTTTGTTTTGGAAGCATAACTATAATCAAAGTAATGGGCGCATAACAAGGATTAAGGAGTTAAGAATAAAGAGGATGGTATAAAATAAGCCTCAATCAAAATCCCACCAGATTTCTCTTTTGGGGGGATCGCCAATTGTATAAGGTTCGCCAATTCTGGGAAACGTTACTGGAATACCTATTTCATCCATTAGCGGTAGAAATTCCAGAATGGGTTCGTTCCAACTGTGATAAGCAGCAGCGAACCTTCCCCAATGTACCGGAAGAACCATTCTGGCTTTTAACTCCTGAGCAGTATGAATGGTTTGTTCAGGAAAGGAGTGGTTTTTAGGCCACTCAACACTGTACTGCCCGTTTTCTAAAACAGCCAGATCAAAGGGACCATATTTATCGCCAATGTCTTTAAAGTGTTTGTTATAACCTCCGTCACCTCCTATGAAGATGCGACATCCATGAATATCAAGTACGTAGGAAGTCCAAAGTGTCCGGTCTTTTTTCTTGAATCGACCTGAACGATGTTGCTGGGGAGTAGAAACAAGATAAATATCATCAGCAATTTGAATCGAATCTCCCCAATTTACTTCCTGGAATTTATTGGATTTCCAACCCCAATGATCAAGTAACCTGCCCACTCCCAGCGGAACAATGGCATTCGTTTCTTTTTTTCGGTATTTACGAATGGTATGACAATCCAGATGATCATAGTGATCATGAGTGATCAGAATCATATCAATGGGAGGGAGGTCTTTAGCTTTGTAAATATGGCTACCCCGTATACTACGGTTAAAATAAAACAACGGTGAGGCATAGTCACTAAGAACAGGGTCAACCAGTATATTGTAACCTTTAGATTGAATCAGGTACGACGAATGACCAAACCAGATAAGGGTGGGTTGCGAGAAAGAGGTATCTATCAGGTTTGTTTTTATAGAAGGAATTTCTTTCGATAATTTCGGACGCATTCTGAACTTACGATTTGTTTTCTCTTTACGAACACGGTCTCGAATATATAATAGAGTGTCAGTAGGATAAAAGTTTCGAAAAGTGCCGTCTTTATAATTGGATAGTAAAGCAAATTCGGCCTGTTGCTTTTTTGAAGGGTATTTTCCTACAGAGCGTATCACAGAACAACTGGAGAAAGAAAATACAATCGCCAGCAAAGTGATGAACTGTATTGTTAGTTGAGTCTGTTTGAACATTATGATAGAATCTTTATCTGTAAATATAACAATTTTAACCAGGATAGTTTAAAAAACGGTGAAGATTTTAACATTCTCCGCCTTTCCTTTTTATTTATTATGAATTTACACTCAATTAATAACCCTAAAAATTAAACGTCCAAATATTAAATACTGTTATAAAACATACGTTTTCGCACACAAAGTTTGCCGATTAACGAAAAGTCCATATCTTTGCAATGTGTTTTTCATAGTATTAGATTTAAGGTTAACAAAGGTTGGGGTCAGGCGTGATCCCTTTTTTTATGCCTATACTTTTGAAAGGCTACTCCCTTATTTTTTCCCTAGATAATCTTTTCCGAAGAGACTTTGTTTTATTACCTCAGAGTGACTACTTCAGTCGGTTAGTATCCTGATAACCCGGTCAAACACCCGGAAAAACAAAAGATTTATGTACATTTGCATTCCCAAAATTGAAAGGATGATAGTTTGTATTGCCGAAAAGCCCTCTGTGGCACGTGATATAGCCGAGGTGTTGGGTGCCCGTACCAGAAAAGACGGATACATCGAAGGAAACGGATACCAGGTCACCTGGACATTCGGGCATTTGTGTACACTGAAAGAACCACACGAATATACACCCGGCTGGAAAGCATGGAGTTTGAGTAGTCTGCCTATGATTCCACCTCGTTTCGGTATCAAACTAATCAGTAACCCAACGTATGAAAAGCAGTTTAAGATAATTGAAGCTCTGATGAAAGATGCTGAAATGATCATTAACTGTGGGGATGCCGGACAGGAAGGAGAGTTAATTCAGCGTTGGGTAATGCAGAAAGCCGGAGCACATTGTCCGGTAAAGCGTCTGTGGATCTCTTCGCTAACAGAGGAAGCCATTAAAGAAGGTTTTGCCAAACTGAAAGACGAATCGGAGTTCCAACCGTTGTATGAAGCCGGACTTTCAAGGGCGATCGGTGACTGGCTATTGGGAATGAATGCGACCCGACTCTACACCCAGAAATACGGGCAGGGAAAACAGGTCCTCTCTATTGGAAGAGTGCAGACACCTACGCTGGCATTGATCGTGAATCGGCAACTGGAAATACAAAACTTTACCCCGGAACCTTACTGGGAACTCAAAACGATTTACCGGGAAACTACTTTCTCCGTTACCAAAGGAAAGTTCACCAAGAAAGAAGAAGGACTTGAATTTCTTGAAACGGTTAAGAACGCTCCCTTCTTTATTACCGATGTATCAGCCAAGAAAGGAGTTGAATATGCTCCCCGCTTATTCGACCTGACCTCCTTACAGGTAGAATGTAATAAGAAGTTTGGGTATTCGGCAGATGATACTTTAAAACTCATTCAATCATTATACGAGAAGAAAGTTACAACGTATCCGCGTGTAGATACCACTTTCCTGAGCGATGATATCTATCCGAAGTGTCCTGCTATTTTGCAGGGAATGAAAGATTATACTGTACTGGTTTCAGCTTTAAACTTGTCGAAATTGCCCAAATCAAAAAAGGTATTTGATAGTTCAAAAGTAACGGATCACCATGCTATCATTCCTACCGGAGTGCAACCACAGAACCTGACAGATATGGAGCGTCGGGTGTATGATCTGGTAGCCCGTCGGTTTATTGCCATTTTCTATCCCGATTGTAAGGTATCTACTACTACTGTTTTGGGAGAGGTAGAAAAGATTGAATTTAAAGTAACCGGTAAGCAAATTCTCGAACAAGGCTGGCGGGTAGTATTCGCCAAAGAACAAACAGAAGAAAAAGACCTGGAGGAAGAACGGGTTCTGCCGCGTTTTGTAGTAGGAGAAAGCGGGCCTCATACTCCCGACCTTAATGAAAAGTGGACACAACCTCCCAAACTTTATACAGAAGCGACTTTGCTTCGTGCAATGGAAACCGCTGGCAAACTAGTGGACAACGATGAATTAAGAGATGCACTGAAAGAAAATGGAATAGGACGACCCTCTACTCGTGCTGCCATTATAGAAACATTGTTTAAACGAAACTATATTCGGAAGGAACGGAAGAACCTAATTGCGACACCTACCGGAATGGAGTTAATCCAGGTTATCCATGAAGAACTGCTGAAATCGGCCGAGCTAACAGGTATTTGGGAAAAGAAACTTCGCGAGATAGAAAGAAAAACGTATGATGCCCGCCAGTTTCTTGAAGAACTTAAACAAATGGTTTCGGAAATTGTACACAGTGTATTATCAGATAATACGAACAGACGTATTACTATCCAGGATGTTTCTATCCCTGTGAAGCCCGAAAAGAAGGAACCTAAAAAACGAACAAGCAAACCCAGGGTAAAGAAACCTGACGAACTTAAAATGCAGGAAGGACAAACCTGTCCTCTTTGTGGGAAAGGAACCATCATCAAAGGTAAAACCGCTTATGGTTGCTCGGAATGGAAACAGGGATGTACTTTCAGAAAACCTTTTGAATAATAAAAAGTTTTATTTAGTTTTGTACACAACACAAATTTTCACTTTATGGATTCTACTTCAACAGCCGTTAAACATCAGGCTAAAGATGTTATTATTAAAATCGCGCTTTTTGTATTCGTTTATGTTTTACTGATTGCGCTGGGAGCCACCTTGCTTTGGTTTGCTTTCCAATTGGTGTATTTTGCGCTTCCGATTGTCTTTAGTTATAGCAGTATTCGTGCCATCATTTTTATGTTATTGTTGATAGCCGGTGGGGTAGGATTTGCCTTGATGTTCGGTTTATACCTCGTAAAATTCCTCTTTTCCAGAACCCGGAATGAAAACTCACAAAGAAGATTAGTGACCGAGAAGGAGTGTCCGGAGCTTTTTAAAGCCATTCGTGAAGTTGCTACAGCAACTTCCTGTCCGATGCCAAAGAAAGTATTTCTGTCACCGGATGTGAATGCCTGTGTTTTTTATGATACCAGTTTCTGGAGTATTTTCTTTCCTGTTCAGAAAAATCTGGAAATAGGATTGGGCCTTTTCACCTGTACCAATGTGGACGAATTGAAAAGTATTCTGGCACATGAGTTCGGTCATTTCTCACAGGATAGTATGAAGGTTGGATCGGGAGTGTATGTAGCTAATACTGTACTCTATAACCTGGCTTATGGTGAAGACCGGTGGGATAAATGGGTGCATAATTGGTGTCGGATGAACCTGGGAGTTTTCTCTTTGTTTGGGGTCTTAACGCAATGGATAACTAATCAAATATGGAAACTACTGCATGTGATGTATCGGTTTGTTAATCGCTCGTACATGAAACTGTCCCGTAGTATGGAATACGATGCAGATGCTATTGCCTGCCGGTATATCGGTAAGGATGTTTTTTCATCCGCTTTGCGTAAGATTGATTATTTGGGTCAGAGTTACCAGATCACTCAGGATGTCGTATCTAGTTTATCAACGGCTGGAAAAAAGACGGATAATATATTTCATGTACATGAGATTATTACCAATATGCTTGCCCAGGACGATAAAGTTTGCTTGGGATGTGATGCACTGATTACTCATAAAGTGGATTATGGATATCCGGAATCCCGCGTAAAAACGGAAAATATATGGGATACCCATCCACCGATGGACGATCGGATTGCTGCAGCTTCCGGTACAGTTGAAAAAGAAACCGATTTTCGGCCTTCCTGGGTATTGGTTCCTGATAGTATCGTTCAGTCTATCTCTGATATTATTCAGAATACGATGCCCGAAGTTGAAGGACAGCAGGTGGCTCTAATTAATAAAGAAGATTTGGCGGAAGAATGCCGGGAGTATTATAAAAATAATACCATACCCCCTCCTTATTCAGTCTTTTTGCGTCGCAGTCTTCTGGTTTCACCGAATGAGGAAGCAATAAGCGAAGAGGTTGCTTATCCTTTTACTGCTGAAAACATGGCTTTGGTAAAAGAGTATGAAGTTGCTTTAGGCGATTGGCGAACTTTAAATGCCATTCACCAAAAGCAAATGGAAGTGGAAAAGATGTACTACCGGGGTAATGAGTATTCCAGGGAAAGAATTCCCCTGGATCAACACAAAGCTTATTTTGAAACGCTGGAAAAGGAAGTAAAGAGAATAGATACTGCGGTATATACATATGCCCTACATCATGCCAGGAATGAAGAAGAAACTGTAGAAATTCGTTTTTTATATGATTCGATAGCCTTCTCCGATGCATTCAAAGGTGAATATGGAGAGGATATTTATCATCGAATAGATGTACTTGTATACTACTTTAATAGGGGGGTAGGTTATACTGAAGAAGAATTAAAATCCCTCAAGAAGGCCGTTTTCGATCTACAGGATTTAACCCGGACAATGATGAATAAAGGCAACTGGGATATGATTGCTTTTGCAACCGAAGCGGGTAGCGGCCTTTTGAAACAGTTGCAGGATTTTGCAGCCGATGAAAGCAAACAGTCTTTAGATGCTGATTTACAAGTAGACCATATCAATTCGATATTCAGCCATGCCAACTTATACCTGAACTTGCTGGATGTTTTAAACTGGAAAGCAAAAAGCAGGTTAGGGAAGATGTTCAAGGAATTGGAGAAATAGAAACAAGTTCTCTTTGCGCTGAATCCCGGTTGCATTGGAACTGGATGCCGGTAGGATTTGAGGCAAATTCCGGTTGCATTTTCAGGTAATACAACGCGGACTTCATGGATAATAATTATACTGTTATAGTATAAACTAATCCATGAAGTCTGCGTCTTATATTATTCTATTTCTGCTTTTATGCTTCCGCGTAAGCTTTATGAAACTCAACTACTGCCACAATTCCCTTTCTGAAAATGTCCAAACTAAAGTTTTCATTGGGCGAATGTATAGCGTCGGATTCAAGTCCAAATCCCATCAAAACCGTTTTAACACCCAATACTTCCTCAAAGGTTGAAATGATAGGAATACTTCCTCCCCGGCGTACAGCCAGTGGTTTCTTACCAAATGCAATTTCGAAGCCTTTTTCTGCAGCCTTGTAGGCCGGAAGTGTTATCGGACAGACATATCCTTCCCCTCCATGCATCGGAGTCACTTTTACTTCAACAGTGTCTGGTGCAATGGATGATATATAGTCTATAAACATTTGGGATATTTTAAGATGATTCTGATGTGGAACCAGTCTGCAGGATACTTTGGCATAAGCTTTCGATGGGAGTACTGTTTTAGAACCCTCACTGGTGTAGCCACCCCAGATGCCACAAACATCAAAGGAAGGACGACAACTGTTACGCTCCAGTGTGGAATATCCTTTTTCACCGGACAGGTTTTTCACTCCGATGGCTGCTTTGTACTTTTCTTCATCAAACGGAATACTAGCAATCATATCCCGCTCTTCCTGGGATAATTCTTCCACATCCTCATAAAATCCGGGAATGGTAATTCTTCCATCTTTATCTAACACCTTATCAATGATGCCACAGAGTGTGTTGATGGGGTTCGCAACGGCTCCACCAAAGTGTCCCGAATGTAGATCCCGGTTAGGTCCGGTGACCTCTATTTCCCAATAAGCCAGTCCCCGCAAACCAGTGGTAAGTGACGGAAGATCGGCACCCAGCATGCTAGTATCACTTACGAGGATGATATCAGATTTCAGTAAATCCTTATGTTTTTGGCAAAAAGCTTCCAGACTCGGCGAACCGATCTCTTCCTCACCTTCGAAGATAAATCTCACATTATTCTTTAATAAGTTATTTTTCACCAGATATTCGAAAGCTTTTACCTGAATGAATGCCTGTCCTTTATCGTCATCAGCACCTCTTGCCCAGATGTGTTCATCCCGGATTTCGGCTTGAAAAGGATCGCTCTTCCACAATTCCAGTGGTTCGGCCGGCATTACATCGTAATGGGCATAAACAAGTACGGTTTTAGCATCCGGATCCACCATCTTTTGTCCGTAAATAATCGGATTGCCAGCCGAGGGCATAATGGTAACTTCATCAGCACCGGCTTCGAGCAGCAGTTCTTTCCATCGCTCGGCGCACTTTGACATATCATCTTTATGCTCCGGTTTGGCACTAATACTGGGGATACGGATGAGGCTGAACAGATCGTCCATCATCTGGGCCTCATTTTCTTGAATGTAAATTGTAAGGTCTTTCATGAGGGTATTGGTTTTAGAAATAAGACGTTAATTCACAGGGAGTTAACGCCTCATCTTATGAATCAAATAAAAATCGAGTAATGTAATAGCTGCCATTGCTTCCACAATGGGGACTGCGCGTGGTACAACACAGGGGTCATGCCTTCCTCTGGCTGTCAGGGTAATTTCTTCTCCCTGATCGTTCACGGTAGGTTGTTCCATTAAAAGGGTAGCAACTGGTTTGAAAGCTACGCGAAAATAAATATCCTGTCCGTTGCTGATACCTCCCTGAATACCACCCGAATGGTTGGTACGTGTATCGATGCGACCGTTGTTGTTATAAAAAAGGTCGTTCATATCTGTACCTTTCATCGCGGCAGATGCAAATCCTTCGCCATATTCAAATCCTTTCACAGCGTTAATGCTAAGCATGGCACTGCCCAAAGCAGCATGAAGTTTGCCGAATACCGGCTCTCCCAAGCCAACCGGGCATCCCTGTATTACACAGGATACAACACCGCCAACGGTATTCCCTGCTCCTTTAATCTCTTTCACCAGGCTTTCCATCTCAGTAGCAAGAGAAGGATCAGGGCAACGCACCGGGTTTTTCTCTATTTCATTGAAATCATAATCGGCATATTGACTAGTTAATTGGAACGGACCTATTTGAGAAGTATAGGCAGTAATGCGAATACCTGCTTCTTTCAGGACAAGTTTAGCCAGGGCGCCAGCTACTACCCGTGAGATCGTTTCCCGTGCCGATGAACGTCCTCCACCGCGATGATCCCGGATTCCATACTTACTGCTATAGGTATAATCAGCATGCGAGGGGCGGTAAGCATGTTCAATGTTATTGTAATCATTGGAGTGCTGGTTTCCATTCCTGATGATAAATCCAATAGAAGTTCCCGTGGATTTACCTTCAAATATACCGGAAAGAAATTCAACTTTGTCTCCTTCTTTCCTACTGGTGGTGATGTCTGATTGCCCGGGGCGACGGCGATTGAGTTCAGCCTGTACGAAATCAGTGTCTATCGTTATACCTGCAGGAAATCCATCGATAACCCCGCCTATGGCAGGGCCGTGCGATTCCCCGAAGGTTGTTAATCGGAAGATGTTTCCTATTGAATTAAACATAAAAATGATAGAAATTGGTTTATTCTTTTCAAAGATAAGTGAAAAATGCAAGTTATTGCCTTATTTTTGCAGTGGAATTACGTTGAATAATAGAATTATGTCCAAATATCCTCTTTTAGGTCTCACCCTTTCTGAGCTACAAACAGTGGCCAGGGGAATCGGTATGCCTGCGTTTGCTGCCAAACAAATAGCTTCCTGGCTGTATGATAAGAAAGTATTATCAATTGATGAAATGACCAATCTCTCTCTGAAGCATCGGGAAGCCCTGAAGGAAATGTACGAGGTGGGAGGGTCTCTTCCGGTAGAGGCAATGAAATCGGTGGATGGTACGATTAAATATCTTTATCAGATTAAGGAAGATCAGTTTGTGGAAGCTGTTTATATCCCTGACAATGAACGTGCCACGCTGTGTGTTTCGTCGCAGGTAGGATGTAAGATGAATTGCAAATTCTGCATGACGGGTAAGCAGGGATTCTCTGCTAATCTTACTGCCAACCAGATCATAAACCAAATAAGTTCTTTACCCGAAAGAGATGCATCAACCAATGTGGTTTTCATGGGTATGGGAGAACCTATGGATAATATAGACGAAGTTTTGAAAAGCTTAGAAGTGCTGACTTCTTCGTACGGATACGGTTGGAGTCCGAAAAGAATTACGGTTTCCACGGTAGGTATTCGGAAAGGCCTGGAGCAATTCCTGGAAGAAAGTGATTGTCATTTGGCTATTAGTTTACATTCTCCCTTATCTGTATTGCGGGCAGAATTGATGCCGGCAGAAAGGGCATTGCCTGCCGGAGAAATGGTAGAAATCCTTCGAAAGTATGATTTCAGCAAACAGAGAAGACTTTCCTTTGAGTACATCATGTTTAAAGGAGTCAACGATTCTCTAGTCTATGCAAAAGAATTACTAAAATTATTGCGTGGTTTGGATTGTCGTATTAACCTGATCCGTTTTCATGCCATCCCCGATGTGGACCTGGAAGGTGCTGATATGGAAACAATGCAGCATTTTCGTGATTACCTTACTTCACATGGGTTATTTACAACCATCCGTTCTTCTCGCGGGGAAGACATTTTTGCGGCTTGTGGTATGCTATCAACCGCAAAGCAGCAGGATAAAAAGGAAAGATTAACATAATTTGTAAGTTTACCTGACAATATTTTAAGGGTATTCAGTAGTTTTGTGGAACACATAAAAAACTAGATAGTATGAGAAAGTATTTATTTTATTTTAATCTGCTGGCTATTGCATTGATTGCCTTCTCTTGCAATGGGAAGAAAAGTGCATTTACGCCTACCTCCACAGGAGCACCTTACGAAGTACTGGTGGTTACTGACCTGGGAGTATGGGAGCGTCCTGCCGGACGTGCTTTGTATAATGTTCTGGATTCTGATATGCCGGGACTTCCTCAGTCAGAACGTTCTTTTAAAATTATGTATGCCGCGCCTAAGGATTTTAATTCAATCCTGAAACCCGTGCGGAATATAATAATGATTGATATTAACAGTCAGAAATATACGCAGGCCAAATTTCAATATGCTAATGATGTATACGCAGCTCCGCAAACTGTTTTAACGATCCAAGCACCTACAGAAGATGAATTTGAAACTTTTGTGGAAGAAAACAAGCAGGTGATTCTTGATTTCTTCAACCGCGCCGAGATTAACCGTCAAATTCGGACACTGGAAAAATCACACAGTTCTTTTGTCTCCAATAAAGTGAAAGAAATGTTTGGCTGTAATATCTGGATTCCTGCTGAACTGGCTAGTTCAAAAACAGGAGAAGATTTCTTCTGGGCATCCACCAATGCCGCAACATCCGACATGAGTTTTGTTATCTATTCCTATCCTTATACGGATGAGAAAACTTTCACACGTGATTTCTATATGCATAAGCGTGATTCGGTGATGCAGGCCAATATACCTGGATCCAAGGAGGGCATGTATATGCAAACCGATACAATGACGGTTGAAACACGTCCGATCTCCGTACAGGGTGAATATGCATTCGAAGCTCGTGGACTATGGCGTATGAAAGGTGATTTCATGGGAGGGCCTTTTGTCTCACATACACGTCTTGACAAAGCTAATAACCGTATTATAACAGCCGAAATATTTATTTTTTCACCTGATAAAACGAAAAGAAAACTGGTACGCAGGATGGAAGCTTCTTTGTATACATTGAGATTGCCCAATGAGAAACAGAGTACAGAACTTCCACTGAATGTACCGAAAGGAGACAAAACGAATCAATAAAAATGGAAGATAGTAAAATAAAGATTGGAATTACCCAGGGAGACATAAATGGGGTAGGTTATGAAGTTATCCTGAAAACTTTTGCAGACGCTATGATGCTGGAACTTTGTACACCTATTGTTTATGGATCCCCTAAAGTAGCGGCCTATCACCGTAAATCACTCGACCTTTCTACCAATTTCAGTATCATTTCTTCAGCCGGGGAAGCTGCTCACAACCGGTTGAACGTACTGAATTGTTCAGATGAAGAGGTAAAAGTTGAATTTTCCAAACCAACACCTGAAGCAGGAAAAGCTGCTTTTAATGCATTGGAAAGAGCATTGGAGGATTACAGAGCTGGTTTGATTGATGTATTGATAACGGCCCCTATAAATAAAAATACCATCCATTCGGAAGAATTTCCTTTTCCCGGACATACCGAATATATACAAGAGAGAGTAGGAGAAGGGAAGAAAGCTTTAATGATCTTGATGAAGGGAGATTTGCGAATGGCACTGGTTACCGGACATATTCCAATTAGCCAGGTGGCTTCTACTATTACTAAAGAATTAATTCAGGAAAAAATCAGAATATTTAATGAATCGTTGAGATGCGATTTTGGTATTGGTAGTCCGCGTATAGCTGTCTTGGCATTAAATCCGCATGCCGGTGATCAAGGACTCATTGGTACAGAAGAACAGGAAATTATTATTCCTGCGATGGAAGAATTGAAAACTGAAAAAATACTCTGCTATGGTCCTTATCCGGCAGATGGTTTTATGGGATCGGGAAACTTTGCCCATTTTGATGGGATACTTGCTATGTATCATGACCAGGGACTGGCACCTTTCAAGACACTGGCTATGGAAGATGGAGTTAATTATACGGCCGGCCTCCCGATTATCCGAACATCTCCGGCACATGGTACTGCATATGATATAGCGGGCAAAGGGCAGGCATCTGAAGATTCTTTCCGTCAGGCCATTTATGTAGCTATGGATGTTTATCGCAATCGAATCCGGGATGATGAGGCACATGCCCACCCGTTAAAGAAACAATACTTTGAGAAGCGGGATGACAGTGATAAACTGAAATTGGACACAATAGATGAAGAATTATAATATACTTTGAGATACTCGAAAGGCACTGAAGGATCTGTAAGATCTTCTTAATATGAATATTTTGCGACCCTTCACCATCCTTCGTCTTATTATTACACTATGATATAATTTCTCTACGATATTTATATGATTGGATTTTTTGGAAAACACTTCACTATTAGAATTGCTGCCTCAGGTAATATACAGCATTGAGTTAAGATTAAGTGTGTTTTAGTGTATAATACAGACTGTAGATAGAACAAATTGATTGATAAAGGGTCGGAACAGTTATATCCCTATAATCAATTGTATTTACTTACTTTTACCTTAGTTTTGAAAGTTTTTACTGAATACGTTTTATTAGTTGATAATATATACATGTTTTATAACAGGGTTGTTGTTTATCTTGCAACAAAGGAATACCTTTGTACCCGAAAGCTTATTTATTAATGATTGAACAAATCCTATATTATGAACGCGACCTCTTCTTCGCGTTAAATGGTAGTGAGTCTGAACTTTTAGACCGATTTATGTGGCTCTATTCTGGAAAAGCAGTCTGGATACCTCTGGTATTAATTCTTTTCTTTATTTTAGTCTATAAGAAAGGCTGGAAAGAATCACTTTTTGTGTTAATAGCTATTGCCTTAGTAGTTACTGTATGTGACCAGTTTGCATCAGGCTTATGTAAACCAATGTTTGAACGTTTTCGTCCTACCCATCATCCTGATTTTATGAACCAAGTGGAGACGGTTTTTAATTATCGGGGAGGAAGGTTTGGTTTTATGTCCAGTCATGCAATTAATGCTTTTGGGTTTGCAACTTTTATGGTATTACTTTTCAGACATGCTCTGTTTACTTGGACGATATACACCTGGGCCACTATAACAGCTTATTCACGAATTTATTTGGAGGTTCATTTTATATCCGATATAGTACCTGCTATTTTCTTTGGTATAATTTTTGGCTATTTGATTTATAAACTTTATCATTGGTCAAGACTACGAATATTATCACGTTCGAAGATACTTTCGCCTCCCAACGCATTATATAGCAAACAGGAAAAACGATTTGTGGTTTGCAGTATTCTTACAACAGTTTTGCTATTGGTGTTTTTTAATCGTTCGTTGGCAATGCTTTTGCATTAACGCGCATCCAGGTCATCAAAAAGTTTTTGCAACAGTGCTTTTCCCTTCTCTACATTCTCATTGGGAGAACCCTCTTGTGTCTCGATAATCTTATTGGATTCGCAATCGTAAATTACCTTGTTATCGGGGGTTGTCATTCCGAAAACATTTGGAAAAGTAAAGAAACCAAAATGAGGAGAAGCCTCATTTAATACATTTTTGCTGAATGCAAAATCATCATGCGGAATATTCAGTTGAGAAAGCAGGGTGGCTGCAATATCAATCTGAGAACCATACGTTTCAATACGTAGACTATCTTTTACTGCACCTCCTGCAAATACTAAAGGAATTTGAAAACGTTCAAAGGAAATATCCGGAATATCATCCGGATAACGTTTGGCATGGTCAGGTACTAAAACGATCAAACTATTATCCCAAAATTCAGTTTGTTTGAGAAAGTTAACAAAATCACCCAGGCAACTATCTGCATATGCTACTGAATTCAGGAATGGGTCTTCCAGTCTGGAATAAGGTACTTCAAATGGCTCGTGACTGCTGGATGTTTGAATAATTTTCATGAAAGGTTGTTCCTGTTTTTCCTTTAAGTCTTCTTTCAAACGATTAAAGACAACATGGTCATGTGCACCCCATTTACTTAATCGTTCACTTATGGGGAAATCGACATCTGATATAATATTACGGATACCCATGGATTGCAGATAAGCCCGCATATTAGTGAAACTATCATCTCCTCCATAATAATAATCAACTGTATAACCCGCTTTTTCTTTCAGTGATAATGGAATTGAGGGGAGAGATTGTGTCTTTTTAGGATATTTTATAATGCTTGTAGTCGGCTGTGCGGGGTATCCACTGAAAATTGAAACCAATCCACGATCAGTCCGGAAGCTATTTGCATAGAAGTTGGTAAATAATACACCTTTTTCAGCCAATTTATCCAAGTTAACGGCTACATCCGGTATGCCTCCTAATGGTTCTATTACTTTGGATATAAAGCTTTCCAGCACCACAAAGATGATATTAGGACGTTGAGTTGTTATTACGTGTGCAATTGTATTGGTTGAAAGACTGTCTGTTTTAAATGAATGATCTTTTATTTGCTCAAACACTTCATCCGCCTTTTCAGGAGTCATGAAACGATATTGTTCTCCAAAATTTCTTTCACGGGTAAAGGATTCCAGCAAACTGAAGAAAGGATTGATAGCAGCATGATTTAGATACATATTATTGCTATAATAAACTTTACTCAGGTTGGTGGTTGAAACAGTAAAACCTCCGCGAATAGGAATAAACAATAAAGCAGTAAGGAATAATAATAATAAAGATGTTTTTCCTCTCTTTCTAGGTGGTGTGTAGCTTATTTTTTTATCCAGAACTGCATAAATAAATAACTTATATAATAACCATGTTAATATACCTGTAACAATAATGGCAGTAGCGGTAAATAACCAGGTATCACTGGCCAAAGCACTTCCGGGAGAAGAGAAGAAGTAGAAGAGAGGAGTATTATCCAGGCGAAATCCCCAGAATGAGTATAAAATAATATCTGCCGAAAAGATAATGGCTATAAGGAAAGAAGTTATGGCAAAATATCCTTTGAACGCCGGTCTAATGACTTGTGGTATCATCCATAAAGAAGCTATTAATAATAATCCGGGAATAGCAGTCAGATATCCGGCACTGGCCAGATCGAGTGGTAAACCATGCCACATTACGCTCAGATAATCAGTAAATCCTATATTGTCAAATAGCTTATGATAAAAAAGCATGAAAAGAGGTTTCTGTAGCATAAACACAATGACAAATAAAATATATGTAGTTACAAAACGTAAAGGAGCTTTCTTCATGATAATATTAATTTAGACCGATTGTCGCGTTGTTAAATATCCGCAAAGGTAATAATCTTAATTTAGAGCTCATTTAATTTTTAACTGTTTTTTTATTCCGGATTGCTTTTCCAGATACCGGTAAGTTTTATCATTTGCAATGAGTAGTTGGACATAATAGATGGAAAAGAATGTACGGGGCTCTTAATAACTGTTATTTCTCTTGTGCTATTCAATGCTTTTTGTAATTTTGTCATGATTTTGATGCAAGATATGACAAAAACGGAAATACAACAAGTAAAGCTCAGATTTGGTATCATTGGGAATGTTGAAACACTCAACAGAGCCATTGACGTGGCTATTCAGGTAGCACCTACCGATTTATCCGTACTAATCACTGGAGAGAGTGGAGTGGGTAAGGAGAGTTTTCCACAAATAATACATCAATACAGTCGGCGGAAGCACGGCCAATACATAGCAGTCAACTGTGGGGCTATTCCGGAAGGAACCATTGATTCGGAACTTTTTGGACATGAAAAAGGGGCTTTTACAGGAGCGATTGGTGAACGGAAAGGCTATTTCGGTGAAGCTAATGGAGGAACGATTTTCCTGGATGAAGTGGGAGAATTGCCCTTACCTACACAGGCCCGTTTATTACGCGTACTCGAAAGTGGAGAGTTTATAAAGGTCGGTTCTTCCAAAGTAGAGAAGACAGATGTTCGTATTGTAGCGGCCACTAATGTAAATCTTTCCCAGGCAATAGCTGATGGCAAATTTAGGGAAGATTTATATTATCGTCTGAATACGGTGCCTATCCAAATACCGCCTTTGCGGGAGAGAGGAGAAGATGTTATTCTTTTATTCCGTAAATTTGCTGCTGATTTCGCTGAAAAATACAGGATGCCGGCTATTCAGCTTACTGAAGATGCCAAACAGGTATTAATTGCTTATCCTTGGCCCGGGAATGTACGTCAGCTGAAAAATATAACAGAACAAATATCTATTATTGAACATAACCGGGAAATAACACCGGAAATTTTACGAATTTATCTTCCGGAACAGACTGAACAGCGATTGCCTGCTTTATGGGGAAAGAAAGGAGGAGGCCAGAGCTTTGAGAGTGAGCGTGAAATCTTATATCAGGTGCTTTTTGATATGCGTAAAGACATGACTGATCTGAAAAAGTTGGTACATGAGATTATGTCGGAAAGAAGTACGCATCATGCTCCTTCAGCACCGAATTATTATCCCGCAACACCAGTGATTACGCCAGCTCAACCGATTTCGACGATTAATCTCAATCCGGTAAACTCTTCTAAACCGGTTGATGACGATGACATACAAGACACGGAAGAATATGTAGAAGAATCTCTTTCATTGGATAAAGTAGAGAAAGAAGTTATCCGTAAAGCACTGGACAAACATAAAGGCAAGCGTAAGAGCGCAGCCAAAGATTTAAATATTTCCGAACGTACCCTTTACCGAAAAATAAAAGAATATGACCTTGATTAAAAAAATATCCTATATCTCTTTGTTAACTGTATCCATGTGTTTATTGGTAGCCTGTACTGTATCTTACAGTTTTACGGGAGGATCTCTCGATTACACAAAAGTAAAAACGATTGCGATTGCAGATTTTCCAATTAAATCTGACTATGTTTATGCACCTTTAGGTACAGCCTTTAATGATGAATTGAAAGGCATATTCGACAGGCAGACTAAATTGGAGCAGGTAACAAGGGATGCCGATCTGGAACTTGAAGGTGAAATAACAGAATATCGCCAATACAATGAGTCGGTTGCGGCTGACGGTTATGCCTCTCAGGTACGGCTCACAATAACGGTAAATGTGCGATATATCAATAACACAAATCATGACGAAGATATAAATGATCAGAAATTTTCGGCTTACCGTTTATATGATTCGACCAGATTACTGACGGAAGTGCAAGATGAACTGATTGCTGAAATGGTGAAAGAAATTAGCGATCAGATCTTTAATGCTACTGTTGCGAACTGGTAGTTTATGACTTCTGCCAATCTGCAACAATGGATATCTCATCCAGAGTGTCTAAATCGCGAGACACTTTATGAGCTTCGCATATTGTTGATGCGATTTCCTTATTGTCAGTTATTCCGTCTACTCTACCTTAAAAACCTTTATTTACTCCATGATATAACATTTGGTGCAGAACTGCGTAAAGCGGCGCTGTATATCCCTGACCTTAAAGTGTTGTTTTATTTGATTGAAGGAGATAAATATACACTTTCTCCGGTTGAACAGGGATTTCCACAGGCAAATGAATCAGAGGAAAACGAAGGATTAGACCGGACTTTATCCTTGATTGACTCCTTTCTGGCGAAAGTTCCACAGGAAGAACTATCTTTTACTACTGATCTTGAATATATAACAGATTATACCACTTATTTAGTGCAGGATGATCTTCTGCCGGAAACCGAAACTAAACAAGAAGCACCTAGATTAAATGGCCAAGAGTTAATTGATGGATTTATTGCAAAAGCAGAAACTGATTCAATCATGAAATTCCGTTCATTAGAGGATGAGCTGGAGAAAGAAGTAGAAAGACCAGAGATCTTCTTGTTTGATGATACTGAAGACGATAGCTATTTTACTGAGACCTTGGCTAAAATTTATATCAAACAACACCGATATTCTAAGGCACTCGAAATAATTAAAAAATTAAGTTTGAAATATCCAAAAAAAAACGCTTACTTTGCAGACCAAATCCGTTTTTTGGAGAAATTGATTATTAACGCTAATTCGAAATAAAGAGATGTATTTATTATTAATTATTTTAATTGTTATTGCGGCCATACTGATGTGCTTCATCGTACTGATCCAAAATTCGAAAGGTGGAGGTCTGGCTTCGGGCTTTTCTTCTTCCAATCAAATTATGGGAGTACGAAAAACGACTGATTTTCTTGAAAAAACGACCTGGGGATTAGCAGCGTTTATGGTGGTATTAAGTATCATTTCGGCTTATGCGCTTCCTTCTGCATCACAGCAGGAAGGAATTATTATGGAACAGGCACAACAGGAGCAAAGAACAAATCCGAATACAATTCCGGACTTTGCAACTCCGGAAGCAACTTTGCCGGAAGCTTCTGATTCTACAGCAAACTAAAAAGCAATAATTATTAATTATACAGGACCGTAAATACTTCATTAAGGATTTACGGTTTTGCTTTATATATGAATATTATATAAATATTATCCTATGAATCGTATTCACCAGACAATGAGAGATTCGGCTATATTTCGCTGGGGTGCACTGATATTGATCGCGCTTACCATGTTTTTTGCTTATATGTTTGTAGATGTTTTGTCACCTCTGCAGACAATGCTTGAAACCCAACTGAACTGGAAACCAGATGTATATGGTGTGTTTGCCAGTTCGGAATATTTTCTGAATGTATTTGTATTCTTCCTTATTTTTGCAGGTATTATTCTTGATAAAATGGGGATCCGGTTTACGGCTATTCTTTCAGGAGTAGTGATGGTCGTGGGTGGAGCAATTAAACTGTATGCTATCAGTTCTAATTTTATAGAAGGAAATGTACTTTACGATCTATTAAATTCATTTTGGGTTTCATTCCCTCCCACAGCTAAATTAGCATCTGCTGGATTTGCGATTTTTGGTTGTGGAGTAGAGATGGCAGGTATTACAGTTTCTAAAGCCATTGTTAAGTGGTTTAAGGGTAGAGAACTTGCATTAGCAATGGGGATCGAAATGGCTATTGCCCGTTTAGGTGTATTTGCCGTATTCCGGTTATCTCCTTATCTCGCAACTTTGGGTGGAGGGGAAGATGTTGTTCGTCCGGTAGCTGTGTGTTGCGGATTGCTTTGTATTGGTCTTCTTACCTTCATTATATACTCTTTCATGGATAAAAAACTGGACACAGAATTAGGAGCGCAGGAAAATGAAGAACCAGAAGATCCGTTTAAAATCAGCGATATTGGTATATTATTTACCAACAAGACCTTTTTATTAATCGCCTTTTTATGCGTTCTTTATTATTCGGCAATATTTCCTTTTCAAAAGTTTGCGACCAGTATGTTGGAAAACCGTTTAGATATGCCCACTGAAGAAGCTTCTTCACTGTTCTCTTTGTTTCCTATCGGAGCAATGATTCTTACACCGATTTTAGGAGCTTTTCTTGATCGGAAAGGAAAAGGGGCCACGATGTTGATTCTGGGAGGTATTCTGGTGTTTATCTGTCATTCTATTTTCGCTATATATCCTCTTCGGCCAGATAGTCTGGAAAGCGAAGTGATTTCATACGCGGCAATAATCTTACTTGGTATTTCATTTTCTTTGGTACCAGCGGCTCTTTGGCCATCTGTACCTAAGCTGGTCGAAGAACGTTATCTAGGATCTGCATATTCCGTTATTTTTTGGATACAAAATATAGGTTTGTGGGCTTTCCCAATGATTATTGGTAAAGTATTAGCTTGGGCTAATCCCAATGCAACGGTAGGCGATTATGATTATACAGCACCAATGCTTGTTTTTGCCAGCTTAGGTGTACTTGCCTCTTTATTGGGAATTTGGTTAAAGATAGAGGACAGAAAGGGTGGTTATGGTTTAGAAGAACCTAATATCATGAAATAACGTTTTATAAAGTTTTCCTTTTTATAAGTAGACTAAGTGGTCTTTGCAACTAACTTTATATATGAACAGCTGATTCTTTGTGAATTGGCTGTTTTTTTGTCTGGATACAGAATTCAATAGTAGGATATGCTGGAGATGTTTTTAAAAGATATAAAAGGGTTCAATATAAATTTGGTAGGATGATTTTAAACAAAGTTTCTATAAAAAAAGAAAGCCCGGATTTATGGCGTCTATTCCACTCCGGACTTTTCCTTTAAAAGCGATTGATTTAAAATCTATTTATCATCTATCGAAAGAATTAATTTTCCATCTTTTTCACCGAAAATGTTTTTTCCTAACTTATTTAGATGTCCTCCAGTTACAATCACATAATCCAGTGAAGTATTGATAAAGGCTCCTCCTTCTATTTCCTTCACTGTTTTTGGAAGTCTGAGAGTACCATTCAAGCGCTCACATTCGCTAAATGCTCTTTCTCCTATAGAAACTAAGTCTTTTGGTAAAGATACTTTAAGCAAATTCCTTTTATTAGCGAAAGTTAAGTCAGGAAGGACTGTGGTATTAGTATTATACAAATTGATAAAAATCAGATTATTCATATAATCACTAATAAATTTGTAATCATTCTGATTAAGAGTTCCTCGGACTGCTAAGAAATTGATGTCCTTTACATCCCTTTTACTATCCGTTTCCTTTAGTTTTTTTCAATCTCCTGGCTAAGAGTTCCCGGAGTATTTACTCGTACACTGACCCTGACCGGAGCACCTTCAATGATAACGAAGTCTCGCCATTGTAGTTTCCGATCATATGCATATTTAAAACCTTCCGGAATAAATATGGCAGTAACGTTAGGATCGAGCCCTCCTTCAGCAATGTTGGGGGCCGTAGGTCTGATAATTTTGCAAACATGAAGGTTGTTACAACCCATGAATGCATTTTCTTCGATGTTCTTAACCTTATCCGGTAGTATAACTTCCCGCAATGTACTTTTACCTACAATGTCATCTTCTACAGAAAAACTAAATGCATACGCTGGTATTGCATTTGAACCATAGTTTGAAAATTTTTCATTAGGAGCAGTACCTCGTTTTCCTATGTACGATTGGATGGATACATTCGATAAATCAAGATATCTTAATTTATCGAAATCATTTCGTAGGTTTTTAAAATCAATTGCGTTAATAGTACCAGTAACGGTCAAGTGAGTTACAGTCTGGGCCTCTTCTAATGTAATATTATCAATCAGAGTTCCAGCCTTACTTACATACACAGCTTTGTTCACTCTTGCTGTTTGCGCAATTACGCAATTACCCAAAAGGAAGAATAAACTAATAAAAATAGATATCAGTCGTGCCATTTGTAATAGTGTTTAAACATTTACAGGAACAAAGATATGTAAAATGAATTAAACTCCAAAAGAAAAGAGAAATTAATACATTTTTTTTGCTGTATTATTGTGAATATCGATTTGTATGAATTACAAAGATGGAAAATGTTATTTGTCGTGAGGAATAAATATAGATAGTGTATGATTTTTTTTAATGATTTATTCTCTTTCCACTTTTTTTAAACTTCCACTTTCTGGGTTAAAGTAAACCTTAGTTGTTAAGTTTTTATTAAATAAAGTAGGTGCCAGATATTCAATTATACCGAATTGAGTGATTAATAAATCTCCTTCCAGTAGAAAATCTTTTTTGTTAGTAATGGTCATCTGGGCTCTACCTGGAACATTATAAGCAATTCCTTCTATCTTGGTTTTTTTAGGGTCTTCCAATGGAATTTTGATAGATTTCAAATCGGTCAGATTAAAATAATAAGGTTCGCCTGCCAGATTTCTCTTGTCAGTTACTCCCAGTTTCTTTGAAAAGCGAAATACAACTTCATCTTTAAACTCTTTGTCAGGAATTATTTTAAAAGTAAAGGTTTGTTCTTCCTTCGTTTTTGTGCCGGAAAACAATTCCAACAGAGCATTTTCCTGTAAATCTAAAGTTTCAAGCATCAAACGAAGTTGTTCGCCGTCAGTAGGCATGTTATCTGCCTGGCCGCGGACCAAAGCATTTCGGCTTTCGCGGATATTGTATATTTCTTTGGACGTTAATTCAGCCATCTTTGCAGAAGAATTGGCCATTAAAATTTCTTCGGTAAGGAAGTCGCGCGGGTTTAATTTCCTGACTTGAGATTTTTCTTCTACCCGGGCTTTTTCCTGACTTTTCGGAGCTAGTGGCACGTTGATTGATTTGATAAGCCCATCTTCAGTAAGCTCTACTAAGGGTGCTGACGTACGATCTTTCATCTTGATGAAATAAGTTTCGTTTTCGTCAGGCACACCTACAGCCACAGCTTCAACACTACTTAATTCCCAATATACCTCTGCTTCTCCGGAAACATTATTTAATCGGAGATACCTGTCGGCATAGCGGCTGAATTCTCCAGGTGTATAAGTTATTTTATTCGCTTTTACTGTTATATGAATTTCCGTTTTGGGTAAAGTATATACAACACCGTAGTCTTTTCCGCGTGTAACACCTTGTAAAACTTCCGTTTGGGCATATAGAGAAGAAGATAATAATAAAAGTAATCCTAGAATGTATGTTTTCATGCTGGTTTTTAAATTTATATGTTGTGAATAGCAAAGATAGGAAAGATGTTCTATTTTCGCTCGCTGGGATTGTGAAAAATACACAAAGAGTTAACTACTGACTACTAAGGTGTTGCCATGCAGTGGGCAATGCACTAATAATATCTCCGGCTTTCATACCCATCATTCCCAATTGTTCTTTGGCAAGGTCGCCGGCCATGCCATGTACATATACGCCTGTTTTAGCTGCTTCTTCCGGTGTGTATCCTTGTGCCAGCAGAGACAATATGATACCTGAAAGAACATCTCCGCTTCCGGCTGTTGCCATACCCGGATTACCTGTCGGGTTGAAGAAGATTTTACCATGCGGAGTGATAATTGCCGTATATGCACCTTTTAAAACAATGTATACTTTAAAATTATGTGCCAGTTCACAGGCTTTAGACATCCGTTCAAAGGAATTGTGACATTTACCTGTTATTCTTTCCAATTCTTTGGGATGAGGAGTGAGGATTGAGCCTTTCGGAATAGAAGTTAAAGCTTGCCGATGTTTTCCCAGAATATTTAATGCATCAGCATCTATAACCATGGGTGTCTGACAATTATTAATCTGTTCAAGAAGAGCAAATTCCGTTTCATTGTTTTGTTTCAATCCGGGTCCGATACATATCGCCTGATAATCATCGGCATCAATGGGTGAAGTGAAAAAGTATTCGTTTATATCAGCCTCTACAATAGCTTCCGGAACGGCTGTTTGCAGAATATTATTGTTGAGTGCAGGCGTATGAACGGTTAATAACCCCACTCCCGAACGTAGACAAGCTTTGGCTGCCAGTATGGCTGATCCAGCCATTCCATAAGCACCAGCAATAAGCGCCGCATGTCCGAAGATACCTTTATGGGCAAACTTCTTTCTGGGTTTGATCAGTGGTTTTATATCTTTTTCCTCTAGTAGGTAGCAGTCTGTATCTTCTTCATCAATACCTTCTTGGCTGAGTCCGATATCCAATAATTTCCATTCACCTACGAAGTCATAATTTTCGGCAAAAAGAAAAGCCAGTTTGGGCAATTGCATACTGAAGGTGTAATCTGCATGTACGATGGTAGTTCGATTATTGAACGTATTATCTTCAGTCATCAACCCTGATGGCATGTCTATGGCAACCACCGTAGCTTTTGATATATTAATATATTTTACAACAGCAGCGAAACCGCCGGCCAACGGTTTGTTTAATCCGATTCCGAAAAGTCCATCGATAACCAAATGATCTTTAGTGAGGGGTGGGGGCGTAAATTGTGTGGTTACTTCGGTAAAGTCCACATCATCTATCATTTCCAAAAGCTCCTTATTGGTCTGACACTCCTCGGAGAGCTCTCCTTTGGGGTTGAAAAGAAAAGTATTTACCTGATACCCTATTTGCAGTAACATTCGTGCTACTGCAAGAGCATCTCCACCGTTATTACCTGGCCCGGCAAAAATGGTTACCGGAGTTGTATGAGGCCATTGGGCTACAACAGCATTGGTAAACGCTTGGGCAGCTCGTTCCATCAAATCTAAAGAAGATATAGGTTCGTGCTCTATGGTATATTCGTCCAGTACTTTGAGGCTAATGCCTGGAAATATTTTCATGTTTCTTTATTTTTTATTTTAATGATACAAACTTACGAAAAAAATGAAAATGGAGTGTTGAAAATACAAAATTAGAGAAATCTCTCTGCTTCTCCACTTTATACATTAAAATTACGGTACAGAATAAATAATAGTTAATACTCTCGTTCTCAGTTCCTGATTTTCAACATTCAATTTTCAATTCTCAATTTAAAGAACTACTTTTGCGCAGCTTTCGAAAAAATATTGGTCATGAATACCATTGAAATAAAAGATAAACGTTTTTCAATCTCCATCAGTTCAGAAGAGATTCAAAAAGAAGTTACCCGGGTGGCGAGTGAGATTAACCGTGATTTTGCGGGGAAGAATCCACTTTTCTTGAGTGTATTGAACGGTGCCTTTATGTTTACCGCCGACTTGATGAAAAAAATCACTATTCCATGTGAGGTTTCTTTTGTAAAGTTGGCTTCTTATCAGGGAGTTACTTCTACAGGAATGATAAAAGAAGTAATTGGGATTAATGAAGATATAAGCGACCGTGTTATTATAATTATTGAAGATATCGTGGACACAGGTTTTACCATGCAACGCCTATTGGAATCATTAGGTACCCGCGGTCCGCGTGAAATACATATTGCTTCCTTATTGTTGAAACCAGATAAATTACAGGTAGACCTCAATGTGGAATATGTTGCGATGCGTATTCCAAATGATTTTATTGTAGGTTACGGACTGGACTATGATGGTTTTGGGCGAAACTATCCTGATATCTATACAATTGTAACAGAATAACTAACGAAGTACTAACATGCTTAACATTGTAATTTTTGGTGCTCCCGGATCAGGAAAGGGAACACAGAGCGAACGTATTGTTGAAAAGTTCGGATTGAATCATATCTCCACTGGCGATGTGTTGCGGACTGAAATAAAGAATGGAACTGAACTCGGGATGATCGCAAAAGGTTATATAGATCAGGGGCTATTGATCCCGGATGATTTGATGATCAGCATCCTGGCTAGTGTTTTGGATAATTTCAAGGACAGTAAAGGAGTCATTTTTGACGGATTCCCTCGCACGATTGCTCAAGCGGAAGAGTTGAAAAAAATGCTAGCAGAGAGAGGACAGGAAGTATCCTTAATGATCGACCTGGATGTACCGGAAGAGGAATTGATGATACGTTTGATTAAACGCGGAAAAGAATCCGGTCGGGCTGATGACAATGAAGAAACAATTAAAAAACGTCTTTTAGTATATCAAACTCAAACAGCTCCTTTGGTAGATTGGTATAAAAAAGAAGGTAAATATTGCCATATCGAAGGATATGGACGATTGGAAGAAATTACTGCCCAAATTACCGAAGGGATAAAGAGGGTAGCGAAATAATATTATTCTCAACTACTAACTCCTAAATTCTATAATTATGGCTGAATCTAATTTCGTTGATTATGTAAAGATATACTGCCGCTCTGGTAAAGGGGGGAGAGGCTCTACACATATGCGCCGGGAGAAATATGTACCCAATGGCGGTCCCGACGGTGGAGATGGAGGAAGAGGAGGCCATGTTATATTGCGTGGTAACCGAAACTATTGGACTCTCCTTCATTTAAAATACGAACGCCACATATTGGCCGGACATGGTGAATCTGGGAGTAAGAGTCGGAGCTTTGGTAAAGATGGCGAAGATAAGGTCATAGAAGTACCCTGTGGAACAGTGGTTTACAATGCCGAAGCAGGTGAATATATTTGCGATGTCACCGAGCATGAACAGGAAGTAGTCCTTCTGAAAGGGGGGCGTGGTGGTTTGGGAAACTGGCACTTCCGTACAGCCACGCGTCAGGCTCCCCGTTTTGCACAACCAGGTGAACCAATGCAGGAGTTAACTGTTATAATGGAGTTAAAGCTGTTGGCCGATGTTGGGCTGGTTGGATTCCCCAATGCTGGAAAATCCACTCTGCTGTCGGCTGTTTCTGCAGCGAAACCTAAAATAGCGGACTATCCGTTTACTACGCTGGAACCGAACCTGGGCATTGTATCTTATCGCGATGGAAAATCTTTTGTGATGGCGGATATACCCGGTATTATTGAAGGAGCAAGCGAAGGAAAAGGGTTGGGACTTCGTTTTCTGCGTCACATTGAACGAAACTCTTTATTGCTTTTTATGGTTCCGGCCGATAGTGATGATATACGCAAAGAGTATGAAATATTACTCAATGAACTTCGTACATTTAACCCGGAAATGCTCGACAAACAGCGGGTATTAGCCATAACTAAAAGTGACATGCTCGACCAGGAATTAATGGATGAAATTGAACTGGATTTGCCGGAAGGTATTCCACATATATTTATATCTTCCATTACAGGGTTTGGAATATCTGTTTTAAAAGATATTCTTTGGGAAGAATTAAATAAAGAAAGTAATAAGATTGAAGTAGTAGTCATCGCCCACCGTCCGAAAGATGTCAATCGGCTGAAAGACGAATTGAAGGCACAAGGTGAAGATGAAGACTTTGCTTATGAATATGAGGATGACGAAGACGGCGATGACTTTGAATACGAATATGAAGAAGAAGATTGGGAAGAATGATTTCATTAACATCTGATAAAAGAATGTTGGGTTACGAACTACTGAGTGCGTACCCCAACATTTTTCATTTTGTGACTACCCGAAACGGAGGAGTCAGTGAGGGCTCGTATGCTTCTTTCAATTGTTCACCTTATTGTGGAGATGATCGGGAGAAGGTAATAAGCAATCAGAAAAGATTAATGAAAACTTTTCCAGCTTCTTTTAGGCAATTGATTATTCCCCGCCAGGTGCATGGTACGGATATCTGCGTCATCGATCAGGCATTTATGGATTTATCGCCTGATGAGCAACAAAATAAATTGCAGGAAGTAGATGCAGTTATTACCGACGTCCCCGGATATTGTATTTGTATCTCAACGGCGGATTGTATTCCTCTGCTGCTGTACGACTGGGAATCTGGATCAGTTGCCGCTATACATGCCGGATGGCGAGGAACGGTGCAGAGGATAACATCCCAAGTTTTGCATCAAATGCAATCTTTGTATGGTTCTTCTGCTGAAAATATGGTTGCGACTATTGGCCCCGGTATTTCTGTGTCTTGTTTTGAGGTAGGAGAAGAAGTTTATGAAACTTTCCGGGATAAAGGCTTTGATCTTTCTCGTATCTCTTTTTGGAATGAAACAACGGAAAAACATCATATTGATCTTTGTGAAGCCAATCGTATTCAGTTATTGGACTTCGGAATTCCGGAGAAGCAAATACAACTATCCGGAATCTGCACCTATACACAGGATAAAGAATTCTTCTCTGCCCGTCGCTTAGGTATTAACTCCGGGCGTATACTTTCGGGTATCATGTTAATCTGATTAAAGTGCTATAAAAGAATGTTTACCATTACTGTATCAACGGAAATAAAAGAGGCATGCCCGGTATTTGCTGGGGCAGCTGTTTATGCAGAAGTAACCAATACCTCTTTTTGTGAGGATTTGTGGACTGAAATCAACTCTTTTACCGGAGAGTTACTAGCTACCACTACATTGGAAGATATCAAACGTCAACCGGTAATTGCGGCAACCCGTGAAGCATACAAACGTTGTGGAAAAGACCCGAATCGTTACAGGCCTTCTGCCGAAGCATTGCGCCGTCGGTTGATGCGGAATATTCCACTTTATCAGATTGATACTTTGGTGGATATAATCAATTTAGTATCTTTAAAAACGGGATATTCTATCGGTGGATTCGATGCAGATAAAATAGACGGAAAACACCTCGAACTCGGAATCGGAAAGGCAGGTGAATCTTTTGAAGCAATCGGCCGTGGAATGTTGAATATTGAAGGTTTACCAGTTTACCGGGATGCACAGGGAGGAATCGGAACTCCTACCAGTGATGAGGAACGGACTAAAATGGACTTATCTACACGCCATATGCTGGCGATTGTAAATGGGTATAATGGAAAAGGAGAGCTACAGCAAGCAGCAGAGATGATCCAGTATCTTTTGGTTGCTTACGCGGCATCCGACGGAGGAACTATCTTGTATTTTTAAACGGAGAGAAGCATGAAAAGGAATGTTGTGTTATTGATTATTGCCATTGTTGCTATTGTGGTGGTTATACTAATGGGCAACATTATTCTTATTGGCGACAAGCTGATGAACCTGCATGTTTATGTGGGCTATGCCTTTTATCTGGTACTACTGGGATTACTTTTCTGGCTGGTCGTCTTGCCACTTCTCCGGATAATGAATGCACCCTCTACTCCGGCACTTCATGTAAAGAATCTTCCAACGGAGAAGGATGAATTGTATAAATATGGTTTACTCATTGCCCGCAACAGCCGGCATATTGAAAATGCAGCCGATCGAAGAAATCATCAGAAAGCCTTACTCCGCAAACTGGAAAATGGAAACGAAAACACCACTCTGCTCGCAGAAATTATAACGGAAGAAATCAATCATCGCATGAAATTGATCGATGCTTCCATCCGGGAGCGAGCTTTATCCATTCTCATCATCACTGCCCTTTCTCAGAACGGTCGGTTTGATTTCATTACCAGTATCATTATCAATTTCCGGTTGATTCATGAGATTGTCCGTCTTTCGGGCTTCCGTCCTACCTACGCCCAATTGGTAAGGCTCTATTTTGAAGTGCTACTGGCTTCGTTTATAACAGATCTTTCGGAAGGTTTTCTCGAAGAAATAGACTTTTCTGCTATTCTGAACAGCGTCAATATTCCGGCTGTACTGCTTCGTTCGGCAATGGATGGAGGACTCTCTGCCCTCATGACGATGCGAATTGGCTACGTCACAAAAAGCTATATCCGAAAAGGTACGGCGAGAATAACCAGCCGGAAAGAAAACGAAAAGCTCAGAAAAGAAGCCCGGAGAGAAGCCATTCGAATGTCAGTAAAAGCATTCCCGGCCCTGGCAAAAGAGGGCTTTACACAGATTAAGAATTCATCGTTTAAAGCAGTAGGGGGCTTTTTCAGGAATCTTTTCTGAAGAAATAACATTTCCCCCCTGATCGGGATAAGTTTTTCCTTTTTACACCCTTTAATGAGCAAACTTAATACAAACCGGCTTATTCAAAAGAATATCTTTATCGAGATAGGTCAATAATCCCGTCTCGATTTCCCTCTGATAAACTTCAATTGCATTTTTATCCCTGCAGGCTACCAATAATAATTTCCCGTTTGGCGTAATGATAAAATTCCGGGGGTGTTTGCCTGTTAGTTGAAAACCCGCTTTGGTCAATTTTCCGGTCTGACCGTCAATCTTGAAAATGGCTACTCCATCCGCTTCCAGACGAGTGCTGGCATATACGAATTTGCCGTCGGGACTGACATGGATATCCGCACTGCCACGGGCATTTACCGTATCGGCAGCAATGGATTGCATTTCCGTTAAATTGCCCTCCTTATATTGAAAGGCGGTGACCTGTCCCGAGAGTTCGTTGATCAAATAAGCATAGTTCCCATCAGGCGTAAAAGTGAGGTGTCGCGGACCGGATTCAGGAGTTACAGAGAAAGCAGGCGGTATACCGATTTCCAATAGCTTTTCCTTGTTCTTGGCATCCGCTTGGGTATTAACGTTGAATTTATAGATTTTATCCGTTCCCAGGTCGTTGGCAAACAAAAACTTTCCATCCGGACTGAAGGTAACACAATGAACATGCGATTTTTCCTGACGGTCTTTGTCGGGTCCTGATCCTACAAAATGAACGACATCCGAGGCAGGTAATAAAGATCCGTCTGTTGCAATCGGGAAAACAGAAACACTACCGCCGCTGTAATTGGCTGTAACTATATTTTTACCATTAGTAGTAATATAACAGGGATCAGCTCCCATTGCCGGCTGAACATTCAGGAATTGAAGAGTTCCCTGATTGGTGTTCAATCCGAAAGCCGTTATTGCTTCCTGGCCATTCCCATGCTCACTAACGGCATAAACAAATTTATTATTGCCGGAGATTGTCAGATAAGAAGGATTAGAGATTTCGGCATGGCTTAGGGGGGGTGCATTCTGCCTCTTCCTGGCTAAACCGGAAAGTGTAAATACCTTTGCTGCCCGCATCGGTATACGTACCAACTACCATCGTTAATTCATTATTTACCGGGGTAGTTTTTTGCCCGCAGGCAATCATTAATGTGCTAAGCGTCAATAAACAGATTCTTGTTGTAAACATTCTAGGCTAAATTAAAGTGTAAATATAGTTATTTTAGCGAATACGGCACTTCATTTCTGGAGAATAAACAAATCCCGGTAGCATCCGGTTTAAATGCCGGTAAGAGTTGAGGTGAACTTCACTTGGTTGCAAACAGAATCCCGGTAAAACCTAAACAGAACTTTATAACAACAACGGCAGAAGCATAGCTTTTATGGCTATGTATCTTATGCTGTATATTTATTTTAGATATTTATTATATATATTTATTAAAGAGGTCGATGATAAGGTTGACGATAAGGTCGATTATCTAGTTGATATTATTAAGGCGTCGTTTTAGTGATTTTATGGAATCTAATCTGCTCTGTTCCACCTGTTTAACCTTCGATTTTAAACTCTTATTCTCAATATCGGTGATAATGGCATCTTCCAGCTCTTTCATGGTAAGCCGGCAAGATACATACGTGCGTCTGTTAAAGCCAATTTCCGATTTCAGAAATCCCAGCGCTACCAGTTCTTTCAACATTTTTTTATAGTGATAAGCAGTCGTGTATTTTGTATGTGCGGCTTTCACTTTTTTATCTTTTAAGATGGGTGCCAGTGCAGTAGCGTTTTTGGCTCCGAACATTCGACACTGAATCATGCTTCCCGTGGTGGCTGCGAAATCTTTGTTACCAATGATGGAACGTATTCCGGCATACATCGCAAAGAGTGCCTTCTCATAATCCGTTTTCGGGTATTTATAGAAATCGAACATCATATCAGTCTTGATCATAATCAGTGGCTCATTCTTGAATCCATTGTACGCCTGATCATACTTGTGATAAGTATTTTTAATATCGTCAATTTTAAATTTCATCCTCAATACCGTCTTTACCTGTCTGAGTTTATAGAATTCCAGCACTTCTTGCCATAGCTTAGGATCATATTCACAGGAAGTCATCAGGAAATTTTTATCACGTGATGGGGGTACAAATTCACTCTCATTGAAAACCGTGCGTTTATCCGGAAAGCAAAAAAAGCCCTGCTGAGCCATGCCGTCAAACCATTGCTGCAAACTGGGTGTAAGCCCTCCCCGGTAATAACAGTATAGGGTTTGTATAAATACATTGTTGCAATTTACCTTCTGCCGGGTAGCCACATTGTAAATTCCCACATCGAAAATATCACTGAAGCCATTTACAGGCTTCTTAAATATTTCCTGTAACATGGGTAAGTGGAAAAGAATGTATTTGTAATCTTTCATCGTCAGTATCTCGTTCCTTTATTGCTCAGACGCTATATGTTCTTGGTTTTGGCAACTATATTAATGGTTTTGCTTGATTCTATTGCAAAAGTATATATAATCTGCGAATCTTAAAAATAAGGCCTATAAGCAGGGAAAAATAAAAAAACGTGAAGTTTAAACTGCGAATTGCAAAAGAGGAAAAGAATCATTATCTTTGCACAGAATATTATTGATGGGATATAGAGAACCGTTATCCACCATCAGGTAATGTTTTGGTTTCTAGCTAATTAAAAATTCTGGGGTTGACTGGATTTGACAGCGGGTAGAAATAGTAAGTAAGCATGCAGTGCGTCAGTGATTTGCACTTAAATCTCAGTTACTAAAATTTTATCTGGCAATAATAATTATGCTCTTGCTGCTTAATCGAATCATAGTAGATTAGCTTTATCCCGGCACTAGGTGCTGGGACGAGATATCACTCGGAAGCTGTTGCTCCGAAGCATTCCGGCTCAGTGGTGCAGTAAAATCGGGGATAGTTTGCGATTGCCTCGTATCGTAAATGAAAACTTAGAGGATAAGGTATAAGTTGATGGCTTTGGTTCTGCTTATACACGAAAATTTAGGCAAAGATAAGCATGTAGAAAGCTTATGGTTTCCTCGTTTGGACGAGGGTTCGATTCCCTCCAGCTCCACAGAATGGATTCTTAAAGATCCCAATAGAATGTAAAGACTTGAATATCAGTTCCATTGGTATTTCAAGTCTTTTTTCTATCCGCTCTATCAAACACTGTTGTCAAGATTGTCTATAAAGCCTTTGAAAGTTCTAATTGTTAACCCTTTGGAAAAAACGACTTTAAAATATCCTGTAATTCTGGTTCACGGAATCGGTGCAAAAGACACTAATCTGTTTTGGGGACGTATTCCTGAAACGTTAAGAAATGCCGGTCTACATGTCTTTTTAGGTAATACAGATTCCTGGAGTGGCATAGAAACGAATGCTTTATCCTTGAAAAAATCAGTTGATGCCGTCTTAGATAAATGTGAAACAGAAAAAGTCAATCTCATTGCGCACTCTAAAGGTGGAATTGATGCTCGTTTTTTGATCAGTACACTCGGATATGCTCCCAAAGTAGCAAGCCTGACAACGATTTCAACTCCTCATTTAGGATCTGAAGTGGTAGATTTTATTTTCGACAAGAAATACATGCATAATAATCTTGCCCGGAAAGTTGCTTTTTCTTTGGCCCGGTTATATGGTGACAAATCTCCGGAACCTCATAAACTGCTAGAAGATTTAACGACAAAGAACATGATTAAATTCAATCTGGCAAATCCGAATGCGGATTCTGTTTATTATTCCAGTTATCAATCTTTATTGAAGAATGGTTTTGATGATTTGTCGCACATTTTCACTTATCACATTATCCGAAAAGTTTCGGGTGCCAATGATGGAATAGTAAGCTTAAAGTCTTCTGTATGGGGAGAAGACTGTACATTAATTAGAGGACTGAGATCAAATGGCATCTCTCATTCGGAAATTGTGGATATTAAGAGAACGAAGATTTCGGGAATTGATATCCCTATTGAATACCTCAAAATAGTTGATAAGTTAATACGTAAAGGGTTTTGAGAGCTTCAATTTATGCACTGTTTTTCTATTAGAAGGTAATGATATTCTGCTATGCTAACGAGCCGATAGCCGGACTCGAACCGGCGACCTACGCATTACGAATGCGTTGCTCTACCAACTGAGCTATATCGGCAATTTTCCGCTGCAAAATTATGTATTTATTTTAAATACGGATGAAAAGCCGAAGAATATTTATAAAATATAATTCATTAAACAATTGTTTCCGCGGATGGTTAGTATTACAAAACTCATTAATTTTAAAAATAATTGTTATGGATACAAATCTTAAAAAGGCTCCTCATTATCAGGATGATCCCCATTTAAGTAAGAAAACAAAGGAATTTCTGAAAGAATTAAATGCTAGCGATACTCCGGTGGAGAGCTTGCCTCCCGCGGAAGCCCGGAAAGTATTGGAAGGAGCGCAATCGTCCGTTAAAGTAGATCTTTCAGGCATTGAAGAAGCTGAAAAGAAAATCTCAGTTGACGGACACGATATTGTTCTGAATATAGTTCGTCCGCAAGGGGTTAATGATAAACTGCCTGTTTTCATCTTTATTCATGGAGGTGGATGGGTGCTGGGAGATTACCCCACTCATAAACGCTTGGTGCGTGATTTGGTGGTAGAATCCGGTTGTGCCTCTGTATTTGTGAATTATACTCCTTCCCCTGAGGCGCAATATCCTAAGCCTATTGAAGAAATATATACTGCCACTACATGGGTTGCCGAACATGGAGATGAAATAAACGTAGATGGCAAATGTATGGCTATAGCTGGTAATAGTGTTGGTGGAAATATGTCTTTGGTAACGAGCCTAAAAGCTAAAGAAAAAGGAGGTCCAGAGATTAAGTGCCAGCTATTATTATGGCCGGTTACAGATGCTACTTTTGATTGGGATTCTTATAAGCTTTATGGAGAAGAACGTTTCCTGACTACTTCAATGATGAAATGGATGTTTGATCAGTATACCACTGATTCGGAAAAAAGGAAAGAAATCTATCTCTCCCCTCTACAAGCATCCATTGATCAATTGAAAGGATTACCCCCGACACTTATTACAGTAGCCGAGAATGATATTCTGCGTGACCAGGCAGAAGAAATGGGAAGGAAACTGGATGAGGCTGGCGTAGATGTTTGTACTCTCCGTTTTAACGGAGTTATTCATGATTGGGGCATGCTGAATGGTTATGCTAATTTGCCTGAAACCAAAACATTAGTAACTCTTTGTGCAGCTATGCTTAAGAAATATCTGAAATAAAATATAGATAAAATCATTCAGAGCAAAGCGGGAAAAGATCATAGCTCTGCTCTGAATGAGTTACAATCAGGTCCACAAAGAAGTGATAAACATGGGCGTTTTATCTTCTCCTGTTTCAAATCCGCAGCTTTTATAGAATCGTATTTCTTTGTCATAAGCTACCAAAACAATTCGCAGATAATCGTTATACTTCTCTTTCATTCTTTGGATAAGCCCTTTTCCTATTCCCTGTCGCTGATATGCAGGGTTGATTAACAGATAATGAATATATGCTGTCATTATACCGTCATCCAGTACGTTCAGCAAACCAATTAACTTATCACCATCCCAAGCTGTAAAGACGGAAGAGGAATTCTTCATCGCTACAACCAGCTTTTCGGGATAATTTCCGGATGACCATTCTACAGAGAGGAATAAATCTTTCAGTTCCTGTTCGGAGAAATCTTTTGTTTCTTTAAATACAATATTCATACTTATTCGTTTTAGAAGATAAAAATATTACTTTTGTAGGAGCAAAGTTAAAATGAATCTTATTGTAAAACAATAAGTTACCTTCGTGTCTAAATATTACCTGGAGGTTACTAATGATGTAAATCAATGGATTGTGAGTAGAATTTTTTCTCATAAAAAATTATGTTCTGGGAAATGTCCTTTGCGGATTGTCATGGATCGCTTTGGAGATAAATGGTCTGTCCTGATTTTATTAACCCTTCATGAAAATGGAGTGATGAGGTTTAATGAATTATCAGGCTGTATAGAAGATATTTCCCTAAAGGTTCTTTCGTCTACTTTAAAAATACTTGAGGAAGAACAGTTTGTAAAAAGAACTATTTATCCGGAAGTTCCACCCCGGGTAGAATACGAATTGACACAAATAGGAGAGGAGATGATTCCTTTCATAAAAGAAATAGCTGATTGGGCGAGAAAGACACTTTTATAATTTTGTAAGATGAAAACAAAACATCTATTGTTATTGCTTTCTATCTTGTTTATATCATCCTGCAAAATGAATATAAAGCAAGAAGGCAGAGCCAGGTCTCTTGAGGGCAACAAATCGACAAAAGAATCTGTGGGTATTACAGGCCATAAAGTAATTAAGGATGGAGATATCATCTTTCAGACCTCTCTTTCTGCTCAAAGTAAAGCTATACAACTTGCAACAAAGTCAAAGTATTCCCATTGTGGAATTATATATAAATCAAACGATAAATATTATGTTTTTGAAGCAGTGCAGCCCGTGAAAAGTGTTCCTTTGGAAAAATGGATAGCCCGGGGGAAGGATAGACACTATATAATAAAGAGGTTAAAAGAAGCGGATAAGATATTCACCCCTCAGATTTTGCATAAAATGAAACAGATAGGAGAAAGTTTCAAAGGGAAAAGCTACGATCTGACTTTTGAATGGAGCGATGAGAAGATGTATTGTTCTGAATTGATTTGGAAGATTTACCAACGGGCCAGTGGGGTTGAGATTGGGAAACTTGAAAGATTACGTGACTTTGACCTCACTAATGATATTGTCCGGTCGAAGTTAAACCAACGATACGGAAAAAATATACCGTTGGATGAAATAGTTATCTCACCAAAAGCTATTTTTGAGAGTGAACTCCTGGAGACTGTAATGGGGAATTGATTATTTTTTGGGGGAAACGTGAAGCAGCGTAAGTTACTAAGTCAAAGACATCCGATTTTATATTTTCTAGCAGTCTGGGTAAGACGAATAAAACGTTATGCCGATTGGTGTTTTGATGGTAAAAAGTACTCGACTGAAAAAAGCTGGGAGAAACTTCCTTATAGAGTGAAAAAACATCAATCTGTTTACTTAAAAAATTAGGTGAAAGTGATATGCAGTTGCAAATTAACAAAATTACCAACTTGAAAATAGCTGCTGGTCACCTTAATAGTATCCTAATTAAACCCGGAGAAACCTTCTCTTTCTGCAAACTAGTCGGACTACCTACCCGACGGAAAGGATATCTTTATGGTACTTATAAACCGGAAAACTACATTGAACAAGATTGATCCAGGTTTACTTATATCGTCTTCTACCAATATAAGATTTATAAAAGATTTGTATATTTACAAACTAATATAAATATTCAATATGGAATTTAATAAGCAAATATGGGAGGTTGAGAATGGCTTTGAGAAATGGTTAGAATATACTCCCGAATACATACAGGAATTTGGATTAAAAGATTCAACAGTAGATTCATTGAGAAATGGATTGCCGGATGGTGCCGCTCCCTTTCTCACCTTTTATTCTGAAAAAGAACAGTTGAAGCTCTGTACTTTGAAAGACTATTTTGATCTGGAAGAAGAGGAAGCTAAAGCCTATATTGTTTTTGGGTCGGATGGTGGTGGAAATCTTTTATGTATAGATAAAACAGATGATGATAGGATTATCTTGTTCGACCACGAAAGTTTTGAGATAACAGGTATCAATAAAAACCTATCCGATTTTTTAAA
>JAJQFD010000029.1 GCA_021201335.1 Bacteroides sp. | reverse complement strand
TAAAGTAAATGCATTGGAAAGTCCGCAAGAAGTAGCAGACAGAATGATGCTAATTGAACGGTTAGGAGGTATATTAAAATACTCCGATGTAGTTGATCGGGTTTTCCGGGGGAATTTATCGATGATTGATCTTCATTTTCCCCGGTTACTGGCTGAAATGTTAAGAATAATGCATCTTGATGGGATTACCAAGGTAAATGAACTGACCGAAGTGATCAAAACAATGAATCCGTTAAAGATCAAAGATGAACTCATTCAAAAACATGGTTTTTATGAATTTAAGATAAAGCAATTCTTGATGTCTTTGGCTTTAGGAATGCGTCCTGCGAAAATTTACAATGGAGAAGATTCTGCCATACAGGGTTTGATTCTCGTAAAAGGAAATGGTGAGTTACAATGTTATAATAAATCTGAAAGAGAAAGATTTGAAGATTTTCTTTTTAACAATACCCGCTTTGAGAAGGGAGCGACTGTTAAAGATAAATATGGATTCCTGGAACGTGAAAATGGGGTTTGGTATTTTAAACTAAATGTAAAAATAGGATTAACTAAAAGATAAATATATAATGATGAAAACGAATGAAGTACTTAAAGCAATAAGAGACAGACGTAGCGTACGTTCTTATACAGATTCTCAGATACCGGAAGAAGACTTAAAGTTGATATTGGAAGCTGCTACCTATGCTCCCAATGGTATGCATCTGGAAACATGGCATTTTACAGCCATTCAGAAACAGGAAACATTAGTGGAGTTAAATAGATTGGTAAAAAAGGCTTTCGGTAAATCAGATGATAAGCATTTACAGGAGCGTGCTAACAATGAGAATTATAATTTCTATTACCATGCTCCCACATTTATTATCGTATCAAACGATTCTGGCCATTGGTGGGCCGGAATGGATTGTGCCGTCGCACTGGAAAATATTTTTCTGGCAGCTCACTCATTAGGAATCGGTTCTTGTTGGATCAACCAATTGGGCTCTACTTGTGACGATGAAGAAGTACGCTCATTTTTAACATCCCTGGGTATTCCCGAAAACCATAAATTGTATGGTTGTGCGGCATTGGGCTATAGTAATCAGCCATTGAAAGAGAAAAAAGTTAAAGAGGGTACTATAACTATCATTAAATAAGCGCTTTTTTTAGTAATTTTGCGGTTTCATATAGAAATCAAAGAAGCAAAAATAAGGATATTATTAAAATGGCAAAAGAATTAAAAGAACTAACCAAGCGCAGCGAGAATTATTCGCAATGGTATAATGATTTGGTTTTGAAAGCTGAATTAGCGGAACAATCTGCTGTGCGGGGATGTATGGTAATCAAACCTTACGGATATGCGATTTGGGAAAAGATGCAGAAACAGTTGGATGATATGTTCAAAGAAACCGGACATGTGAATGCATATTTTCCATTATTGATTCCTAAATCTTTTTTAAGTCGCGAGGCGGAACATGTTGAAGGCTTTGCCAAAGAGTGTGCTGTAGTAACCCATCATCGTTTGAAGAATTCTCCGGATGGTAAAGGGGTAGTTGTGGATCCTGAAGCTCGTTTAGAAGAAGAGTTAATCATTCGTCCTACTTCCGAAACAATTATCTGGAATACTTATAAGAATTGGATCAATTCCTATCGCGATTTGCCAATCCTGATCAATCAATGGGCCAATGTGGTGCGCTGGGAAATGCGTACGCGTCTGTTCCTGCGTACTGCTGAATTCCTATGGCAAGAAGGACATACTGCACATGCTACTCAGGAAGAAGCAGAAGAGGAAGCAATCAGGATGTTGCATGTATATGGTGACTTTGCCGAAAAATATATGGCCGTACCTGTTATAAAAGGTATTAAAACCGCCAATGAGCGTTTTGCCGGTGCCTTAGAAACTTATACAATCGAGGCGATGATGCAGGATGGAAAAGCATTGCAAAGCGGAACTTCTCATTTTCTCGGACAGAATTTTGCCAAAGCCTTTGACGTACAATTCCTGAATAAAGAAAATAAGCAGGATTACGTTTGGGCAACCTCCTGGGGAGTTTCTACCCGCTTGATGGGAGCATTGATTATGACTCATTCTGATGATAATGGCTTAGTATTACCACCGGCTTTAGCCCCTATCCAGGTTGTAATCGTTCCCATTTATAAAAATGAGGAACAATTGAACCGGATAAATGAAAAAGTAGCCGATATTATGGCAGGATTAAAAGCTTTAGGTATCTCTGTTAAATACGATAACTCAGACAATAAACGTCCAGGTTTTAAATTTGCAGAATATGAGCTGAAAGGTGTTCCTGTTCGCCTGGTATTAGGTAGTCGGGACCTGGAAAATAACACGCTTGAAATATTACGTCGGGATACATTGGAGAAAGAAACAATTTCTTGTGATGGTATCGAGAGGTATGTACAACAGTTACTTGCCGATATTCAGGAAAATATATATGATAAGGCATTAAACTACCGGACTTCCCGTACTATTTCAGTGGATACTTATGATGAGTTCAAAGAGAAAATAGAAGAAGGTGGTTTTATACTGGCTCATTGGGACGGTACAACTGAAACGGAAGAAAAAATTAAGGAAGAAACGAAGGCAACTATTCGTTGTATACCGTTGGAAGGAGATAAAACTCCGGGAACCTGTATGGTTACTGGTAAACCATCTGCTTGCAGGGTTGTATTTGCCAGAGCCTATTAATGGAAATATAAAAAAGTCTTGAAAGAAAGGTTTTTTATAACCTTTTCGATAAAATTAAAGGATCAGGAAGTATAAGCATTACTATATTTACTGATCCTTTATTGTGTTTATGTATCTCTGCTCAACTAATTTATAGTATTCGATCGAACTTTATATCGATTCATTCCTTTATTGGTGTAAAACAATGTTTTACAAAGATAATCCAATGCATTAGAGGTTAAAGACTTGTTATCAAGGTGTGAGACTTGTGTAACTTCCATGATTGAAAAAACAGAAAGTAGCATATTATAATTCACTTATATTCGGATAATTACAACTGTTTATGTGACTAATGAGATTTTTTGAAATAATTTTTGTAAGAGAGGGGAGTTAGTAAAGAATAAAATGAAGAAACTTTTATGTCCCGGTTCCTATAGGATTTGCCCCAACTTCCGGTAGTATTTGAGACTAATTGAATAAGGTTTCACATCATCTTCCGATAGCATTTTCGTTTTATAGCATCAGATAGAAGCATTTAGTGCACCAGCTGGTTTTTATTTGAAATTTATCCATGAAGTAGGATTACCTGGGATTGAATCAGTAGGTGATGGAGCAATTTCAGGTGATTCTTTTTCTTCTTTGTTTCGTCTCCATCTTCTCCAGAAAAGTAATTCTTTCCATCTATCGAAACTTTTCTTATACATAATACCAATTCCCTGGGTAGTAAGGCTGGTAACGGTATAGTAACGGTTATTTGTCTGATTATAAGCTTTCAACCGAATATCACCCGAACGAGTAAGCAACCACTCTGCTTCAAAGTCGCCCACAAAATTAGTTGTTGCCAAAGGATTATCTCTATACCCAAAATTCCCATTAATGAGCAAACGGTTATTAAGTAACTGCCCCGAAAGGATACCCTGCACTTCCACATCTGTCCAGCCTTTGTCTCCGGTACTCAGATTGGTACCAATGCTCCAGTTATTATTATCCAGGATGTGAGATAACATTCTGTTTAATTGTCCGGATAAAGTAGAAGAAAGTACAGAACTCATCACATTGGAATTCTGATCCATATTTAAATGAGTAGGAGGGTAGAATTTTCCGATACTCAATAAATAAAGGAATTGCATGTTGGTTTCTTCTTCAGTGCTTATATAATTGTTGACTAGGGCTTGTATTTCATCTCGTTCATTGGGTAATTCAATTCCCAACCGGATATTAGGGCGAGTAAGTACGCCAAACAAATTCATTAAACAATTTACCCTAACATTTACTCTTCCCTGATTCATTCCATTTAAACCATCCGGTATAAGATCGTTGAGGGATACAGAATTTACAGTATGTATGGCCTGCACATTCATAATAGCTTCATAAGGATTTCCATTAAAGTTAACGTTACTGCCTTCTTTAATAAAGAAATCTTTTCGAATCACTTCTTGAAGACTAAATTTGTATACTCCCTGGCTAATAGTATAAGTACCAAACATTTTTACATCTCCTTTATTATAATATTGCAGGGTAATATTCCCGTTTCCTTTAGCACTAATGTAATCATCAGAAATGGGATCCATTATAATTCTTACCGTAGCATCCGGTGTGGCTTCAACTCTGAGATTAAGCCTCACGTCAATATCCAGTTCCTCTTCTTTTTCTTGTAGTTCTCTTTGTGCCCGTTCCAAATCCGAAACCAGATGAAGAGAATCCGGAACCAATCTATTAGGCGTTTTATCTACAAATTTAATAAACTGATTACTCGTGGCAGACATACTTGATGCCATAGAGTAAACAAAAGTTGAATTGGAATTGGTTTCAAGTGTAGCATCCACTTCGATTCCGCTTTCGTTACCAGATAAAGAGGCATTACCTGTTGCATAAATTGTTCCATAAAAAGGCATTTCTCCAAAATCGGTGGATCTCATAACAAGTAAATCCCGAGCTCTTATATCCAATTCATACTGCATACCTTTAAAATTAGTATGTCTGAGTTGGCCGCCCACAATACCCCGATGTCCCTCCAGATCGTGAATAATTACATCTTTCAGCAACATTTCATTCTGGGTAAAATAGATACTATCTTTTACTTCAAATGAAGTTTCCAGTATGTTCACCTTGAATTTAGCGTCCGCAAAAGCATCTCCTTCCAGATTTAATGCATTAAAGCGTCCGTAGAAGTGCATTTTCCCGGAAACACGTCCCGAAATATCACTCACAATACTTTTGATGTATGTCTCAATAAATCGGGCATTTAGTTTGGCTGCATCTACATGCAGATCAATACCGCTTTTAGGTCGTAAGGGAAATATATATCCATCTACGTGCGCTTTACCTTCCTCATCCTTAATATGAGCATCTAGTCGGATTCCTTGTTCTTTATCATCCCATTTGCCATCTAATTCCATATTTCCCAGGATGGCCTCATTGAATGTGAAATCTTTTACAGACAGCCGTGCATTCATAATCGGTTCTTTAAATACGCGGGTAGCAATAGCTCTGCCTGTAGTCTGACCTTCGAAATCAACGCCGGTTAAATTAAAGATATCAAAAACGTACCCAATATTGATATCTTTTAAATCTACTTTAACAGAATCTTCCACTGCTTCCGAAGCAATTCCATCGATTAATAAGTATTGATCTTGATGGCGGAATGCAAAATTATCGATATGCACTTTCTTCGAATCAGCCACAATTTTAGAGGAATGAATATTCCAGACAGTATCATTCAATATTACTTGTGTGGGTTTGATGTCGATAATAGTTTTTAAGGAAGAAGAATTGATCTTATCAGGATCAATCGTACGGGAAAAATCAGCCAACGCATTGAAATTACCACTATAGGTAACCGATCCTCTATTGCCCCATCTCAGGTTCATATCAACCTGGTCATTTTTACCCGTAAGATCCATGGAAAAATTTATGATCCCCTTCTTTTTAAGATAACTCATGCGGAGCAGACTTTTTAATTCTTCAGATGTATTCTCATAAGTTATCTGTCCTGACTCTATAAAAATAGTGGAGTATTGTAATGATGAAAAATAGGCTTCAAATTTCATTTTTTGTAAATCATCATTGCAATAGCCTTTAAGGGTAATAGGATGAAATACCGTCAAAGGAATATTGAAAAGTTCTGAGAGTATTTGGGTATTATTGATATTGACTTCAAAAATAAAATTATTATTAGTCAGATTGGGGGTAGCTATTTTTTTTTCGGGAAATAAAGAGGGTAAATATTGCTTTACCATGTTTATAATACTGGTTGGTAGAGAACGATAATTATAGGTTCCTTCTATTCTCGCATTCATAAACTCTGAGTTTATGGTAAGAGTATTATCCCGGTTTCTACGGGTAGAAAGGATATGCATATTCTTCATAAAATAGTCCTTCCCCGGGGAAGAAAAGTCCAGACTATCAATATCAATACTACCATCCATTTCATAAATAGAGCCACCAGTGAAGTTTGCTCTTAGTTTTGCTGAAAAACTGGCATCTTTATAGCTTTCATCAGCTAGGTTTAACATGTAAGGATGGAGGTTTTTGATCCCAGCATTGAAATTAAAGGTAGGAGCTTCTTTATTCAGATTAAAACTTCCATTCATAAAGAAAGAACCATGATCATCTATCAGATTGATTTCGCCATCAAATCCTCCTTTTTTATATTCTCCATCCAGTGTGATATTGTTATACTGGTGATTACTATAATCTAAGGAAGAAATTAATCCTTTTAAGATTACCTCCGGGTATTGTTTTTCCTGGTGAGAACTTTGTACCTGGAAATTAAAGCTGATTTTATCCAGTTTTTCATTGGCTAGTAGTTTTCCAATCTCAAAATCTTCCGTTTTGATTCCACCGAAATAAGAAATGATTCCCTTGTCACGGTTCGAACTGAATTTCAAGTCACTATCAACAGCACCCAGTTCCGTTTGAACCACACCATACGTTACCAGATCATTAAAATAACCAGATATTTGTCCTTTAAATGAAATATCACCCAATCTTTTAAGCATCTCGGGTGTATCCTCATATTTCTTACTGAAATTACGCACTAAAAAATCTACCCCCTGCCTGTTGGCTGAAAGATTTGTGAGATTCCCATAGATATAGGCATCTTTCCATTTAGAAAGATCTTGTAGAGATACATTCCCAATAATTCTGAGGTGATTCCCCGCATTAATTCGTACCCAAGGACAATCAAGTTGATCAATCGTGCCTCGGGCATCTAAATCTAATTTAATTTCTTCCTTAAAGTGTTCGAGTGCAGGAACAAATGGAGATATATCATGTAAAGTTATATACGAAGATGATTGGATGCCAAAAGAGAAACGAACATCCGTCATAAAGTTGTTGAAAGAAGCTAGGCTATCATAATTCATAATTAATGAATCCATTTCCAATGAAGTTCCGGGTAAACTAATTCCAAAGTCTTTTACCACCATGTTTGTTTCATTTCCCAAAACTTTTAATGTCAGCTTTTGCAATTCAAATCCGGATTGATCATCCAGACTGAGGCGTTTTATTTGTGCATTAATAGAATCATTTTGAAAGGCTTTTAATGATATATTTCCAATTATATTATAAAGTTTCACGTGCTTCGGATTGAATTTCCCGGGTGTTTCTCTTTCTGAAAGGACATCATAGGAAAATTTACCTCTTCGAATCAATAAGGAATTAATGCGTACATCCACTTCACTTTTTTTATCGTTTTTATTTTTAGGTGCAAAAGCATCTAATACAAATTTAAAGTTGGGGTCCGAATGAGGAGTAGCCTTATTTAGTTGGATATTAAATCCAAAAAGCTGAACACTGCCTATGGAAATACGACCGGTTAATAGTGGCAACAATTCGAATTTAACGGATAAACGGGTTACTTTCAGCATTTCCAGTCCGGACTGATCTTCCAGTAACAGATCATCCACAATAATACGGTTTAGTAGCCCTATGTTTACTCGTCCGATTTCTACTTTAGTATTTAGATAGCTGGAAAGTTGTTTGGCAATTAACGCAGTCGTTTTTTGTTGAATAAAAGGAATATTCAACAAGATCAACGTTCCGATATATCCGATTAATACAATACCGAAAACATAGCGAACTATTTTTTTTAGCTTTTTAATAGACTGGCCAGTTTTATTAGCGAACAAAAATACTAAAATATACTGTTATGAATTCACATTCTATTAATTTTGCAACGTTAAAGTTAGAAAAAATATATGAGTGTAATTATACTTGGGATAGAGTCTTCCTGTGATGATACTTCGGCAGCTGTAATTAAGGATGGTATACTTTTGTCGAATATAGTTTCGAGCCAAGCTGTACATGAAGCATACGGTGGAGTCGTACCTGAACTGGCTTCACGGGCTCATCAGCAAAATATTGTTCCAGTCGTACATGAAACATTGAAAAGGGCGGGGATTCAGAAAGAGGAATTAAGTGCTGTCGCTTTTACCCGTGGACCTGGGTTGATGGGTTCTTTATTGGTGGGTGTTTCTTTTGCCAAAGGTTTAGCCCGTTCATTAAACATCCCTATGATTGATGTAAATCATCTTAAAGCGCATGTGCTGGCACATTTTATTCAGGAAAAAGACGAAGATACCAAACAGCCGGAGTTTCCTTTTTTGTGTTTGTTAGTTTCGGGAGGAAATTCACAAATTATATTAGTGAAGAATTATGATGATATGGAGGTCTTGGGACAGACAATTGATGATGCTGCCGGAGAAGCTATTGATAAATGTTCCAAAGTAATGGGACTGGGTTATCCAGGTGGCCCAGTTATAGATCGGTTAGCTCGTCAGGGAAACCCTCACGCTTACACTTTTAACAAACCTCATATTCCTGGGCTAAATTACAGCTTTAGCGGATTAAAAACATCTTTCCTTTATTCAATTCGGGATTGGCAAAAGGAAGATCCAGATTTTGTAGAACATCACAAAGAAGACCTGGCAGCATCATTAGAAGCAACAGTCGTGGATATATTAATGGATAAATTGCGAAAGGCTGCCAAACAATACCAAATTAAACAAGTAGCAGTGGCAGGTGGGGTTTCAGCCAATACAGGTCTCCGAAATGCTTTCCATGAGTACGCTAAAAAATATGGTTGGGAAGTATTCATTCCTAAGTTCAGTTATACAACTGATAATGCAGCCATGATTGCCATTACAGGTTATTTTAAATATTTAAATAGGGATTTTTGTTCCATTGATTTGCCGGCTTATTCCAGAGTCGTATTATAAACAATAGATATGTTTACCGAAATTATTACAATTGGTGATGAACTTTTAATAGGACAGGTGGTGGATACCAATTCTGCGTGGATAAGCAAGGAATTGAATAAAATAGGTATTGAAGTCATAAGGATTACTTCTATCCGGGATCTGGAAACTGAGATTTCTTCAGCTATAGACAATGCATTTAAGAAAGCGGATCTGGTATTGCTTACAGGAGGTCTAGGACCTACGAAGGATGATATAACCAAACAGACCCTCTGTAAATATTTTCATACCCGACTAGTCTTTAATGAATCGGTTTATCTTAATATTCAAAATCTCTTATCCGGAAGAGTCCCTCTTAACAATTTAAACAAGGAACAGGCCTATGTTCCGGAAAAAGCTGTTATAATAAACAATCGAGTAGGGACTGCTCCGATTACCTGGTTCAACAAAGAAGAAAAAGTACTTATTTCAATGCCGGGTGTACCTCAAGAGATGATGACCGGAATGAAAGAACAGATTCTTCCACGAATTCAGAAACATTTTCAGACAGATTGTATTATTCATAAGACACTTACGGTTAAAAACTATCCTGAATCTGTTCTTGCAGAAACTTTGGAAAGTTGGGAAAAGAATCTGCCATCATCACTTAATCTGGCTTATTTACCTAAACCGGGAATGATACGTTTACGGTTAACAGCCCGTGGGAAAGATCAGGAATTATTAACCGCTCTTCTTAGTAAGGAAACTGTGCGTTTAAAAAATATTTTAGGATCTAACTTGTTTGACGAAAATGATGAACCCATCAAGGAAATCATAGGAAAGATGCTTATTAATAAAAAAATAACTGTATCCACTGCTGAGAGTTGTACCGGAGGAAATATAGCTGCCCGGTTAACTTCAGTGCCAGGTAGTTCCGGTTATTTTGCAGGAAGTATAGTTGCCTATTCCAATGAGGTAAAAACTTCCTTATTACATGTGAAGCAGGAAACTTTGGATAAAAACGGAGCTGTGAGTGAGGAAACGGTTGTCGAAATGGTTCAAGGAGCGATGAAAACGCTTAAAACAGACTGTGCAATAGCTACTTCCGGTATTGCAGGACCTGGAGGTGGTACACCTCAAAAGCCGGTGGGAACCATTTGGATTGCCGCTGCATACAGAGATAAGGTAATTACCATGAAACAGGAATCTGACAGAGGAAGAGAACTGAATGTAGAAAGGGCTGTAAACAATGCCTTTTTATTGCTCCATGAACTTCTGATGTGAGGAAATATTGCTAGAATACAGCTATTTAATGATGAAAAATTTGTTTTATTACAATAAAAGTACTTACTTTGCGCTCTGTTTGAAATAAGCATAGATAAAAACTATAAAAAACAAGATAGAAATGTCGAAAATTTGTCAAATTACCGGAAAGAAAGCCATGATTGGCAACAATGTTTCGCACTCAAAAAGAAGAACAAAAAGAACTTTTGATGTGAACTTGTTTAGAAAAAAGTTCTATTATGTGGAACAAGACTGTTGGATCAGTTTAAGCATTTCTGCTTCTGGTCTGCGCACTATCAATAAAAAAGGCCTGGATGCAGCATTGAAAGATGCGGTTGCCAAAGGTTATTGTGATTGGAAAACCATTAAAGTTATCGGTTAACAGAGGAGATTATTAACGTATGGCAAAGAAAGCAAAAGGTAATAGAGTACAGGTGATTCTTGAATGTACAGAACATAAAGAAAGTGGTATGCCTGGTACATCTCGTTATATTACTACAAAAAACAGAAAAAATACCACAGAAAGATTGGAACTGAAGAAGTATAATCCAATCTTGAAGAGAGTAACCGTACATAAAGAAATTAAATAAGAATATAAACCATGGCAAAGAAAACAGTAGCAAGTTTGCAGGATGGTACCAGAGAAGGCCGTTCGTATACAAAAGTGGTGAAGATGGTAAAATCTCCTAAAACAGGAGCTTATACTTTCGACGAGCAAATGGTTCCTAACGATAAAGTTCAGGATTTTTTTAAGAAATAAAGAAATCACTGTCTATTCAGAGTGATGATATATATCCTCTCATTTACGAATGAGGGGATTTTTTTATAATTATTCACAAATCTTTTTTTACTGTTCGCTAGTTATTATATATTTGTAGAATAATTTGAATCGAACGGATATACAAAGATTCATCATGTTTTAGAATTTAAACTGGGTATTATGGGATTTTTTAATTTCTTCTCAAAGGATAAAAAGGAAACACTGGATAAAGGGTTGGCAAAAACAAAGGAAAGTGTTTTCGGTAAAATTACTCGTGCTATTGCTGGAAAGTCAAAAGTGGATGACGAAGTACTCGACGACCTGGAGGAGATCTTGATAACTTCGGATGTAGGAGTTGAGACAACCCTTAACATCATCAAGCGGATTGAAAAGAGGGTAGCTGAGGACAAATATGTAAACACCCAGGAACTAAATAATATTCTTCGTGATGAAATCGCCAATTTACTCACTGAAAACCATTCTGACGACGTTGCTGATTTTGATTTACCTATCGAGAAAAAGCCTTATGTAATTATGGTTGTAGGGGTAAACGGTGTAGGTAAAACCACTACAATTGGTAAACTCGCCTATCAATTCAAGAAAGCTGGTAAAACAGTCTTTTTAGGAGCTGCTGATACTTTCCGTGCTGCCGCAGTGGAGCAACTAGTGATCTGGGGAGAAAGAGTTGATGTGCCGGTGGTAAAACAAAAAATGGGTGCCGATCCTGCTTCTGTGGCATTCGATACATTAAGTTCTGCTGTTAAGAATGATGCAGATGTGGTAATAATTGATACCGCTGGCCGCTTGCATAATAAAGTCGGGTTAATGAATGAATTAACCAAGATAAAAAATGTGATGAAAAAAGTGGTACCAGATGCTCCCAACGAAGTATTGCTGGTTTTAGATGGTTCCACTGGACAAAATGCTTTCGAACAGGCCAAACAATTTACCCTGGCAACAGAAGTTACTGCAATGGCCATCACAAAGCTTGATGGAACGGCTAAAGGTGGAGTCGTTATTGGTATATCCGATCAATTTAAAATTCCGGTGAAATATATTGGATTGGGCGAAGGAATGGAAGATTTACAGGTCTTCCGCAGAAAAGAATTTGTAGAATCTCTGTTTGGAGATACTGAATGAAGAAAAGAAAAACGATTGATATAATTACGATGGGGTGTTCGAAAAACCTCGTCGATTCTGAACAACTTATCAGACAATTACAAGAAGTTGGTTACGAGGTAACCCACGATTCTGAAACTCCCCAGGGGGAAATTGCAGTTATTAATACATGTGGCTTTATTGGTGATGCCAAAGAAGAATCCATCAATATGATTCTTGAGTTTGCACAAGCTAAAGAAGAGGGTGAACTGGAGAAACTCTATGTAATGGGATGTTTGTCGGAACGGTATTTAAAAGAGTTGTCTATTGAGATACCACAAGTGGACAAGTTCTATGGCAAATTTAACTGGAAAGCCTTGCTGGAAGAGTTGGGAAATGCTTATCAGGAAGAATTATATATTGAGCGAACGCTTACGACTCCCAAACATTATGCATATTTAAAAATTTCAGAAGGGTGTGATCGTAAATGCTCTTACTGTGCCATACCTATTATCACAGGTCGGCACGTGTCACGTCCGATGGAAGAGATTGTAGAGGAAGTAAAATACCTGGTTTCAGAAGGAGTAAAAGAATTCCAGGTAATCGCTCAGGAGTTAACCTATTATGGCATAGACCTCTATAAAAAGCAGATGCTTCCGGAGTTAATTGAACGTATTTCAGACGTTCCGGGAGTAGAATGGATTCGTCTTCATTATGCCTATCCGGCTCATTTCCCCAAAGACTTATTCCGGGTGATGCGTGAGCGGGATAATGTATGCAAATATATGGATATAGCGTTGCAACATATCAGTGATAATATGCTCTCGCAAATGAGGCGTCATGTGTCCAAAGAACAAACCTATCTTTTGATTGAGCAATTCAGGAAAGAAGTTCCCGGAATTCACTTACGTACTACTTTAATGGTAGGACATCCGGGTGAGACGGAGGAAGATTTCGAAGAATTAAAAGAGTTTGTACGCACTACACGGTTTGATCGAATGGGTGCTTTTGCTTATTCAGAGGAAGAAGGAACATATTCCGCTATTCATTATGAAGATTCCATTCCGGATGATGTTAAGCAGAAACGTTTAGATGAGATTATGAGCATTCAGCAAGATATTGCTGCAGAGTTGAGTGCCGAAAAAATAGGTAAGCAATTGAAGGTTATTATCGATCGGATCGAAGGAGAGTATTACATTGGGCGTACAGAATTTGATTCCCCGGAAGTTGACCCAGAAGTATTAATTTCTCGTGAGAACAATCAATTATCCATCGGTGATTTTTACCATGTTTTGATTACCGATTCCGATGAATTCGATCTTTTCGGTACGATTGTTTAAACATATTTTTCCATAAATTTGTTTTTTAGGCTGATTATTAGTAATATAGCAGCGTCTTTTAAACTGATAGCCCTTGAATAACAAAGAATTTATTGCAGCTCTTGCCAGTAAGTTAGAGTTTCCTATGAATTATACCTCTAAACTTACGGAATCTTTCCTACATGAAATTGTTCAGCAATTGGAAGAGGGAAACGTTGTATATATACAGAATTTTGGAACGCTGGAAGTCAAGAAGAAAGCGGAACGGATATCTGTAAATCCTACGACTAAGCAACGTATGCTTATTCCTCCAAAGCTTGCATTGACATATAAGCCTCATAATCAACTCAAAGAAAAATTTAAATAGTAGTCGTCATGGACAGAAAAATGAATATCCAAGACATTATTGAGCTATTTATAAAGGAATATGAGATTGAACCTGACAAAGCGCAAGCATTTGCCACTGCATTCTTTGATACCATTGTAGAAGGTCTTGAACAAGATGGATTCGTTAAAATAAAAGGTTTAGGTACCTTTAAACTCGTCACGGTAGAAAGCCGTGAAAGCATTAATGTTAATACCGGTGAACGTATTGAGATTCCCAGTTATACCAAAGTATCTTTTATTCCTGAAAGTACATTAAGAGATCGAATCAATAAACCTTTTGAGCATTTTGAAACAGTTATATTGAGTGATGAACTCGTACTGGATCAGGAAATTGAAGAATCGGAGAATGAAGAAAAAGAGGAAGACGAGGAAGCAATTGTTGTACCCGTGTTGATGGATGCTCCTTTGGATGAATCAACCGACCTTCCGATGGAAACACTAGAAACTGTCGACCAGACAGAGTCTCTAACCGAAATCCAAAACGAAGTAGATGAGACGGAACCCATTGAGGATCAAGAAACGCCGCAATCAGTAGCGGATGATACAGAAAATAAATTACCCGAAGAAACAGGCTCAAAAGCACAAACCTATCTCATCGCTTTAATTATAGTCGTATTGCTTTTATGCAGTCTTGTGCTGTTGTTTTTGTATAATTCGGATTTTATCTGCAAATATTTTTCCCACGATACCACAACACCTCCTGTTATAATTGAGCAACCTTCCAGACCACCTGTTACATCTCTTGATACGTTGGTAACAGACACTTTGCCCGCTGGTAAAACAGCGGTGGACTCCACCAAACTCATTCTGCCTGTAAAAGTAGAAATGACTCCACCTTCTCCTCGTAAACGCAATCCGGCCCTTATTCCGGTACATCCTGATTCAACCAGTTATGATATTATTGGTACTAAAACAACTTATAAATTACAACCGGGTGAAACACTTATACGTGTGTCCCTTCGTTTTTATAATACGAAAGATCTGTGGCCTTATTTATATAAATACAATCGGGATTTAATTAAAAACCCCGATAAAGTACCCACTGGACTTACTATAAAGATACCAGAACTGAAAAAGAAAGATTAATAGATTAATAGTAAGGTGCATTCCCGATAAGATGCACCTTTTTTAATACCTTAATAAAGTATATTGTCTTTTAAAAGCTTACAATTCTTAATTACTACAGGTTGTTTTTCCAATTTACTGATTATGCCTGATGGATATAGAAACTAAGTAATTTGTAGGTGGAAAGAAGGTAAGTTCTATTCCTTTTCACAGTCATGAAGAGGTCTCTTCACCTAGGTTAAAAGGTCTTTTCACGTCCGTGAAAAGGCTTCTTCACGACTGTGAAAAGATATAGAACTAACTAGCCCTCTAGATAAAAAAAGGGTGATCTACATATCTATCAAGCATAACCAATAAATAGGAAAGCAAAGCCGTAGACTGAAAACATGCTTACTTTTAGAAGAAAGTGCCTCAGATAAAGACTTAGCATACTTTTTTAATAAAATTTAGTTGCGATGGTTAATTATATAATGTACTTTTGGAATCATTTTTACGAAGAAGACAATTAATATAATAAAAATAACACTTATTATGGCTGAAACAATTGATATTCGCGAGCTGAATGAACGAATAGAAAGACAGAGTGCTTTCGTAACAAATCTCATCACGGGGATGGACCAGGTGATTGTTGGTCAGAAACACTTGATAGAATCGTTACTTATTGGATTATTGTCTGACGGGCATGTCCTTTTAGAAGGTGTTCCGGGTCTGGCGAAGACGTTGGCTATCAAAACATTAGCTTCTTTAATTGAGGCAAAATATAGCCGCGTTCAATTTACTCCGGACTTATTGCCTGCCGACGTTATCGGTACAATGGTTTACAGTCAGAAAGATGAAGGATTCCAGGTTAAAAAGGGACCTATTTTCGCTAATTTTGTGTTGGCAGACGAAATAAACCGTGCTCCGGCCAAAGTGCAAAGTGCCTTGCTCGAAGCAATGCAGGAACGTCAGGTTACCATTGGAAAAGAGACTTTCCGCCTTCCGGAGCCATTCCTGGTATTGGCAACCCAGAACCCCATCGAACAGGAAGGTACATATCCACTACCAGAGGCACAAGTCGACCGTTTCATGCTTAAAGTTGTTATTGATTATCCCAAGCATGAGGAAGAAAAATTGATTATTCGTCAGAATATCAATGGCGAGAAGTTCGATGTAAAACCTATCTTGAAGGCGCAAGAAGTAATGGATGCCCGCAAAATAGTACGCCAGGTATATTTAGATGAAAAAATCGAACGTTACATTGTTGATATCGTATTTGCTACACGTTACCCGGAAAAGTATGGCATGAAAGAACTACAGGACCTGATTGGTTTTGGTGGATCCCCACGTGCCTCCATTAATCTGGCGTTGGCTGCACGTACGTATGCATTTATCAAACGTCGTGGCTATGTAATTCCCGAAGATGTACGTGCTATTGCACATGATGTTCTTCGCCATCGTATCGGATTAACCTATGAAGCAGAAGCCAGCAATGTAACCTCAGAAGAAATTGTAAGTAAAATTTTGAATAAAGTTGAGGTACCATAATCAAAGGAGTAGCAAGTGTATGTTTAACTTAAACTCCTAAGTTTGATTATTATGGAAACAGCTGATATATTAAAGAAAGTTCGTCAAATTGAAATAAAGACCAAGGGATTATCCAGTAATATTTTTGCCGGACAATACCATTCTGCCTTTAAGGGTAGGGGGATGGCCTTTTCTGAAGTACGTGAATATCAGTTTGGTGATGATATTCGTGATATTGACTGGAACGTTACTGCCCGCTTTAATAAACCGTATATAAAGGTATTCGAAGAAGAACGCGAGCTCACTGTTATGTTGCTGGTAGATGTGTCAGGTAGTTTGGAATTTGGTACCACTACTCAGTTTAAGAAAGACATGGTTACAGAAATTGCAGCCACCCTGGCTTTTTCTGCTATTCAGAACAACGATAAGATCGGAGTCATTTTCTTTTCCGACAGGATAGAAAAGTTTATTCCACCCAAAAAAGGAAGAAAACATATTTTGTATATTATCCGCGAATTGATCGATTTTAAGGCGGAAAGCCGGCGTACGAATATCAAAATAGGAATTGAATATCTGACGAATGTAATGAAAAGGCGTTGTACGGCATTTATACTGTCGGATTTCATTGATCAGGAAAGCTTTAAAAATGCATTAACTATTGCCAACCGAAAACATGATGTGGTTGCAATCCAAGTTTATGACAGACGAGTAGCGGAGCTGCCTTCCATTGGATTGATGAAAATAGTAGATGCCGAAACAGGATATGAGCAATGGATTGATACTTCTTCAAAAGCATTACGCAGAGCTCATCACGATTGGTGGGTAAAGAAACAGACGGAACTTAATGAAACCTTTACTAAAAGTAATGTGGATTCAGTATCCGTACGTACGGATCAAGATTATGTAAAGGCCCTTCTGAATTTGTTTGCTAAACGAAACTAATAGAAAATGAATAGAAATATTTTTCTGATATTACTTTTATTTATAATACCTATTTCTGTTGTCGGTCAGACAGTTACAGTTGAAGCTAAAATTGATTCTGTGCAAATCTTTATCGGGCAACAGGCTAAAATTGAACTGGCTATATCGATCGATAGCAAACAGAATGCTGTATTTCCACAATTCAGAGATACATTAATCCGGGGAATCGAAGTATTGGAAACTTCGGAACCGGATACTCAGTATTTGAATAACAGAGAACGTTTGTTGATTAAACAGGAATATACCATTACTTCTTTTGATTCTGCATTGTATTATATTCCCCCTATTCCCGTTCAAGTGGATAGTCAGGTGTATAAATCCAATGCATTGGCTTTAAAGGTGTATTCAATGGCAGTGAATGCCGATAAGCCTGATGAGTATTTTGGATTAAAAGAGGTTATGAAACCCGCATTCGCCTGGGAAGATTGGAGAGGATTGATCATTTTATCTGTACTCGCTATTCCTTTATTGATTTTATTAATTTATCTGGTTATTCGTGCCCGGGATAATAAACCAATTATCCGCAGAGTGAAAATTGAACCTAAAGTACCGCCTCATGTGTTGGCTATGCAGGAAATTGAACGGGTAAAAGCAGAGAAAACCTGGCAGAAGGGTGAACCTAAAGAGTATTATACTGAATTAACAGACATTATTCGTACCTATATAAGTGATCGTTTTGGTTTCAGTGCACTGGAAATGACATCAAGTGAAATTATTGATATGTTGATGGAACTGAAGCAAACAGAAGATCTGAATGATTTGAAGATCCTGTTCCAGACAGCTGACTTGGTTAAGTTTGCAAAACATAATCCTTTGATGAACGAAAATGATGCAAACTTAATTAATGCCATTGAATTTATTAATGAAACTAAAGATCCTGAAGAAGAAAATGTGAAACCCCAACCCAAAGAAATAACGATCATCGAAAAAAGATCTTTACGTACCAAGATATTGCTTATTTCGGGTATTGTGGTTTTGGCTGTTTCAATCTTAGCTATCTTTATTTATGTAGTCTCGCAACTATATAATTTATTGTAAACGTTAAACAGAGAATTGAAGAATGATATTTGCCAATATTGAATATTTATTTCTGCTATTACTTCTTATACCTTATATCGTATGGTATATCCTGAAAAGAAAGAAAAATGAAGCAACCCTTCAGATTTCTGATGCCAGGGTGTATGCCCATACTCCTAAAAGTTATAAGATTTATTTATTGCATCTCCCTTTTGTATTACGTCTGGTTGCCCTGACTATGGTGATTCTGGTACTTGCTCGTCCGCAATCAACCAATAGTTGGCAGAACAGTGAAATTGAGGGAATTGATATCATGCTGACAATTGATGTTTCGACAAGTATGCTGGCGGAAGATTTAAAGCCTAATCGTCTTGAAGCAGCTAAAGATGTAGCCGCAGAGTTCATTAACGGGCGTCCGAATGATAATATAGGTATTGTGGTTTTTGCTGGTGAGACTTTTACGCAATGTCCTTTGACAACAGATCATGCTGTGTTACTGAACCTGTTTAAGGGAATACGGACCGGTATCATTGAAGACGGTACAGCCATTGGAATGGGTATCGCTAACGCAGTAACCAGGTTGAAAGATAGCAAAGCTAAATCTAAGGTAATTATCCTCCTTACGGATGGTACCAATAACAAAGGCGATATCTCTCCGCTTACAGCTGCTGAGATAGCTAAGAGTTTTGGTATCCGGGTGTATACAATTGGTGTAGGAACGAATGGAACAGCTCCTTATCCTTATCCGACAGCGATGGGAATACAATATGTAAATGTACCGGTTGAGATTGACGAAAAGATACTGACTCAAATAGCTTCTGCTACTGACGGCCAGTATTATCGTGCAACCAGCAATTCTAAGTTAAAAGAAGTATATGCGCAGATTGACAAGTTGGAGAAAACCAAACTGAATGTCAGGGAGTATAGTAAACGTCAGGAAGAATACCGTTTATTTGCTCTTATCGCATTTTTATGTGTGTTGCTTGAGGTATTGCTACGTAACTCAATATTGAAGAAGATTCCATAATTTTATGTAATTCAGAGTAAGATGTTTCGATTTGAAGACCCGAACTATTTATATTTATTGCTGATACTACCATTTTTGGCTGCCTTTTATCTCTATTCTAATTATAGAAGAAGGCAGGCATTACGTAGATTTGGCGATCCGGTATTAATGGCTCCATTGATGCCAGGTGTTTCCAAGTACCGTCCGGATGTAAAATTCTGGTTGGTATTTGCGGCCATAGGATTATTTGCTTTCCTGTTGGCCCGTCCACAATTCGGAGCAAAGCCGCAGATCGTTAAAAGAAGTGGAATTGAAGTGCTGATAGCATTAGATATCTCTAATTCAATGCTTGCACAGGATATAGAACCCAGTCGCCTGGAGAGAGCCAAAAGATTAATTTCCCGGATGGTAGATGAACTGGAAAACGATAAAGTCGGCTTAATTGTTTTCGCTGGTGATGCTTATACGCAATTGCCCATAACCAGTGATTATATTTCTGCTAAAATGTTTCTGGAATCTATTAATCCCTCTTTGATATCCAAGCAGGGCACTGCTATTGGGGCTGCAGTTAATCTTGCTGTGCGTAGTTTCACACCTCAGGAAGGAGTGGGGCGCACTATTATTATTATAACAGATGGCGAAAATCATGAAAAAGGTACTCTTGAAGCTGTAAAATCGGCCCGGGAAAAAGGCATTCAGGTAAATGTTATTGGAATTGGTACTCCTGAAGGTGCCCCCATTCCCATCGAAGGGACAAGAGACTATCGTAAGGACCGGGAGGGAAACGTAGTTGTTACCCGTCTGAATGAAGCTATGGGGCAAGAAATTGCCAAAGAAGGCAACGGCATATATACCCGGGCCGATAATAGTAATGCTGCTCAGCGCGTTATTAGTGCTGAAATAGATAAATTAGCCAAAGCAGATATTGAAACGACTATATATACGGATTATAATGAGCAATTTCAAGCGGTAGCTTGGTTAATTCTGTTAATTTTATTAGTTGAATTACTCATTCTTGAATCGAAGAATCCATTGTTTAAGAATATTAGATTGTTCTCTAACAAATAATTTGATATGCTAAAGAAAAGATATATAACATTTGTAGCATTTGTATTGATAGCTCTCACTTCTGTTTTTGCACAAAAAGCAGAACGGGATTATATCCGCAAGGGAAACAAAGCTTATAAGGATAGTATTTTTGTAGATGCTGAAATCAATTACCGAAAAGCATTAGACGTTAATCCACAATCAACCGCTTCAATGTATAATCTGGGAAATACACTGGCCAACCAGCAAAAATTTCAGGATGCGATGAAGCAATATGAAGCTGCTTCCAAGATAGAGAAAGATAAATCAAAGCTGGCCCAAATATATCACAATGCAGGTGTATTGTTTCATGCTGCGCAGGATTATGCGAAAGCAATAGAAGCTTATAAGATGTCGCTTCGTAATAATCCGAATGATGATGAAACCCGTTATAACCTGGCTCTGGCACAAAAAATGTTGCAGGAACAGGAACAACAGCAAGATCAACAGAATCAGGATGAGCAGAATGAGCAACAACAAGAGCAGCAGGAGCAGGAACAACAACAAGATCAACAAAATCAGGATGAGCAGAATGAAGAGGATCAACAGCAACAGCAGGAAAATGAAATGTCGAAAGAGAATGCGGAACAAATGTTAAATGCCTTGATGCAGGATGAAAAGGATGTCCAGGAGAAAGTACAAAAGCAACAAGCTGTATCTGGCGGACGTTTGGAAAAAGATTGGTAATAGATGGATGTTATAAAATATACAACAATGAGAAAACTTTTTTTCTTATTATTTTCGTTACTGTTTGTAATTGACTATGCGTATGCTGATGTGAAACCGGTTTTTACAGCATCAGCGCCGGATGTTATAGTGGTAGGAGATCAATTCAGACTTACTTACGTAGTAACAACACAAAATGTGAAAGATTTCCGGGCACCAGGTAGTATCACCGGTTTTGATATACTAATGGGGCCTAGTCGATCACAGCAAAGTAGTACTCAAATTATTAATGGAAAGGTAAGTTCGTCCAGTAGTATTACTTACACTTATATATTAATGGCTAATAAGGAAGGTACTTTTTCGATACCTGCCGCCTCTATAGTTGCAGATGGTGAACAATTAATATCCAACTCAGTTAACATCAAAGTATTACCGAAAGATCAGGCGAATAATTCATCAGGAAGTGCAAACACAGGTAGCTCGGGAAGTTCTTCGGGAGGGAATAATAATGCTTCCAAACCTTCCACTAATTCCAGCGGAAGTAGTATTTCTAATCAAGACTTGTTTATTGCTGCTACAGCTACCAAAACAAATATTTATGAGCAGGAAGCTTTCTTACTAACATACAAAATATACACTTTAGTTGAGTTAGAAGGCTTTGACAATATAAAACTGCCTGATTTCAAGGGATTTTTATCACAGGAAATTGAACAATCCAATGATAAAAGATGGCAATTGGAGCATTATAACGGCAGAAACTATCATACCACGATATATCGTCAGTTTGTTCTTTTTCCACAGCAAGGAGGAGAACTGACGATTGAACCGGCGCGTTTTGACGCTTCTATCCGGAAAGTAATCAGAAGCATCGATCCATTCGATGCATTTTTCAATGGAGGAAGCAATTATACGCAAATTAAGAAAACACTGTATACTCCTACTGTTAAAATTAACGTGAGCGCCTTGCCTGCAGGAAAGCCCGCAGGATTTTCAGGTGGAGTAGGAAACTTCAATATTACTTCATCCATAAACAGTCAGCAGATTAAAACAAATGATGCAATCACTATCAAATTAGTTATCTCCGGAACCGGTAACTTAAAATTGATAGCGAACCCTAATATTGAATTCCCGAGTGACTTTGAGGTTTATGACCCGAAAGTAGATAATAGAGTTAGATTAACCAGAGATGGCAATACCGGAAATAAAGTAATTGAATATCTGGCAATCGCACGGCATCCTGGCACTTTTAAAATTCCGGGAGTAACTTTCAGTTACTTTGATATCAAGTCTAAATCATATAAGACCTTGAAAACGGAAGACTACGAAGTAGTAGTTGAAAGAGGAGAAGGCAATGCCGATCAGGTAGTGGCTAACTTTACAAATAAAGAGGATATTAAAGTGTTGGGTGAAGATATACGTTTCATTAAACTAAATGAGGTTAAGCTCCATCCAAAAGGGCAATTCTTCTATGGGTCTATGCTTTATTGGATGTTCTATATAATTCCGCTCATTGCATTTATTCTATTCTTTATCGTATATCGCAAACAAGCTATTGAAAATGCTAATGTAGCGAAAGTACGCACCAAGAAAGCCAATAAAATGGCTACCAAGAGATTAAAACTAGCAGGTAAACTATTAGCTGAAAATAAGAAAGATGAGTTTTATGATGAAGTATTGAAAGCTTTATGGGGATATATCAGTGATAAGTTGAATATTCCGGTTTCCCGCTTATCTAAAGACAATATTGAAGAGAAACTTATGAAGCATGGTGTGAGTGATGAATTAATAAAAGAGTTCCTTAATGCATTGCATGAGTGCGAATTTGCACGTTTCGCGCCTGGGGATGAAAGCCAGGCGATGGATAATGTATATTCGGTAGCACTCAATGTAATAAGTAAAATAGAGAACTCTATTAAACGTTAATTTTTAGAGATTGACCATTATGAAAAAAATACTTTTTTTGATCCTTATATTCTTGGGTTCATTCATCCATTTATACCCTCAACAGGATTCTTTAGTTACAGAGGCTGTTTCTGACACATTAAGCAGCTATTTGAATCAGCAGATGGATCTTTCGCTTTCACCAACACAAATCAAGTCGAAAGCAGATAGTGCCTATTTAAGGAATAACTTTGAAACTGCTATTCAACTGTATGAAAGTGTGCTAGAGTATGGTGAAGCAGCTGAGATATATTATAATCTGGGCAATAGTTACTATAAATCAGATGATATAGCCAGAGCTATCTTAAATTATGAAAGAGCATTGTTATTAAAGCCTGGTAATGCGGACATTCGTGCTAACCTGGAAATAGCTCGCAGTAAAACAGTAGACAAAGTGGAAGAAATACCTGATGTCTTTTTTGTAAGCTGGATTAAATCCTTGATAAATAGTACCAGTGTTGATGTTTGGGCGAGATGGGGAATTGCTTTCTTTATTCTATTTATCTTATCGGCATATTTTTTTATTTTTTCAAAAAGAATAGTGATAAAAAAAATAGGGTTTATTGGTAGCGTTCTTTTTCTGATATTTACCATCTGTACTAATTCATTTGCTTCCTATCAAAAGAACACATTAGTAAACAGAAATACGGCTATTATTATCAGTCCAAGTGTTATAGTAAGGAGTACCCCGAATGAAAATGGCACAAGTTTATTTGTTTTACACGAAGGAAGAAAGGTACAAATTCAAGACAATTCCATGAGCTCATGGAAAGAAATTTCATTAGAAGATGGTAAAGTAGGTTGGGTACAAACTTCCGAGTTAGAAGTCATCTGATAAATAAACATTACTTTCTCAAAAAGATATATAATTAGTTTGATTATTCTTTTTTTTTTCCTAAGTTTATAGCGTTATACAAACAACAAGAGTATTAACCAAAATTTAGGATCATGAGAACAATAACATTCAATGAACTCCGTAAAATAAAAGATTCATTGCCGAGCGGTAGCATGCACAGAATTGCAGATGAGTTGGGGCTTAACGTTAGTACTGTAAGAAATTTCTTCGGCGGCCGAAATTTTAAGGAAGGGAAAAGTGTCGGAATTCATTATGAGCCCGGTCCTGATGGTGGGCTGGTTATGATTGACGATACCACAGTATTGGAACGGGCATTAAGAATATTAGATGAAGTCAACAATGAAATGCAAAAGAAAGAAGCTACCGAATCCACGCAAGTCTAAAATATAACAAAATTACATCAATCCCAATTGTAAAGCGTAAACTAAACAATTGGGATTTCTTATATGTTATCACAAAATACTATTTAAATTGGACTCTTATGGAAGACAAACTAGTAACTTTAGCCATACTTACTTTTTCTAAGGCACAGATACTTAAAAGTGTACTTGAAAGCGAAGGAATTGAAGCATACATACATAATGTGAATCAGATACAGCCTGTTGTTTCTTCGGGTGTACGTGTAAGAATTAAAGAAAGCGATTTGCCAAAGGCTTTAAAAATCACTGAAAGTTCAGCCTGGTTGTCAGAAGATGTAGTAGGGGAGAAGGAGGAAGAAAATCAAGAGAATAAAATAACTCAAATTCTTATTCCAATCGATTTTTCAGATTACTCGTTAAAAGCCTGTGAACTTGGTTTCAATTTTGCATATACTACACATGCTGAAATCGTACTGATGCATGTGTATTTTGCTCCAATATATACTTCTCCATTACCTTATGGTGATGTTTTTGATTATCAGATAAACGATGAAGAGAATGTAAGAAACATTATTCAGAAAGTAAATGAAGATATCAATATTTTCTCCAATAAAATAAGAGAAGAGATGGCAGCAGGAAAACTTCCAGACGTGAAATTCACATCTTTATTAAGAGAAGGGATTCCAGAGGAAGAGATCGTTAGATATACCAAAGAAGAACGTCCTTTACTTGTTATAATGGGAACTCGTGGTAAAAACCAGAAGGATATTGATTTAATTGGTAGTGTAACAGCAGAAGTAATAGATCGGAGCAGAACTCCTGTTCTAGTCATCCCTGAAAATGCTTCATTTGCGGATTTTAACGAAATAAGGAGAGTAGCATTTATCACTAACTTTGATCAACGCGATTTAATCTCTTTTGATACATTTATTACTTCCATAAAGCCCATTCAATCTTCAGTTTCCGTAATTTATTTGGCAGATGCTAAAGAAAAAGATGCTTGGGATGAAGTTAAACTAACCGGCTTCAAAGAATATTTTCAGAAACAATATCCAACCGTGGATATTCGATATGACTTAGTTATTGACGATGACTTATTAAACTGTCTGGATGGATATATTAAGCAGCATCAGATTGATTTTATAGCAGTACCAACATATAAAAGAAATATTTTTTCCAGATTATTTAATCCTGGGATTGCTCGCAGAATGGTTTTCCATTCAGATACTCCATTATTGGTGATAAAATAATTCTCTATAAAATAAATTAGTCCTATTGTATAAGAATAGCAATAGGACTAATATTGCCACATAGCTAATTAAACATAATGATGATTATATCACATATATTCAAATTTGTAAATCCTTGAAACTTGCAGTTATTACGAGCTGCCGATAAAAAGAAAGCTGCCCATTTGGACAGCCTCCATTAAAAAGTTTGTTATAACCAATTAAAGGCCCATTAATTTTTCAATTTCCTCGAATTGGGGTGCCATATTCAGATTATAGTAAACTCTGTAAAGACCCTGAATCCAAAGATCTTGTTGATCTGGTTTCAATTCTCTTGCTTTTTCATAATATGGTCTTGCTTCCTCATAATATTTTTTTATTTTTTCTTGATCGGTAGCATAATTAGGATCATTCGTATCAGCAGTAGCTTTGTCTGCGTAGTCCTGAGCTAACTGACAATAAATTAATCCTAAATTGGAATAAGCCTCTGCATAATTAGGGTCTACAGCAATGGTTTTGTTATAGAATTCTATTGCTTTATCGTACTCTTTCATATTATAATAAAGATATCCTTTAACATACAAAAAGAATGTGTTATTGGGATCCTTAGCAATCATATCATCTGCAAAAGTCATTGCTTCATCAAATTTATTATTATTACTATAATAATCGATAAGATGCCCGAAGAAATAAGGATGATCCGGATATTTTTGGATTCCTGCTTTTAATGATTCAAGCCATTTAATTGTATCGCCTTCAGCTTTGTATGCTGTTGAAATAAACTCCATTGCATATTGACCAAATTCTTTATCGTTTTCGGCATAGGGTGCATATTTCAAGATGGAAGAATAATCATCTGTCTTAGCAGCAGCTAGTGAAGCATAATAAGCTACCTGCGACATTAAAGTATCAGTAGCCATAAAGTTTTCCTTTTCAAAAATGGGATGACTGGATGCATCAATGTATGTTCCAAAGAATTCTAATGCTTTTTTATCATCATTCAGATTAAAATACTGTATTCCGCCATTAATTAAATTGGGACGTTCAGCAACCAAAGAAGCGGCATTAGTTTTCCGGTACTTATTTTTAATTTTTCCCTTTTCATTTGGAATTTGTGCTAAGTCATCGGTTTTCAGAAAGTATTTGAACATATCCAAAACACTGTTATATACCCCTAATGTATCATAAGGTTTTCTCAGATATGCCTTTTCTGTTTCTTTAGCATTGTAATTTTTTTCAATTGACCCAGCCACATTCCAGGTTTCGGGGTCATTTTGAGTTTCCGGATTATCCAAAGCTTCCTGTATTAACTGTCTTGCTTTGGTGAAATCCGAGCTCGTATTGGCAGCTCTTGCATCTTTTACGGCTTTTTCCTGGCTATAAGAAAGAGTTGCCATTGTAAATAAAGCCACTAAAATAAATACTCTTTTCATGATTTTAAAATTAAAAATTAGTAATATGTCTATTCTTCCTCATTTCGATTCTCTTCGGATTCATTTAGAATTTCTTCATCCAATTGTTCTGAAGTAACTTTGCAAACTGAACCAATCTGATCGTGCCGTTTTTCAAGGTTAATTAACCGTACTCCTTGAGTAGCACGTCCCATTATTCTTACATCAGAAACTTTTAATCGGATGGTAATTCCTGATTTGTTGATAATCATTAGGTCATTTTCATCCGTTACAGATTTGATTGTCACCAGTTTACCTGTTTTTTCGGTGATATTCATGGTTTTAACACCTTTGCCACCGCGATTGGTTTTTCGATAATCTTCAAGCTCTGAACGTTTCCCGTATCCTTGCTCAGAAACTACCATTATTGATTCTGATTCAGGATCTTTGATACAAATCATTCCCACTACTTCATCTTCTCCATCATCATCTAAAAGCATTCCACGAACTCCCGTGGCTGTGCGTCCCATAACACGGACCACACTTTCATGGAAACGAATAGCGCGACCATTTCTATTAGCAATAATTATTTCGTTATTCCCATTTGTCATACGAACTTCAATAACTTGGTCATCTTCGCGAATGGTGATTGCATTAACACCATTTTGTCTGGGACGTGAATACTGTTCCAGCAAAGTTTTTTTGATTACACCATTCCTGGTGCAGAACAATACATAATGGCTATTTATGAATTCTGTATCACCAAGATTTTTTACACGCAAGTAAGCATTCACAGCATCGTCAGAATCAATATTCAATAAATTTTGTATAGCACGCCCTTTGGAATTCTTTGTCCCTTCTGGAATTTCATAAACTTTTAACCAATAACATTTACCTTTTTGTGTAAAGAACATCATGGTATTATGCATGGTAGCAGGGTAAATGTGTTCAATAAAATCCTCATCACGGGTGTCTGTACCCTTTGAGCCTACCCCTCCTCTATTTTGAGCGCGGAATTCAGCCAAAGGTGTACGTTTAATATATCCCATATGAGAAATAGTAATAATCATTTCATCATCTGCATAAAAATCTTCCGGATTGAATTCTTCGGATGAATATACAATTTCTGAACGACGTTCGTCACCATATTTAACTTTTACTTCCAATAATTCTTGTTTTATAACTTCTTTACAACGCTCATCATTATTCAGAATCTCTTCATAACCGGAAATTTGTTTCATAACTTCGTTGTATTCAGCATGAAGTTGATCTTGCATTAGTCCGGTTAACTGCCGTAAACGCATTTCTACAATAGCACGTGCTTGAATTTCTGTCAATTCAAAACGTTCAATTAATCCGCTTATGGCATCAGCTGGTGTTTTAGCAGCCCGAATAATTCGGATTACTTCATCAATATTATCGGAAGCTATAATTAAACCTTCCAAAATATGAGCTCGTTCTTTTGCCTTTCTTAAATCATATTGAGTACGACGAATAACAACATCATGTCTATGTTCCACGAAATACTTAATCATATCAAGTAGATTTAATGTCTTCGGCCGTCCATTAACCAATGCCACATTGTTAACGCCAAATGAAGTTTGCAATGCAGTCATTTTATACAATTTATTTAAAACAACACTTGCATTAGCATCTCGCTTAATATCAATCACAATGCGCATCCCTTCACGGTCTGATTCATCGTTAGCATTTGAGATACCCTCAATCTTCTTATCATTAACTAAATCGGCTATATTTTTGATTAATTCTGCCTTATTGACATTATATGGAATTTCAGTAATGACAATTTTGTCATGATTACTATTTGTTTCAATTTCAGCACGGGCACGCATTATAACACGGCCACGTCCAGTCATATATGATTCGCGTACCCCACTTATCCCATAAATAAAACCTCCGGTAGGAAAATCTGGTGCTTTCACATAATCCATTAATTCTTCAATGGTAATTTCCTGATTTTCCAAAAAAGCAATACAGGCTTCAATTACTTCAGAAAGATTATGAGGCGGCATATTGGTTGCCATCCCTACGGCAATACCAGATGCGCCATTTATTAATAAATTAGGTATACGTGTAGGCATTACACGGGGTTCTGCCAATGTATTATCAAAGTTTGGCTCAAAATCCACAGTTTCTTTATAAAGATCCTGCATCATTTCTTCTCCGAGTTTATTTAAACGGGCTTCAGTATAACGCATAGCTGCGGGACTATCGCCATCAACAGATCCAAAATTTCCCTGCCCATCTACAAGTGGATAACGCATAGCCCATTCCTGAGCCATACGGACCATTGCAAAATATACAGAAGAATCCCCGTGTGGATGATACTTTCCTAATACTTCGCCTACAATTCTTGCAGATTTCTTATATGGCTTATCTGAAGTATTTCCAAGTTCCATCATACCATATAAAATTCGGCGATGAACTGGCTTAAATCCGTCCCTAACATCTGGAAGAGCACGAGATACAATTACTGACATAGAATAATCTATGTAAGAAGACTTCATCTCCTCCTCGATGTTAATCTTTATTATTCTGTCTTGTTCAAGCATTTAAAAAGATTATTAATTATACATTTTACGGCTTATAAAAAACCACGCTAAATTACTGCTTTTTTACGATATACGAAAAGCTTTCTGAGAAAATGTTATAGGCTAAAATCTCTCCAAAATCCAGTGAACAGACATTCTGAATAGGATTCATTTTATTAGTAAGAATATTCCTTTTTGATGGGAACATGGCAAAAAAAGGACTAAATGAGTAATAGTTAAATTTAAATTGAATATAATACAAAAGAAGTAAAAAGTATTTATTAAATATTATTTTTGAATGTAATTTACTCCTATCCTTCGGGTATTTATGTGATTTTGATTATATTCGCTTTTACAATTGAATCCTATATATTATAAATTTATAAATCTAAAAATTAGTCCTTTAAATGAAATTATTTACATATACTTTATATTTACCTAATTTAAAATGTTTTTAATTCAAGTGTTTCATGAATACCAATTACTCTTAATAAGGGAGTACTGAATTGGGTTTAAAATTTCTTTTAATATATAGGGTCTACATATAAGATAAAAACTTGGCACGATATTTGTATTTTCAAAGAATGGAGAGAATTTTAATAAATATATCAAGAAAAATGGTATATTTGTATAGCAAACAAAACCTTTTAAAATAAGGAGATATTTTATGAATAATCAATTCTCACAAAAAGTTTCGGATATCATCGTATATAGCAAAGAAGAAGCAAATCGCTTAAAGAATAGCTATATCGGACCAGAGCATTTATTGCTTGGTTTAATCCGTGATGGTGAGGGAAAAGCAATCGAAGTTTTATCTGGACTCAACATAAACCTCGCCGATGTGAAAGCGCGTATTGAAGATATCTTAATAAAATATCAAGATGATATGTTATTACCTAATGCAGATATTCCTTTATCTAATGAAGCAGCGAAAGTACTTAAAATGTGCGTCTTAGAAGCCCGTTTATTAAAAAAAGGAATAGCAGATACCGAACATGTATTACTTGCTATTTTAAAAGATAAAAATAATGTTGCAGCTAATGTACTGGAAGAAAACAATATAGACTACAAGAAAGTTTTTGAACAACTTTCTCTGCAACCGGATATAACTTCAGGTATGGGATTTTCGGAAGATGATGAAGATGATGATGAAATGGAAGCACCTCGTTCAGGCAGTCATCAGCAAGCTACTACATCTAAAAAACCGGCAAATGATACCCCTGTACTGGATAATTTTGGTACAGACATGACTAAAGCAGCGGAGGAAGGTAAGCTTGATCCTGTAGTTGGCCGTGAACGTGAAATAGAACGGCTGGCACAAATATTAAGTCGTCGCAAAAAGAATAATCCAGTACTTATTGGTGAACCAGGAGTTGGAAAATCGGCTATTGTGGAGGGTTTGGCACTTCGTATAGTTCAAAAAAAGGTATCACGTATTTTATTTGATAAACGTGTAGTTGCTCTGGATATGGCATCTGTAGTAGCGGGAACTAAATATCGTGGACAATTTGAAGAGCGTATTCGATCTATTTTAAATGAATTACAGAAAAACCCACATGTAATTTTATTTATTGACGAGATACATACAATTGTAGGTGCTGGTTCTGCAGCTGGCTCTATGGATGCTGCTAATATGCTGAAACCTGCATTGGCACGAGGAGAAATACAATGCATAGGTGCTACGACTCTTGACGAATACAGGAAAAACATTGAAAAAGATGGTGCTCTGGAACGTCGTTTCCAAAAAGTATTGGTTGAACCGACTACTCCTGAAGAAACATTGCAAATTCTTCGGAATATCAAGGAAAAGTATGAAGATCATCACAATGTGTCTTATACGGATGCGGCTCTTGAAGCATGTGTCAAGTTAACGGATCGTTATATTACAGACCGTAATTTTCCTGATAAAGCCATTGATGCCTTGGATGAATCAGGCTCACGGGTACATCTGACTAATATAAGTGTACCAAAAGAAATTGAAGAACAAGAGAAATTAATTGAAGAAGCTAAATCCAGAAAAAATGAGGCTGTAAGGTCACAAAATTACGAATTAGCTGCCAGTTTCCGGGATCAGGAAAAAGATTTATCTACTCAACTGGAAATTATGAAAAATAACTGGGAAGCTAAATTAAAAGAACACCGTGAAATTGTTGATGAAGAGGATATAGCAAACGTTGTTTCAATGATGTCGGGAATACCTGTCCAACGTATGGCTCAAGCTGAAGGCATCAAATTAGCAGGAATGAAGGATGATTTGAAAGCTAAAGTAATAGCTCAGAATGATGCTATTGATAGATTGGTAAAAGCAATTCTTCGTAGTCGGGTAGGATTAAAAGACCCGAATAAACCAATTGGTACATTTTTATTCTTGGGACCAACCGGTGTAGGTAAAACACATCTGGCAAAGGAATTGGCAAAATACATGTTCGGTTCTTCGGATGCATTGATTCGGATAGATATGAGCGAGTACATGGAAAAATTTACTGTTTCACGTTTGGTTGGAGCACCTCCGGGGTATGTAGGATATGAAGAAGGAGGACAATTAACAGAAAGAGTACGCCGTAAACCATATTCTATTGTTTTACTGGATGAAATTGAGAAAGCACATCCTGATGTATTTAATATATTGCTTCAAGTAATGGATGAAGGCCGTTTGACAGATAGTTTGGGACGTATGGTGGACTTTAAAAATACAGTAATCATTATGACCTCAAATATCGGTACCCGTCAACTCAAAGACTTCGGTAGAGGTGTTGGTTTCGCGACCCAGGCCAGACTGAATGATTCAGAATTCTCCAGAAGCGTTATACAGAAAGCATTAAATAAATCTTTTGCTCCTGAATTTCTAAATCGTATCGATGAAATTATCACTTTTGACCAATTGCCTTTGGAAGCAATCAAAAAAATAATTGATATCGAATTACGTGGACTTTATGAACGTTTGGAAGGATTAGGTTATCACTTGGTGATTGATGAAAATGCTAAAGAGTTTATTGCTACTAAAGGATATGATGTTCAATATGGTGCGCGTCCTTTGAAGCGGGCAATCCAGACATATCTGGAAGATGGATTATCTGAACTGATGATTACCTCTGTTTTGAAAGAAGGTGATACAATAGGTGTTTCTTTGGATATAGAAAAGAATGAGTTAATAATGAAGATTGAATCTGCAACGATTCAACTCAAAAATTAATAAATTTGGTTATGAGTCAAAATGTCAGGCCTCGCAGGTCTGGCATTTTTTTTGTTTTCATCCCCCCAAATAATAATAACAATTATAGTATAAAAACTTAATACATTATGAGTAAGCAAAAAGGTAATATTGGAGTAAGTACGGATAATATTTTTCCGATTATTAAAAAATTCTTGTATAGCGATCACGAAATTTTTCTCAGAGAATTAGTTTCTAATGCAGTAGATGCTACCCAAAAGCTAAAAACATTGTCTTCAATGGGAGAATTTAATGGGGAACTGGGAGATTTGACTATTCACGTAAAGCTGGATAAGAAAACAATTACTATCTCTGATAGAGGTATTGGGCTTACTGCCGATGAAATAGATAAATATATAAACCAAATAGCTTTCTCGGGAGCTAATGATTTTTTGGAAAAATATAAAAAGGAGGCAAATGCTATCATCGGACACTTTGGCTTAGGATTTTATTCCGCTTTTATGGTGTCGAAGAAAGTAGAAATTGTTACCAAATCTTACAAAGAAGGAGCACAAGCTGTAAAATGGACATGTGATGGTAGCCCAGAATTTACGCTAGAAGATGCAAAAAAGGATGATCGCGGTACAGATATTATTCTTTATATTGATGATGAATCGAAAGAATTTTTGGATGAATCGCGTATTTCTTCTTTGTTAAAAAAATATTGCAGTTATTTGCCAGTTCCCATAGCTTTTGGAAAAAAGAAAGAATGGAAAGATGGCAAACAAGTTGATACAGAAGAAAATAATATAATAAATAATACAACACCACTTTGGACTCGCAAACCAAGTGAATTAACAGAAGAGGATTATAAAAGTTTCTATCGCGATCTCTATCCGATGTCTGATGAGCCATTATTCTGGATCCATTTAAATGTGGATTTTCCTTTTCATTTGACGGGTATATTGTATTTTCCTAAAATTAAATCGAATATTGACCTTACCAAGAATAAAATACAACTTTATAGTAATCAAGTATATGTGACAGATTCAGTTGAAGGTATTGTACCCGATTTCCTGACACTATTACATGGTGTTATTGACTCACCAGATATCCCGTTAAATGTATCGCGTTCTTACTTACAAAGTGATTCAAATGTAAAGAAGATCTCTACTCATATTACCAAAAAAGTGTCTGATCGCTTGCAATCTATCTTTAAAAATGATCGCAACCAATTTGAAGAGAAATGGAATGACTTGAAAATATTCATTCATTATGGTATGTTGACGCAAGATGATTTCTATGATAAAGCACAGAAATTTGCTTTATTTACTGACACCGATAATAAACATTATACATACGACGAATATCACACGCTTATAAAAGATAATCAAACAGATAAGGACAAAACACTAATTTATTTATATTCCAGTAATAAAGATGAACAATATGCTTATATTGATGCTGCTATAAATAAAGGATATAATATCCTCTTACTGGATGGACAATTAGATATTGCATTAGTAAGCATGCTGGAAAGTAAGTTTGAGAAGAGTCGCTTTACTCGGGTTGATAGCGATGTAATTGACCATTTAATTATTAAAGAAGAACTGAAAACCAATACATTAGCGCCTGATGAACAAGAAGCTTTATCAGCTACTTTTAAGAGTCAACTACCTCAAATAGAGAAAGTTGAATTTAGCGTTATAACTCAAGCTATGGGTGAAAACAGTAGTCCGGTGACAATTACTCAAAGCGAATATATGCGTCGTATGAAAGAGATGGCTAATATTCAGGCTGGAATGAGTTTTTATGGAGAGATGCCAGATATGTTTAACATGGTATTGAATTCAGATCATAAATTAATTAAAGGTGTCTTGGCAGACGAAGAAAAAGAATGTGCAACAAAAGTTGCTCCTATTCAGGAAGAAATAAATAAAGTAATAGAACGTCGGAATGAACTCAATAAAAATCATGAAGGCAAAAAGGATGAGGAAATTCCTACAAATGAAAAAGATGAACTGAATGATTTAAATAAAAAATCCGATGAATTGAAAAAGGAAAAAGATTCCATTTTTGCCAATTATGCTTTTGATAATAAGATCATTCGCCAATTAATAGATTTGGCATTACTTCAAAATAATATGCTTAAAGGTGAAGCTTTGAATAATTTTGTAAAACGGAGTATTGAATTGATTTAATATAAAAAAACTGTCATTAGCTAAAAGGAGTATGAGGAGTTTATTCCCTCATACTCCTTTTTATTTATAAAGTTGTAATTACTTTAAAAACTATTTTCTATATTTGGAGGTTAGTACAAAATGCGAATAACATTCTATGAGAAGGGTATTTTCAATCTTTTTCTTTTTAATATTACTATTATCTGAAATCAGTGCACAAAAAGTCGGTTTGGTACTTAGTGGAGGGGGTGCTAAAGGGTTAACTCATGTTGGTGTTATTCGTGCCTTGGAAGAAAATAATATTCCAATAGACTATATAACCGGTACATCCATGGGAGCAATTGTAGGTTCGTTATATGCGATGGGGTATTCTCCTGATGACATGGAAGAATTGTTTGCATCAGACGATTTTAAACGATGGTATTCAGGAGTTGTGGAAGAAGATTATATGTATTATTTCAAACAAAATTTGCCAACTCCCGATTTTTTTAATATCCGTATACCACTCAAGGATTCTTTAAGTCTCAAACCTCAGATACTCCCTACTCATATTGTTAATCCAATTCAAATGAATTTGGCATTTATTGAAATGTTTGCTTCTGCCACAGCTGCTTGTAAAGGAGATTTTAATCATCTTTTTGTTCCTTTTAAATGTGTCGCATCTGATGTTTACCATAAAGAACAAATAGTTTTGGGGAATGGAGATCTAGGAGATGCAGTACGTGCTTCAATGAGTTTTCCCTTCATGTTTAAACCTATTTCAATTAATGGTATTTTAGCATATGATGGAGGAATATATAACAATTTCCCCACAGATGTAATGGTGAATGATTTTCATCCAGATATAATTATTGGAAGTGTTGTTGCCAAAAATCCAGCCAGACCTAAAGAGGGAGACCTAATGAGCCAGATAGATAATATGGTCATGCAGAAAACGGATTATACAATGGCTGATTCATTAGGCATTCTGTTGACTTTCAGTTATGATGATGTAACATTAATGGATTTTCATCGATTAGATGAACTTGAGAAAATAGGATATGATCATACTCTTGAAATGATGGATTCAATTAAAACCCGGATTAATCGTCGGGTAAACATAGACAATCTCCGTTTGAGAAGGATGGTTTATCGCAGTTCTTATCCAGAACTGCGATTTAAAAATTTGATAATAGATGGAGCTAATTCACAGCAACAGGCTTACATAAAAAAAGAATTCAAGGCTTCAGATAATGAGGTCTTGAGTTATGAAATGGTAAAATTGGCATATTTTCGTTTGCTTTCTGGTAATATTATATCTGAAATTGTTCCGACGGCTATATATCGTGAAGATGAAGATATATTCGACCTTCATTTAAAGGTCAAAATGAAACCTAATTTATCGATTCTTTTTGGAGGAAATGTGTCCACCACTAGTTCGAATCAAATATATTTTGGCTTGAATTATCAGGATTTGAATTACTATTCTAAAGAGTTTTTATTTGATGGTCAGATTGGGAAGATTTATAATAATGCACAATTTATGGCAAAAATTGATTTTCCAACAAAGATTCCAACATCCTATCGCTTACTAACTTCGATCAGTACCTTTGATTATTTTAAAAAAGATAAAATTTTTGGAAGAGATAAACCAGCTTTTAATAAAAAGGATGAACGTTTTGTAAAGCTTAAGGTAGCTTTGCCTTTCCTTTCCAGTAAACGGGCTGAATTTGGCATAGGAGTTGCCCGATTTGAAGATCGCTATTTTCAGGGAAGCGTTATTAATTTTGACGAATATAAATATGATAAAAGCAAATATATGCTATTTGGAGGTTCAATCAGTATTAATGGTAGTACCCTTAATAGCAAACAATATGCCACGAGTGGCTATCATGAGTCATTAATTGCTCAAATTTATACTGGAAAGGAACGATTCTATCCAGGTATAAGTGAAGCTAACCCAACTTCCTTTTACAAGAAAAGTCATTCCTGGTTACAAATATCTTATATCCGGGAAGATTACCATAAAATTAATAATAAATTCACATTGGGAACTTACTTTGAAGCTTTATATGCTTCAAAGAATTTTTCGGAGAATTATACTGCTACCCTTCTTCAGGCTGGAGAATTTGCTCCTACTCCTTATAGCAAATTAACTTATAATGAAGCCTTTCGTGCGAATCAATATATGGCGGCTGGAATAAGACCCATTTATCATTTAAATAATATGTTTCATCTTCGGGGTGAATTTTATGGGTTTATGCCTATTTATCCCATTGAAAGAAATTCCTTGAATAATGCCTATTACGGCAAAGCATTTTCCAGATTAGAATATTTTGGAGAAGTTTCTTTAATCTTTCAGTTGCCCTTTGGAAGCATATCTGCGTATGTGAATCATTATAGTTCTCCTTCTAAAGAATGGAATGCCGGATTGACATTAGGTTGGCAATTATTTAACAACCGTTTCATCGAATAAAAATCTAAAAAATGAGGTGAAAAGCTTGTTGTTTAACAGAAAAGCCGTATCTTTGCACTCGTTAAATCAAAAAGGCCGCGTAGCTCAACTGAATAGAGTAGCTGACTACGGATCAGCCGGTTACAGGT
>JAJQFD010000022.1 GCA_021201335.1 Bacteroides sp. | reverse complement strand
ATAAATATATACACTCTCAAACAGATGGGCATATTTATAGATGTCATGTCTGACTATTAAGTCATAAGCAATCTTGATAACGGTAGATTTACCGCTTCCGTTTTTACCCCCTAATATATTGACGTCATCGAATAAATTCCACTCAATATCTTTAAAACCAAATAATTTCTTGATAATTATTTTCTTTATGTAAAGATTCTTATTTTCCATCTTTAATATTTTATATGAGCAAAAATACATCATTATTTTTAGGAATTACAAATTTAACTTTCATTATTTCTTATACTTCTTAATCGTCCGGAACAACATTTCCACTTCCACAACTTCCTGATCCGTTATATTATACTTTAGTGATTCGGCAATAAAGGGTTGCCCGTTGATGATCTTTTTACGGTCAAACCTAAACTTCTGCAAAACCGACATCGGTATCCGGGCGGTATAAGTTACCTGGTGAAAGGAAGTTCTTAATAACTCATCATACCTTTGCCAGAAGGTTTTAAAGATGCCTTTTTCATCCCAGAGCAGTAGACTGCTGTACACGGCGGGGGGGATTGCCATCCGGATGAAATCCATCTACATTGGAATGAATGCCGGTACGATTACCTTTCCAGAAATCTTCAATTCTCAGCATGATAGGGCATTCGGTGGTTTCCTCCGTGATCTTTTTACCGTCGATAACAATCAGTGAATTGAGGTTGCGCATGGTTTCAATCACCGGAGCAATGTACCGGGTTTTTAAGGCATCATTTCCGGTAACTACCGCAGTTGTGCCTATTGCATCACCCGCAAATTTATGTTCTTCGTATTCCAGCTCATCTTCGGTGTAATAATCAAAATTCATGGAACTGATCCAGTCTGTTTTGAAATAAAACAACGGGCCAAAAGGGAACTTACTCAACTTCCAGATGGAGTTGTGATTATAGATAGGATAAACCCCCGGTTCATCATCAAAAGGTTCAGGAACTACGGGTTTATAATCCTGATACTTTTTCTTAAATTCTTCGTAGGTGTCCGTAGCTGTATCAGCCAGTTCCGTGCTTTTTTCTACCGTTAGTTTTACCTGTTTGGGCGTGCTGTATTCGATTTTTGTGTACGGGCTTGTGAGGTACTCCGTGAGATCCATGTCCGGTTCCGCATCCATCAAATCGTTAAAGAACACCAGTCTGGCTGTTTTGGAATACATGTCGATGAAGAAATCACCAAACATCCCCCGGATGACTTCCAGAAATTCATTAACCGTGCAATCGGGAACTAATTGGCTTTCAATAAAATACCCGGGTAGAATAGCATCCATCGTGTTATGCACCAGGCACCATTTCCGGAAAGAAGGGTTGGTTTCGAAGATGGTAGGTTCAAGTTTCAGGTCGAAGTATTCAAAGATTTTACGCAGTACATACCCGAAGCGAAGGAAAGGAGAAGCACCGTAACCTTTCGGTATAGAGATTATATTATCATCATCGTCGGTGTATTGATAGGGATATTGAGGGCTATATCTCTTTTCGTATGTATCCGTAGCCGTATTATGATAGAGATATACCTCGTTGATCATTTCCTGCGGTTTGGTCGTTCCACCCACATTCAATGAGAGAGACATCGGGTATAATTCCGCATTCACAGCCACCGGAAATACGGTAAAGTCTCCTTCCAAATCGGGTTCCGAAAAGATCATCTGTTCAAACATATTTAGGATATGGCTTACCCTTTCCTCCTGCGGGACTGATTCGGGCTGGAAAAACCTTTTTATCCCGTCGAAAATAGTCGTTAGTTTCACTTCTTTCACCTGGCTGTAAAAGGATGATTCATACAGGTAAAACACCACATCCAGCGTATCGGAAGTTACTGACAGCATTTCCATACGGGCAATTTCATTGAGCACCCCGGCCCTTAAGTTTACCTGTTGTTTTAGCTGGTACTGGTAAGCCCTCTCATACTTATGCGGGAAATCCATCAGGTAATCATTCTTGGCTGTTCGTTTCAGGCTATAAGGTAAGGACATACTTCCCTGTTCGCTAAGAAGAGGATTGGTATGCTCAATAGAGATTTCGGTTTCCGGATCAATATCGAAGATTCCTTTTTTATTTTCAATTTCCATGACTTATCGTTTTGATGCATTCTTCCGTGATTTCTCAACTGTTTTTTGGGCGCTCTCGAATTCATAATAATTCACCCAGACGCCTTTATCCATTAGCTTAGTGACCGCAAAATTTAATTTTTCGAGTGTGTAGCTCATGTTATCAAAATTTTGTTGGCTCACCGTATTAACACTATCACTAGTGTTCTCATCTCCGGTATAACCACCTTCTGCATATCCATCGGGTAGGGGGTTCTTATGCGTGCGTTGCCGGCGGGAGTTGTCAATAGCGCGTATCATGGGAGCGAAAACCGGATTGCGGAATTCTTCTTTGGGAATGATGTATTCATCCCCATGGTAGAGTGAACCATCGGGAAGTTGACCTTTTACTTCGTACTTTCCGCCAGCACCCGTATAACCACCTTCTGCAAAGCCGCTGTTTACCACTCTTTCCCCAGTCCCGGATGCAGAACTGGAAGAAGAAGATTTCTTGCCGATCAATCCTTTCAACGCGGAACGGGCGACTGTCATGGCGGCAGCAATCAACCCCGTGAGAACAGCCGCTTTTGCTATCCCGGCAAACCCACCGGATGCGATTTGCTCAGCAGTAGCGCGCGCCATGGCACCCGTACCAGTAGCCATTACTTTCATAATCTCCGCATTAATAATTTGAGTAATTGTATCAAACAAGATATCAATCATCGTATCTGAAAATGCTTGCAAGGCATCTTCCTGACCGGAAATCACGTTACCGACTACTGTTCCAATTTCCTCCCCGTACTGTGTGTACTCTTTCGCACGTCGGTTAAATTCCCTAACGTACAGTTTAGTCAGGTCCTGTTCTCCTTTCAGGTACTGTTTCGTTAGCTTGCTGGTTTCCAAACCGGCTTCTTTGCGGGCGTCGATCTCTTCCTGAATCATTTCCAGGCGCAAGCGGTGTATTTCCACTTCGGCGTTAAAGGCTTCATTGTCACTTAATAACCCCAATCCTTTTTGGAGGGTAAATTCCTGTTCCCGTTTTGATAGCTCTTCCTCATTGCTGCTTTTCTTGTCAGCGAAGGAGTTCTCAAATTCTTCCTGGCCCTGTTTATTTTCCCGCATTTTGGCTTCCCGGCGGATGGCGAATAAGTTATCCTGGTGTTGTTTCTCCAACAGTTCCAGAGCTTCCATTCGTTTCTGTATCAGTTCTTTTTCCTGCTCTGTTTCGGCGGTGAGCAGTTCTTTTTCCAGATCCTGACGGGTTTTACCAAACAAATCGAGATCGCGCAGCCGTTTTTCGTACTCCTGTTTCTCCCGGGCTTCCGGGTTGGCTGCCAGTATGATCTTTTCCAGTTCGGCCTGGTATTTGATTTGTTGGTCTAATTGTTTGTTTTGTAATTCGGATAACCGGTTAAGGATATCGCTTTTTACTTCTTCACTGGTTACTTTCTTCAGGTGTTTTTTCAGACTGTCTTCACTCAACAGGTAATAGGCTTGCTCCTGGGAAAACTTCTTGCGTTCGAATTCTGACTCAGACTTGATATCACCCTCCTGATACGACTTCTTGATTCCCGCCATTTTTTCCTGGTGAGTGGTTTCGAGTTTTTCGAGCATGGCAGAAAGAGCTTTGCGTTCGGCTTGTAGGATTTTGTTTTCATTGTTTCCGTCCGGATTGGTTCCTTTTCTTTCATCGTATATTTGGTTAGCGAGTGTCAGGTATTCATCTTTGGCGTTTTTTCATCTTTAATCCAGGATTCCAATTCTTTCAGGTTCATTTCCCGGAATTTTCGGGTGTTGGTTAGTATATTTATTTGGGCATTTATTTGTTCATCCACGAAAGTTTTTCCTTGCAGATGAGCAAGTTATAATTCAAGTCCTTCCAAGTCTTTTCCTAATTCTTCCGCTGCTGCTCGTGCCTCTAGCAAAGTTTTATCACTTTTGTCAAATTCAACTGAGGAAGATGCGAATCCTCCTCTATATATTTTTTTCCCTTCTTCTGATATTCTATTTTGTGTTTCAATTTCTTTAGTTATTTTTTCTTTTTGCTTTTGTAGTGATTCAATTTCGGCTTTATTAAGCCACTGTAACCTAACTTTTTCAGCTTCAATAAATTCTTTTACTTTCTCTACATTAATACTCAGCGCATTACCATATTTATCAATCTCAGTTGTAACACCTGGAATGGTATTTGAGATAGTTTTCATAATCTTGTTTAATTCTTTCTGTTCCTTCGTACTTAGATTGGTTTTACCCTTTAAAGCATTGTAGTCTTCAATCAATGGGTTAATTTCTATTTCGAGTTTTGCTACCGTCGTAAGTTGATCATCAAATTGTTCCGTTAAAGAGCGAGTTTCACCCACTAATTTTACTATTTGATCTGCGATGGTAGATTTTAAATTATCCCATAGTTCTCCAAGCCACATGAATCTTTGTCCGACTTTCAATTGTGCATCTTCCCATTTAGCGGCGGCCTGTGAGGCTTTGTCAGCAGCGGTTAGCACGTAATCCCCTTGCTTTTGTAGTTCCTCATTCACAATCTTAATTACCCCCTGGGTTAAATCTCCGCTCTTTTTTACTTCTGCTTGTACTCGGGTAGCTGATAGTCCCAGGTTATCCAGAACCAATGTAGATTTTCTGCCCAAACCGTCCACAATTGAGTTCGTCATATAATCCACATCTTTACCAAGCTTCTGAGCTTGTCGGCGTGCGAAATCCATTAAAGTGGCTAATTCTTCCACGGGAACCCCTAACTCTTTCGCACGGAGGGTGTTATTCATAAGTTTGAGTTCGCTCACGGTGCCGCTGGTAGCTTTTTTAAGGTTTTGCATCAGTCTGGTACTGTCGGAGAAGTTTTTAAAAGCTCTGATTTGCCCTTCAGCATTTTTAGCCATATCGATGCCTATCTTCACAAATTCAACACCTTCCGAAACTAATTCTTTCGGCTTATCAACAGCCTTCGTCATCAGGTTGCCAGCCAGCACTGCAAGCCCACCTTTAAGCACCGAAAAAGTAGATTGGCTACCTCCCTTTAAATCACCCATCCGCTGACGAACGGCTTCCAATTGAGTTTCCAGTTCTTTATATTCCTTTGGGTTCGTGGCTTTGGCGGTATTATTCAGTTGTATTTCCAGATCTTTCGCTCTTTTTTTAAGCTGGCTCATGGTCATTTCTTCCAGGCGAAGAGTACGGACCATTTCATTGATGAGAGCGTCATTCTGTTTGATATTTTTATTGTTTTGTCGATTTGCTTGTTACTAGAATCAAGCTATTTCCGGTAGTTTTCCACTTTCGTAGAAATATCATTATAAGTTTTACTCGCTTTTTCAAATTCCTCATTATTTTCTTTGCCGGCTTTTTTAAGTTTCAACATCTTTTCTTCGGCCTTCTTCATCGCTTTTTCGGCTTTCAGCATTTCTTTCTCAGCCTTCGCCATCTCTTTGCTGACTTTCTTTAATTCATCTTTCAGCCTTTTATTATCATCTGCAAGTTCTTTGCTTTTAGAAGATATTTTCACTATTTCCGATTGAACGCCTTTGGCATCCAAACTCAGTACCCATTTGATTTGATCGTCACGTAATTTGGCCATAATGTTACTTGTTATATTTTTGAAAAGCTTTGCGAAGGGCATCACATACCACATCTGCAACGTACTCTCCATATTTATATTTAATATCGGGAAGTGTATTATTATATAAAATTCCGTATACCGGCGCGTTATATATATGCCAATTACCCCGCCGTTTCATATCCAGAAAACGAATATAAAGCGGGTAATTCGCTGCCATTCCGAAATGTTCTCCTTCTGATTTCATATAGAAATCCGGACTGGCAAGGGATCTTTCCAAATTGCCTGAACGCCCTCTAAACCGCTTCAATCTTTGAAAAGCTTTCAGGGATCTATGGTGTATATAAACACTCTGAGATACAATGAGAGATTACGCCCAGTAGATGTTACGGGCGTCCCGTTCCAGTATGGCGCGGATGAATTCGGCAGGAGACATATTATCACTTTGTATGAGCATACTATAAATGTTTGGATACAAAAAAAGCTCACCGAAGTGAGCTCTTAAAGGACAAAGAAATATGTCTTATATTGTTGGTTATATTTTATTCTTTCTTAAATCATCCAGATAATTTTCTACATTAATGGAATAAAAGAAATGAGTATTCTTATAACTTCCAGCAAAAATCCCAAAACTTTCGGCTTTGCCTTCAGGTCTCCATTCTTTTAATTTATTACTCATTATTTTACCTTTTTCATTAAAAAACAACCTTCTATTTACTCCAGATATATTTATGTCATAACCATACTCTTCCAATGCATAAAGAAATAATCTGATGGGACTATTATGCATATCTTGAAATTTTTCAAAATCAAAGATAAGGCTCATAAATACTGTAGCACCTTTATTAATCTTTTCAAAAGTATCTAGGAATATATGAGATAATACTATTATATCTTTATTATTAAGTAGATGTTCATAATTAGTTTATATAAAATTTTTATTTTTCCTTTGCA